>JAAXXT010000008.1 GCA_013334325.1 Erysipelotrichaceae bacterium | reverse complement strand
TTTAACATTAGCATCTACTAAAGTATTGGCTAAGTTATTTAATAAGGCTAAGAATTGTTCGTTTTTAGCAACGAAGTCGGTTTCTGAATTGAGTTCAATAACCACGGCATGGTTTCCCTTGACGATGGCTTTTGTCAACCCTTCAGCAGCAATACGATCTGCCTTTTTAGCAGCTTTCGCGATGCCCTTTTCTCTCAACCAATCAATGGCTTTATTCAATTCTCCATTGGTTTCTTCGAGTGCTTTCTTACAATCCATCATCCCTGCGCCTGTTTTATCGCGTAGTTCTTTGACTTGACTTGCTGTAATCATAGCTTATTCTCCATCCTTCACATCAGCTTTTTTAGCTCTTGGTTTTTTAGCAACAACTTCTTGTGCAGCTTCAGGAGCTGCAGTTTCAACAGCTTTAACTGCTTTAACAGCTTCTACAGGTTTTGGTGCTTCAACAACTTTAGCTACTTCAACTGGTTTTGGAGCCTCAACAACTTTTGCGGCTTCAACTGGTTTTGATTCAATGATCTTAGCAGGTTCTGTTCTTGTAAAAGGTCTGGATTCTGATGAACGACCTTGATAAGTATCATTATTACGAGGACGACGATCGAAAGGTCTGTGAGTCGTACGTTCTTCGCGTTGTCTTCTTTCTTCCATTTTTGCTTTTCTTCTGCGTTCGTTTTCTTCATTTACTTGATCAACGTTGATAATAACATCGCTCATAGAAATGTCTTTAACAAGATCTTGTTCCTGGAATGCATAAGATAAGATACCAGCTTTAGCTTCAACGATGGCATCAGCCATAACACTAACGATCAACTTGATTGAGCGAATAGCATCATCATTGGCTGGGATACCAAAATCAACTGCTTCTGGATCACAATTCGTATCGGTAAAACCGAATACAGGGATATTTAGTTTTTTAGCTTCTGCAACTGCATTGTAATCTTCAGTTGGATCAACTACAAATATTGCATTTGGTAATTGTTTCATTTCTTTGATTCCACCGAAGAAGTTTTCCAAACGAGCCGCTTCTTTACGGATATTGGCTACTTCCTTCTTAGGATAAACATTGATTGTTCCACTGGCTTCCATCTCTTCAATTTCATGCAAACGTTTAATACGTTTTTGCATAGTTTTAAAATTAGTTAAAAGTCCACCCAACCATCTTTGGTTGATGTAGAAAGAACCACTTCTTAATGCTTCTTCCATAACGATAACTTGAGCTTGTTTTTTTGTTCCAACAAACAAAATCTTACCGTTATTTAATGCTATAGCTTTCATCGCAGCGTAAGCATCATCCAATTTTACGAGAGTTTTCTCTAAATTAATGATGTATACACCATTCTTCGCCGCGTAAATAAACGGCTTCATTTTTGGATTCCATTTCTTGGTCTGATGACCGTAATGGGATCCATGTTCTAATAACTTCTTCATCGATACGACAGACATGGTATTCCTCGCTTTCCGTTTGTCCTCCACCAGTTCTGCTCGCGATTACTCATTTCTGAGACGGAATCGCGAATCCCTGATGTGTGATGTGCATCCCTAAGATGCCATTTAACAGTATACCAAAGGCTTAACTCTCTTTCAAGTTGTTTTTACTGGTAGTTTAGCTCTTGGATGAGATTTAAGATAGGTTGCTTTTAAGCGATCTAAGGTAACATGTGTATAAATCTGTGTTGTGGATATGTTTTCGTGACCTAATAGTTCTTGAACCAGTCTAAGATCTGCACCATTATCCAATAAATGGGTCGCAAATGAATGTCTAAGCATATGAGGATGAACCGTTCTTGTAATTCCCGCTTTCTTAGCACATTGATCTAAGAGATATTCAATCCCACGTGAACTAAAACCTTCACCTTGTTGATTAATGAAAACTCGATGATGTAGTTTACCTTTCATGAGAATGGGTCTAGATTCATCTAGATACTGTCTTAATACATCAGCACAATCAGAATAAAATGGAACCATTCTTTCCTTAGATCCTTTACCTATAAAACGTAAAGTTCTTTGATCCAAATCAATATCTTGAAGACTTAAGGTCGCAGCTTCACTCACACGAAGTCCACTCGCATAAATCAATTCAAACATCGCCCTATTTCTTAATTGAACAGGATCAGTTAAATCAAAAGACTCAAGCAGCATATTGAGTTCTTCAAAGAGTAGAAAATCAGGTAATTTCTTTTGTTTAGCTGGATTATGAATAGATTTTAAAGGATTATGCGACACTTCATTTTGTTGAGCAAGATAGTTAAAAAAGGAACGTAGACTAGAGATCTTTCTAGATATCGTACTGTTTTGAAGTCCACCCTTTCCGTTCTTATTGAGATGTTCTATAAAACGCATGATGGTTTTTGAGTCTACACCTTGCCAAAAGGTAACTCCTTGATTAATCAAAAAGAAATGAAATTCTTCAAGATCACGACGATAAGCATCCCGTGTATGAACGGATTTGGTATTGACAGTATCGATATTGTTCAGAAAATCTAAGATGTCCTGTGTCATAGTTTGTTTTTAAAGAGTTTTATTTGTTCCAATGCTTCTAGAGCCATCTTTTCTTTACGATCTTTTAATCTAGTGCTTAAATCAGAATGAATCAAACCGAAATTCGCATTCATTGGTTGAAATGAATCAGGGTCAGCATGGGTGATATAGTAAGCCATAGATCCTAATACGGTTTCTGCAGGGCATTCAACAAGATCTTCGCCTAAAGCCATTTTAGCAGCATTGACACCCGCAAGATAACCACTCGCAGTGGATTCAACATAACCTTCGACGCCTGTCATCTGACCGGCAAAGAACCAATTCTTATTAAGTTTACTTTGATAAGTAGGATTCAATAACTTGGGAGCTTTGATATAGGTATTACGATGCATAACTCCATATCGAGCGATCTCTGCGTTTTGAAGTCCTGGAATCAAACGAATGATACGTCGTTGTTCAAGCCAAGTCAAATGTGTCTGAAAACCAACGATGTTGTATAAACTATCAGCTGCATTATCTCTTCTCAATTGTACTACAGCAGCTGATCTTTTGTGTTCTTTAGAAATTTCTAAACCTACTGGTTTCATAGGTCCAAATTGTAGTGTTTGTTTACCTCGTTTAGCCATAACCTCAAAAGGCATACAGCCTTCAAAATAGATCTCTTTTTCAAATGCTTTAGGGACAACGACCTCAGCACCAATCAATGCCTCATAGAAGGTATCAAACTCTTCAACGGTCATAGGACAATTGATGTAGTCTTTCCCATCACCCTTATCATATCTAGACTTATAGTACGCAATAGAAAAATCTATACTGTCCTTTACGATAATTGGAGCAGCCGCATCGTAGAAATAAAGTGAATCTTCGTTAAAGATAGACTTAAAATATTCCGCTAAACTTGAGTCAGTTAATGGACCAGTTGCGAAAACGGTAATACCCTCTTTAGGTTTATCCACGATTTCATTATGAATCTTAATTAATGGATGGGATTTTATTCGATCTGTAATATTTTTCGAGAAGCTTTCACGATCAACAGCCAAAGCACCACCAGCAGGAACACTTGTTAGATCTGCAACTTGTAGAATCAACGAATCTAAGATTCTTAATTCTTCTTTAAGTACACCTACAGCATTACTTAGTCCATTGCTTCTAAGCGAATTCGAACAGACCAATTCAGCATAATCATCACTATGATGAGCTTCAGATTTTTTTAAAGGTTTCATTTCAAAAAGATGAACTTGAACGCCTCTTTGAGCAATTTGCCAAGCAGCTTCACATCCTGCTAATCCAGCTCCAATGACATTAACTTCCACTTTCATCTTTTGCCTTTACAACTGCTTCTTTTTTCTCTCTCGGTTTGATGTATTTACATTTAGGATAATTTCCACAAGATACGAAAGGTCCAAAGCGTCCTTTTCGTGTTACTAGATCTCCTCCACAAACTGGACATTTCTCTCCAGTAGGAACAGGTGCAGCCTTAGGACCGCTATCTTTTAAGATGTATTTACAGGTAGGATAATCACTACATGAAACGAAAGGTCCAAATTTTCCGATACGTTTAACCAGTGGTTTACCACAGGTAGGACAATCATCTCCAGTCAATTCAGGATCTTTTTTATCATTCTCAGATTTTTCAATGTATTTACAGGTAGGATAATCACTACATGCGGTAAAATCACCGAATCTTCCTTTTCGGATGACCAGTTCATGACCACATTGAGGACATTCTCGTCCAGTTTTAATCGGTTGGATCTTCTCCATGTTTTCATTGGCGTGTTTCATCAATTCATCAAAAGTTGAATAGAATGAACTTAGAGCTTCCAGTTGATTTAACTTTCCTTCTGCGATCTGATCGAGTTGTTCTTCCATCTTAGCGGTATATTCTACGTTGATGAGATCAGAAAAATGTTCACCTAATTTTGTATCGGTTAGTAAACCTTGTTCAGTAGGAAAGAAATACTTCACTTTTGAAGTCTCTGTCTTATCCAAGGTAACATAAGCTCTTTCAACGATGGTATCGACGATGGTCGCATAAGTGGAAGGTCTTCCTATTCCGTTTTCTTCCATGACTTCTATCAGTTTAGCTTCTGTATATCGTGATGGAGGATTCGTAAAGGATTGTTTACCTTCTGTGGTTAAACTGTTTAGTTTTTCATCTAATGATAATTTAGGCAACATTTTGTCTTGTCTTTGCTCATATTTACCCAGTACTTTATAAAATCCATCAAAATCAACTTTTGATCCTTTAGCACTAAAATCATAACCACTTTGACTCAATAAGACAGTCATGTTTTTTATTTTAGGAGCACTCATCAAAGAAGCCAAGGCTCTTGAATAAATTAACGCATAGAGTTTATAAGCATCATCAGATAGTGAATCTTTTACCGATTCAGGTGTTAAAGCGATATGGGTAGGACGGATGGCTTCATGGGCATCTTGAGAATTATCTTCGTTTTTAACTTTATAGGAACCAAGATAAGCCTTCCCATAGGTATTCTCAATATGGGTTAAAGTTTCTTGAATAAACTGATCGCTTAATCGCGTAGAATCAGTTCTCATATAAGTGATCAAACCTTCTTGACCATCTTTTTGGGCACTCCCATCATAAAGTTTCTGAGCCACATTCATGGTTTTCTTCGCTGAAAAGAAAAGTTTATTGGCGGCGTCTTGCTGTAAGGTAGAAGTAATATAAGGATAGCGACGTTCAGCTTTCCCATCTTTTTCTTCGATGGAAGTCACAGTAAATTCTGGAGTAAGTTTAGACATGACCTGATCTGTCTCTTCTTTGGTTGAAACTTTAAAAGATTTTCCATTGAATTTAGATAGCTCCGCATCAAATTCAATTCCATCCTTTATAAACTTAGCTAATATTGCCCATTTTTCAACTGGGACAAATTTATTGATCTCATTTTCTCGTTCAACGATCAACTTCAAGGCGACGGATTGAACACGTCCTGCTGAACGACTCTTTATTTTAGCTTGTAAGAGCTTTGAAAGTTTGAATCCTAAGATACGATCTAATATACGACGTGCTTCTTGAGATCTAACCATATCCATATCCACATGACGAGGATGATTAAAAGCTTCTAAAATAGCAGTCTTCGTGATTTCATTAAAAACAACTCTCTGTGTTTTATCTAGATCTAAGCCTAATTCATCCGCGAGATGCCAAGATATAGCTTCACCTTCACGATCAGGATCAGTTGCGAGATAGACAGTCGTCGCTGTTTTTACTTTCGCTTTAAGTGCTTTAACCACATCAGATTTATCTTCACTGACCACATAGGTAGGTTTAAAGCCACCCGCGATATCTACACCGAGGCTTCCTTTACCAGTGGTAGCTAAGTCACGAATGTGACCTTTAGATGAGACCACATCAAAGTCTGGTCCCAGATATTTCATAATCGTTTTTGATTTCGATGGGGATTCTACAATAACCAAATTTTTCATAAGAACTCCTTTTCCTATTTACAATGAGACAAAACATGTCGCTTGTCAAATGTTTATATACTTAAAATATCATCATCATCTAAAATCATATTCGCTCCTTGCTGAATTAAGAGGTTACACCCCTGTCCTTCTATGGAGCTTAACTCATAAGGAATCGTATATACTTCTTTACCTAGATTAAGTGCTTCATTGACTGTGATCATTGTTCCACTTTTTAGATCTGCTTGAATTACTACCACAGCTTTTCCTAAGGCTGCCACAATTCTATTTCGATGAGGAAAATGATGCTTTAAAGGTAAACTTAAGCTTGGATATTCAGAAAGTATCAATCCATTTTCTTCTATGCTTCGATATAAAGTTTTGTTTTCGATAGGATAAACATAATCAATTCCACAGCCCAATATCGCAATCGTTGAGTTTACTCTTAATGACTCAAAATGAGCTAAAGCGTCGATACCTTTGGCCAATCCACTCACAATGATATACTTTTTCGCCAAGATCTTAACGATTCTTTGTGTTTGATTTATCGCATAAGCAATAGGCTTTCTGCTTCCTACGATAGATACTGCTTCCCTTTTAAGTAAGTTTATATCCCCTTTATAATAAAGCACATAGGGCGGTTCAGAGAGTTCTCTTAAAGATTCAGGATAAGCTTCATCAAAGATGCTTATCACCTTAGGCAAGTCTAAAAGTGGCTCATAGGGCTCATGTCGAGCTAAAGCTTTCTTTATCTCGTTAGTATCTCCATCGTATTTTAAACTATAAGCCACCAGTTGATCTTTGGTCATACTGATATATATGCCTTATCTTAAAGATTTCCGTTAAATAAGTTAGGTTTTACAATATTCGCAACTGGTCCATAACTTAATCGATGTATAGGACAGATCCCATAAGTGTTTAAAGCTTCGATATGAGCTTTAGTAGGATAACCTTTGTGTTGTTTAAAGCCATACTGTGGATAAATTTCATCATAGTAAACCATAATGGCATCTCTTGATACTTTAGCGATGATACTGGCCGCTGCAATAGAGATACTTCTAGAATCCCCTTTGATGAAATCATAAACAGGTATCTTTTGATTTTGAATGGCCATCGCATCCGTTAGACAAAGATCAGCATGAGCCAATTCTATCAAATGGATATTGGCATCTTTCGTAGCTTGATAGATGTTTCTACGATCTATGGTTTCTGGCATTACTTCAACCACACCTACCCATAAGGCATGGATCACGATGTCTTTAAAACAAAGCTCTCTTTGTTTAGCACTTAATTGTTTAGAATCATTGATCAAAGGATGACTAAATCCTTTAGGTAAGATCACTCCCGCAACGATACAAGGACCCGCTAAAGGTCCTCTTCCGGCTTCATCGATGCCTAAAATACGTTCATATTCAACATAATCATTTTCTAACCAGGCCATTATTCCATACTCATAGGTCCAAGATCACCTTGTCTAAGTTCTCTTAGAAAGGTCACCATAGATTCATTCAGTTTATATTCTCCGTTTTGGATATAACCTCTTTTTTTAGCGATGACAATTAAAAATTCTGTGAGATCAGATCCTTCATAACCATATCTTTGAGAAAGCGCTAAAGGATAATCTCTTAAAATAAACTTGAAGCCTTCATCACACAGTTCTTCTATAGGAAGTACTTTTTCAGCGATGGAACCACTTAGTGCTAATTTGAGTGCGACTTCATGGTCTTCAAAACGACCCCATAATAAGCCCGGTGTATCTAAGATATCCAGTTTAGGATGTACGTTGGCCCATTTTAAAGCCATGGTTACCCCTGGTTTATTAGCAACAGTCATTAATTTCTTTTTCGCCAATTGATTGATCAAGGTCGATTTCCCAACATTAGGAATCCCCAAAACCATGGCTTTCACCGCTCTTGGTTGGATACCTCTGGATTTCCATCGAGCGAACTTAGGTTCCATGACTTTTAAGACCCCATCGACGATCAGTTTACGTGTATCATCTTTCAATAAGTTAAGTGCGATCACAACGGTATTGTCTTCTTGAAGTTTCTTGACCCATTCGGCGGTCTTTATAGGATCAGACATGTCTTTCTTCGTTAAAACGATGAGTCTTGGTTTATCTTTACCTAACTCATCGATCAATGGATTACGAGATGAAAGAGGCAGTCTACTGTCTCTTAATTCGATGATACAATCGACCATACTCAAACGAGCTTCTATTTCTCGTTTGGCTTTGGTCATATGACCAGGAAACCAATGAATACTCATTATTGTCCTGTCAGCCATCTAAAGTGACTTAGTGGCCAAAAGATATAGACATCTTTACTACGGATATTATCGATAGGTAAACATCCAAAAACACGAGAATCAGTAGATCCTCCTACACGACGATTGTCTCCCATGATAAAGACTTCATTCGCCTTTACCAATACAGGTCCGAAATTAGCGGTGTAAGGTTCTCCACTTGCGACCCATTGATCACGATAGTTTGATTCTAGAAAAGGTTGATCTGTCGCTGTTCCATTGATGTAGAGGATATCATTCTTGACTTCAACGGTATCTCCTGGTAACCCAATGACTCTTTTGATTAAATACTCATCAATAGGCGCATAATAAATGATCACGACGTCGAATCGTTCCAATCCTTCACTGCGATACGTCAAAAGATTAGAAAACCCATAATCAAGATCACTTAATGTTGGATACATACTGCTTCCATCGACATGAATTGGATAAACGATAAAACTGGTCAAAAGTAAAACCAGGATATAACTGATGATGATGCTTGAGATAAAATCATAAGCCATCCCATATCTTGTTTTTAAAGCTTTGAATTTTTCTAAGAAGTTTTTTAAGGTGTTCATAGTTGTTTCCACTTCCCATTATAGAATAAAAGTCGGAATTCTCCGACTTTTTATTACGAATGACTAACGAATTTCTTTAAGACGAGATGCTTTGCCAGAACGTCCGCGCATATAGTACAGTTTACTTCTTCTGACTTTTCCGCGTTTTAGAACTACGACCTTGTCTAAGATTGGGGAATGAACCGGGAAGGTTCTTTCAACACCGATCGAATTGGAGATCTTTCTGACGGTAAACGTTTCTGAGATACCACTGCCGCTTCTGGCAATGACAACCCCTTCGTAAGCCTGAATTCTGGTTTTGTCGCCTTCTTGGATACGTACGTCAACTCTGACAGTACATCCAGCTCCAAAATCAGGGAGATCAGTACGAAGTTGGGACTTGGTGATTTCATCCACTAAGTTCAATTTCATGGTTTCGTGCTCCTTTTTGAATCTCAGTTCATGTTTATAAACAGCGGAACTGCTTAACTAAAATACCATAATCTAAACAATAAATCAATCTTTTTTTATTGACTCAAAGAGGACTTCGGATAAGAGTTGAGCCTCTTCTTTAGTTAAAGGACGATCTTTAAACAGATCAGGACGTTTAAGCCAGGTTTTACGTAAGGATTCTTTTAAACGATACTTACGGATATGTTCATGATTACCACTCATTAAGACCTTAGGGACATCCCCTTCTAAGAGTTGTTCAGGACGAGTAAACTGAGGATATTCTAATAGACCATCTTCATAAGATTCATCTCGATGAGAAGCTTCTTTGATGACCCCTTCTTTTAAACGAATGATCGCATCACTGATGACCATAGAGGGCAATTCACCGCCTGTAAGCACATAATCACCGATGGAGACCTCTTCATCACAGAGCTGAACCAAACGTTCATCAAAGCCTTCATAATGCCCGCATAGAATGATCAAATGATCATGAGATGATAAAGAGCGTGCTTTAGCTTGATTAAACGATGAACCTGCAGCTGAAGTCATGATCACATACGCATCTTTATGATCAATTGAATTCAATGCGTCTTTAACGGGTTGAACAGCCATCACTAAACCTTGACCACCTCCGAAAGGATAATCATCGACACGATGGGTCTTAGAGGTAGAGAAAGGACGAATATCGATCAATTCTACTTCTACGAGTTCTTTTAAAATAGCCTTCTTAATGATAGAAGTATTTAAGAAACCTTCATACATTTCAGGAAACAGAGTCAAGATGGTGATTCTCATAGACCTTCCATCCATTTGATCGTGATCTTTTTAAGATCTGTATCTACTGCTTTTATAAATACAGGTACATAAGGAATCAGTATATCTCGTTCTTTAGTCTTTACACGTAAGATCAATTGGGTATTCTCAATGACTTCCGTTACAGGACCTATCAATTGATCCTGTTCATCATAGACGCTACATTCTTTTAACTGATAGACATACACTCCTTTTGGAAGCGTATCTGAACTGATGTATAACTTTCCTTTAATCAAAGGGTCAATAGAGGTAAGATCAGGATAGCCTACGAATTTGATCAAGGCAGCTTCTTGATGAAAGCGAACTGTTTCAATCGTAAGATCCATTTCAATGCCTTCGTTTTCATACATCAAAACTGCTTTCTTTTTAAAGCGTTTCTCTGGATCCGCACTAAAGATACGAATCTTAGCTTCGCCTTTTAATCCAAATCCTTTTGTGATTTCACCGATCAGTATTTTTTTCATAGAGAAATAAAAGGATGCCAAGGCATCCTAATAGGATTCAAACTTAATCGAGATGCGCTTGTTCTCTAGACGTGACGCAACGGACATCATGTTTCTTACAGCTGTCGCCATAGAACCTTGTTTACCAATAAGTCGTGCAACGTCTTCGCTTTTGGCATATACGTGAAGCAGGATTTCGCCATCATCCAGACTATCCATCTGTTTGACGCTTAAACTGTTCTTATCGTCCACCAAAGGCGTAATAAGATCTGTTAAAGCCTGTTCTAAGCTTAGCATGATTATTTAGCGTTCTTTTCTTGATGAAACTTGGTCATGATCCCAGCTTGGGAAAACAAATTTCTGACGGTATCAGAAGGTTGCGCACCGTTGTTTAACCATTTGAGGGCCAATTCTTCATTGATTTTGATCGCTACCGGATTGGCGGTTGGATCATAATAGCCTAGGGCTTCAATGAAACGACCATCTCTTGGGAAACGTGAATCTGCGGCTACAATACGATAGAACGGATCCTTCTTAGCACCCATTCTTTTTAAACGAAGTTTTACTGCCATGTGTTAAATCCTCCTTAAATCGAATTAAGTATAACATAAGATAAATGTCTGTCAAGGCTTTTCACTTGACACTACTTAAATCCTTTATTATTTTTAGCCAGTCGAGACATCATTCTCATCTGATCTTTAGCTTTTTCATATTGAGATAATAAGCGACCGACATCTTGAACTGAGGTCCCACTACCTTTTGCGATACGAGCTTTACGAGACGCTCTTAATAAAGAAGCATCTTCTCTTTCTTCTTCTGTCATAGATAAAATGATGGCTTTATTTCTAGACATCATTTGACTGGCTTCTTTATCATTGACCTGTTGAGCCAATTGACCCATACCAGGCAGCATCCCTAAGATGGCTTTCATAGAACCCATTTTAGCCATTTGATTGAATTGATCAAGTAAATCGTTAAGGGTAAACTGTCCATCCATTAAACGATTGGCACTACGTTCTAATGAGGCAGCATCCAATTTAGTTTCTGCTGTTTCAACTAAGCTCATCAAATCTCCCATACCTATTAATCGAGTAGCCATACGATCTGGATAGAAAAGTTCATACTCGTCTACTCGTTCACCAGTACCTACCATCTTGACATTGACATGGGTCACTGTTTTCGCAGATAAGACTGCCCCACCTTTAGAATCTCCATCAAATTTCGTTACGATCAAGCCACTGATAGACAATTTTTCGTTGAAAGATGTCGCTACGTTGAGCGCATCTTGACCACTTAAGGCATCCACAGTCAATAGGATCTCAGTAGGTTTAACAAAAGCCTTGATCTGAGATAATTCATCCATCAATAGATTATCGATATGTAGACGGCCCGCAGTATCGATGATGATGGTGTCGATGTTTTCATTTTTAGCTGCTTTTAAACCATCTTTGACCACTTGTAAGGCGTTTTTCGAACTGCGATCTGTATACACTTTCACATTGAGCGAAGTCCCTAAGATCTCAAGCTGATCAATGGCTGCAGGACGTTGAAGATCCGCTGCGATCAAATACGGTTTACGACCTTTGGATTTAAAATAATGCGCTAATTTAGCAGCAGATGTTGTTTTACCTGATCCTTGTAGCCCCACCAACATCATAGTAACTTGTTGAGATGCAGGATAAACAAAATTTTCTTGAGGCGACCCTAAGAGATCAACCAATTGATCATAAACCAACTTCATTAAGGCTTCATTTGGTTTTAAAGAACCTAAGATCTTTTGACCAATCGCTTCTGTCTTAATGTCATTTAAAAATTCATCGACAGCTAAGGTATGAACATCTGCTTCTAAAAGAGCGATTTTGACTTCTTTGAGTAGACCATCAAGATGGCCTTCATTGATTTTATCGTTCTTAGTTAGTTTTTTGAATGCTTCAGTGAGTGCGTTTGATAAACGTTCTAGTGCCATAGTTCCTCCTAGAGATATGATTCAGATGCTTGTTCAGTGATGATGATGGTTTGGGTCTCTGATAGTGCTTGAGGATAAACAATACTGAAATCACATTTAGTTTCTTCTCTTAACACATCAGGTAAACGAGGCTTTGTGATAGGATTACTTACCGAAAAGATCGTGCAACAATCTTCATAAGGTAAGATTGAAATAGGAAAGGTTTTGATTCTTTCAGCGATCTCAATGATTTCAAGTTTATCATAGGTCACTAATGGACGCAAAATATTCATATGGGATACTTCAGAGATGACACCCATCGATTCCATGGTTTGACTTGCGACTTGACCTAAAGATTCACCAGTAACCAAGGCCAATGCTTTACGTTTCTCAGCGAGTTCTTGAGCCAATCTAACCATCTGTCTTCTCATCAAAGTGATCGCATAGGCAGGATTCGCTTTCTGATAGATTTCAAGTTGGATCTGAGTAAACGGAACCACATGAAGTTTGATATTTGGTTGATAAGCACAAAGCACACTTAATAAACTTTTAACTTTTTCTAATGCTTGAGCGGATGTATAAGGAGGCGCTGCGAAGTGAACTGCTTCAATTTCTACTCCTCTTTTTAAAGTTAAATAAGATGCTACAGGAGAATCAATCCCTCCAGATATGAGCACCAAAGCTTTACTTTGAACTCCTACAGGAAAACCTTGAAGTCCTTTGAAGATCTTCACTGAAACATAGGCTTGTTGAGAATCAACTTCAATACGAACTTTTTTCTGTGGTGTTTTTATATCGACTTTATGGGTAGTGTTTTCTAAGATATGATGACCTACTGTCGCATTGAGTTCCATAGAATCATAAGGCAAATGCTTATCTTTTCGATGAGTCTCTACCTTAAATGTACATGTTTCTTCTGTCCTCATTAAATCAACAGCTGTATCGATGATGTCTTGGATTTGATTTGAACATTTATGGGCCAATGAAAAAGAAGCGATCCCAAAAACTTGAGATAAAGCTGTCGTTACAGGTTCATCAGGAGTTCCATTGAGTTGGATCACTAAATGATCGAATTTTGAATATATGCGAATCAAAGGATATGCTTTGAGTTTAGCTTTGATATTATTTTGTAGTTGTCTTACGAAATAACGTCGATTATGTCCCTTAATAGAAAGTTCGCCGAAGCGAACGATGATCATATCAGCGTAATGGAGATCCATAAGAAACCAACCCTTCTTTAAGCACTTTAATGAAGCGCTCTGCTTCTTCTTGAGTATTGGATGCAGCTATGCCTACACGAAGTGATCCATTTAAAGCAGCTTCACTAAGTCCCATAGCTTGTAAAGTTATAGATACATGTTTGGTTTTACTGTTACAAGTACTTTGAGCTGAAACATAAATTCCTTGACTATTAAACCAATTCAATAAAACTTCAGAACTTAAAGTCAAAACGGAGAAATTGATTATGTAAGGTGAAACATCATGTTCAGGTGAATTAACTATAATCTCTTTGATGGCCTTTAGTTCATCTCGAAGATAAGCATTTAATAGTTGGACTTGTTTAAGATGACTGTCATATTCAGATAAAGCCAAACGTAATGTTTTCGCGAAAAGGATATTGTTGATGGCGTTCGCAGTTCCTCCACGATGACCATTTTCTTGCTGACCACCTGTGATTAATGATAAGATCTTGACCTTTTCCTTAACGATCATAAGACCTGATCCTTTAACCCCATTGATTTTATGAGCAGAACAACTGGCTGCATCAACAAAACTAAAATCGAAAGGAATCTTTCCTATGGCTTGAACTTCATCGACATGAAAATAAGCTGTAGAGTTTTCTTTAATGATCTTTGAACAGGCCTTTACAGGCATAATGGTTCCGATCTCATTATTGACATGCATGATCGAAACCAAAGTCGTATCGGTCCTTAATGCGTTTTTAAGTTCATCTAAGGAGATTCTTCCCTCTTTATCAACACTAAGATAAGTAACTTCAAACCCAAAAGATGTCTCTAGTTGTTTGAAACTTTCAAGAACACTGGAATGTTCAACTGAAGTCGTGATCAAATGTTTTCCTTTAGTGATATTCGCAAAAGCAATGCCTTTTATGATCGCATTGTTTGATTCTGTAGCCCCTGAAGTAAAAGTAATGCTTTCAGGTTTAATTTTTAATAAAGCTGCGATACTTTCTCTACTTTTCTCAACCATACTCGCAATACGATGCCCTGCATCATGCAGGGCTTCAGAGTTGGCATAGTGGAGCAAAGACAATTCACTTTGACTTTTTAAAACTTCTGGATGAACAGGTGTACTCGACACATGATCGAAATAGATGGGGTTAAGATTGGGCACTCTTTGAATTCTCCTTGATCAACTCATCGTAGCTAAAAGGTTGAATCTTTTCTGCAGCACTTAAAGCTACTTTGATAGCTTGTGTATAATCACCATTTCTAAATAATAATTCTGCTCTTGTCAATTGAGCATCCATCTCTGGACTATAAGGACGATACTTATTGGCGAAAACGATCGTATTTTCGATCATCTCAACAGTACCTACTAGATTATTGACATTGTTGTATAAACGATAGACCACATCGATCGCATCATTGACCGTACTATTCAAGGTTTCGATGTTCAAAGGGACTTCATCCAATAAACGATCGATCGTATTGATATAACTATAAGCACGATTGATATCTCCTTCATAAGTAGAAGATATATTAGGAAGTTTGTATTTTCTGATCTTGACCTGAATCTCATTCATAATCAAATATAGTTTAAGAAGTTGTTTCTTAGCTCGATCTTCATCGTTTTTGGCCATGGTCAAAGTCTCCTTCTGTCGACTCAATTGGTCGGCTAAAGTACCCAAGTCTTGTAGGATCTCTTTACATGAAACTAAAATAGTGCTCTCAGGAAGTGAGCGCTCATCATAAAGCCTAACAATTCTCAATTTATCTTCACTACAACGAGATAAATGAACCTCATGAAGTGTTAATGAATCCACTAAGGTATTCACTCCTAAACGTTTGGCTTCTTTCTTAGAAAGAGCAAGCAAGGCGTCATATACACTTTGAGTAGCTTTTAATTTCTCAGATAAAACCTTAAATGCTTGTTTTAGCTCTTGATGAGACTGTTGTTCTTTTTTAAGTTGATCGAATAATTGAGACAGTCTTAGATTGTTATCTTTAAGATGCTCATCCACATCCTTGATAACACAACGACCTAAACTAACAAGATCTTCTTTGGTGGTGTCACTTACCAAATCAAGATTCTTTTTGATTTCTAAATGAACAAGATATACTTTATCATTCTTTAATTCTGTATAGAGTTGAGCAATTTCATCAATTTGTTTAGGAATGATACCTTTGGCCAATACGATCAAATCAGGTAATGCTTCTAATAGAACATTAAGTTCACTTAATCCATTTTCAATATCATTGACTTTATCTCTGGCTTTTGTAAATTCAGAAGCCATCATCCATTCTTCAAACATGACAAAAGTATGTTCAAGATCTTCTATTTTTTCTTGTAAAGAAACACTACTGATACTTAGTTGCCCATTTCTTTGAGCGAAGTTATTCTTTACGTTTCTAAATTTTTCTTTAAGTTCTGTAATCTGTGATCGTTGTTGATTCTCTTCCTTTAGGATCTCATCCAACTTACGATCCAGTTCATTGGCATCTTCATCTAATTTTACTATCGAAACTTCAAGATCCATCAGATCTAAACGACATTCCTTGAGATGATTGGTTAAAAGTTCATCTTCACATTCACCTAAGATCTGAGCGAAGTTCTTGAATCGTTCTTGAATCGTATCAAAATCATTCTTAAAATCATTCGCTAAGACGAAGACTTCATCTCTTACCTTAGCAAGTGCTAAAGCTTTATTTACTTTAAATGGTAAAGGTAGACTTTTTAAGGTCGTATACTTATGTTCTAACGCATATAAACGTTTCTTAAATCCTTGTTTTCTAATTAAAAATACCAATAAAAAAATGAATATCAGCAAGCCAAAACCCAGTAATGCCAATTGCATCTCTTTGGTCTCTAAAATGTCAATAAAGGCTTGTAAACTCATCGATTACCTCACTCACTTATTGTATCATAAATGCCTTTTCCTTAGGGATGATTTTACATTTGACACTCTTAGTGAAGCGTGTTAAACTTTATAAGCGTTAAACGCGGCAGACAAAGTTGGCCGGTAAAGCGTTCATCACAGTAGGAAGATAGTAAGCTCGCTGCAATTGCTGAAATCTCTAGGATGAACACCCCGATCGAAGATTTGTCCCTGTGGGTTTACGCATACCACCAGGAGGTAAATAATATGTCTAACATTAATGGACCAGTCTATCGTCTTTCTAGACGTCTACAGTTCTCCGTTTTGGAAACCGGCGCTGAATTCAACACTCACAATGGAAAAAGAAAAGGAAGAACCACCGCACCAGGTAAAGCACCTGATTCACGTGCTCCTAAGCTGACCAACTACGGTCAACAACACCGTGAAAAACAAAGAATTCGTTTCATTTATGGATTAAATGAAAGACAATTCTACAACACATTCGTAAAAGCGCAGCACATCAAAGGCAATACCGCCCATAACTTCTTATTCTTACTCGAAAGCCGTTTAGACAATGTTGTCTATCGTATGAACTTCGCCCTTACCCGTCGTGGAGCTCGTCAGTTGGTCAACCATGGTCATGTATTGTTGGATGGCAAAAAAGCAGATATTCCTTCAATCACAGTAAAACCTGGTCAGATCATCACCATCAAGGAAGGCAGTAGAGGCATTCCTAGCATCAAAGAAGCCTTAGATGCATCCGTTTCTACAAAAGCTTTCGTTGAAGTCGACAAAGAAAACAAAAAAGGCAAATATGTTAGATTGCCTGAACGTAAAGAACTTAACGAAGAGATCAATGAAGCTCTCGTCGTAGAATTCTACAACAGATAATCATCTTAAAACCACTTCAATCATGAAGTGGTTTTTTTATCTTAAAAAAAACATCACCCTAAGTGATGTTTATGTAGTGGTAGATTCAAGAACTAAATTGAAATCGAAATATTCAATATAAGGTTTATTCAAATCATCTTTCCATTTAACAAGCACTTTTAATCGAACAGGTAAACTCTCGGAAATTCCATTAAGAGCTATACCTTTTACATAATGAGCTAAGGTATTGACTTGATACGGAATCATATAATAGGTAACATCTTCAAATACGCCTATACTGGGCATCATTTTATCACTGATGACCAAAGATCCATTATCTTGTATCACCAAGATATCTACATCATACATCGCCACCTTCGCTTCATCGATGATGACATCATAACGATAAGATGAATCACCTAAATCAGTAAGAGAGGCTTCTATTGAAAAATACTGAGAAGATGTTTTAAAATCAGAGGCATTTAAGATGTCTGTATACATTGATTTATAGGTATCTATTTTGATTTGATCAAGTTGAGCACTGTTTGAACATCCGCTCATTAAAACCAAAGCAAATAGTATAGGAAGGACTTTTTTCATGAACATATTATAACACAGACTATTTTGCCTTACGGGTCTTCAAAATCTCGATCATTTTCTCACCGACTTCATTGGGTACAGTGTAACTGGTATTATCAAGCATCGCTATTCTCATGTTTTTCTTACCTTGAGGGTTAACTGCACGGATGCTTTTTAAACGAATACTGTAACTCCCATAAACGGCTGCCCTATCGAAAACAGACACACGTCCGATGGTTAAGATATTGATCCATTCTGAAATCCCCATAAGAATGAATACAAGGATATACGTCGCACTTTGAAGATAGTTGGTATAGAAGAAAGCCATAATTGAAAATACAATTACGATTCCTATGAATAGATACAACATAATACGAGTACCTTTTAATGTAACGACTTCAAACAAAGTTGATTTTTCGCTTACTTCTTGTAGTACTTTTTTGTGTTTGGAATAATCGCGTAACCTAATAACCACCATCAAACCTGCAACCAAGATCGTAAATCCATACAGTAGATAGTCTGTCATGTTAACCCTCGAACTTCATTACGAAGTAGTTTTTCTTCCCTTTTCTAAGCACATGAATGTGCTGATGAAGGGCATTCTCTTTATTTAATACATAATCTAGAGTCGTTATCTTTTCTCCGTTGACACTGATCGAACCATTTTCGATGAGCTCACGAGCTTCTCTTCTACTAACTGCCAATTTACCTTCTGTTAAAACATCGATTAAAGCTTTAGGTTCACTGACGCTTAGACTTGGTGCTTCACTTAATGCATCTAAGATATCACTTAAGTTTAGTTCTTTCCAAGCTCCACTAAACAAAGCTTCTGTGATCTTTAAAGCTTTCGCTAAACCAACTGACCCATGAACCAAAGCAGTTAATTCTTCAGCCAAAGCTTTTTGAGCTTTACGAAGATGACCTTCTGTCTTTACTCCTGTTTCATAACTACTGATCTCAGTTGGTGATTTAAGGGATAAGCGTTTCATAAAATCGATCACGTCAGAATCTGAAACATTCAACCAATATTGGTAAAAGGCATAAGATGAAGTTCTTTCTTCACTTAACCAAATGTTTTTTCCTTCAGATTTTCCAAATTTCGATCCATCAGAATTGGTGATCAAAGGTGATGTCACACCAAATACTTTCGCATCATCCATGGTTCTTCGAATGAGTTCTGTCCCACTGGTTAAGTTGCCCCATTGATCAGATCCACCGATTTGGACCTCACAATCGAATTTTTGATAAAGATGCATAAAATCTACTGCCTGTAAGATCGTATACGTAAATTCAGTAAAACTGATCCCACTGGATAAACGAGATGAGATGGTGTCCTTGTTGATCATATAAGCCACATTGAAATGTTTCCCATAATCACGCAAGAAACTTAAAATATCGATTTTTGATAACCAATCATAGTTATTGACGGCGATAAAATTGTTAGAAGTTTCTGGATGTTCTAAAATTCGTGCCAGTTGGGCTTTGATCTTGACCCCATTGGCTCTAACTTCATCTATAGTCAATAGTTTTCGCTCTGTGGTAGGACGTGGATCCCCGATCATACCAGTCGCATCACCAATCAAGGCAATCGGTGTATGTCCATTGAGTTGATAACGACGTAATAAGAGGATTTGTTGTAAAGAACCAATGTGTAATGAATCCGCTGTAGGATCAAACCCACAATAAAGCCTTAAAGGTTTCTTTAATCGCTGGATAAAAGCTTCCTCATCGGTTACATCTTTGACTAAACCTCTCCATTTTAAATCTTCATAAAAATTCATAGTTTATCCTCCAATAGAAAAGCACCCTCCAAGGGTGCTAAAACCGCACGGTACCACCTTAGTTACGCTTTCGCTGATCACTTTGACTCTTAACGCGAGTTAACGGCTTTACTTTTATAAAGCAGCTCCAAGTTGTATTCCTTAAGACCTAGGGATAATTTTCACCAACCATTATCTCGCTGAACCATTGAACTTAAGTACTATGACTTATCAAAGCTTTTCGTTTATTTCGTAGACTGACGTGGGGTAAACAAATAACTCAATTCGATTTCTCTTTCTTCAACAGGGTTCTGATTCAGCATCTTGGTCATGACACGCATGGCCACAGCGCCTAAATCATAAGAAGGAATCGCGAAACTACTGATTTGAGGACGAATCATCGAATTGTATTTGGTATCCATAACACAGACCACTTCCATTTCATTGGGGATCTTGATGTCATTCTCTGCCGCTGCATTGATCACAGCCATAGCTTGAGAATCACGATGAGCGATAACCAATTCATGTTTATGGGTCTTAAAATATTCCTTGAGATAGGTATAAGAACTTCTATATTCTCTTGGGATCTCTATGAAATTCTTAAAGACGAGACCCTTCTTCTCAAAAGCTTGAGAAGCACCTAAGATGAGCTGTTCAACCATATATTTGTTTTTACGATCTTGAACGATGGCGATGTCTGTCTTGCCTTGTTCAAGGTAAGATGATACGAGTTCATACATCGCTTTTTGTAGATTGACATACACGGAAGCGATATTCGCTGAACTCATTTGATTGCCTACCAAAACGATTGGGAACTGATATTTCGTCAACGCTGTCAACTCATCTACCATCAGTTTGTCATTATAAATGATGACCCCATCAACACGGGATTTAATGATATTTTCGATGATATCACCGATCTGCATGATGGCTTCACTGGTGGTATGCAAGGTAATGTTATATTTATAGATCTTAGCCACATCTAAAAGGCCATTTATAATTTGTCCAGTATACGAAAAGCTTGCTTCTGGGATCAATAAAGCAATCGATGTGGTTTTTTGTAAGGCCAAGCCTTGAGCGATCGCATTAGGCTTATACCCTAGCTTTTCAATGGCTTGATTGACTCTAATACGAGTATCTTCTCTTACGATCTCAAGTCCGTTTATGACGCGAGAAACGGTTGCCAAAGACACATTAGCCTCATTGGCGACATCATAGATGGTAACACGCTTCATAACTACTCCTCTTTCTTGAGGGCTTTCTTAAGGGCTTCTACGCCTTTCTCTGCGACCTCTATCGTTTTATCTTTAGCTTTTTCGATGTTTTCTTGAACGTCAGGTCTTTCGAAAAACTCTGTCGTTTTATCCCCTACATACTTAGCCCCTTTAATGGCTCCATCTTTGACTTGAGTGGCACCATCTTTAATCTTAGCTTTAAGTTCTTCATCATGAGCCAATTCATCGATCTTCTTACCTGTTTTGGTCGCTAAATCAACAAGATCATCTCTAAAAGACTCAAGATTTTCTTTCAAATGAATGTCATCTGCGAACTTATTCGCTTTCTCGATCAGTCTGTCTAATTCTTCTTTAAAAGTATTGTCCATTTTAGCTCCTATAGTCCGAGTTCTTCCTCGGTTGTTTCTTCGAGATCATTGTCTTTTTTCTTACCCAGTGAAGATTTAATCCAATTGGTAATCACAGAAAAATTTTTCGCCAAAGTAATCGCTAAAGTTTTCACTGCGTTTTCTGCAGCACTGTTGACGAAATCGATGGTTTTAGATACAGAAACTATGGTTTCTAATGGCCCATCAATCTTTTTTAAAGTGAGATCAACTTGATCTATCGTTTTATCTACCTTTTTTAGTAAATCAAAAACTCTTTTAAAAAGTATCAAAAGAAAAATAAGTACTGCAAGCCCAAAAATAGGTAATAATTGCAGCGAAACAGATGATAATGACTCTAATAGTGCGTCCATACTGTCACCTCATAAACAGTATAAACGAAAATGTAAATATTTTCAAGAATTCTGATAGCGCTTTAAGGCATCTGACAGAATATAAATATCTTTTGAGCTCATAAACAAGTAACAGGCTGGAGCATGTGAAGCTAAAATAAGTGCTCCCGCATCATCTTCAGTGATAATAGTCGCGTTTTTACAACGTTTTTGTAGATAAGTGATGTCGATATCGATCCCGGCTTCCTTATCATCGATCGCATTAAAATCAATCAGATAAACGTGATCAGCTTTGTTAAGTGCTATTGCGAATTCATCCGCGAAATGGAATAAACGAGATACTCTGTGTGGTTTAAAAATTGCGATCAAAGGTTTATTGGGATATCTTAAACGAGCCGCATCAATAGTTACACTGATTTCGGTTGGATGGTGCGCATAATCATCGATATACACATTATTACCATGGGTCTCGACCACAAATCTTCGTGATGCCCCTTTGAACTCAATAAGTCCCTTTTGAATCAATTGAAGCGGTATGTTTTCTAACAGTGCTACAGTTATGGTTCCCAAAGCATTCCAAACCAAGTGACGTCCTGAGAAAGGTAAGCTTACTTCTCCTAGATTTTTTCCTAAGTAATGTAAATTAAAACGAGTATGATGGGTATCTTCATCGAGAATTTCCGCATAGACATCATTTTTAGGATCGATCCCGTAAAAAAGATGCTTCTTAGAGAGTTTGAGTTCTCTTACTTGAGGATCATCCCCAAATAAAATCAAGGTATCACTCACATTATCAGCAAAATCTTCATAAGCCTTTCGATAATCAGCCTCATCTTTATAGTAATCAACATGATCTAGATCAACATTAGTGACAACTGCGTACTTAGGAAAATACGAATGAAAAAACCGTCGATATTCATCGGCTTCTATCGCTAGATAAACGGAGTCTTTTGAAAGATGACCGTGGCCATCCCCTATCAAATAGGCTGTTTCTTTATATTGACGTAATATAGAAGCCATCATCGTGGTCGTCGTTGTTTTCCCATGAGAACCGCTTAAAGCGACCGTAATGTACTTTTTCGTTAATTGACCTAAGAATTCGTGATATCGATAGATCGTATAACTAGGATTCTGTCTGATTACTCTTACATCTTCAAAATCTTCTTTAAAGGCATTGCCTATGATGATGGTAGAACCATCTTTAGGATAAACACCAAAAGGATGTATAGGAATATTTAATTCATGAAGTTGAACTTCTGTGAAAAAGTGTTTTTCTAGATCAGAGCCTTCTACAGACTCCCCCATTTCCTTCATCATACACGCCAAAGCAGCCATCCCAGCTCCTTTTATACCAACAAAAAACAACATCTATTCTTCCCCAAACAAGGAGAATTGTGTAACATCCTCTATATTTTCTTCTAAAACTGTTTCAGTATTAGGGGTATTTTGTGTCTGTGGGATTGGATTAGGTGAAATCAGTTCTTCAAGGGAGATATTTTTGATTTCAATAGGTTTTGTTTCTTCTACGTATTGAGCAACTTTAGCCTTGGATTTAAGCTGGGTTGGTTCCATTGATACGGGGTTATTTTGATACTCTGGCCCTGTCTTCATATCTTTATGAATCGCGCCATAATAAGGGCTTATCACAGTCTGTAGATGACTGTCGTTTTTAACTTCTGCCGTTTGAACGAAAGTAGGTCTAACATGTTCTTTTTCACTTTCTGCGACTCCAAACATTGGACTGATCACTGGTTTGAATTCATAAACATCTTTTGATTGAACAGGTTTACGATCCACAAAAGCTAGATCTGATGATCTTCTTGGTTCACTAATGTCATTATTTTCTAAAGGGTGGGCTTCATCTTCAAAACTCGCTGGATGTTCATCAGCGACGATATTCTCAAAACTACTTTTCTTGGTTCTTTCTAGAGCTTCTTGATGTAAAGGTTGAGGATCCATTTGAGCTTTCAATGGTGAAGACTCAGCTTGTTTCTTAACCTTAAGTAGATCTACTTTTTCATCTTCCTTTTCTGGCGTGATATCTTCATCTTCAAAAAGTAATGAGGCAAGTTTCTTAAACATACGTTTCTCCCTTAGTGTTATTAATTCGTATTGTCACTAGGCAATTCAATCGGTTGACCACCAGAGATCATATCTAAAACCGTTCCTGATTCAGGGGCTATTTGACTAAACATATCCAAGGTTTCTTTCTTATAATCTATTGATTCTCGTGTAGAATAAGCCAACAATACTGCAGGACCATCGACCTCACAACTTTTAGCAATCGTTAACATATCGTATAGGATCTCGGTACTTAATCCTATAGGTGTAATGGCTGTAAACATAAAGTAACCACCCTCAAGGGTAAGCAAAATCAAAGAATCACTTACTTCAAGCACGCTGACTCGATAGGTTATGGTTTCTCCTTTTCGATTTAAAAAGGTGGAATCAAAACTATCAAGATTTTGAGAAGCTGCAAGCATCGATCTAAAAGAACGAGCTGTATCATAATATGTATCACTGATCACATCGATAACATCCAAGTTCATTAAAATATTGACATTATTACTTGTTAAAATGGTCGATGTTTCACTTGAAACCTTACGACCTACATGTTGAGGTAAATAATAACTAAAAAGTTCCTTAGAAATGTTGTTTAAAGGGCTGATCTTTTCTGATTCAGCATCACTTGCACTTGCCTTTAGGTAAGATTGAAGTGAATCAAGTGTTATTTCAGAACAAGCACTCAATCCAAACATCATCAGTAGAAATAAAATAAGCATCTTTTTCATATAACTTATTGTATCACTTTTTTAAGATCTTCGATGGTCTTTGATGTCAGTGTCTCTACTAAACAAAGTGCTGCTTTTCTCGCGTTTTCATAATCTGAAACATCGATAATGGATGAATTAGTATGAATATTTCTTGCACAGATACACATGGTCAAAGTCATAACTCCATCTAGTGATTTATGGATCGCCCCAGCATCTGTTCCACCTAAGGATTGGTAATACTGAAAGGGAATCTCATTGGCTTCTAAAAGGTCGATATAGTGATAGAGGAAACCTCGATGAGGCAAATAGTTCGCATCGATAAAACGCACCAAAGGTCCTTTTCCTAATTGTCCAAAGGCTTCTTTATCGCCTGAAGCGTCATTCGCTGGTGAACAATCAAAAACGATGGCCGCATCTGGTTTGATCAATGAAGTTGCTGTTTGTGCGCCTCTAATTCCTACTTCTTCTTGAACTGTCGCACCTACAACCAAGTTCACATCGAGTTCATGGTCTTTTAATGCACTTAATAGTTCTATGCCCATTAAACATCCATATCGATTATCCCAAGCTTTAGCCAATAAACGTTGATTTCCTTCTAAGATCTCAAAACTTCCTTCTAATATCACAGGAGATCCCATTACGATGCCTAAAGCTTCTGTTTCTGCTTTGGTAGTTTGACCTACATCAACAAGCATATTTTTTATATCCATGGGTGCTGCACGATCTTTATCGCTCAATAGATGTGGAGGAATAGATCCTATGGTTCCTTTTATTTTCTGACCTGTCTTAGTTTTAACCAAGACTCTTTGTCCTAGTAAGGTCTGATTCCACCAACCTCCCACAGGCGTTATACTCAAACATCCTTTTTCATTGATCTTATTGACGATGAATCCTACCTCATCCATATGTCCTGCGATCATTAAGGTCTTAGCCTTAGGATTCTTACTCTTTTTCACAGCGAAAATAGAACCTAGATTATCATAGATAATTTCATCTGCTAAAGTCTTATAGGATTCTCTTAAGATTTGACTTACTTCTTTCTCATCTCCAGGTATCCCAAAGGCTTGAGTAAGCTTTTCCATCAACACTAATGTTTCTTTACTTAAGGTCATTTTTTTCTCCATACAGCGCGATAGATCGGTTGATTTAAGGCGTTGAATTTCATTTCATATTCAGTATAGGCATCCTCTTCTTCTAAACTATGAATATAATTCACACTAAAAAAAGTCATCTCTAAGGGATAAACCTGCATTTGAAGGATGGTATATTCAAACAATTTTTGATTGTCTGTTTTAAACTTGATTAAACCTTCAGGTCTTAATAAATCTATAAAAATAGGCATAAAGGTCTTAGAGGTCAATCTTCTTTTCTCATGGTGTTTTTTTGGCCATGGATCACTAAAGTTTAGATGGATCTCATCGAGTTCCCCTTTTTCAAACCAAGTTTGGATACTTTCAGCCCCATTATTGATCCATAAAAGATTCTCTAGACCTAAGACATCATGATGACGTAAAGCTGTCGCAGAGACATTACGGTCCTTTTCTAAGGCAATATAACGTTGATTTTGGTGAAGGGTCGCTAAATCAAAAAGATAGCCTCCTTTACCACTGCCTATTTCTAATATAACTTTTGAATAGGAAGCTTTCCAAGATCCTTTAAGATCGATAGGGTTGGTGGTCGCTTTGGGATGTTGATTTAAAAAATCATTGGCCCAAGGTTTATTACGCATCCGCATGCTTATTGGCTCGTCAAATCATAGATGGCTTGCGCATAGATCGCTGTTGCCATCACCAATTGTTCAATCTCATAGCCTTCATCTGCTTGATGGACATTGCCTACCCAATCAGGACGTTTTCTAAGAGGAAATTCTGCCCCAAAGGCTACGAAATTATCGAAAGAACGTGCGTAAGTCCCTCCACCCATCGTCATCAATTGGCTTTGGTCATCTTTACTATAATCACGATATATTTTTTCTAAAGTCGAAACAAGTTTACTCTTAGGATCCACAAAGAGTGGTCCTTTATGACCTTGAATGGATACTTTGAAAGTCCCTAGTTTTTCAGCAAGTGCTTTTTGGATATTCTCGATGATGACGACTTCATTGGTTTCTTGAGGATATCGAATGTCTAAAACCAAATGGAAATCATCCTTTTCAACATTGATGACGCCTAAGTTCATGGTCAGAAAACCCATATGGGATCCAAAATAACGAATACCTAAGGCATCTCCACGATATTCTTTTAGTAATCTCGCAAGTTCAGTGGCGACTTCATCATGATAGGCAGCAGAAACGAAGTTTAAGCAATGCCAAGCCGCATTGATCCCTTCTTGAGGGGTTGATCCATGAGCGTATTTGCCTTTGATAAAATAGCTGACACCTTGTGTGGTCTCATCGATATGGCCAACCAATTGATTAGATTTCAAGTAGAAATTAAATAGGTCCGTTTTGGCTTCACCACTCATGATGACAGAAGCTTCTCCTATACAAATATTAGGTCTCTCTCCTGCCTTCAAAGAAACGATCTGGGTTTTTTTATGACCTTTGACATCGAGTTGAAGAATACCTTTTTCTCCATAAATGACAGGAAAATCAGCATCAGGCACAAAGCCGAAGTTAGGTATTTCCCCATGTTTTTGGTAGTACTTCATACAGCCCATACCACTTTCTTCATCTGTTCCTAAGATCATAAAGACTCTTTTTTGTGGTTTAAAGCCTGAGTCTTTTAGTATTTTCATCGCTGTATATGCAGCAACACTTGGACCTTTATCATCTTGTGATCCTCTTCCTATGATATAGCCATCTTTGATGGTGGCACTAAAAGGATCAACGCTCCATCCTTTCCCAACAGGGACCACATCCAAATGACCCAAGACACCCATAATTTCTGTGCCTTCTCCAAATTCAATAACACCTGCATATCCTTCTAGATCTCTGACTTTAAATCCATCAGCTTTAGCCATATTCAACATATAATCCAAAGCATCCCTTAATGTTTTCCCAAATGGGGCATTGGGTACAATGGTTTCTGGATCATATAAAGACGGGATCCTGACCAGTTCTTGTAAAGTCTTAACGAGTTCTTCTTTTCTTTCTGATGCCTTTTGATAGAAATCCATAGTTTTTACCTCCGTATTATTTTAACACAGGACCTTAGATAAATAAAAGTAAGCGAATGCTTACTTTAAATCAATGATTTTATCTGGATTCAAGATCCACTGTGGATCAAACACTTCTTTGATGGATCTCATCAATGCGATTTGAGTCTTACCTACTGAAGCTTCTAGATAAGCCTTCTTAGCGTGACCAATCCCATGTTCACCACTCACTGCACCCTTTTCTTCTAAAGCACGAGCGTATAAGGCATCCATTACTATAGGTAATAGTTCTGTCCAACGAGCTTCTTCAATATCATCTTTACATACATAGACATGTAGATTACCATCTCCCGCATGACCAAAGGTTCTGATACGAACTTGATGTTGATGAGATAATTGATTGATGTAGTCTAGATAATCTGCGATGCGTGTTATAGGCATGACCACATCAGCTTCATCCATAAGCGAAGTAGAGTTCTTTATGGCTTCTAAGAAAGCACCTCGTGTATTCCATAATGAGCTTTGTCTTTCAACCGTATCAGATATAAAGATATCTTTCGCATTCAAGGTCTTTAGTTTATCAGAAGCACTCTTGATCATCGCATCCAATTGGATTTGAGTAGAAGCACTATAAGTTATGATCAAATAAGCAGGATAATGACGATCAGGGAAATCTTTGCCTAGATATTCTTTTGCGTCATCTAAGACTTCTTTCTCCATAAACTCAAGTGTCGTACAGATGTCTGGTAATTGAACCAATTCCGGAACAGCTTGAAGACAAGAATGTATATTCTCAAAAGGAACCAATAAAGATACATTAAGGGTTGGTTTTGGGATCAATTTCAAAGTAAGTTTCGTAATGATACCTAAGGTTCCTTCTGAACCAATCATAAGATCCTTTAAGGCATAACCAGAGCTATTTTTAGAAACATCTTTTCCTAAAGTAACGATCTCACCACTGGCTAAGACAAGTTCTAGAGCTTTGATGTAGTCTCTAGTAACCCCATATTTGATCGCACGCATGCCTCCTGCGTTGGTGGCTGCGTTACCTCCGATCGTGGCACTTTTTTCTCCTGGATCAGGAGGATACATCACGTTAAGGTTTTCTGCCTCAGCGGCGAGTTTCATCAATAAGACACCAGGTTCAACGACAGCGCTCATTGTAGATGGATCGATGGAGATGATCTTGTTCATTTTTGCGGTAGATAGGATAATGCCTCCGTGTAAAGGAACACAAGATCCAACTAATCCAGTCCCAGATCCTCGAGTAGTCACCGCAATATTGTTTTCGTTGGCGTAATGAAGGATCTTGGAAACTTCTGTACTGTTTATTACGTAAACCGCAACTTCACCATTTCCTAAACCATAGATCGGCATCTCATCATTATTGAAACCATCTGGTAAAGTGATCAATAAACGATCTTCCCCTACGATGTCTTTAAGAAAAGCTAGGTCTTTTTTATCGATGTTTTTATACATGGAATGATCCTTTCTTTAACGCTTCTATCCACTGAGGTAAGATCTCATAAGCATCACCTACGACCGCCACATGAGCTACATTCATGATGTCTGCTTTGGGATCCTTATTGATGGCGATGATGTGTTCACTATGTTCCATCCCAGAGATGAATTGAACTGCCCCACTGACGCCACAAGTGATCAAAAGCTCAGGTTGAACTGTTCTACCAGAGAGTCCGATCTGATGGGTATACGAAGCCAAACCACGCTCAACAAGAGGTCTTGTATAGGCAACAGAAGCTTGAAGTTGATCAGCCAATTGATGAACGAGCTTTAAACCTTCTGGATCACTGACACCTACCCCTGCGACGATGATGCGTTTGGCTTCTGTGATCGATTCTGATACAGCTTCATGATGGATCTCTAATAGATTGATTCCTGAAAGAAGTTCATCTGGATTGATCGATAAACGTTTAATGATGCCTACAGGATTCTTGATTTCTTCAATAGGATTAAATACTTTATAGCGTACAGAAGCCATTTGAGGACGATGACGCGTGGTCATAATATCGGCCATGATATTGCCTCCAAAAGCAGGACGTCGCTGTATAAGGTCCGTATTGTCTAATATGTCTAGTTGTGTACAATCCGCTGTTAAACCAGTTTTAAGAAGCGCTGCTAATCTAGGCGCTAATGATCTACCTGAAGGCGTAGCGCCTACTAAGACCACACTTGGTTTGATTTGACTGATTCTTTCACTGATGAGTTTCGCATAGATATCACTTCTATAAAATTTCAATTCTCGATCTTCACATACAAAGACTTCATCAGCTCCATAGGATAAGCATAATTGAGCAGCATCTAATAACTCTTCCCCAACGATCATACAATACACAGGGGCTTTGATCTTATCAGCGAGTTCTCTAGCTTTTCCTAATAATTCTAAAGTTACTGGATGAAGATCTTTTTGTCTCATCTCGCCTATAACCATGATGCCTTTATATAAGGAACGATCAACTTGAAACAGTTCATCTTCTATTTTTGAAATACATTTTTCAGGACACTGCTTAACACAGATTGAGCATACTTTACAGTTTGAATTGATCTCAATCTTCCCATTTAGATTCTCCATCGCATTGAATGGGCAAGCATTTAAACATACCTCACATAAGGTACAGGCCTCATGACGAATAACGATCCTACTCATGGCTGTTCCTTTCGATGAGATGTTCATCTTTTAGATAATCAACGAGTTCATTGACGATGTCTTTTGATTTACCACTTAGTTTCTTAGAAATGACTTCGTGTACTGGTGGATAGATTTTAAGTACTGAAGTCGGAGACCCTGCTTGACCGATATGATTGATCGTATCAGGATTCTTAAGATCAGCTAATGTAATGATTTGAATTGGGGTATTGATGGTTTCAATCAATTTCCAATAGGATGGATATCTTGCTTGAGCGAAATCTTTATCGATGGTCAATAAACAAGGTTTCTTGATTTCAGCGATGAGTCGATCATCGTTGATGATACTTTCAACTGTAAAGGTATTAGGATTGCTTATTAGTTTTCTCACATAACTGATATGAGGAATATTAAGAAGTGCTGCGATCGAAGGTCCTACTTGGGCAGTATCCCCATCGGTGGTCTGTTGACCACATAGAAGAAGATCATAATCGATCTTAAGTGCTTCTATCGCATAGGACAAGGTATGGGAAGTCGCTAAGACATCCGCTCCCGCAAAGGCTTTATCACTGATCAAGATTCCTTTATCAGCACCCATAGACAAAGCTTCAGTCAAGACGGCTTTCGCAGCGTTTGGCCCCATCGTAATGACGGTAATTTCAGCCGAAGACTTATCTTTTAATTGTAAGGCTGCTTCTAAAGCGACCAAATCAAAAGGATTCATTTTGGTAGTCGCTGCCCAACGCATCAAAGAGCCTGTTTTAGGATCGATTTGAACGTTTTGGGTCGCTGGTACTTGTTTGATACACACGATGATTTTCATTGGCTTTCCTCGATTTGGTTAACGGTCTGAAGATGATTACGCATGGCATTACAGGCTAGATCCTTATTCTTATTTTTGATCGCTACTGCGATACGTTGATGTTGATGAACCAAGACTAAGCCATAATCTCGATTGGATAAGATCTTAGAACGATTGTAACTTACGGAGTGTTTAAGTAATTCTTCGATAAGTTCAGATGTTTTTATTAAGAAGATGTTATGACTTAAACGAAAGATCTCTTGATGAAACGCGATATCTAAAGCCATCGCTATGGGTTCACCCTTCACGTGATCATCTTCCATTTGTTTGGTTATTTCTAATAGACGATCTGTATCATCTTGTTCACAAGCCAAAGCAACCGCATCGACTTCTAGTACTTGTCTAAAATGAAGCAGATCTGGATCGAAATATGGATTATTTTGTAAAGAAATGGCCATTAACGTAGAAATAGGTCGATAGCTAAACGATGATACGACTCGTTTACCGCCTTGTCTAACGATAATGAGACCTAAAAGTTGTAACGCTATTAAGGCTTCTCTTAAAAGAGCTCTGGATACATTGTATTCATCGCTTAATAAACGTTCACCTGGTAAAAGATCGCCCTCTTTCCAGGTGCCATTAGCAATATTGTTGATCATGATATCTATAATTTCATCGCTGGTTTTGTTTGTTTTCATAACTGGTCTGACCACTTTGGATATAGTATAGCATGCCTTGTGAAAAAGACAATAAAAAATCCAGATTTCTCTGGATTTAGTTAACTATCTTTTTTTCTCGAAAGGTTTCTTGTGTTCAAACGGCTTTCTTTCGGCAGCTGGTTTTTCGACATAACCTTCAGGCTTAGGCATCAGATCCTTGCGGGATACATTGACTCTGCCCTTCTCATCGATTTCAGTTACGATGACTTTGACCTTATCGCCCATCTTGAAGACATCGCTTGGTTTTTCAACGCGCGTGTAATCGATCTTGGAGACATGGAGTAAACCATCTGTACCTGGGAAGAGCTCAACGAAGGCCCCAAAGGCTTCTAATCTTACGATCTTGCCTTCATAAACTTCGCCGACTTTAGCGGATCTCACTAAACTTTCGATAATGCCTCTGGCTTTATCCAAAGCAGCTTGATTGTTGTGGTAAATCAAGACACGGCCATCATCTTCGATGTCGATCTTGACATTGTCACAGTCAGCAATGATCTGATTGATGATCTTGCCTCCTGCACCGATGACATCGCGGATCTTATCAGCAGGGATCTTCAACTGAGCGATCTTAGGTGCATATGTACCTACGGTCGTTCTAGGTTGAGCGATCGTCGCCAACATGTTTTCCATGATTTCTAAACGACCGATCTTAGCTTGAGCCAAAGCTTCTTTTAAGATTTCTCTGTTTAAGCCATCGATCTTGATGTCCATTTGTAAAGCAGTGATCCCATTCTTGGTTCCTGCTACTTTAAAGTCCATATCGCCGAAATGATCTTCCATCCCTTGGATGTCAGTCAAAACAGCATAGTGATCTCCATAAGTAACCAAACCCATCGCAATCCCAGCCACAGGTGACTTGATTGGAACACCGGCAGCCATCAAAGACATGGTGCCAGCACAAATGGAAGCTTGAGAAGATGATCCATTGGATTCTAAGGTTTCAGCAACCAAACGGATCGCATATGGGAATTCTTCTTCGGTAGGCAAGACTTGAAGCAAGGCTCTTTCGCCTAAGGCCCCATGACCGATTTCTCTACGTCCTGGAGAACCCATACGACCTGTTTCCCCTACCGAGAACGGTGGGAAATTATAATGGTGCATAAAGCGCTTGTTATCGACATCGGACAGATCATCGATGATCTGGTTATCGCCTAAAGCCCCTAAGGTACAGATAGACATAACTTGTGTTTCACCACGTGTAAACATGGCTGAACCATGTACTCTAGGTAATAAATCAATTTGAGAATTCAAAGCACGGAGCTCATTGATCTTACGTCCATCAGGTCTGATCTTATCGATCGAGATTAAACGACGAACTTCATCAGCAACGATACCGTGGGTAATTTCTTTAACTTGTTTCATGGTCTTGGATTTGATCGCATCAGACTCATAGGTCTTCGCTTCAAAATCCGCATAAGTAGCTGCTTCGATCTCATCGATGGTGCTATAACGAACCAATTTTTCTTGGATAGATACAGCTTTACGTAGATCTTTTTCGCATACTGCTTTGACTTCTGCTTCTAAAACTGGGTCAACCGCATAGAGTTTGACTTCCATTTTTGGTTTTCCAGCAGCTTTAGCGATTTCAATTTGGAATTCGCAGAGTTGTTTGATGTATTGATGACCAAACATCATCGCTTCCAACATGATTTCTTCTGAAACTTCTTTGGCAGCAGATTCGACCATATTGATGGCGTCTTTGGTGCCTGCGACGATTAAGTTGATGCTGGATTTTTCCAGTTCAGCTAAGGTCGGGTTGATGACGTATGTTTCATCGATGTAGCCAACGATGACACCAGCGATAGGTCCATTGAATGGAACATCACTGACACATAGGGACAAAGATGCCCCAAACATGGCTGTCATATCCGGTGAGCAATCATTGTCAGCGGATAAGATCGTGTTGACGACTTGAACTTCATTGCGGAATCCGTCCGCAAATAATGGGCGTAGGGTACGATCGATCAAGCGTCCGGATAAGGTCGCATGTTCAGTTGGTCGTCCTTCTCTACGAAGGAAGCCTCCAGGAATCTTACCTACAGAATACAACTTCTCTTCAAAGCCGACGGTGAGTGGGAAAAAGTCAATGTCCTTGGTCACTTTAGATGCCGTTGCTGCTGAGAGCACGACGGTATCCTCATAACGAACTAAGACTGATCCACCAGCCTGTTTGGCAATTTCTCCCGTTTCGACTTGTAGATTTCTTCCACAGAAATCCAACTTAAATACTTGTTTTGCCATTGTTTACCTCTTTAACTGACTTATTATACCACAAGACCCTGTTTTCACATAATAATCTAGCCTTGATTATTAAGCTAGTTAAGGATTATTAACCTTAGTCTAGATCATAAAAAAACATCGATTTTTCAACCGATGTCTAATGAACTTATTTACGTAAGCCTAAACGAGCAACAAGTGCGCGGTAGCGAGCCAAATCTTCATTGCGAAGATAAGTCAGCAAACTACGTCTTGTCCCTACCATCTTCATTAATCCGCGTGTAGAATGGAAATCCTTGACGTGAATCTTGAGATGAGCGGTTAATACGTTGATCTGTGTGGTCAATACTGCGACCTGCACTTCAACGGAACCAGTATCCCCTTCAAAACGGGCATAATCTTTGATAATGGCTGTCTTCGCTTCTTTTGTTAACATGTTTTCTTCCTCCTTGTGTTGTGACCTTCTAATCCGAGTAGTCGGGCGAGGCACCCAGAAACCCAGAATAAAAGCGTAATCAATGTATCATAGGCGCAAAAATAAAGCAAGTTTATTCGTCTAGTAATTCTCCTAGTACTGTATTTAGTAAAGGAAAACCTTCTTCTGTACATCTCAAATATCCTTCTTTTATTTCTAACCATCCTTTTTTAATGAGTTCATCGATCTGTTTTTCATAATGGACATTCATCGATTCATTAAAACGAGTAAGATATCTTTCTAATTCAATACCTTTTTTTAATCTTAGTCCCATCATCATGAATTCATAACGTTGATCATCCACAGAAAGATCGATGATGGATTCATGAGATATACCTTTTTGATAATTCATCAAATTTTTCGTATTCTCGATGCGTTGATTTTTAAGTAAGGATACTGCCCCTGGTCCTATCCCTAGGTAATCTTCAGAGTGCCAATACATGGTGTTATGTTGAGAAGCTTGTTCTTTGGTGAAATTACTGATCTCATATTGATGGAAACCATAGGACTTAAAAAGCTCAATGGCTTTAAAATACATAAGTTCTTCCATCTCATCAGAGACCTTTGTAAGCTTCTGACGACCGAATTCAGAATGAGGTTCTATGGTGAGACTATAGAGAGAAAGATGCGTAATAGGAAGTTTAAAGGCTTCGTGGATAGATCTCTCAAAGCTTTCTAAGGTTTGTAGAGGTAAGCCATAAATAAGATCTATGGAGATGTTGGTAATCCCATTAGATCTAAGTAAATTGATGGCGTTGATGATGTCTTCAAAGCTATGTGATCGATGAAGCAGCTTCAATTCTTTCTCATCAAAGGTTTGTACACCTAGACTAACTCGATTGATCCCATATCTTTTCATCACCTTAACTTTATCTAGTGTCAAAGATTCAGGATTGATCTCTATGGTGTATTCTTGAACCATTTTAGATGATGGTTTTAAGATCTCAAATAGAATAGTCAATTCTTTCTCGTTTAAAGCAGTGGGAGTTCCTCCACCGATATACATTGTTTTATAAAAGTTAAGAGGATAAGACTCTAGTTCAGTTTTTAAAGCTCCTAGATATTCAGCGATCAGTTTAGGATGAGTCACCACTCTCGTAAAATCACAATAGGCACAGATCTTATCACAGAATGGGACATGGACATATAAAGCTTTGGTCATGGTTTATCAGGGTATCGATCATGGATATTTTGAAATTTACCCAATACGACTTCTACTGGATCAAGATCAAGATCTCTACATAGTGATAAGGCATACATCAAAACATCAGCCAATTCGCTTTTTACCGCTAGAAGATCAACATCTTCGTTCATGTAGCATTCTAATAATTCAGCCGCTTCTACGACGATGGATTTCGCTAAGATCTCAGGAGTATCTGTTTGATCCCACCCTTTTTGAATACGTAAGGCTTGGATCTTATCTAAAAGTTCGTTCATTAATCTTCCATGGATAAGACAGCCATGAAGGCTTCTTGAGGGACATCGACTGACCCTACCTTCTTCATGCGTTTCTTACCTTCTTTTTGTTTTTCTAATAGTTTCTTCTTACGAGAGACATCCCCTCCATAACATTTCGCCAAAACGTTTTTGCGTAAGGCTTTGATGTCGCTTCTGGCGATGATCTTTTGATTGATGGCTGCTTGAACGGGGATCTCAAATTGTTGTCTAGGGATCAAGGTCTTGAGTTTCTCAACGATGACCTTACCACGACCATAAGCGAAATCTTTATGAACGATGATCGATAAGGCATCTACGGTTTCCGCATTGATTAAAATATCCATTCTTACCAATTTGGATTCTTGATAGCCTATCAGTTCATAATCGAAAGAAGCATAACCTTTAGTCGCTGATTTTAATTTATCGAAGAAATCATAAACAATTTCTCCTAAAGGCAAATGATAGATGAGTGTATTACGTGTATCATCGATATAAGACATCTCTTGATAGATACCACGCTTTTTCTGACATAGTTCCATAATAGGACCTACATATTCTTTAGGAGCCATTATGGTGGCTTTAATGAAAGGTTCTTCCATATGATCGATACGTTGAACATCAGGTAATAAAGCAGGGTTATCCGTTAGTTGCATGGTCCCATCGGTCAAGTAGGTATGATAGACAACGGATGGTGCTGTCGCAATCAAGGTCAAATTGTATTCTCTTTCAAGTCTTTCTTGAATGACATCCATATGAAGTAAACCTAAGAAGCCACATCTAAAGCCAAAACCTAAGGCTTGAGAAGCTTCAGGATCGTATTTTAAAGCTGCATCGTTGAGTTGAAGTTTTTCTAAGGCATCTCTTAAGTCATTGTATCGATTGGTGTCTACAGGATATAAACCACAGAAAACCATTGAATTCAAAGTACGATAACCTGGTAATGCCGCTAATGCAGGATTATCTGTTTGAGTGATGGTATCCCCAACGTGGACATCTTTGACTGATTTGACTTGAGCTGCGATCCATCCTACTTCTCCGCAATATAAGCTTTCTGTCTTCACTTCTTTAGGATTTCTTATTCCTACTTCTGTGACTTGATATTTAGCTCCTGTCGCCATAAAGGTGATGTTATCACCGACTTTGATGGATCCTTCTTTGATACGTACGTAACTGATGACCCCACGATAGGAGTCATAGATCGAATCAAAAACCAAGGCTTTTAAAGGCGCATCAGGATCACCTTGTGGTGCTGGTACTTTCTCAACGATCTGTTCAAGAACTGCTCTAATGTTGAGTCCGTTTTTAGCGGAAATAAGTGGTGCTTCTGTCGCATCTAGTCCAATCGTATTTTCGATCTCATGACGCACATGCTCAGGTTGAGCACTAGGTAGATCGATCTTATTGATGACAGGTAAGATCTCTAGATTATTATCTAGAGCCAAATAGACATTCGCTAAGGTCTGAGCTTCTATGCCTTGAGCCGCGTCGACCACCAAGATCGCTCCTTCGCATGCTGCGAGTGAACGAGATACTTCATAGGTAAAATCCACATGACCTGGGGTATCGATCAAATGAAAGACATATTCTTGCCCATCAAGGGCCGTATAGTTTAATTGGACCGCATTGAGTTTGATGGTGATCCCACGTTCTCTTTCAAGATCTAGGGTATCTAAGATCTGATCGACCATGTCTCTTTGAACGACAGTATTGGTCAATTCTAAAATACGGTCAGCTAAAGTAGACTTACCGTGATCGATATGCGCGATGATTGAGAAATTCCGTATATGCTTTTGATCCATTTATTTTAAAGTTCCTTGTTTCAATTTAATCAATATCGGGCTTAATAAGAATGCTAATGTAGCACTCACAATGCCTTGAAGCGAATCAGGCAGAATATAGGTGAAGAAAGCTCCCCATGCACCACCTGACGTAAACACATACGCAAAGCCATAAGCGAAAGCCATAAAGAGACCACCACATAGAAAGGCAATAAACTTAAGTTTATGAGGCAATCTATAATAAAGCAAGGCAACGATCAATGCTTCCAATCCCTTTATCACTAAGGTAAAGGGCGCAAAGAGCCCATAACCTAAGGCATAATCCCCTATCATCGGTCCTATCCCTGCCAATAAAGATAAGACTGGGGTAAATACGATCCCAAAGCTTAACACCAATACATCGCCTAGATTAAAGTAACCTATGGCGTAAGGCACCATTAAGTAAATGGTCAAAATAGCAGACCCTGCCGTTAAGACGCCCATTAAAGTGATCGTTCTAATTTTCATTCAAAGATTCCATGAAGCAAGCTTTTACCTAAACCGTTATAGAAGGCAGCCGCATCCATTTTTTCCTTTCCTTCAAATTGACATACTGTCACCACGACATAACCACCTAAGCAAGCGATCTTTAGACCCTTCTCATACGCAACGAATTCACCTAAAGGATCTTGGTGGTCTTCTTCGATCATAAAGGCTTTGATCAGTTTAAGTTTCTTCCCGTGGATGATCCCATGACCAATTGGCCAAGGAGATAATCCCCTAAGATGATTATAAACCACATGGACCTCTCTTTTAAAAGAGATGAATTCTTCTTCTGGGGTAATGTTATATGCGAAAGTTACTTTTGATTCATCTTGAACAGTTGAAGGTACATCTTCTTTTAATAAATCAGGTAATTTATCTTTAAGAAGGAGAGCCCCTGCGATACTTAATTTATCATGAAGCGATAAGACATCATCTTCTTGGGTGATTTCTACTGTGATCGATGAGATGATGTTTCCCGCATCCATCTGTTTGACCATTCTCATCAAAGTCACGCCACTTTCTTTTTCACCACAGATGATGGCTTTATGAATGGGTGCTCCTCCTCTATATTTAGGTAATAGTGACGCATGAACGTTCACAGAACCAAAACGAGGTGCTTCTAAGATTGAAGTTGGGATAAATTGTCCATAAGCACAAGTCACGATCAAATCCAAGTTAAGATCTTGTATGATTTGATCAAGTTCTTTGATTTTAATAGGTTGATAGACTGAGAGACTATTCTCAAGTGCAAGTTTCTTAATTGGGGATGGAGTCAAGATCTGTTTACGTCCAACCGGTTTATCCGGCTGAGTAACAACACCTACGACATCAAGTCCACTTTCAAGCAACACTTGAAGGATACTGACCGCAAAGCTTGGCGTACCCATAAAAAGCACTCTATTTTTCATTTGTGGTCCCTCCTTTTGAATACGGCTTAAATTATATCATGAACTGATATTTTTAATTCTTGATTTTAACAAATTGATTTGCTATAATTCGTAAGCACATAAAGGAGGTGCTCGCATGCCACAGATTAAATCGCAAATGAAACGCGCATTAACCAACTTGAAGCGTAGCACCGCTGTTACATCGGAAAAGTCAGCTTTGAAAACGTCAATCAAGAAAGTCTTGAAAGCCGTAGAAACCAAGGACGCTGCAGCTGCAAAAGCCGCATACGATCTGGTCAACGCCAAATTGGATCAAGCCGTAAGCAGCGGGATTCATCATAAGAATTATGCCGCTCGTCAAAAAGCAAGATTATCTAAGTTAGTCAACGCTCTATAAAAGAAAAACCAATCTCTGATTGGTTTTATTTTTATTTATGATCAATTCTTAGTTCAGTAGCTAAACCACCCAAAGCTGTTTCTCTTAATTCTAGGACGATTTTCTTACCAGTATAGTTCATTGTACGAACCACCATATCAAAGGATACACGATTGTCTTTGATGCTTCCTAAGTGTTCAGCCATAAATGCAGCATCGATCGCTCGTAAGGCTGCTGCCCCATTTCTTTCGATACAAGGGATAATGACATATCCTCCAACAGGATCACAAGTAAGACCTAGATGATGTTCCATAGCGATCTCAGCCGCATATTCGATCTGCTTTAGATTAAGGTCATGTAGGTAAGCAGTAGCCGCAGCAGCCATAGAACAAGCTGTGCCTATTTCAGCTTGACAACCACCTACTGCCCCAGATATTGTCGCATTCATTTTAACGATATTCCCAAACATTCCTCCAACCATCAATGATTGGATCAGTTTTTGTTTAGAGTAACCTAAATCATAATAGTAGTGATACATCAACGAAGCCATGACACCACTGCTTCCGCATGTTGGAGCTGTAACAACCATTCCACCTGAAGCATTTTCTTCATTGTTGGCGTATGCATAAGAAAGGATCTTTAATCGATTCTTACTGGTTTCACTATCTTGATTCTCAGCTTGTAGATATAAAGATTTCGCAATACGGTTAATTTCGAGTAGTCCAGGTAACAGTCCCGTTCTATCTAGTCCCCTTTTAACTGTCTTCAACATCGCATCTAGGATCTTTTCTAAATGGGGTTCAAGATCTGGTTCATAGAATTTGATCAAGGCAGGTAAACTTAAATGTAGAGACTTACAGTCTTTGGCGACACTTTCATAATCAAGATAAGGATAAATCGTTCTTTGGAAATCAAAGTCTGTTTCTAAGACCTTGATACTGCCTCCTCCTAAAGAGAAAACAGTCCATAATCCAATCAGATTATTTCGTTCATCATAGGCTTTATAGATCAATCCATTCTCATAGAGATGTTCCCAACTTAAACGGAAATAGACTTTGCACATCTTAGGAGCGAAAGTTTGCATGATGATCTGATCTGTATAATGACCTTTACCGGTCAATGATAAAGAACCATAAAGTTCAGCATCATAAGATACCGCATCTGGAAAAGCATCTCTAAAAAGCATGGCTGCCTTCCATGGGGCTATGGTATGTGAGCTAGAAGGTCCTGGACCTACTTTGTAGAGTTCTTTGAGAGATTCCATATTACCGTGTTGCCTCTATCAGAAATAATTCAAATCCAAAACGTTTATCAACGAGACCTGTTTTACTCTTTTGATCATATTCAGCTAAGGCATTAAGTACTTTTAAAAGACGTTTAGAAGTCGTCATTTTAGCCAAATTGAGTAAACGACTGACACGATAGACATTCATTTGAGTCGTTCCTACAGATAGTTCATTGATGATTTCTTCTCTATGTTTTCCAGCATCATTTAAACTGGAGACTTGATAGAGAATTCTTAATTGGCTCGCTATAAGGCCAATAAAGGCTAAAGCATCCATATTTAAAATAATCATATCATTCCAAATGTTCAGTGCTTCCGCTAAACGTTTATCTAAGATCGCATTGACCAAATGAAAAGCTTCAGAATCTAAAGGACGACTTACCAATGCGACCACATCATCATAGGTGATGTTTTGCCCAAAGAGTTGAAGTTTATCACACTCATGTATGGCTACTGACATATTGTCATCTAAACGTTTTATGAGCTCATTAAAGGCTTCAGAAGTCACTCTGAGTTGTCTTTCTTTGATCAGTTCTTGAAGAAATAATCGGAATTGATCTGGATTGAGCTTATTGATATGGATGACTTCACAGGTTTCTTTGATTTTCTTAAAAGAAAGCTTGATCGTATCGATATTGTCATCTTCATACATCATGATAAGCGTCGTTTGATCATGAGGTTTGGTTAGATAATTCAATAGTTTTTGTATATCAGAATCATTTTTCTCTTTATTCTTTTCTTTTTCTTTATCTTTATAAGCTCTGGTCAAAAAAACACAGTTCTGTAGAATCATGACTTTATGTTCACTAAAAAAAGACATCGTATCTGCTTCTTCTAAAAAAGAAGTCATAGAAAAAGAAGGACTCGTGAAATCATAATAAATCGTGTTCATCTGAGAGACTTCCCCAACACGGTTTTTTAAGAGTTCTTGTAAGGATTTGTTGATGAGAAATGGCTCACTGCCGTAGAGTAATACGTTCATAGTTTTTCCTAATCCATTATATCAAAAACCAAGCCTCAGTTGTTTGAGTTTCAACGAACTTGTCTGAAGGAAAGAGATAAACTCATTTAAAATAAAACTAATATCTCCTTCGTTTTGAGTCGTTAATACTGGGATATGATAGGTATCAAATCGATCAAGTGTTTTCCATGAAGGATGTCCATAGGCATTAGGCCCAACAGATATGATGGCCAATTTAGCTTGGATATGACTTAAGAAAAAATCTGAACTTGATGTAGATGATCCATGATGACCAACTTTTAAGATATCTGTCTTTAAATCTGGATATTGTCTAAGAAGATCTTGTTCTGTAAATTCATCAGCATCAGCCATCAATAGAAACTTCAGATCCTTAATTTGAAAGAGATAGACTAAAGAAGCTTGATTAACATCTGGTTCTAAAAGTTTAGTTTTAAGCGATTTCAAGGTAAACCAGTTAAGATTTATATCTGTAGGGTTAGTTATACATCGCATAATGTCATAATCCACTAATAATTGATCCCAATTACCACTATGATCATTATCACTATGCGTAATAATCAAACGATCTATTCTTGAAATACCTTGAGCATTCAGAAACAAACTCAATTGATCATAAGCGTTTTCTTTTCCTGTATCGATCAAGATCACTTCTTGATTGAATGGGGCTTGCAGTAAGATCGCATCTCCCTGCCCCACTGAAATAAAACTGACTTGATAAAACCATGGCACACTCAACAGTGGAACTAATATCACCATACTTAACCATAAAAACTTTGATTTAACTTTATAGAAATATGTCAATATCAAAATTAAAACACAAATAAACATCACAGAGATCGATAAGCTTCCCCTTAAGATAAAGATTCTTTCTAAGTAAGTATTTATAAACTGTAGATTCTGATAAATCCATATGACAAATGGGGTCAATGGGACAAAGACATAAGCTATCCAAATTAAAATAATCAAAAGAGCCATTAGTTTTCTAAGTACTGGGTAAAGAATAACTAACCCAAGCGATACTTTATGAAAAAATGCATATTGAAAAATACTTAAAGTATTCCAACGATTGATCTGATCTAGTTTAAACGCACTTATAACTTGAAACAATAGTGGATAAAGAATCGCAATCGAAGTAAAACTAGTTTGATAATACACAAAGAAAAACAAGACAAACCCTATTAATCTTTCACTTCTATCTTTAAGTAGTGAAACCATTAAGACTGAAACCATCACCCTCACTAAACTCAAGGGATACATAAAAACATAAGCACCTATCCCAAATAAAACTAATAAGATTAAGGTAACGATGTTTTCATTGAGATAGAAAGATAGCACATAGTGTAAGAACTTATATATGATCGTATAAATCAACCCTAAAGAGATCACACTGATAAACGAATTCTCAGGATCGGTTTGAAATAGGATGGCTCTACTTAACTTTTGAAAGACTGGATCATCATTAAATCCACCTAAACCAATAAAGTTCATCCAAAGATTAGACTTGTGAGAAATGATCTCATCCTCAGTACTTGTCCCCACTAATCCATTTACGATGACGTAGTTTTGTTGATTAAATCCATAGGTCGATGGAGTGAAATTAAAAGGTGTTATATTAGAGATTTCAACTTCATCTAAAAGATTATAATGATCTACATTTTGGCTCATCACCAATACTTTTCCATATTTAGAAGAAACAATAAAACTATTGTCGTTGAGTTCTATAATCTTCGATGATGACTCTATTGGCAGTATCGTTTTTAAGCTTAAATTTAAAAATACACATGAACATAATCCTATAAAGATCCAAGATTGTTTCTTCAATATAAACAAGGCAAAACCACAACCAATACTCCATAAAACTGCTTTATACGGTGTATTAACAAGTAGTGGAATAAATAAAGCTGCCCAAAGAAGTGCTCTTTTCACAACTTGAGGTAAACCTTGATTTTATTAAAGAGATGTGTCTTGATACCTTTGACTTTCATCAAATCTTCTATGGTTTGAAAATAACCATAAGTGTTTCGATAGTCGATGATACGTTGAGCGTACGTTTCCCCAATCCCAGGAAGAACCAATAATTCCTCCAGCGATGCTTGATTGATGGAAATGCTTAATCCTGCGACCTCAGAAAAAACGATGATGTCTCCATCTTTTAAAATCGTTTGCGGATTCACTTGAGAAAGATCACAAAGATCACAGTCAATTTGTTTTAAAAGCTCGCTTAAAGGACTAAAATTAGCTAAAGTATAAATTTTCGTGCTTTGATCAGGAAACTGAACCGTAATTTCAATTTTTATTTTAGAAGGATCTTTTAAATCCACAGGTTCAGATAAAACTGAACATCCTGATAAAAGTAGAATAAACATTAAAAAGAAGAGTTTCATACTCTTCTTTTTGCGTTATTGATTTGAATTCCTAGTCTACGGATAGAATCTTTACAATTTCTTTGTTTGGTTCTACTTCAACTTCATCATCTACCTTATGATCCATCAATGCGATGGCTAAAGGTGTGACGTTAGATAGCTTGCCTGATAGAGGATCTGCTTCTACAGAAGATACAATGGTGTATTCTTCAGCAACAGTTTTACCTCTGCTTAAGATCTTAACTTTAACACCCAGTTTAACGACTCTGGATCCACCTTTATGATCATCGATGATTTCGATATTGTTGAAAATATTTTCTAGTTCACGAATACGGGCTTCTACTTTAGCTTGACGATCTCTAGCAACATCATAATCAGCATTTTCTGATAGATCGCCTTGAGCTCTCGCTGCTTGTAGATCTTCTATGACTTCTTTACGTACGACGTGGATCAAATTATCCTGTTCTTTTTTTAACTCATCGTAACCTGCTTGGGTTACTCTAATTTTTTCTTGGGCCATCGGTTTTCTCCTTTAGTGCGGCGTAATTATAACACATTTGTATGAATTATACTATCAATCTTAGTGGTCAATAAATCCACCGCAACTTCATTTTTTCCACCTTCTGGAACAATCACATCCGCATAGCGTTTTGATGGTTCGATGAAAGTCTCATGCATCACTCTGACCGTGTTCATATACTGATCCATGACATTCTCCATGGTTCTTCCACGATCTCTCACATCTCTTTTTAAACGACGAATAAAACGAACATCTGCAGGTGTATCGACAAAGATCTTGATGTCACAAATGGATCTGATCAAAGGATCTTCTAGTATAAACAAGCCTTCTACGACGATGACATCAGAAGGTTCGATCTTTTCAACTTCTTGAGCTCGTGTATATTGGGCGAAATCATAGGTAGGTTTTAAAATGGTTTGACCTGAAGCCAATTCCCTTAGTTGATGAGCGAGAAAGTCATTATCAAAGGCTAAAGGATGATCGTAGTTTACTTTGAGTCGATCTTCCATCGTAATGTCACATTGATCTTTATAATAATCATCCTGACGGATGATCAAAACTGAATTGGTAGATGAGTAGGTTTTAGCCAAGCGTTTCGCTAAAGAAGTTTTCCCAGAAGCAGAGCCTCCAGCGATCCCGATGATGACACATTTTTTCATATCAGTTTAAGTATTTAGCAACATTCTTCAAATGTTCATCATAGGTTTTCGCATAATAAACTGTCCCATCCCCATAGACATCAGCGATGAAGAAATAGTAATCATTCATCGTAGGATTCAGGGTCGATAAGATGGCTGTAGCGGAAGGATTATCAATAGGTCCTAAAGGTAGACCATCATGAAGATAGGTATTATAAGGAGAAACAATGTCCTTATTCCCTTCGCAATCTTTCCAATCGGTATAGTTATATAAAGAATAACAAATGGTCACATTGGATTGTAGACGCATAGGCTTATTGAGTCGATTGTAAAAGACTTGGGCTACCATCTTCATATCTGCCGCTTTAGAAGCCTCAAATTGAACCACAGAGGCTAAGGTAAAGATCTCGTGGATAGAGTAAGAACTAGAATCAAAACTTGCCTTATTTTCGATATAGAAGCTTTCTGTTTGATCTAAGATTCTTTTCGTTATGATTTCTATGGTTGAGTTTGGATTGATAAAATAGGTCTCAGGCATCAAATAACCTTCTAATAAAACCTTCACCCCTTCTTTATCGATCTCAGGGGTTATGACTTCATATTCTGCATCCAAAGTCGCTAGATAAGTCTTATCATTCCATAAGGTTAAGATTTCTTCAACGGTAAAATTAGAGACTTCAGAGATCGCTAAAGCTACATCTTTGGCCCAATCTCCAGGTATGATTGTAAGTGCGACATCGTTTTTCTCAGCGTTGGTCGCTTCGTTTAGATAGGTCAAGATCGCCAATGCATCCCAACCTTTATCCACTTTATAAACACCTACTTTAAAATCAGTAAGTTTCATTAGTTTTGCGTAGGTCTCGAAAATCATGGCTTGTCCTATCAAATCATGAGCTTGTAAAGTTAGAGATACATCACTTAAAAGATCCCCTTCTTCAACTAAGACCATCACTGTTTCACCAGTAGGACCTTTTCCTTGCAGATTAGAGTTCACATAAAAATAGGCAAAAGCAGACGCAATCGCCAATATTACAAAAGTTATTAAGATAAAACTAAATGGCTTATGCTTCTTCTTCGTCATTGTTTTCAAGCTGCCATTCTTCCAATACTTTATTCAGCATGGTCCATTCGGCATCTTCCTCTACAGGAATCAATTCTCCTGCATCTGTAAACTGAGAAACGAATACTTCCCCATCATCGACTTTATCATCATAATAAAAGACATATTTTTTTGTGTTTTCTTCATCTTCAAAAGTAAACAAGATCGTCATCTCATATTCTTTACCAGATTCATCAGTAACTACAATTTTGTTTTCTTCCATGTTAGCCTCGCTTGTGTCTCATTTTATCTAAATAACCTTGTAGTATAAAGGTTGCTGCCATCTGATCGATGGAGGTCTTTCGTTTTTGACGGTTCATTTCAGCCATCAGCATGCTTTTTTGAGCGGCGACAGTACTGAGCCGTTCATCTTCTAAGACGACTTCTATAGAAGTCCTCAACTCTAATTCTTCTTTAAAATAAATCGAACGATCAGCGCTTTCGCCTAAGGATCCATTCATATGTTTAGGTAGACCTAAAACGATGACGGTGATCTTTTCTTTTTCTAGGATAGGCATTAATTGATCCAAAGCATTTTGATAATCATCGCTTTGAAAACGTATCGTTGAGTAAGGACTCGCTAAAAAACCACTCAGGTCACTCACAGAGAGACCCAAGGTCTTAGAGCCTAGATCACAGCCCAATGCCCTCATTGATTCTTTTCGTCCAAATAAGTACGCACCAATTCTTCGATGATTTCGTAACGTTCTACGGTTTGTATTAGGTTACGTGCGTTTTTATGAGATGAAATATAGGCAGGATCATCACTGATGAGATACCCAGATAATTGATTAACTGCGTTGTAGCCTCTTTCAGCCAAAGCGGCTTGAACTTGTTTTAAGACTTGTTTGATGTTGTCTCTTCTCAGTTCATCCGTTTTGAAGGCAACGGTTTCGGTAATATTTTTGTTACTCATGCACTAACCTCCTGCTTCTATTTTACAGTATCTTGGACTTAAATAAAAGAATAAGCAAAAGAAACACACAAAATCACAATGACTAAACACAAAGAACCTTATTTGATGAGCTGTGTAATCCCATATTTCAAAAAAAGCGGCACTTAGCCGCTTAGATTTAGAATCGTGAACTCAATTCTTTTAATAAGGCATCCAACTGAGAAGCATCTTTTCCACCCGCTTGAGCGAAATCAGGACGGCCTCCCCCATTACCACCTGTTTGAGCGGCCATCGTCTTGACCACATCACCTGCTTTTATGCCTTTGGCGATGGCTTTAGTACCACAGAAGGCAACGAAATTGACCTTGTCTTCATAGACTCCAGCCAAGAAGATGAAACCTTCATGAACCAATGGTTTTAGACTTTCAATCATCAACTTCAAATTAGAGGCATCCTTATCGATACGCTTGATCAAAACTTCAAAATCAGGAGTCGAAACGATCGAACTGCTTAATACTTTCGCCTCCATCGACGCCAAGTGTTGTTTCAACTGACCCAATTCTTGTTTAAGTGAGACATTTTCTTTTAGAGAAAGATCGATACGTTCTTCAATGCCCATAAACGAAGTCGCTTTATACATCTTTGCGATCGTTTCAAGTTGGACTTGATACGCAACGAAGTCAGAATACGCTGCGTTTTGGGTCTTGGTGGTCAATCGACGGATCCCAGAACCGATGGATTCCTCTGAGACGATCTTAAAGACACCGATCTCACCAGTATTGCTGACGTGACATCCTCCACAGAGTTCTTTAGAGACAGAGCCCATGGTGACCACACGTACGATCTTATCGTACTTTTCTGTAAACAAAGCAGTTGCCCCATCAGCTTTGGCAGCCTCGATATCCATCAAATCAAAACGAACAGGATGTTTCTCAAAGATTAAACGATTGACCATAAGTTCAATGGCTTTTAACTGCTGATCACTGACTTTTTCGAAATGAGTAAAATCAAAACGCATGTAGTCTTCAGCGACATAAGATCCTGCTTGATGAATATGATTCCCAACGATTTCTTTAAGAGCGGTTTGAACCAAATGAGCAGAGGAGTGATTGGCGATGATGCGTTGACGACGAGGTAGATCGATGCTTAAGATGACCGTATCGCCTTCTTTTAGTTCGCCATAAGCGATTTTTATAGAATGGAGATGTTGTTTTTGAGGCGCTCTTTGGACATCCAAAACATCAGCTTCTCCGTTTTCGAAATCTAGTTTACCAGTATCCGCAACTTGTCCTCCCATTTCCGCATAGAATGGGGTCACATCGACAATGACTTCACCTTCATCATCTAGCGAATTAACACGTTTTCCACCTTTAAAACAAGCCAAAACAGTAGATTCTACTGAATAGACATCATATCCAATAAACTCAGAGACTTCTTTAAAATTCATCAGATCGATAGATTGAGAACTCATTGATTCGACGTCTTCTCTAGCGTTTCTAGCCCGATTGCGTTGAATCTCCATTTCGCTCTTAAAGCCCACCATATCGATGTCGTAGCCTTTTTCTTGAGTGATCTCTTGAGTTAATTCAACTGGGAAACCAAAAGTATCATAGAGTTTAAAGACAGTCTTTCCACTTAAAAGCTTACTTTCAGCGTGACTTAACTCATCGATGAGAAGCTGTTCACCCGCATTAAGGGTCTTATGGAAGCGTTCTTCTTCAGCTTTGACCAATTTATTGATTAAAGGAACTTTCTCACCAACATAAGGATAATAATCTTTCATCATATCCGCAACTACTGGAACCAATTCATTCATAAATGAGCTCGTGATACCGATCTTGATCCCAAAACGAACTGCTCTTCTTAAGAGTCTTCTTAAGACATAGCCTCTGCCTTCATTTGAAAACAAAGCTCCATCCGCTAAAGCGAAACTCACGGTACGTATATGATCTGCGATGACACGATAAGCCATCTTGTTTTCACCTGAATAAGGTACTTTAGCGATCTTCTCAACTGCTTTGATGACAGGCATAAACAAATCAGTATCGAAATTGGTCTCTCCGTTTTGAACGATACAGACCAGTCTTTCTAGACCCATTCCTGTATCGATGTTTTTCTGAGGCAATTCTTTATACAGAGCTCTTTCTACGCCTTCTTTACCATCGTATTGACTAAAAACGACGTTCCAGATCTCGATGTAGCGATCATTGTTGAGTTCTTTGAAGAAGAGTTCTTCTCCGATGTTTGAAGGATCAAAAGCAGGACCTCGATCATAATAGATCTCAGAGTTAGGTCCACAAGGTCCTTCTCCGATCTGCCAGTAGTTTTCTTCAGATTTCAAAATCCGAGAAGGATCTAAACCGATGACCTCGATCCATAAACGATACGCTTCAGTATCTGTAGGATGGACCGTCACATACATACGATCCTTTTCCATCCCGATATACTCAGGACTGGTCAAAAATTCCCAAGCAAATTTTAGGGCATCTTCTTTAAAATAATCACCAATTGAGAAATTCCCCAACATTTCGAAGAAGGTATGATGACGACTGGTCTTGCCTACATTTTCGATATCGTTGGTTCTTATGGATTTTTGGGCATTGGTGATGCGGTTGTTTTGTGGTTTGACTGAACCATCAAAGTAACGCTTAAGTGCGGCTACTCCTGAGTTGATCCACAATAAAGTGGCATCATTGACTGGAACCAAAGGGGCTCCTGGTTCAATCATATGTCCTTTTGATTTGAAATAATCCAAAAAGAGTTGTCTGACTTCACTGCCTGTGCGGTATTTCATAAAATACTCCTTTCAATAAAAAAACGTCCCTACAGGAACGTTTTAAACGCGGTACCATCCTGCTTCACTTACGTGCAGCTCATTCCTTAACGCGGAGAACGGGACTTTGAGTCCTCTCTCAAATGGCTTCAAAGAATACTGTCAGGAATTTTCATCAACCATTCCTTTTCTACAAGATCAGTTTCTTTTACTCTTTTTGAGTACGATTTACGCAAACATTATAGCACAAGACCCTGCTTACTGGTCAATCGTCAAACCGATTTTTTGTTCAACGAGTTTCAGTTTAGCGTCAGCCATGATTCTGGCTTTCTTTGCGCCTGATTCTAAAACCTCTTCTAAGATGTGTTGAGATAAGATGACTTCATATTTAGATTGAAGATCGCTTAGGAGTTTAACAACTTCATCCGCAACGGCTTTTTTAAAATTCCCATAACCTTGACCTTCAAATTGTTTGACGAGATCAGGAATAGAAACCTTAGATAAAGCACTATGGATCGTCAGTAGATTAGAGATCCCAGCTTGATTGATGGGGTCAAATTGAACGACACCCACTAAATCTGTCACAGCACTCATGATTTTCTTACGTGCGACTTCTGGTTTATCAAGTAGATAGATACAGCCTTTATCGGCTTCATCCGATTTAGACATCTTTTTCGTTGGATCACTTAAACTCATGATGCGTGAGCCAACTTTAGGGATCAAAGGTGTAGGAATCTTAAAGCTTTCCCCATAGCGATTGTTGAATCTAATAGCCACATCACGTGTAAGTTCTACATGTTGTTTCTGATCTTCTCCTACAGGAACGAAATCAGGATCATAGATCAAGATATCCGCAGCCATCAATGTAGGATAGACATAAAACCCTGAAGTCATCGATTCTTCACCTTTTGATAACTTATCTTTATATTGGGTCATTCTATTAAGTTCACCCATATAGGTATTACAAGATAAGATGAATCCTAATTGAGCATGAGCCATGACATCTGATTGCATAAAGATCGTGCTTCTTTTTGGATCTAGACCACAGGCCAAATATAAGGCAATGGTGTCTTTTAGATTCTTACTGAGTTCTTTAGGGTCTTGATAGACGGTTAAAGTATGAAGATTCGCGATGAAAACGATCATCTCATAATCTTCTTGATACTTCACGAATTCTCTTAAGGCACCGATATAGTTACCTAAAGTCAACTGCCCACTGGGTTTGATCCCGCTCAACATTCTTTTCATGATTTGTTCCTCCTGAACTAAAAAAAGCATCCAAAGGACGCTTTCACGTGGTACCACCTTAGTTATCTTTTCAGATCACTTCAACATAACGGTGTTGCGCCGTAAGTAGACAAAGCCCACTTCGATTCATAAAGTCCACTTCATCATCGATTCGTGTGTCTTTTTCACCATCCAAGACATCTCTAGCTGTCACATCGATCACTACTACCCTTTACTCGTCATCTTTAAAATGATTGTATCATCTTTGCTTAAAAAAACAAGACTCACCTTTCGATGAGTCTGATAGATTAAGCTTGTTTAGGTCTAACAAATAGTCCCGCTAAGATAACAAGTAAACAGATTATCAAATAGGTCGCTACCATAGGACTTAAGAAACCCCCATAGATGGCCGTTAAAGCCCCTATAACCGCTAATAATGGGAAGACAAGGTTCTGTATCCATGAGCCAACTTTCTTCACCAAGAAGTCTTTAATGACCCCTAGATAAATGGTCACCATAAAGATATAGATCAATACGATTGATAATTCATCAACGGAGACCCCAGAGAAGATCTTCCATCCAAAGACGATGACACCTACTGTCGTCGCAAAATGAAGCAGTAACCAGAAGAAAGACAACATAAAGGTAAACAAGGCTGAAAACATAGGAATATCTGTCTTAGGATCAACCTGAGAGAATTGTTTACTTAAAGGAAGCTCATTTCTTAAACCTAAGGCATAAGGTAAACGGATATATCCTAAGATCAAGCCATTTAGAGTACCTAAGACTGAGATAACGACCGCCGTTAAGACGATCTTATATCCAATGGCCCCAAAGAATTGTTGAGCGAAGACACTGACAGCTCCATCACCCAATTCTAAGACCGTTTGTGGTCCTAAGACCGCATTGATCCCAATAAAATAAGCCACATAGATCCCCATGATCATGAGAGGCGCAAAGGTCAACGCCAAAGGAAGATTCCGTTTAGGATTCTTGATTTCATGAGCTACTGATGGGGCAACTTGCCATCCATCATAAGCATAGGCAATAGGAACCAAAGCCAAGAAGAAACCTCCACCAAGCATGCCCCAATCCGCAAACTTGATCGTAGAGACAGGATCCCCAAAAGCGATCCCAGTGATGCCTAATACGATAAGCGCAGCTACTTTCGTAATCATCGCAGCACTTTGGAATTTACCAGCTAGTTTAGTTTGAAATGCATTGAATACGAAGAAGAAGATCATCGCCAATAAGGAGATAACCCATACCCCAACCGTAAACGGAAATGGCCAAGCAGGTAATCCTTCGATTTTAAATCCTAAAACGATCGATGAATCACTCCATCCAAACAACATGGAGGCATACATCGCTGATACCCACGCTATGACCGCAACCAATGGTGGATAATAAAGTGTCGTTTGAAACCAACCCGCCAAATAGCCTAAGGTCTTGCCCCAAGTCATTTCGCAATAAGTAATCAAACCCCCTACATTCTCATCTCTTTTCGCCAATACAGCGATGGTGAGCCCTCCAAATACGATCCCTACTCCACCTACAATGAAAGCCAAGACCCCTAAAGAAACGGATCCATCAACAGCAGCTAAGATATTGTCTGTCTTAAAAAAGATCCCCGATCCAATAACGATCCCAACGATCATCGCAACGGTCGTCAGTAAGCCGAATTTCCTCTTCTGTGTATTTTCCATAAATTTTCCTTTCAAAGATAAATATGTGTCTCAGTTTATCTATTTGTTAAAACATAGTCAAGTATAATCGTTTACAAAGGTCTATAATCAGTTATAATTCAATAAAGGAGAAAACCTTATGATCGTTGTATACACTTCGCCTGGATGTGCATCCTGCCGTAAAGTCAAACAGTGGCTCAAAGAACGCGACTTGAAGTTTGTCGAAAAGAACATCTTCTCTACGGTTTTAAACGAGAACGAAATAAAGCATTTGTTGACCCGCAGTGAAAATGGAACCGAGGACATCATTTCTAAACGATCCAAGATCGTTCAAGAACAAAAGATCGACTTCGATGACATGACCATTAATGAACTCGTTCGCTTTATCCAACAGAATCCTTCTATCCTCAAACGTCCTATCATTCTAAATGAGAAATCCTTCTTGGTCGGGTATGACGAAGAAGAAATCGGCGCATTCGTACCTGCAGAACTCAGACGTATCGCCAAAGATGCTTGTGGTCCAGATTGTGGAAACTACAAAGTATGTGGTGAAATCAGAGAAGAAGTTGAGATCGATAAACTCGCTCAACCTAGATTAAAAATCGTATAACATTAAAAATGATGACTTAGGTCATCATTTTTTATAATACTTTGTTGATTTGTTTAGTTTTATTCTTCTTATTCGCATACATTCTGATATCAGAGGTCACCATTAGATCATTGATGCTTTCCCCATCGTTTGGAAATTCAGCGATCCCAAAACTAAAGCTCGCATGAAGTTCTCTTCCTGCTGAATAGATAGGATCTCCAAACATTAGCTCATCCATATGATCATATTTTTCTATGAGATCATCTACGGTTGTCCCATAGAAGATTCCTACGAACTCATCTCCCCCATATCTCGCAATAATATCGCTCTTACGAGTATTTCTAAGAAGAAGGTCTGTTATTTTTAGGATGGCTTGATCTCCAACATAATGGCCAAATCGATCATTGATCATTTTTAAATCATCGATATCAAACAAAACAAAGAGAAAAGTCTCTTCATAGCGTAAGGCTTTAGATTTGATCATTTCAAATTGTTCATTGAAGTAATGTCTATTATAGAGCCCTGTGAGTTGATCAAACATCGCCATTTGAGATTTTTCTATAAATAGTAATTGATTGGCGATGGCGATCTGTACATTTTTTCTTATGAATTCCATTGAAGCGACATCTGATTCATCAAAAGCATTTGGATGGATCGAATCGATACTGATCATTCCATAAAACTCATCTTTGATATAGATGGGAGCTGATATATGAGAACGTATATAGACAAGATCTCCTGCGTAAGTGGTGATCGAATAAAACAAATCATCTCTTTGTAGATCAGATATATTACATATTCTATCCATTTTTCCTTCAGTAGAACGATAAATGAAGGAATGTTCAATGGGTAGATGAAAGCTTTCAATGTCTTTTCCATAACCAATATACGCGATTGCTTCTAGATGACCATTCTTCTTAATCATGATCGAACCTAAAGAGGAGTTCTTTATGGCTTTAAGGGCATTGGTTAAAATAAGATTATATGTTCTTTGAAGATCACCAATATCAACGATGGAATGATTGACTTCAAGCATAAGTTCATATAATTTAGAAACTCTTTCCGCATCTTTTTGACTGTTGTTTTGAGAGGTCACATCGATCAAATAGGCAAGTATAACCGAAGAATTTCGATATTGAACAAGTTCCCCTATCATCTCAAACCAATGTTTCTCAAGTTGGCGATCTAAGAGTACGATCTCATTTTTAGTAGGAACGATCGCTGTTCTAAACAAATGAAACATATCTGGGAAAGAAATATTGAGATTCTGATCAGAGAGTAATTCACTACATCTTTGATTACTAAGTAGGATCTCATGTTTATCAAAAACAACCACAGGAAAAGGAACATTTTCAAGTAAAATGTTTAATGTGTTTTCATCTAGAGTTTTCATCATTTTAAGATTGGACATAGGCTCCTTACAAATTCAAGGATAAAATAACATTAGCAAAATTTATTATATGCCTTTTTTTACTAAAATTCAAAAGGTGTTTTATTTTTTTGTCATCAATAAGAATGCCAAACACATTTTGATTGTTTGCATATCCTTTATGTCAAACGAGAAGCATACTCAAGTGTGTTTTATTTTGGTATAATTTCTAAGTGAAAATATTACTTGGATTATCGGGCGGGGTCGATTCGGCAGTCGCTGCTTATTTACTAAAAGCACAAGGACATGATGTTGAATGTGCTTTTATGCGTAACTGGGATTCATTGACCAACAATGATATTTTAGGTAACCCTACTTTAGATGCGGCCATATGTACTCAAGAAGAAGATTATAATGATGCCTTAAATGTGGCCAATAGTTTAGGTCTTATACTTCATCGCGTCGATTTTATTAAAGAATACTGGGATGAAGTCTTTACGATCTTCTTAGATGAGTATAAAAAAGGTAGGACACCTAATCCAGATATTCTATGTAATAAACACATCAAATTCGATCATTTCTTCGATTATGCGATGACACATGGGTTTGATTTTGTCGCTACAGGTCATTATGCACGAGTAGTTCATAAAGCGGATCATTCACTCATGCTCAAAGGCTTGGATCTTAATAAGGATCAATCTTATTTTTTAGCTCAGATCTCTCAAAAAGCTCTTTCTAAGACATTATTTCCTTTAGGAGATCTCGATAAACCTGAAGTCAGACGTATCGCCAACGAACTTAAGCTATCTGTCGCTAAGAAGAAAGACTCTACAGGAATCTGTTTTATAGGAGAAAGAGATTTTAAAGCTTTCTTAGCGAATTATCTTCCCGCTAAAAATGGACCCATTATAGAACTAGAAACGAAAAAGATTTTAGGAGAACATCTCGGTGTCTTGTATTATACCTTAGGACAACGAAAAGGCTTAGACATCAGCGCTCATGAAGGACCTTGGTTCGTCGCAGGCAAAGATATACAATCCAATGAGCTTTATGTGGTCAAAGGTGAAGATAATCCTTGGTTGACTTCTGATAGTGCCATCGTTAAAGATCTTAATTGGTTTAATCCAATAGATCTTAGTGATGGTTTAGAATGTAGTGCTAAATTCAGATATCGTCAGAAAGATCAAAAAGTACGTATTAAATCGATGGGGAAAGATACCCTCTTGGTTGAATATAAGCATCCCATTTCTTCTGTTACTCCTGGTCAAGAAGCCGTTTTCTATCTTGGAGATGAATGTTTAGGTGGTGGGGTCATAGATGATGTATTTGTCGATCAATTGGGTCTACAAGAAAGATTAAAGGCAAAACGATGAATATTTTTAAAAATATTAAAGATTCAAGTCCACTCTCTTCCTTCGATATGGTCATCCTTCTGGTTACCTATTTCTTAGGATACCTTCTTATCATCCCAGGAGTCCTCCTAGTTATTGATATGTTGGTACCTGGATTCTATTCATGGCCATATACGGATGTCATCTTTCATACGATCATGACTCTCGTTTTCTTATTTCTAGGATCTAAACTACTTCAAGAATCTAATAAACACTGGTCCTTAAATGCGATCTATATCCCTATCATCGCTGCGATGGTCATGATGTGGGGATCCGCTTTTCTAGGTATCATCATCCAAAATTTAAGTGGACAAACTGATTCAGTGAATCAAAGCTTACTACTGGATATGTTTAAAGAAAATAGATTGTCGATCATCGTTCAAGCTGTTATATTCGCACCGATCGCAGAAGAGATCATATTTAGAGGCGTCATCTATAGACACTTTAAAAAAGCAGGAAGATATCTTGTTCCTTTGATCGTTTCTACCCTCTTATTTGCCTCTATGCATTCTTTAAATGCGATATTGACTGCGCAATGGACTGATTTATGGTATATACCTCTGTATGGATTTATGGCTTTAGTCATCACTTATACCTATGAAAAGACCCAAAATCTATATTCATCCATAATCCTTCACTGTATCAACAACTCAATTTCGATCTTAGCGATGATGTATGCGGTAGCCAATACCATTAAATAATGGAAACCATTGAGATTACAGGACGATTGATCAAAACTATTTTTCATTCTGAATCTAACCTATTTACGGTAGGTGTTTTTAAGTTATATGAGCTCAATGAAAAAGATGTTACTGTTACAGGATATTTTCCTAAGTTCAATAAAGATCTCTTGATTGCCTTAAGTGGCTATTATACTGAGCATCCTCGATATGGGATGCAATTTCAAGTAAGCCATTATCGTCGTATCTTACCTACTGATCGAGATTCCATCATCAACTATTTAAAATCTCCTATCTTTAAAGGCATAGGTAAAGGTTTCGCAGAGAAACTTGTCGATACTTTTGGGGAAGATGTTTTAAATCAACTCAAAGATGACATCACCATCATAAGATCCATCAAAGGATGGACAAAGGTCAAAGAAGAAGCACTTTATGAAGGACTCATTTTAGCTGGACAAAGCGAAGAAGCCATGAAGTTTTTTACGACCCATGGTTTAGGCATTAGAAACATTATGAGACTAGATCGCATCTATGGGACAAGAGTTCTAGAGATCGTCAAAGAGAATCCTTATCGTTTAGTTGAAGAAGTCGATGGGATAGGTTTTATCACTGCAGATAAGCTTGCGATGTCGATGGGCTTTGAAGCCGATGATCCAAGAAGATTAAGAGCTGCTTTGATCATGATGATCATGAATGAATGTATGCGTACAGGAGACAGTTACGTTGAATTTGAAGCATTAGAAAATCTATTCTCTAAAGAATTCAGCGATCATCAACATAATTTCGATAGTATCCTAGATGATTGTGTTAGACAAAAGAAAATCATTAGACAAGATCAACGTTATTTTCATCCTTCTCAATATTACAACGAGAAATTTATCGCCTCTTACTTTGAAACCTATCCTAATGAACCTTTGGATCCAGTAGAAATGGATGATCTAGATAAGGCTTTGCTTGATCGAGAAAAACGCTTGTCTATCCATTATGATCTTCTTCAAAATACCGCCATCCATACTTTCTTTAGTGAACCGATCACCATTCTAACGGGTGGTCCAGGTACAGGTAAAACCACTGTCGTAGGCGCCATGATCGATCTCTACAAGACCCTTTATGCGACCTCTTCGGTCATTTGTTGCGCCCCTACTGGAAGAGCCGCAAAGCGTCTCAATGAGCTTACTGGAACCGATTCCACTACCATTCACGCCTTACTTAAATGGGATCTAGAAGCCAATACTTTTGGGAAGAATGAAGCTGATCTTTTAGCTTTAGATTGTTTGATCATCGATGAATTCTCTATGGTAGATACTTGGTTATTTGGGAATCTCTTAAAAGCTGCGAAGAACGTTAAAAAGATACTGATCGTAGGGGATGTCGATCAGTTGCCTTCTGTATCCCCAGGTTCTGTCTTAAGAGATCTTATCGACTCTAATCGTTTCAATACGATTGCCTTACAAACCATCTACAGACAAAAAGAAGGTTCTGACGTCATCGAATTGGCCCATCAGATACGTGAAAATAAAGTTAATCTAGAAGGTCTAACCAAAGACATTCGTTGGATCGATTGTAGTGCCATAGAAGTTAAACAACTAATCTTAGACATCATAGATCAAGGTCTACAAAAAGGATACTCCGTCAGTGACATCCAAGTCTTAGCGCCCATGTATAATCGACAAGCTGGAATCGATGCGCTTAATCATGCGGTCCAAAAGATGGTCAATCCACCTAATCCTGATAAAAATGAGCTTCAGATCAGTTATGTGACCTTTCGTGAAGGTGATAAGATCCTTCAATTAAAAAATCAACCACCAGATGATGTCTATAATGGAGACATTGGGATCCTTTTAGAAGTAATCCACGCGAAAAATGATGAGAATAAACAGAATCGACTCGTGGTCGATTTTGATGGACGCATCGTTGAATATACATCTGAATCTTTCATCAATATTACCTTGGCTTATTGTATCTCCATTCATAAATCTCAAGGCAGTGAATACCCTATCGTTATCTTACCTGTCCTCAATGAACAAAAGATCATGCTTCAAAGAAGACTCTTATATACCGCCATAACAAGAGCTTCTAAGTCACTCATCCTTATCGGTGAAAAGAGTGCTTTCTTGTATGGTTTATCTAGAAAAGATGAAAATCCTAGAAAGACTTGTTTACTAGAATATTTGTCTGAATAATAGGAAAAGTGCTAAACTTATAAAGGAGACTTTATATGAACAAGAAAAAAGCAAACCTAATAATTGGTATTAACGCATTAATCTTTCCGCTTTTTCTTCTGATTTTCTATACACAATTACCGGATACGATCCCTATGCAATTTTCATTATCCGGAGAAGTTAATTGGAGCTTGCCCTTAAATGTGGGTCTATTTGCTTTCGCAATGTTCTTTATCGTATATGTAGGACAAATTCTGTTTCGTTTCAAAGATGAGACGACTTATCCTAAAAAGGATACTGCCCTCGCCATCCTTTTACCAGAATTGTTTATCATCATTCTCATCATCGCAATGATCGTAAAATAAGGAGCACTCATGATCGAAATCACAGCAGTCAGTAAAACGTATTCAGGCAAGGTCAAAGCCGTCAATAACTTGACCTTAACCATCCAACCTGGAGAAATCATCGGATTTATTGGACCCAATGGGGCCGGTAAAACCACCACCATCAAAATGATGACCGGTATCTTAAAACCAGATACAGGTGTCATCAAGCTTAATGGGATCGATATCCAAGCTCAACCTTTAGAAGCCAAACGTCAATTCGGTTATGTCTCGGATAACCCTGATCTATTTTTACGTCTAAAAGGCATTGAGTATCTTAACTTTATGGCTGATATTTATGAGGTACCTGTCTCAGAAAGACGTGAACGTATCGATAGATATGCGGCTATGTTTGAGATGACTACCGCACTTAGTGATAAGATCCTCTCCTATTCTCATGGGATGAGACAGAAGATCATTCTGATGGGAGTCTTGATCCATGATCCATCGATTTGGATCCTAGATGAACCACTCACTGGATTAGATCCTCAATCCGCATATTCCTTAAAAGAAACCATGAAGCTTCAAGCTGATCTAGGCAAGACCGTCTTCTTCTCGACCCATGTCTTAGAAGTAGCTGAAAAGTTATGTACAAAGGTCGCCATCATCAATAAAGGTCAGATCTTATATTACGGTACCTTAGAAGAACTCAAAAAGAACCACGCAGGTAAATCTTTAGAAGACATATTCCTAGAGGTCACTTCACATGCGTAGTTTTTGGGCCTTGTTTGTCGTCACCCTTAAAAACACTTTAAGTCTCGTCGATTCAGGCAAGAAAAAATCCATTTGGACCCGTTTATTACCTGCCTTTTTAGTGGTTGCTTTTATACCGACCTTATTTAGTTTCTATATGATGGCTCAAGAAGCCCTTAAACTATTGATCCCTTTACAACAATCAGGTGTCATATTAGGTTTGATGTTGACAGCGATGTCCCTTATGATCTTCTTCTTGGCGATCTTCTTGATTCCTGCTGTTTTCTACTTCTCTAAAGATGTGGAAGTCTTATTGGCCTTACCTTTAAAAGCCCATACGATCGTGGCCGCTAAGTTAGCAGTCAGTATGATCTATGAATACGTCTCCGTTCTTTTGATTGGTTTACCTATTCTTGCAGCTTATGTGGTCAACGTTCAACCAGAACCATTATTCTATGTGATTACTTTAGTGGTCCTAATCTTCGCACCTTTGATTCCTTTAATCCTAGCTGGACTAATTGTCATGGTCGTGATGGCTCTATTTCCAAAGGCTAGAAACAGAGATTTGTTTAATTATCTAAGTGGTTTTGTAGCTTTGGCTTTTGCGATAGGCATCAATCTATCAGTGAATTCCATCGTTCAGATCGATGCTCAAAGCATGATCACCATGTTGATCCAAGGCAATGATTCATTGACAGGGATTTTTGGTTATATGATCCCAAGTATTCCTTTCGCAATCAATGCGATGGTTCATTTAAAAGTACTCGATTTAGTGATCAGTTTAGCGATCGCACTAGGTTTTATCGTCATCTTCTTGGTAGTTTCTGATGTTGTCTATTTTATGACCGCTGTTGGGGTCAATGAGACAGGCGCATCACGTAAGAAACTTAAGGCTAAAGCCTATACGAAGATGACCTTACGATCCAATCCAATGCTTACTTATACCTTTAAAGAATTGAAGTTGATGATACGTACCCCTATTTATCTACTAAACAACATTTCTACTGTAGTCTTAATGCCTGTCATTTTATTAGGTTCCATCATGACTGGGGTTGGCTCTGATGACGAAGCCATCACTGCGATCAAATCCATTCCTTGGAATGATCCCAATGTCTTAGCGTATGTGTTGGCAGCAGGTGCCGCCATTGGTTTATTTATGAGTTCTCTAAATTTGATCACAGTAACTGCTATCTCAAGAGAAGGTACCAATGTTTATTTTATGAAGTTTATTCCTATGTCATATTTTAAACAGATCCAAGCGAAGGTCTTTAGTGGGCTCATCATCAGTTTCTTAGGGATCGTGTTTATGTTGATCCCCTTTGGAATCATCTTAGGTATACCTCCACTAAGCTTATTTCTATCGTTTATCGCTGCTCTATTGAGTGGGGTATTGATCAATTATATAGGGATCATCGTAGATATGATCCATCCTAAACTGGTCTGGGAACAAGAAGCCGCTGCGGTCAAACAAAACCTCAACGCAGCCTTTACGATGCTTCCTGCGATGGGTTTAGGTGTTGCTTTATTCTTTACCATAGGATTATTTCCTCAACCTATGTGGTTTGCGTTTACCTTATATCTCATATTGTTTGTCTTAGATGTAGGAGCGATCTATCTCGCTAAGAAAACCTGTAAGAAAGCTTTTGATCAAATATAATCTATAAGAATAATAAAAAGGTGTATAATACAAGTAATAAAATAGTTCAATGATATGAACTATTTTTTTATTGGAGGACTATGAAAGATCTACACGAAGCTTTACAGCAGTTTCTTTATCTTAATCGACCAAGTCGAAACAGTGGTGATTTAAGCGTTGGGGAACGCATGGTCATGATGGCCCTTAATAAGCATCTTGGTGAGGATAAGAAAGGCATGTTGCCTTCTGAACTAAGTGTCCATATGGGACTTTCACGCTCAGCGGTTACTCCCCTACTTAACAGTTTAGAAAACAAGAAATACTTGATAAGAGAGGTCAATCCTGATGATCGTCGTCAGATCTTGATCACGATCAATCCTTTAAAACCTAGCTTTCATCAACAAAGACAAAAACAACTGGAACAGATGATCAAAACGCTTTCTAAAAATGAACAAGATCAGCTCTGTATCCTTATTGAGAAATTAAATGCGTCAGCACTAGAAAATAGAGACCTCAGCTTATGATGAAAATGTATGCTTATCTTAAACATACTTGGTGGCAAGCACTACTTGCGATGACGGCTTTATTTCTAAGGGTCATGGCTGATTTATCTTTACCTGATTATATGATGCGCATCATCGATCAAGGCATCTATATGAAAGATCTCAATATGGTCATTTCACTTGGGAAAGATATGTTGATGGTATCCATATTGGTTGTGCTTTTATTCTTCACTTCAAATTTTTTAGCGTCATATATTGGAGCTTCTGCAGGTAATCGTATCCGCAAAGATATTTTCAATAAAATAGAAAGTTTTTCTCTCGTAGAATTCGATCGATTTTCAACCGCTTCTCTTATCACAAGATCTACCAATGATGTTCAACAAGTCCAACATATTTTAACGATGTCTTTTAGGATCTTGTTGGCGGCACCGGTTACTGGTGTAGTTGCCTTGGTTAAGGCTATTGAGTTAACTCCTTCTTTGAGTTGGATTTTTATCGTCATCTTCCCTATCTTAAGTGTCGCAGTCATTCTCATCATGACTATGACTTCACCGCGATTTGAGAAAGTACAAAAACTAACCGATAAATTGAATCTGATTGCGCGAGAAAGTTTGAGTGGAATACGCGTCGTTAGAGCCTTTAACGCACAGAAAACCCAAGCTCATAAATTTCAAACTGTAAATGATTCAGTTTACTCCAATAATGTTACCTTGATGAGGATCATGAGTCTTATGGATCCTGTCATCATGATTTGTTTGAGTTTTACCACGATCTTGATCCTGTGGACTGCAACCGACAAGATCAACGAAGGTGTAATGCAGGTTGGTCAAATGATGGCTTTTATGCAATATACGGCTCAAGTCATGGCCTCTTTTATCAATCTTACGATGATCTTTCAAATGTTTCCTCGTGCGGTGGTCAGTGCTCGCAGGATACGTGAGATCTTGGATACACAACCCGTCATCGTCGATCCTCAAACTCCAACAGCTTTTGACCTTTCTAAAAAAGGTGAAATTGTATTTGATCGAGTCAGTTTTCGCTACCCTCACGCCAACGAGGATGTCCTTCACGACATTTCCTTTACCGCAAAATCTGGATCAGTTACTGCATTTATAGGATCTACAGGAAGTGGAAAAAGCACTCTTATCAACTTGATTCCTCGTCTATATGACGTAAGCAGTGGATCTATCAAACTAGAAGGAGTCGATCTTAGACAAGTCGCTCAAAAAGAACTACGCGATAAAATAGGCTATATTCCTCAAAAAGGCATGCTTTTATCTGGAACCATTGAAGATAATCTTCTCTTTGGTGCACCTGATGCCTCACAAGAAGTACTTCTAAATGCTGCTGAAACTGCCCAAGCTGCGAAATTCATCTCAGAAAAAGAAGATCAATATCACTTTAGGTTATCTCAAAATGCAACCAATCTATCAGGTGGACAAAAACAAAGACTTTCTATCGCAAGAGCTTTGGTAAAAGAAGCCTCATTCTATATTTTTGATGATTCTTTCTCTGCATTAGATTTCAAAACAGATGCAGCTCTAAGAAAAGCCCTTCATAAAGAAGTAGGCAATAGTACCTTATTTATCGTAGGACAAAGAGTCTCAACGATCATGCATGCAGATCAGATCATTGTTTTAGAACAAGGCCGTATTTCAGGAATAGGTAAACACCATGATCTATTAAAGACCTGTCCTGTGTATTATGAAATTGCCTCTTCTCAATTAAGTCAGGAGGAAATGATATGACACGCGGCGGAGGTCCAATGATGGCGATGCGTACAGCGGTCGTCAAACCTAAGGATTTTAATAAGACAGTTAAACGTTTATTCGATTTTACTTCACCTTATATATTTCAAATGATCTTGGTGATCATTATGGCCATACTAGGCACTATATTTGGGATCATATCACCTAAACTCATAGGAAATATTACTTCGAAGATCGCTGATGGATTGTTTCAAATGGCAAACAATGTACCTGGTGCCCACATCGATTTAGATTATGTCCATTCTATCATCAATATACTTGTCTTCTTATTTGTAGGTAGTGCTTTGTTTAATTATCTTCAATCTTACATTATGGTTAAGGTAACTCAAAAGATCACCTTTAATCTAAGGCTCTTAATTACTGAGAAGATCAATCGTTTACCACTAAAATATTTCGATACTGAACCTATTGGGGATGTCTTATCACGCATCACCTATGATGTCGATACGATATCTCAATCCTTTCAGCAATCCATCACTCAAGTCATCACAGCCATTACTACAGTCGTAGGGATCTTGATCATGATGTTGACGATCTCTTTTGAAATGACTTTGATCGCGCTTATTTCTTTGCCTATAAGTCTCTACTTGGTAACTAGGATCGTAAAACTCGGTCAAAAATACTTCAGAGCGAGAACCCGTATCTTAGGTCAACTCAATGGTCATATTGAAGAGTCTTTCTCTAATCATCCTATCATCAAAGTCTTCAATGCAGAATCCAAACAAACAGATGCCTTTGAGAAACTTTCAACGAATTACTTTATGGAATCTTGGAAGTCAGAAACCATAGGCGGAACGATGATGCCCATTATTTCCTTGGTTTCTAATCTTTCCTATATCGCAGTCAGTGTCTTGGGTGCGATCTTGGTTATTGAAGGTAAGCTTAAAGTTGGTTCTATCCAAGCCTTTATCCAATACATTCGTAACTTCTCTCAACCCATCAATCAAGTCGCTAATATCGGTACTGTCCTTCAAAGCACTGTGGCTTCAGCTGAACGCGTGTTTGAGTTTATCGATGAACCTGATGAAGTCCAAGATGAGGCAGATCAAGTCTTACCAGAAGTCAAAGGTGCTGTTTCATTTAAAAATGTCGATTTTGGATATTCCAGTGACAATATCTTTATCAAAGGACTCAACATCACTGTTCAACCAGGTCAACGTGTCGCCATCGTAGGTCCTACTGGTGCTGGTAAAACGACCCTAATTAATCTTTTGATGAGATTTTATGATGTCTTAGGAGGCTCCATTGAAGTCGATGGGGTCGATATACGAGATCTATCTCGTAATAATTTAAGAAACATTTTTGGGATGGTACTTCAAGATACCTGGTTGTTTAATGGGACCATCCAAGAAAACATCATGTTTTCTAATCCTACAACTACTAAAGAAGAAATGCTCAAAGCAGCCGATTCAGCCAAAGTCGATCATTTCGTTCAAACCTTGCCTGAGGGCTACAATCTTCTGATCAATGAAGAAGCGAATAACATATCTTCTGGTCAAAAACAACTTCTAACGATCGCAAGAGCTTTCTTATCGAATCCTTCAATTCTTATCCTCGATGAAGCCACTTCTTCTGTAGATACACGTACTGAAGTCTTGATTCAAAGAGCCATGGAAAAACTCATGGGTAATAAGACCTCGTTCATCATCGCTCATCGTTTATCAACGATCAAAGATGCAGATCTCATATTGGTTATGAATCATGGTGCCATCATTGAACAAGGCACTCATGAGTCACTGATGAAACAAAACGGTTTCTATACTTCACTCTATTTAAGTCAATTTGAACCTGAAAGCTAAAAAGATAATCTAGATTTTTGATATAATATTAGTAATGAATAAAAACTTTACTCTTTTAATAAAAAGTCTTCTTATACTCTCTATTGCTTTGATTTCTGTATCTTGTACAGAGAATGTTTTTTACTTGTTAGGAGAGGAAGAAATCACCCTAGAAGTCCATTCATCTTATACAGAACCTGGAGTTTATACTAAAAAAGAAGCCCCTGTTTCAATCAATAGTACACTAGATGTCGATAAACTAGGCGATTATACCATCACCTATACAGCGACTTTCAATAAAAAAGAAAAAAGTCTAACAAGAGTTGTACATGTCGTAGATACGACAGCTCCTCAGCTCACCTTAATTGGTTCAGAACAATCAATCCTTTGTCCAAATCATGACTATCAAGAAGAAGGTTTTACAGCCTTGGACAATTACGATGGAGACCTTAGTCCTTTGGTCCAAATCACACAAGTAAGCAATGGGCTAAAATACAGTGTCTTAGACAGTTCATCCAACCTCGCTGAGATCACTCGATTATTTACGATCGAAGATACACAATCTCCTGTGATAAAGTTAATTGGTTATGATCATATCTTGCTTCATCAGAACGCAGATTATTATGAGTTTGGGGCGAGCGCTACCGATAATTGCGATGATGTCTCTGAAAACATCGTGGTTACCCACAACATCAATTCAGCTGTTTTAGGGACCTATACAGTCACCTATACTGCCAAAGATCAATCAGGAAACACATCAAGTGTTACTCGAGAAGTTGAAGTCACGGATAATATCCAAACTGTGGTTTATCTGACTTTTGATGATGGGCCAAGTTATAGAACTCTAGAAGTACTAGATATCTTAAAAGAATACGGGGTCAAAGCGACTTTCTTTGTAGGTAAGAAAAGCGCTGAATATGAACCAATCATGCTTAGAGCCTATCAAGAAGGTCATACTGTGGCACTTCATGCCTATAGTCATACCGCTTCTACCATTTATGTTTCACCGGAAGCTTTCTTTGCTAATCTTTACTTGGTTCAAGATTGGGTAGAAAGCGTCACTGGTGTCAAATCTTATATCTATCGTTTTCCTGGAGGATCTTCCAATATGTCCAGTAGTTTCAATCCAGGTATAATGACCACATTGACTCAAATGGTTGTAGATGAAGGTTTCCATTACTTCGATTGGAATATTTCTTCCGGTGATGGTAATTCAAAAACAACCACAGCCCAGATGATTTATAATGTGACCATCAATTGTAGACCAGGTCGTAATAATGTCGTCTTGATGCACGATAGTGCCAGTCATGATGAATCGGTCGCTGCCTTAAGACCCATCTTAGATTATCTTAAATCCATCGACGCAGTCATCTTACCAATCACGATGGAGACACCTCAAATCCATCATCACATCAACAATTAACCTATAAAAAGGTTCCCTCGTATTAAGAGTGAACCTTTTTTGTTATAATGATGTCAATGAAGAAACCATTGACCAGTTTTCTTAAAATTTTGATTTCACTTTCAACTTTACTGATTTTAGTGTCCTGTAGTAAAGGTGATTTTTATTTGAAAGGTAAAACAAAAATCAATCTTGAGGTCCATACAGATTATGTAGATCCTGGCTACTACATCAAAGACAATCAAAGCGTTCTAATCGATGGATTCGTAGATAGCGATACTTTAGGTACCTATACCCTCACCTATACGACCACCCTCAAAGATAAAGTCGTAAGTTTAGAAAGAGTCGTAAATGTCGTAGATACGACTGCTCCAGTGATCACTTTAAATGGTTCAGAAGAAAACCTTGTTTGTTTAAGTAAGAATTATTTAGAAGAAGGCTTTAGTGCCTTGGATAATTATGATGGGGATCTAAGTTCATCCATCATCGTAAGTCCTATTAAAAATGGTTTTATGTATAAAGTGAGTGATCAATCAGGTAATTTAACCGAATTGACTAGAGGTTTTAGTATTGAAGATACACAATCTCCTACCTTAGATTTAATAGGTTCAGAATCCATCAAAATCCAAAAAGATTCCCAATATATAGAGTATGGAGCTCTCGCTGAAGACAATTGCGGGGATGTATCTTCTAAAATCATCATCACAAATAATATTCAGACTTCAGTTTTAGGGACTTATACAGTTACTTATTCAGTAAGCGATGAGAATGATAACACAACAACCAAGACAAGAGAAGTCATCGTTACCGATGAAGCTCAGGCAATCGTTTATTTGACCTTCGATGATGGGCCTAGTTCACTTACATTAGATGTTTTAGATGTATTAGAGACCTATAAAGTAAAAGCTACTTTCTTTGTATGGACTAAGAAACCAGAGTTTGAGCCTATCATGCTAGAAGCTTATCAAAAAGGACATACGATTGCGCTTCATACCGCAAGCCACAATTATAATGTGATCTATGCCTCAACGACCAATTACTTCAATGATCTATATTCAGTTCAGTCTTGGGTAAAGGAAGTAACGGGTTCAACATCGATGATCTTTAGGTTTCCTGGAGGTTCTTCAAATACCAGCAGTGACTTCAATCCTGGGATCATGACCAAAGTCACGACTTTAGCCACCCAAAAAGGATTCCATTACTTCGATTGGAATGTATCTTCTGGAGATGGAAGCAATGATACTACTACCGAAAAGATCATTTATAACGTAACTAGAAACATTAAATCCACTCGTATCAATGTGGTCTTGATGCATGACAGTAAGAATCATCAAGCTACTCTAGATGCTTTACCTGAGATCTTGAATTACCTTCAATCGATAGGTGCTTTGGTATTACCGATCACTATGGAAACTCCAGAGATCCATCACGCTGTCAACAACTAAAAAAAGTCCTTCTATACTGTCCACTTTTAAGCGGTAAGTACTGAAGGCCTTTTTGTTTATTCGTAACGTAAGGCTTCTACTGGTTCCAACTGACTGGCTTTGTTGGCGGGATAGATCCCAAAGATCAAACCAATCGAGATTGAGAATAATAAGGCTAAGGCAACCGTGTCTAATCCAATGGTTACTGTAAACGAACTCAGAACCGATATCAGGAAGGCACCAATATAAGCAATGCCTAAACCAATCAAACCACCCAATAGAGTGATAATAACGGCTTCGATCAAGAATTGAAACAAGATCTGAGAGCGTTTAGCGCCCAAGGCTTTTCTTATACCGATCTCTCGTGTTCTTTCTCTTACCGTAACCAACATGATGTTCATGATCCCTATACCACCGACAAGTAGAGATATCGAGGCAATACCGGCCAATAGACTGGTCAATAGGCTCATCAAGGTATCCATGATGCCTAAGATCTGAGATTGACTAAACGCTCTATATAAGGAACTTGAAGGTAAAACAGAGTCTAAATACGTTGATACTTTAGCTAATGTCGTATTGACAGTAGATTCTGAAGTCGAAGTGATGTAGTAACTGGTCATAAAGGCTCTTCCTGAAAATAAGTTGAGCGCATAATCATACGATATATACACCAACATATCATTGTCACCTGAGAAACTTTGACCTCGAGCGGAGACTTCTCCGACGATCTCAAAAGGAACCCCATTGATGACCAAGATCTGTCCAATAGGATCAGCTCCACCAAATAAACTATCGGCGATCTTAGATCCTACGACAGCTACAGGATAATTGCTTTTCATATCTAAACTGCTTAGAAAGCGTCCTGAAGTCATCGTTAAGGAAGATACATAATCATAATCTTCGTTGACACCACTTATGGTGACTTCCACATTGGTTCCGATGACATCATAGTTGACTGGTCTTTGGACCATAGGACTATAATAAGCGATCTTAGCGGAATCTTTGATTTCATCTAACCAGATCGTAGGTAAGACCCCTATAGGATCAGATACTGTCACATAGATGAGATTGGATCCAATCGAACGGATCTGTTTCTCTGCTTCTGCTTTGGCACTGTTGCCTAAAGACAACAATAATATTACACTGCTTACTCCGATGACGACTCCTAAAGTAGTCAATAAGGCTCTTA
>JAAXXT010000047.1 GCA_013334325.1 Erysipelotrichaceae bacterium | reverse complement strand
AATCCAAGATACCAGTCTAGAATGGGCTTTCCAACTAAGAAAGCCAAATAGATCCCTAAAGCTAAATGAGGTCCAAAAGGCATCATCGTTTTCTTGTCATTCCCTTTTTTAAGTAAGAGGATGGCCTGTATCCCACCAGATAAGACCCCTATAAAGAAAGCAACGATGATGTTTGGGAAACCTAAGAGAAGACCTGCTGCACCCATCAATTTGATGTCTGCACCTCCAAATCCTCCAGTCAAGACAGCGATCCCATACATAGGTAAGCTGATCACAAACATCCCAAAGATGGTCGTCATAGGATTAGGCAAATAAACGATCATCGAGATCACACCTAAGATAAGTATAAAGATGGAGAATCCATCATCGAATTCCATCGTATCATGATCGATCATCGATAAGACCACCAAGGTCGCAGTCAATAAGAGCCCAAATACTGTATTTAAACTGTATCCAAAACGAAGATAGACTAAAGTAAATAAGACTCCAGTTAAAAGTTCGATCAAAGGATATCTTATCGATATCTTCTCATGACAGTATCGACATTTACCTTTTAGGAAAACATAAGAGAAAACAGGAAACAGATCAAAGGCACCTAGTTCATGATGACATGATGGACAAAAGGATCTTCCTTTAACGAAATCCAACTTTAAAGGGATCCTGTAGATCAAGACATTCAGAAAGGAACCTATGATGAGGCCAAAGATGAATACAAAGAATGAGATAAAGATGGTTAAGTTCATGAATCTATTATATCAAGGCTTTATTCTACGGTCACAGATTTCGCTAAATTTCTTGGTTTATCGACATCTAAACCTTTCAAAACGGAGGCATAATACGCAAAGAGTTGTAGAGGAATGATCGCAACCAAAGGAATAAGAGAAGGCTGGACCTTTTGGATGATGAAGATATGGTCTGCCACATCGGTTTCAAACATTGGATCATCTAAGGCGAATAGGAAAACGTTTGCGCCTCTTGCCTTGACTTCTTTGATGTTAGAGATGATCTTCTCAAAGAGTTTTTCTTGGGTGGCTAACGCAACGACAGGGACATGATCACTGATCAAAGAGATGGTGCCGTGTTTTAGTTCACCTGCAGGATAAGCTTCAGAATGGATATATGAGATCTCTTTTAACTTCAATGAAGCTTCTAAAGATAAGGCATAATCCAAGCTTCTTCCAATAAAGAATAATGAACGTTGGCTTACGATCAACGAAGCCAATTGTTTGATGTGTTCTTGTTCATTAAGAATGCCTGAAACCAAATCGGGGATCTTATGAAGATCTTCAATAAACAAAGCAATTTCAGCATCAGTGCATAATCCATGTAGACGTTGTAGTTTCTTAGCCAATAAAGTCAATAAAGCTGATTGAACGAAGTAAGCTTTTGTAGAGGCTACTGCGATCTCTAAGCCTGCCCAAGTATATAAGACCACATCAGCTTCTCTTGCGATACTGGACCCTACCACGTTGACCACAGCGATGGTTTTTATCCCATGAGATTTCGCTAAACGTAAAGCTGCTAAAGTATCCGCAGTCTCTCCTGATTGAGAGATCACCATAACGACTTCACTTGAGTTTAAAATAGGTTGACCATATCTAAATTCACTGGCGATATGGACATCGACAGAAATACGAGCTTCCTGTTCAATCATATGTTTACCGATCATCGCAGCATGCATAGCTGTTCCACAGGCCACCATATGAAACTTAGTAATCGATTTTAAGAAATCATCACTGAGTCCTTCATCGGTAAAATCGATCTTATAATCCTTTAGTCTAGGATTGATCGCATTCATGAGTACCTTAGGTTGATCATGGATCTCTTTCAACATAAAATGAGGATAACCTTCTTTTTCAGCTGATTGTCTATCCCAAGAAGCACTTTGGATTTCTTTATGGATCTCTTCTAGATCATTGTCTAAGATGGTGATCTTGTCTTTCTCAACGATGGCGATCTCGCCTTCTTCAAGTAGATAATAATCACGTGTATAATCTAAGATCGCAGTGATGTCTGAAGCGATGAAATTTCTGCCTTTGCCTATACCTACGATCAAAGGAGAATCTTTTCTGATCGCATAGATCTGATCAGGATGACCATCAAAGATCATGCCTACTGCGTATGATCCTCTGATCTTTTCTAAGACTTTTCTTATCGCATCGATTGGATTGCCTTTTTGAACATAATAATAATCTAAACATTTCGCCAAAGCTTCTGTATCCGTTGCGGATTCAAAAGTATAGCCTTTACGAATCATACGAGCTTTGATGAAAAGATAATTCTCAATGATCCCATTATGGACCAAGGATACACGATGATTCCCATGAGGATGAGAATTCACATCAGAAGGTTCCCCGTGAGTAGCCCAACGCGTATGTCCTATCCCAACGCCTCCATTTAATGGATGCGTTTCTAATTTTTTGACCAAATTATCGATACGGCCTTGGGTCTTTACAGTCTTTATGACCCCATTTTCAAAAATCGATAAACCTACTGAATCATAACCTCTATATTCCAATTGTCTTAATCCCGTGATTAAAACATCGGCAGCCTGTTGTTGAGAAACAACTCCAACTATTCCGCACATAATTATAAATTCCTTTCATAAGTGATAAGAAGGCTCTGTTAATTTGTCCTTCATTTAACGACACACTATTTGCCGAAGAGGCATCCGCCGAAACTTTCGATACTCCTCTTTCCTCGTCACTGCCATTGCAGCCGGGCGCTATAACTATAACTACAACATCTTCTCTTTTTTGAGAGGTCCTCCTTTTAAGTAGTTTATCATACCTTAAAGTCTATAAACAACCCTAGATAGTGTGCATTTCATCAATATTAGACTGTTTGCCTATTTTTGGGTATTTATTCAATAAAACATAAGAGAAAGATCTTGTCTTTTTAGGCATTTTTTATAGTGTGATAAAACGCCTTTAAATGAGAAGGGTTTTGATGTTTTCTACTGACAAACTAAAAAAGAATGTGTATAATATACAGGCATCGGGACGTAGCACAGCTTGGTAGTGCACTACCTTGGGGTGGTAGGGGTCGCGCGTTCAAATCGCGTCGTTCCGACCAATGCGGCCGTAGCTCAGTTGGATAGAGCGAGCGCCTCCTAAGCACTAGGTCACAGGTTCAATTCCCGTCGGTCGCGCCAACTATCCTTTATTGAAGATTTATAGAAGTATGCACCAGTGGCGGAACTGGCAGACGCGCACGTTTGAGGGGCGTGTGATTTATTCGTACGGGTTCAAGTCCCGTCTGGTGCACCATTAAAATTAATCCCATTTATATACTGAAGAGGCCCTTATTCGATAAGGGCTTTTTCATGGGAAATTTAAATCTACTCATGTATATGATCATTTAAAACGATATTAAGTCTCATAAACATCGATTTATTCTATAAAGGAATATATAGGGTAGCAATAAGAATTGTCGTAACAAACCATACTGACTATATTATGTAGGTTATCTTCTATTAAGAAAAAGGAGCCTAGTTTGTGAAAAAGAAATCTTTTAGACTAAAATCGATCTGCCTAATGAGCACTATGATGTGTATGGTCTTAAGCGCATGTACTGCTGCTGCGGAAGACCCAACAGAAACAACCGAATTTACCGATGTGGTGTATGCTCAGAAATCATCTTCGGAAAAATGCGATATTTATTTACCAAGTGATGGGACAGGAACTTATCCAGTCATCATTGCGGTCCACGGGG
>JAAXXT010000007.1 GCA_013334325.1 Erysipelotrichaceae bacterium | reverse complement strand
CGTGATCGTCAAGCTTTGATGGATCTACTCGTGAAGGAGAATTAATTATGAAGGCACTTGTTATTGGAGGAGGAAAAGTAGGGTATTTTCTTGTTAAAACACTTTTGGAACACAACACCAAAGTTACGTTAATAGAGAAAGATCGTGATAGAGCAGAATTGATTTCAAAGGAATTGAATATTGAAGTCCTATGTGGAGATGGTTCAGATATTTCTATACTCACTGATGCTGGAATACAAAACAGTGAGATCGTTGCAGCAGTAACGGGAAATGATGAAGAAAATCTTGTAATATGCCAAATTGTTAAAGTCAGTTTTGGGAAAAGCAAGACCATCGCTAGAATTAATAACCCTAAGAACATTAAGATGTTCAATCAGTTGGGTGTAGATAAGACTGTTTGTTCAACCGAAGTCATCGCCAGTATGATCAACAACGAAATGAACAGTGATAATGTTAAGATTATTCAAACCTTTGATAAAGGAAATATGGTCCTCGCTGAAGTGTTTATACGAGCAAAAAACAGTTGGGGTAATCAGTTCATCAGAGACATCAAACTACCAGGTAACCTAGTAGTGATTTCAGTCATTCGTAAAGATGAGGTCATCTACGCAAAAGGTGATACCAAGATTCTAAAAGATGACATCGTTATGGTTGTAGGTAATCATGAAGCTGTGGATCATTTAAAGGCTCATCTATGAAAAAGGAATGGTTTTACCTTAAAGGATACCTCTTTGAGATCTTATTTACTTTAGGATTAATGGTGCTTTATGCTTTGGTAATCGCAGGGTTGTTGCTATGACAGATAAATTCAAAGGTTTAAAGATCGTATTGTACTATACAGGCTATATCATACTGGGTTTTAGTTTTCTAAACCTACTGCCTGTAGCTGTTGCTCTTCTATATAAGGATTTTAACAGTGCACTCGACTTCACTCTAAATTTCTCGATTTCGGCAATCATTGCGATAGGAATGATGACTTATGGCGCAGAAACGAAAAAAATCAAAAACTCTATCAACTTAAGATATGGATTGACCGTTGCATCATTGACTTGGATCATCCTGACAATGTTGGCAGCGATCCCTTATATGTTGAGTGGTCATATGCTTTCCTATCTTGATGCTTGTTTTGATGTCATGAGTGGTTTTACGACCACTGGTGTTTTTCTTCTCCAAGACCTTGATCATATATCACAAGCACTCAACTTTTGGAGACATTTGTTGACCTTTGTTGGTGGTCAAGGAATGGTGGTCTTAGCTTTGAGCTTCTTCGTTAAAGAGATGGGCTCAGCTTATAAGTTTTATGTAGGAGAAGGTAAAGATATCGCTTTGATGCCCAACGTTAAAGGGACAAGCCAATGGATATGGAAGATCAGTATGGTCTATTTGGCTATAGGAACTCTGGTTTTATGGATTTCAGCCATGGGTTTAGGTCTTCAACCACTCTCAGCTTTCTTTCATGCCTTATATATATTTGAAGCTGCTTGGAGTACTGGAGGCTTTGCTCCTAATTTACAAAATGTAATGTACTACCATGATTTTGGATTTGAACTCATCGGTATGGTTTTCTTCATAATTGGATCGTTTAACTTTGGACTTCATTTTGCGTTGATTCAAGGCAAACGAAAAGAATTCTTCAAAAACATAGAAGTTATTAGTTTTACGATCACATCACTATTAGGCACAGCTTTGGCTGTATTTGCATTGAAAAACGCTGGTGTTTATTCTGATGGGATTGCCTTATTTAGAAGAGTTGTCTATAACGTCTTATCTGCACATACCACAACTGGTTTTGGCTCTATATATGCGAGACAATTCGCGCTTGAATGGGGAGGCTTAGGCATTACTGTTATGGTCATTGCGATGCTTATTGGGGGCTCTGCTTGCTCTACTGCAGGTGGTATAAAAGGATTAAGAGTAGGGATCATTTTCAAAGGTATAGTCTCTGATATCAAGAAATTGGTCAGTGGTGAAAATTCAGTCAAAGTGGTTAAATATCATCACATCAAAGATCTCATTTTAGATGATGCGGTATTTAGATCTTCAGCTGCTGTAGCGATCTTATATCTTGTTATGTTTGCAGGAGGCGTTATTATTACTACTGCCTATGGATATCCGCTAGCGGAGTCTGCTTTTGAGGTAGCTTCTGTTTCAGGTAATGTTGGTTTATCTATTGGTATCATATCTGCACAAATGCCAACCTTGATGAAGTGGTACTACATGATGGCTATGTATTTAGGACGACTAGAATTTATCTCTGTTTTAGCCTTGATTGGCTTAATGTTCAAAGGAGCGAAACAATGGTTAAGACGCTACTAGGTCTAATTTTATCAATCACGCTCACCAATAGCCCTGTCAATACAATCAATTACTTGATTGAACATAGTCTTACTCGTGATCAACAAACGGTCATCATAGAAGGGGAAATATTAGGTGAAGTCCTTGAACGTGGTGACAATGCATGGATAAATGTCAACGATGGAACCAATGCCATCGGTGTTTATCTAAGACTAGACCAAACAACTGAGTTGAAAGTGTTTGGAGATTATTTCAACATCGGTGATAAGATCAGAGTAGTAGGGGTCTTTGAACGCTCTTGTATTGAACATGGAGGAGAAATGGATATCCATGCGACCTCTATCCAAATCATTGAACCTGGGAGACCTATTGATCATCCTGTCTCATCTTGGAAATTCGTTATCTCTATCATCTTGATGAGTATCGCTCTATTTGCTTTGTATCTAAAACGTCATTACTTTAAGAAGGCAGAAATCAAATCTGAAGTAAACTAAAGGATCCTTAGGGATCCTTTGATTTTTATCGATTGTTTTTCTCATCCAGTAGATACTGATTCTTCATGGTTATGTATTCAGCAGCGTTGCTTCTGATGTGTTTTATTTCATCATCAGTGATGTTTCTTTTAACGATGGCAGGCACTCCTGCAACCAAGGTATTCGATTCAACAACTTTATTGGGTGTAATTAAGGCACCAGCCGCAACCATCGCATGGGTCTTGATTAGGGCTTTGTCTAAAACGATGGATGCACTTCCAATGAGCACTTCATCTTCCACATTGGCCCCATGAACGTGAGCCAAATGTCCAAGCGTGACATCGCATCCAATAACGACAGCTGTATCCATATCCACATGGATCACAGCCCCATCTTGAACATTGGTTCTAGCCCCTATGATGATCGTATTCATGTCTCCTCTAATGACCGCTGAAGGCCAAACAGAGACATCATCACCTAAGATCACATCTCCTACGACTGTCGCAGTAGGTGCGATATATACATTCTTCCCCAATTGAGGGAATTTTCCTTTATATGATTGAATCATAAGTTCCTCGTTTCATAAAATAAGCATTCTTATTTTAACACATCATCATCTATTGTGAAAATCTGATAAAAGATGGACATATTGTAGTGCTTTATCTTTTCACTACTATACAAAAGGCTTTTTTTCGAATAAACTAACCTTAACCTAATTCGAAAGAGGTCTCATGAGTTCACGAATCCTCCACAAGCACGCGAATGGTTTGGATGTAGGCAAGTTCATTTTGGCTATTTTCGTCATTGCGGTTCATACCTCACCATTAAAATCGATCAGTATTACCCCTAACTTTATATTGGTTCAAATCCTCTCTAGAAATGCAGTCCCTATGTTTTTTATGATCTCAGGGTATTTCTTTTACTATAAAAGAGGCACTTCAACGATTAAGGTAGGAAAATTTACAGTCAACGAATATTACTATAAGACCATTAAACGACTACTAGCGGTATATTTGGTTTGGAGCTTAGTGTATCTATTCGATGTGGTCAATCGCTACTACATAGGATCCAATATACCTTTGCCTTTATTTATATTGGCCTATGCCTATTGGGCAACCATCTATGGGACATATCTACATCTATGGTTTTTCCCATCCGTTATTTTCTCGTTGACGATCTTAAGTTATTTGGGACCTAAAATTGGTTTGAATAAACTTTTAGGAATAGCATTAGTGTTTTATCTCATTGGGATGTTTGGGGATTCATATTTTGGTTTGGTTCAAGGATTTCCTTGGATTGTAGCGTTTTATAAAACCATCTTCTTCTTGATGAATACGACACGTAATGGACTTCTATTTGCCTTGTTTTTTGTGACCTTAGGTGCGGTGATGAGTCAACGTGAACATCATCTTAGACCTTTAAAAGCAGGCATCTATACTTTGATTTCGTTACTTTTTCTCACTTGGGAAGCCTTCTCATTAAGGTTCTATTCTCAACCCAATGACTACAACATCATGATTGGCTTGATCCCAACAGCGTATTTTGGGTTTCAGTTCTTATTAGGACTAGATCTTAAGTTTAAATTGGACTATAAATTCATAAGAGATTCAAGTACAGTCATCTTCTTTAGTCATCCATTGTTTCTGATCCTATTCAATATTGTTTTCCCACTGTATTTTCAAGATTATACGGCCTTTCATAGTGTCATTAGATTCTTGTTTGTATTTATCTTATCCTTATTGTTCTCGATTGTTGTGGTTAAGATGAGAAATCATCCTAAACTTAGTTTCCTTGTGAAATACCTCTATTAAATCTCTTGTTTATAAGAGGTTTTTTATTTTTTAGAAATACAAATTTATGATAAAATATAACAATGAGGTGGAAAAATGAGAAAAATAATACTAATTTTAATGGTGATTTTATTGGGGGGATGTACGCCAAAAGAGGTAGTTGAGATTAGACCACTCTTTACCATGGACACTTATCCTGTGATCGATGGCTCAACCGTCACGATTCCTTTATCAGAAGCATTGATGGCGACCTTGACCCGTAAAACAGTAGAAGAAGTAAGACCCTATGTCCTACATAATAAGACCCATCAAGCTTATGTGAATCTTATCGATCATAAAGCCAATTTGATTTTTGTGACAGGTCCTTCAATAGAAGAATCAACCTATGCCATAAAGAAACAATGCGAGTTACAGATCACACCTATCGTCTCAGAAGCTTTTGTCTTTTTGACCAATATAGATAACCCTATCGATTCTTTGACTTTTGAACAGATCCAAAAGATCTATTCAGGTGAGATTACAAATTGGAAAGAATTAGGTGGACAAGATGTGGTAATAAGAGCCCTTCAAAGACCTGTCAATTCTGGATCTCAAACTGGATTTCTAGATCTCGTTATGAAAGATCTTACACCGATGAATCCTCCGTTAGATTGGATCGAAGATGCGATGCAAGGTTTGATTTCTTCAGTCTCTCAATATGACAATAAACCCGATGCGATAGGTTACTCTTTCTATTACTATGTGACTGATATGGAATACAACCCTAAAGTAAAGATGTTGAAAGTCGATGGGATCGCTCCTACACCTACCACCATTTCAAATGGATCATATCCAATTAGAACCAACTATTATGCGGTCTACTGTGTTGATCCAGAAACCGACAAAGATGCGATAAGAATAGTAAACTATATCTTAAGTGATGAAGGCCAGCAATTGATGGAAAATGCTGGATACGTAAAACTTAAATGAAGAAGATCTTCATTCTTATATTAAGTGGCTTGCTTTTAAGCTCTTGTGCTCCAAAAGTGGAAGTTCTTCCTGAATTACCTGATCTCAGTAAACCTACGTTTATTCCTTTTGAGGAACCAAAAGGAACAGTATCATCAACGGATACTGCGACTCGGTTTATCAACAACAATTTCTTTGAGACATATAATTGGGAGAATTATGAGACTACCAGTGAAGGCGTTAGAATCCGTTACACAAGTTTGGTTCTAGATGGCTTGGTTGATGAATCTATTGAATCTTCAATCAATCAATTGATTGCCAATAAGATCATTGAGTATAAGAAGTATGCTGACTTTAAACTTATCCCAACATATGAAGGGATGTATGTAAAGTATCCACTTGAAACAACAATTGTGGAATCACTCAGTATCAGTGTTTATGCACAGTTTAACTATAACAATATTTTATCTCTAGCTTTTTATCTTGATTTCATTACCAATGTACCTCCAAGTGTGGGTCGTGCTTTTAGTGATTTGTATGTAAGTGATCAGATCAACATCGATTTGAATACTGGAGATGAGATAAATTTCAGTGACTTGTTCATCAATGGAAGTAATTATGTCCAAGCAATCAACGAATTGGTTTTATTGGATCTATTATCTAAAGTTGACCCTGAATTTAATCAATTAGATTGGAATACTTCATCTTATAAAGGTGGCTTTGGAGGTATCAGAGGAGATGTGGATTTTGGATTATATTACGAAGGTATTCACCTATGCTTTGATCAAGAATATACAGAATTCACCAACCCAACTTGTGTTTATATTCCATTCTCGAAAATAAGTTCAATTCTGGCGTTTGGTCAACGTTTTATGACTTCAGATGATTCTCTTTTTACAAATAAGATAGTTGGTACTCAAAACAACTATCTCTATCCTAATAACACTACGACAGAAACTGAAACAATCAATGGGGTAAAGATCGTCAAGAGTATCACTCGTGATGATGAATTATCTTCGACCTTTGTAAAACTTAGAGATAAATTGATTAATCAAGGTAAAACTACCATAAATAAGATGATCTACACCAATATAGAAAGCCTATATTATGTTTTTGAAGCTGTTTCAGTAGGTCCTTATATGACTGTTAAAGTTAACATCAATACACAAGGAATGGATGCTGGTGTAATCAGAACTGAAAGAACCTATAGACAAGATGGCAGTATCATTGGATACAACGATATTTTTAAAGCTGGTTCAGATTACCGAACATATCTAAAAACAGTCTTGACCAAATATATAGAGGATTATCTCTTTGAGACTTATGATCTAGATGAATTGATTGATACACTTCAAGTTTCCCTTGTCGAAGATGGCATAAACCGTTATCTTCACCTTTCTAACTATGATAATACAGGCCCAGCGATGGACTTTAGTGAAGGTGAATTTGATATTAGGATCGACTTAGATGAAGTTAAAGATATGCTGAAGATAGAAAAATGGTTTAATTAATTACAACAATCCTATTAGGTCCTACTAAGGACCTTTTTTATTGAATTGTAATACTTCACATTTAAAAAATGTGCGCTACAATGGGGTTAAGGAGATAATCTCTATGATCATTATGACTGAAATCCCATCATTTTCTAATGAAGATAAGGTTACAGATTGTTGTCCGATTTTTCATCCTGAAAAATGGGATAAGATGATTTATGATTTTAGTGCCTATTCGTTTATTAAAGCTCAATCAAAAAGCTTCATGTATGTCCCTGTTAATCTAGATAAAGTCATGACCAAGGTCCAAAAAGACATAGATGAGGCCAAGACAGCGTATTCAGATCGTTATTTGATCTTATCTCAAGATATCTCAGCGTTTAAATGTGATCACTATTTTCTGGTTAAAGGACCAGTACCACAATATCCTTCTCAAAAAGTAGAAGGAAGATATTATTGTAGAGTCCAGGATGGCGACTTTAAAAATATATCGACTTGGATGAAAGATTTCGATGAGGAGCTTCGTCAGAAAGGCCGAAGTCTGAATGAAGTCTTCCTATTTTATACGACATGTCCAAAATGCGCTAAGGTCTATGGACATAATTATGTGGTTCTCTTAGCTAAGGTAGATAACGATTTCGAACTTTGATTCAAGCTTAAAAACACAATAAGACCTCACTTTATCGTATAATATACAAGTAAGTGAGGTTTTTTATGAAAATTGAAATATGGTCTGATTATAATTGTCCGTTTTGTTACATAGGTAAAGTACATCTTGAAAGAGCGTTAGCTGAACTTAAACTAACAGATAAAGTAGAAATCATTTATAAAGCATATCAACTGGATCCATCAGCACCTAAGGTCGCACGTCAAAGCACCACAGAAGCACTAGCGGCAAAATATGGAGTTTCTTTGACTGAAGCCAAGGCTATGATGAGCAATGTGGTCAATAAAGCGGCTGCGATTGGACTTACATATAACTATGATATCGTTAAGGCAACCAACACTCTTGATGCCCATCGTTTACTAAAAATGGCAGACAAAGCTCAAGCGAAAATTCTCAATGCGACGCTGTATGATGCTTATTTTACCACTGGTAAAAATCTAGCAGATTTCGATTACTTAAGAAGTCTAGGAGAATCCGTAGGTATGGATAAGGATGAGATCAAAGCGATGTTGTATTCAGATAAGCTTAAAGATCAAGTCTTATCGGATATCGCAGAAGCCAAAGCGATGAACATCAGAGGAGTTCCTTATTTTAGAATCAATAAAAAATCGGTGATTCCTGGAGCTCAACCAATTGAACAATTCGTTGAGATCATAAGAAATGCCTATGTCAGTGAGATGGGTAAATAAACAAAAGTCAGAATTTCTGACTTTTTATTTGATCATTCAACAGCTTTAAGAGATTCTACCAATTTGATCATTACGATCTTTCTTCTTAAGATACGGTTGGTCATAAAGGTAAAGAAGAAACCCGCAAAGAGTGATAATGCAATGATAAGAGAGCTTATTTCACCACTCATAATGAATTCTTTACTTGAAACCAATCGTGCTATCGTTTGAGATAGATAAATCCCTGCAGGTAATCCACCTATGGCTCCTAAGAAGGTTAGGAGATAATTCTCTGCGTAGACAAGATTTTCAACTTCTCTTACGGTATAACCTAATACCCTTAAGGTAGCAAGCTCTCTTTGTCGATCGAAAATATTGATCGAAGCCAGATTATAGATGACTGTAATTGAAAGAAGCAGTGCAGAAAGAACAATGACCATGATGATACTATTTAGCATCTTCATCACCTCATTGGCAGTATCTTGATATTTGATTTTAGTATCTACAGCTAAGATGCTTGGTTCTTCTAGTAAGGTATCGACTTCAGCTTGTTTGATTTCTTGAGAAGGAGTAGAGACATAAAACTTATCAGTACTGATATCGAGACCTAAGCTTTCAGCTTGATTGAAACTGATGGAGATGCTTTTGTTGAGGTATTGATTACTGATGTTGGTGATGATCAATGAATAGGGCACATCATCGATGAAAAAATCAACGCGATCATTAACCTTAAGATCGAACACAATAGCCATGGCTTTTGTGATGATGACCGTATCATCTTTCATTTCGATCACTTTTCCTGAGTGATCTTTTATCGCAAGCAACTGTTCATCTGTTTCTATTACTTGAACGATCAAACTTAAGTCTTCGCTTTCACCCGCAAAGATCTTAGTTCTTTCTATTATTTCTGTGTCTATTGGTAATTGAAGATCACTGATCTCCATATTTTCAGAAGTCTTGATCGCATATTGGAATTTATAGGTATTGATCGATCCATTGATCATCTGCGAGGCAGAATTTCTAAGTGATAGCCCTGTGATCAATAAGGCAATAGAGCCTACGATCCCAATCGAACTCAATAGGATCTTGACTTTACCCATCAAGATATTACGAGTAATCAATTTTTGTGTATAGGATAATTTTGTCCAAAACCAAGGCCAACGTTCTAATGAGGAACGTTGAGTAGATTTAGGTGCTTTTGGACGCATGCCTTGAGCGGGAATCTCTTTGAGAATGGATCTTAGCGCCAATAAGATCGCAACACTAGAGAAGAATAAAGAAAGACCTAAGGCAATCAAGTTATAAGACCAATAGATCTTAAACGGTACAGGAGGCATACTATAACGTGTCGTAAAGATGGCCATTAAGATTCGAGGAATCATATAATTGCCTAATAGCGCAAAAGGTATAGAACCGATGATCGCAGCCCACCATCCATAGAAGAGATAACTTAATCTAATCGTAGATTTCTTAAAGCCTAAAGCTTTAAAGATCGCGATCTGTGTTCGTTCATTCTCGATCGTTTTAGACATAGAAATCAAGATGATGATGCTGGCTACTAAGAAAAACAAAATAGGAAATATCGTCGTCATGACCTTAATAGGAGATAACACATTATCTAGCATCGTAAAGGCAGGATGATCCTTGCGTAAACGATGATTCACATATTGATCTTGAGTCTCAAGAGATATCACAAATTCTTCTATTTGAGGTGTTTTTCCTTTGATTAGAAGTTCAAAGATATCCGTGGTTAGGTTTTCTATATCTGATAAAGCATTTGCTTTTTCGATCTGGAAATCAGATAGTGCTAGCTCATAATCTGCTTTGGCATCATCTAGAAGTTTTTGATAAGGCACTAATGTAGCTAAGATTTGTTGCATCATAAGTGGATTCGCAGAATACGCAGCTATGATCTGAGCTTTTTGAAGATCCAAATCGGCTTGTTGATCGATCAATACTTGATGGGCATCATCGAGTTTAACTTGAGCTTCATCGAATTTGATCGTTGCTTCTGACAAGGTGTCCTTATAAAGATCCGAATGATGATTGAGTTCACTTAAAACTTCAGGTGTCGCATAAATGATCCCGAATCCTTTTTTATTACTGATGGATTCTGAGAAATCTTTAGATTTATACGCAAACTCAGAACTATGGAAGATACCTTTGATGATGAAGGTATAGTCTTGATCATCTACTAGAATATTTATTTCATCGTTGAGCTCTAATAGGTTGGTTTCTGCGAAAGAGGCATCGATTAGGATCTCATTGTCTTTTACAGTAGTCGTTCCCTGCATCAACATCAATCCATTGATGTCAGTCTTTGTATAAAAACGATAAGTAACGGATTCACCCTTTAATACAGACTCCAATTGAAAAGAAGCACGACCTTCTATCGTAATCTCAGGATTGTCATTTTGATAGATCTTGATCTGATCAATATCAGCAGGTTTTACATAAACCCAGGCATCCGCAAAGTTCGTACTGGTATAATAATCGCTCAACCAAGACTCGATAAGAGTAACTGTTGAGAAAAGCCCACTAAAAATAGCGCTTCCTATCGCAATGATAAGTATGATGGAGATAAATTGCCCTAAGGTAGATTTTATCTCTCGTAAGGATCTAAGAAAAAGATGCTTCATTTCCAATCAATCTCCGAGACTTGCTTTCTTGTCTCATTGATCAGGATCTCATCTACTAAACCATTACGCACATGGATCACTTTATTGGCCATCTGAGCGATCTGGGCATTATGTGTAATCAATACGATGGTCTTATGAAGGTCTCGATTAAGTTCATCTAATAGATTCAATATGGATTGTCCACTCACGTCATCTAATGCACCTGTAGGCTCATCACATAAAAGTAAAAGAGGATTCTTCGCGACGGCTCTGGCGATGGCTACACGTTGTTGCTCACCACCTGAAAGCTGAGTAGGGAAGTTATTGGCGCGATCAGTCAATCCGACTTTAGCTAAAATATCTTTTGGACTAAATGCATTTTTCGAAACAGCCGAAGCGAATTCTACATTTTCTAAAGCGGTTAAATTTGAAATCAAATTGTAGAACTGAAAAACAAAGCCAATCTTTTCTCTTCGATATTGTGTCAACTTCTTATCTTTATATTTCGTGATGTTTTCGCCCTGAACCATGATGTCCCCATAAGAAGCTGTATCCATACCTCCTAATAGATTAAGGATGGTTGATTTACCAGCACCAGAGGCACCTAAGATCACCACGAATTCACCTTTTTTGATTGTAAAATCTACCCCTTTAAGGGCTTCAATGGTAACTTCTCCGATTTTGTAATGTTTCTTAACGTCTTTGAATTCGATGATACTGTTCATGTTGATTGGTTCCTGTTTAACACCAAAATTATACGCTTATTTATCATGCTCATACAATGAACTAAGCTTAACTCTGCTGATTTTATGCGAAATTCAATGTGTAGAGCGAGAGACACTGTGCTATAATCAACTTAAGAGTGATAGTCACACTATCAATTTAAAACATGACATCAAACAAAGACAAGGATCTCATTAAAGAAGGGGTTAAACAACAACGCATCGATGAAGTTGTTTTAGTTGCGTTAGAGTTATTTAGCACCCAAGGTATAGAAAATACAACCATGTTGATGGTCGCTCAAAAAGCAGATGTAGGTGTAGCCTCAGTCTATCGTTATTTCTCAACGAAATTTGATTTGGCTTTAGCGGCAGCCAATTGTTTATGGAAGAATCAAATCAATCCCTACTTTGATGTCATCAAGGAAGATACATCACTAAAAGGAAGCGGATTAGATCAAGTCATGCGTTATCTCAATGTTACATCTCAGCTGTATCTTGAGCTTCCATCAGCCCTACGTTATTTAGAATACTTCGATAATTTCGTCGTTGGTCAATCCATTGATCAAAGTCGTTTATCGAGCTATGCCCAAACCATAGGCTCAACGAAATCATTATTTATGAAGTCCTTAAGCGATGGTGTAAAGGATGGATCCATTAGAAAAGATCTTGATCTAGAAGCCTTCTATTATACGATCACGCATACATTGATGAGTTTGGCTCAAAAGTTGACTCTAAGAGGAGACATCATCGATGAAGATGAATTGATAGGGAAGTTGGATCAAGTAAAGATCGTCATTGATATGGCGAGAACCTATATAAGAAACCCGAAAGGGTAGGGAGAAAAACATGAAAGAAAAGCTGCCTTTGTCTAAACAGATTGCTTATGCTTTGGGTCAATTCGGATGGTCACTCTTATCTGGATTGATTGGATCGTATTTGATTTTCTATTATATCCCAACGAAAGAATCTGGGATATCTATCTTTATCCCTCAGATCACATTTTTTGGCTTTGTCAGTATCATTGGGGCCATTACGATGTTTGGTCGTTTCTGGGATGCGATCACAGATCCTTGGATCGCCACATTAAGCGATCGTAGTAAATCTAAAAAAGGACGCCGTATCTCATTTATGAGAAATTCAGCGGTTCCTGTAGCCATATCTACTGTACTTGTGTTTTGGTCTCCCTTTAATTCAGAAAGTCCATGGAATGCGGTCTTCTTGATCGTATCCATCACCTTGTATTATTTATTCATTACGATGTATGTGACACCTTTCTTTGCCTTATTATCTGAATTAGGTCATACACCTCAAGAAAGATTGAATCTATCGACCTTGATTTCAGTGACGTGGTTCTTAGGGGCGGCGGTCGCTTCTCAAGCTCCTACCTTATGGAATGTGTTCATTGGGATGGGTTATACTCCGGATGTTGCGGTAAGGATTGCGATTGCGATTCTATCGGTAATTGCTTTGATTTTCATGTTGATCCCTGTCTTTGCGATCGATGAGAAACGCTATTGTGAATCTGTACCTTCAGAGATGAAGATGATGGAATCCATCAAGGCTACTTTCTCCAATCGTGAATTCACTGTGTTTGCCTTATCGGATTTGGTCTATTGGGTCGCAGTAACGATGTTTCAATCGTCCTTGCTTTACTATATTACGGTCTTACTAAAATTACCGGATACGATGTTTGGGACCTTGTTTATTCTATTAGGCGTAGGATCATTTATTTTCTATGTCCCTGTTAATCTATTGGCTAAGAAAGTAGGTAAGAAAAGCTTACTATTAGGCGCTTTCGTGATGTTTGTGTTTGTATATATCGCAGGAGCATTTATGGGGATGATGCCGATCTCTACTACACTTCAAGCCTATCTATTGGTTGCCTTAGCTTCTATTCCTATGGCTGTCTTTGGGATCTTACCTAATGCGGTCATCGCGGATATTGCGGAATATGATGCGAAGAGAACTGGTGTAAGAAGAGAAGGAATGTTTTTTGGGACAAGAACTTTTATGTCTAAGATAGGTCAGATGTTGTCTATGTTGATCTTAAGCGCCTTACTGCTATATGAGGTCAATGGATCAAATGAATTAGGTATTCGTTTAACTGCTGTGTTTGCGGCTGTCTTCTGTTTACTAGGACTCATTACCTTGCTTTTCTATAATGAAAAGAAGATCCTAGAGGGTTTAAAGTAAGATGAAATCACTCATTGATCAAACGCTTCATCTAGATCTCTCTTATCGAATCAATGATGAGACGAAAGTCTTGGATTTAGTAAAAGCTCATGAGAATGATGACTTGAAAGTATCTTGGGTCGTAACCCAAGATCATCAAGCTCAACGCCTAAAGATTACTTTAGAACCTAAAGGTAAGTTAGAATTGTATCGTTTTGGTTTGATCCTCAATACTTCATTTAATCCAACAGATCGCGTATTTCTTAATGGATATCAATCATGGACTGATAGTCATGAACATTCCATAAATGATAAGCAAGATCGCTTAAGTTCATTTGCGATGAATTTCAATAATAAATATCAGTTTTCTAAATATGGAGACTTTGAGTTCTTTCAAGCCCCTAAAGGAAGAGGTTATTTTCATGGCTACACCTATGCGTATGTACGTGAGAATGAAGATTTCTCTTTTATGGGTTCATTGAATGAAAAAGATGGGTTTACGAGATTTGAAATCCAAGGACCTAAAAATAAGATCATCATCAATAAGGATGTGGATGGGGAAATCCTTGATCATGCGATTTCTTTAGATATCTTGTTTGAAGGTGGTAAAGAAGAGAACATCTTCGATCATTATTTTGAACTACTAGGTACTAAGAAAGCCACTGAACCTGATCGTATGGGTTGGACCAGTTGGTACAACTACTATCAAAACATATCTGAAACTATCGTTCTAGATAACCTCAAAGCTGCTTCTGTTTTATCCCCTAAAATGGATATCTTTCAGATCGATGATGGGTATCAAACCGCTGTAGGTGATTGGATGTCTGTAGACAAGGTCAAATTTCCTTCAGGGATGAAGTTTATCGCAGACTCTATTAAGGCTCAAGGCTCTTTGGCAGGCTTATGGATGGCACCTTTGGTTGCTCAAAGAAGTTCTCAATTGGTCAAAGATCATTATGATTGGATCTTAAAAGATGACCTTGGTCAACCAGAATGGGCAGGAAGTGGATGGGGAGGTTTCTATTGTCTAGATCTAGAAAAACAAGAAGTCAAAGATTATATTAGAGCGTGTTTCGATGTGGTTCTTAATGAATGGGGCTATGACTTGGTTAAATTGGACTTCCTATATGCGGCAGCTTTAGGCCATCATCCAACCAAGACAAGAGGCCAACGTTCCGCAGAAGCCATGGATTTCATAAGAGATTGCGTTAAAGATAAATTGATCTTAGGTTGTGGTGTACCTTTAGGATCTGCTTTTGGATTGGTAGATTATTGTCGTATAGGACCAGATGTCAGTTTAGATTGGAAAGGTCCTTGGTACTTTGAACTAATTCATCGTGAAAAGGTATCAACGAAAAATGCCATCCTCAATGCGATCGGTCGTCGTCATCTCAATCATAGAGCCTTCTTAAATGATCCAGATGTCTTCTTACTTAGAAACACAAACATCCAAATGAATACTTCTCAAAAAGAGATCTTAGCTCATGTGAATCGGATCTTTGGTTCCTTACTTTTTACCTCAGATCTTATTTCGGACTATGATCAATCTCAAAAAGATTTATTGAATATTACCTATGCCTTAAAGAAGAAAACTATAAACTCAGTGACTTATCCTCATAAGGATGGGGTAGTGGTGAACTATAGTGAAGAGGGCAAAACCTATAAAGCCTACATTAATCTAAGTTCAAAAGTACAAAGCTTTGAAGCTAAGATCCAACTAGAACCTTATACAATCAAGATCATTTCTCAATAGAGCTAAGCGGAATTTCCTTCCGCTTTTTTGTAGGCATAAAAATGGTAATTGGTTCTTTATAGGACTATGATTCAATTACAGGTAACCTATGGCCATTGAACAAGCATCATATACTACATTACTAAAAGAAGGATCCTTTGAGATCCGTCAGATGGATCCTATGATCCTTGCGATCACAGAAGAAAACCATCTGGATGGGAATAGTGGTTTTTCAGAGATCTTTAACTATATCACTGGATATAATCAAGGTTCGCAGAAAATCGCCATGACCACTCCAGTCATTAATGATATCTATGAGAAATCTATGACCACTGCCTTTGTAATGCCAAAGCAATATGCCATAGAAGATTTGCCTCTTCCTAGAAATAGCGATCTAAAACTGAAACAAGTGCCTTCTAGACTGGTCGCAACCTTAACATTCTCTGGTTCGATCAACAGTAATAAACTTCAAGAGAAGCAACAAGCCCTCTTAACTTGGCTTAACGAAAAAGAACTACTACCTTTAGGAAACCTTCAATTGTCGAGATATAATCCTCCCTTTATCCCAGGATTTCTTAAGCGCAATGAAGTAAGTATTGAAATTCAAAAACTCCCTTAACGATGCATATTACTCTCCTTACTAAGAACCTTCCCTAAACAAGAAGGTTTTTAGTTGGGTAAATGAATTGAAAGAACGAAAAGAATGTCTTAAAGTAGTTATACTGTCAGTAAGAGCTAAGGTAAACATTACCTTAAAATCTTCATGACCATAATTCATCGAAAGGAGCATCATGAGAGAATCGATTTCGATTGTTTTGTCAGGCGAAGCAGGTCAAGGTTTACAGACCGTAGAAGAATTTTTAGTAGAAACTTTAACTCAGGAAACCTATGTGTTTTCATCCAAAGAGGTAATGAGCCGAGTAAGAGGGGGAAATAACTCCGTCGAGATTCGTGTCTCAAATCAACCTATACAAGCTTTACGTTATACGATCGATGTCTTGTTTTTATTCAATGATCATGCGTTAGAGCGTTTGTTGCCTAGACTTACCCCACAGACGATCATTTATGGGGAAGCCCCATTTTTAAAGTCAGTCCCAACTCAGTATAAAACCAAAGAAGTTGCCTTTTTAGACTTAGGTAAACAAGCAGGTAATCGTTTATACGAAAACACAGCTATGTTTGGCTACATCGCAGGAATGATTGGGGCTTCCATAGATAACGCCAAAGCCATCATCACCAAGCGTTTCAATAAGCGTGGTGAAGACATCGTTACTGGTAATTTAAAAGCCTTTGACTTAGGCTATGACTTAGGTCGTCAAGATCCTGATCGACCAAAAGAACTAAAACCAACTCATTTTAGCCCTAAGAAAGCTTTAACTGGCAATGATGTTTTAAGTATGGGAGCCGTTGCGGGAGGCGTCAATTATGTGGCAGCCTATCCTATGTCTCCAGGAACGACACTTATGACTTTACTTGAAGATAAAAGCAGAGACTTTGAGATCTTGGTTGAACAAGCTGAAGATGAGATCGCAGCTTTGAATATGGTTTTAGGTGCTTGGTATGCAGGTGCACGTGCTTTGACTACGACTTCTGGTGGTGGTTTCGCGTTAATGACTGAAGCTGTCAGTTTATCAGGCATCACAGAAACACCAGCTGTGATCCATGTCGCCCAGCGACCTGGACCAGCAACAGGTTTACCAACACGTACTGAACAAGCTGATCTTAATTTGGTCTTATATGCAGGTCATGGAGAATTCCCGCGTATGATCTTTGCCCCAGGAAGACTTGAAGATGGGGTTGAAGTCATGAGTAGAGCCTTCTATATGGCCGATAAGTATCAGATCCCTGTCTTTGTCTTATCTGATCAATATTGGTTAGAATCGATGAGCCAAGTCGATGCTTTGGATTTCAATCCTAAGTATCTGGAAAGCTTCGTCGTAGAAACCAAACGTGATTATCAACGCTATGCCTTTGATAAGAGCGGTATCTCACCTCGTGGAGTTCCTGGATATGGCTTAGGTTATGTTAAAGTAGACTCAGATGAACATGATGAAGCCGGTGGTATTACAGAATCCTTTACGATGCGAGTCAGTATGCAAGACAAGCGTCTTCATAAATTCGATTTGATGAAAAAAGACATCATGGAACCTTTGATCAGTGGATCTTCTAAACATGAAAATCTAGTGCTCAGTTGGGGCTCGACTTATGGAGTCATCGAAGAAGCTCTAGATACACATCCTGAGTGGGATCTTACCCATCTGCATTTTATCCAAGTCTATCCTTTACCTGAATCATTAAAAGACATCATCTCTAAAGCAAAAAACATCCAAGTCATTGAAAACAATGCTACAGGACAATTTGCGAATCTGATCCAAATGACCTATGGGGTCAAAGTAAATCAAAGAATCTTAAAATACAATGGTGAACCTTATCATATCGATGAGCTCATCGCTAAAATGGAGGCAACTCATGAGTAATTTTGAATTCAATCACGACATAGATATGGCGTGGTGCCCTGGCTGTGGTAACTTTCCTTTAAGAAACATCCTGATCAAAGCCTTGACTGAACTACAACTCGATCCTACCCAAGTGGTATTCTCCTCAGGGATTGGTCAAGCTGCTAAGATGCCTCAATATGTCGACGCCAGTTATTTCAATGGACTTCATGGCCGTGGTTTAGCAGTCGCCAGTGCCATCAGTGCAGTTAATCCAAAGTTGACTGTCATCGCAGAAGGTGGGGATGGGGACATGTATGGGGAAGGTGGGAATCATCTTATCCATAACATTCGTCGTAATCCACACTTAGTTCATATCGTTCATAACAATATGGTCTATGGCTTGACCAAGGGTCAAGCTTCACCTACTTCTCCGATAGGTCTAGTTACGCCTCTTCAACTCGATGGGGTCTACAATCAACCCATTAATCCTATGGCTTTGGCATTGGCGATGGGAGCAACTTTCGTCGCACGAGGATTTAGTGGAGATCAAGAAAAAACAAAAGAACTGATCAAAGCTGCTATCCTTCATAATGGATACGCCATCATCGATATCTTCCATCCTTGTGTTACCTACAATAAGGTCAATACCTTTGCGTGGTATAAATCGCATACCTTCTGGTTGGATGAAGCTCATCCTAAGACAAACAAAGAAGCTGCGATGAAATTGGCATTAGATGAAGAAAGACTGGCTTGTGGTATCCTTTATCAAGTTGAAGGTAAGGCTTATCCTCAACGTCATCCGTTCTATCAAGGCAATCTAACGCCTTTCTATCAAAGAAAACGCGATCCTAAAGACATCGCAAAACTGTTTAAATAAACCTAAGGCTCACTCGTGAGCCTTTTTTATAGGCATATTCAATGTGTTTCTCATAAGAGTATGGTAATAATTAAGTTACTAAACTAAATAGGAGAATTTTAATGAAAAAAAGTGTCTTATTACCTGTCTTCCTAGTGGTCTTCGTAGACCTCTTAAGTTTTAGCTTGATCTTACCTTTGATGCCTTATATCGCAGCCAACTATGGATTGAATCCTTTCTTTGTGGGACTTCTCTTAGCGACTTATCCTATAGGACAAGTTTTCGGGACCCCAATACTAGGACGTTTATCCGATCGATTCGGTAGAAAGCCTATCTTATTACTAAGTGTAGGGGGAACCTTTATCGCACTTATTACTTTAGGGCTTACCTTATGGTTAAATCCTGCAGGAGCGATCTTCATCATCTTCGCCACACGTTTATTTGATGGATTAACAGGCGGAAATATTACCGTAGCTCAATCTTATATCTCAGATGTGACAACTCCTGAAAACAGAGCCAAAGGCTTAGGAATGATAGGCGCAGCTTTCGGATTAGGCTTTATCTTTGGACCAGCGATGGGAGGCTTCTTAAGCCAATGGGGCTATCAAATACCTGCCTTATTTGCGGCAAGCTTAAGCTTTATGAACCTTGTCTTGATTACAATAATATTGCCTGAATCATTAAGTGCTGAAACTCGAGAAAAACTACGTCATAGTGAAAAAACAAAGTTCTCATTGAAGATCTTAAAAGAAGCACTGGATAAACCAGTCGTAGGACCTTTACTTCATTCACGCGTCTATTATTCTATCGCTCATGGGATCTTTCAAACCATCTTCGCTTTATACGCTCAAAAACGTTTGAATCTCAATGCGGCTCAAACAGGTTTGGTTTTAGGTTATGTAGGAATCTTAGTGGTCATCGTTCAAGTTGGTTTCATTGGGAAACTTACAAAGAAATACACAGAGACTCAATTGATGAAAGCATCAAGCCTCATCTTGGCCATCAGTTATGTTTTATGGGCATTGGCTCCTAATTTGATCTTACTTATGATCGTATTGATTCCGATCTCCGCAACCAGTGGTATCTTAAATACAGTCTTACGTAGTGCTTTGACCAAAGCTGTCTCTCGAGAAGAAATCGGAGGTATCTTAGGTTTAAGTTCTTCTTTAGAAAGTATGACTTCTATCTTAACGCCTATCTTAGGTGGTTTCTTAGTCGCTTCTATTGGGACATGGGCTCCTGGGATCTTCTCATCGATCGTGACAATATCTCTCTTATGGTTCATCGTACGTAAAGTAACAGAACCTAAGATCCAACTTTCTAGCGACGTTCTTTAATTCACTTCGCTTAAGTAAAAGAAAGAAGTATGGTATTGTAGTATCACGAGTGAACAGGAAAACCATGAACGACCTTTTAACATTAAAAAACATAGATCTTCTAAAGATAGAAGGTACAGAACTTATTGGATGTAACCAAGAATGGTATTCTAAACCATGGCAACGTTTATCCGGTTGTGGACCTACAGCAGCAAGTATGATCGCCCTTTATCAAATCGATCCCAAGAAGAGTGCTAAAACACTAGACGAAGCCAAAGCTACGATGAATCGAGTATGGCAGTATGTGACCCCAGGTTTTGGAGGCATCAATCGTTTAGATCGTTTCTACAATGGCTTTTCAAAGTATCTTGGTTCTATGAATCTAACACATCAACATCACGCATTTGAGATCCCGAAAGAAGTAACTCATCGTCCTCATTTGTCTCAAGTCGTCGACTTCATCGTCGCTGGACTCAGTGTGGATGCGCCTATTGCTTTCTTAAATCTCAACAATGGGAAAGTTCATAATCTAGAAGCCTATCATTGGGTCTTGATTACAGGCTTAGATCTTAGTCATCCAAGTATTGTCTTGGCTCATATCTTAGATGGGGGAGTACCACTCATCATCGATTTGAGCCTATGGCTAGAGACCACGACATCCAGTGGTGGCTTTGTTTATTTCACACTATAAGTTGAAGGAATCCTAGGATTCCTTTTCTTTTTAGTAGGCAATCCTCTTGAAGAGCTTAATCAATAAGACTATACTTTAAATGAGAATGATTCTCATTTAGGAGTAGTATGAAAAAAATAGGTTTAACATTACTTTTATTATTTGGATTAAATGCATGTATTCAACAACCCAAAGACGATGGTAAGATCCACATCGTTGTGAGTTTTTATATTCTAGAAGACTTCACTGAAAAAATAGGGGGAGATTTGGTGAATGTCATCAACTTGACTCAAGGCGGAGGGGAACCTCATGAATTTGAACCCAGTACACAAGATATGAAGATCTTAACTGAAGCCAAACATATCATGATCTTGGGGAATGATTTTGAACCTTGGTTCAATGACATCTATGACAATATTAAGTCTAACGATGTTGATGTCTTGGTCCTTAGTGATGGTTTTGAGACCTTGATCGATCAAAATACAAATCAGATCGATCCTCATATCTGGACCAGTATCACCAACGCTCAAAGTATGTTTTCAATCATAAAGGATTATCTCATTGAGTTAGATCCTACTCATGAGCCAACCTATACACAAAACTATGAACTGTATAATCAGGAATTTACTCAACTAAAAGCAGAATATACCGATGCGATAAAGAATAGAACTCGAAATGAATTCGTAACCAATCATGCGGCTTTCGGTTATTTAGCTCAAGAGTTCAATTTAACGATGATTCCTATCATGGGTCTAGAGCCAGATGCGGAACCTTCTGCGACGATCATGGCTCAAATCATCGATGTGGTCAAAGCCTATAAGATTCCTTATATCCTATATGAAGACGAAGCCAATACAGACATCGCCAAGACCATCGCCAAAGAAACAGGTGCCTTAACAGGTGTATTACGTCCTATAGAAAGCTTAAATTCAGCTCAGGTCGCTTCTAATGAAGACTACTTCAGTTTAATGAGAGAAAACTTAGAATGGCTCAAGAAAGCACTCAATTAATATGACCATCCTCAACGCAAAGCATCTTAGTTATGCATACCCAGGAAAGACCCTTTTTAAGAATTTCACCTGTGAGGTTAAAAAAGGAGAATGGGTCACTTTCATAGGAAACAATGGGACAGGCAAGACCACTTTACTCAAAGTGTTGGCTGGAGTCATCGAAACTCAAGAAGGAACAGTCTCATTGATCGATCCATTGACAAAAGTTCAACTTAAACCAACGGAACGAGTCTATGTCGGTCAACATGAATTCTCTCAACACGATGGCTTTCCTGCGACAGCACTAGAGATCGTCGTCAGTGCTTATACACCGCTTCTTGGATTATTTAAAAATCCCAAAGCTCATCAGATTGAAAGTGCGAAAGCCATGTTGAAAAAGATGGGTTTAGAATCCTACATCCATAAACAACTTTCTGAATTATCAGGGGGTCAACGTCAACGTGTATTCATCGCCAAAGCTTTGTGTATTCAACCTAAAGTTTTATTCCTAGATGAACCAAGCAGTGCCTTAGATGCGAATTTTACTTTAGAACTCTTTCGTTTACTTAAATCCTTTCAAGAAGAAGGATTAACGATACTCATGATCACCCATGATTTAGCCCTCGCTCAAAGCGTATCTGATCGTATCTTTTGTCTAGAAGAAGTCGATGTCTTACAATTGGATGCACCATCGATCCAAGAAGAACTGGCTCATCGTCATACCCATTTAGGAGAGACCCATGAACATCTTTAATTATGATTTCATGATCCGTGCTTTATGGGTAGGGATCTTAGTAGGTTTAATGGCGCCCTTGATTGGACAAACCATTGTGTTAAGACGTATGTCTATGGTAGGGGATGCGGTAGCTCATACGACTTTAGCTGGTGTTGCGATCGGTTTGATCTTAGGAATAGACCCTTTGATCAGTTCACTTGTAACAGCTCTCTTAGGGGTATTTCTCATCGATGTCTTACGTAAAAGATTACCTCATTATGCGGATGTTTCAATCGCGATTTTAATGTCTTTGGGGATAGGTTTAGCAGGAACTCTATCATCGTTTGTAAGAGACACCAATCGCTTTACAGCCTTCCTATTTGGTTCTATCGTAGCCATATCTCAAGAAGAAGTGTTCTTGATTTCGATCGTTGTCTTGATCGTCATCGTTGTTTATCGTTTGTTTTATAAAGAGATCTTCGCGATGACCTTTGATGAGAACTTAGCTCAACATGCAGGCGTCAACGTAAAATTAGTTAACTTGATCTTTATGATCATGCTGGGAGTCACCTTAAGTATCGCTGCTAAGACTGTTGGAACTTTGATATTATCTTCACTTTTGATCTTGCCTGTGGCGAGCGCATTACAGTTATCCAAGAGTTACAAATCGACCTTGGTTTGGTCAATATTATTCTCATTGTTTTATATGGTGGGAGGTTTGATCTTATCGTTCTATATTGGTGCTAAACCAGGAGGTACAGTCGTTCTATTGGCTGTCTTGACCTATTTAGCATTGCTTCCAATAAGAAGGTTAAGACGATGATCACTTGGCCACTTTCGCTTAAGAAGACATCAGCTCGATTAGAAGTCTTATCGGCTTTTGAGAAATCTCTGAGTCCTTTAAGTGTCGCTCAAGTTCAAGTCTTATGTCCTACAATACCTCTTGCGACCTTATATAGAGTCGTGGAATCCTTTCTAGAAGTAGATCTTATTGAACTCAGTGATGAATTCCAACCTAAAGAAAAACATTTCGCTCTCAAGGATAGTCATGGCCATCATGTGGTCAAATGCGTCGTGTGTCATCAAAGTATTCCATTAAAAGAATGTCCTATCCATCTAGAAGAATCCATTGAAGGTTTTAAAGTACTACATCATCGTTTAGAAATCGAAGGCATATGTACTAACTGCCAAATGAATGAAAATAGAGCTCATTAAGCTAAGTTGACAAGATATCTTAAAGGATTATACTGAAGTTGAACAAGGCTTCATGACTTGTTCAAGGAGGTCACTTAATGCTTCAGAAAATCAAACTGGGGTCATTAGGACATTCACCACAGCCTATAAATACTCATCACGGTGATTATGCCCCACTTAAAAATGATCCAAGATCAGTAGGTCAGCATGTTTTTCGTGGATTGGTCAGTAAAGGCCATCATGCCATGGTCAAACATGGGATAGGTCGAGGAACCATCAATCGCAGAGGTGGTTAAATCATCTTACTAATAAAACAACAGAGATAAACTCTGTTGTTTTTGTTTGAAGGGTTGTATCTATCCTTAGGAAACACTATACTTTATTTATGAACATCTTTAAGAATCAAATAAGAAACTCCAGTGTCCTACTTTCAGGACTCCTCATCCTTAGTTTAGGTGTTCTACTATTCTTAGAAATCGATATGATTTCTAAGATACTAGTCTTGCTTAATCGAATTGCCTTGATCATCTTATGTCTCATACAAGTTGTCGAATTCTTTACTGAAACCAAACAAAGTCAAAAGGCCCAGCACTTATGGAATGCGGGTTTTCTTTTAATCATTAGTGTTCTCTTATGGCGCATTCCTGAAATGCGCTTAGCGATGATTCCTTTCGTTTATGGACTATGGGCTTTAATCGAAGCCATCTCTAAAACAATGATTTATTATGTGTATCGTATCGATGATGTTAGACCTCGTCTATGGCCATTGATCGATGCGATCATATCAGTAGGGTTTGCCTTTATCTTGCTATTTGATCCAGCACCTAGTTTATTAAGACTGCTTTGGGTGGCTGGTTTCTATATGATCTATGTGGGTCTATTTCAAACTCTACAAGGCATACAATTGGTTACGACTGGTTTTTTAGGTAAACAGATCAATCGTCTATTTAGATTACCTTTACCTCATTTTGTGGCCATGTTGTACCCTAGACGAGTATTGACTCAATTCTTAAATCTAGGTTTAGAGATCAATACGAAATATGAACCTATTAATCCAAATCAATTGGAGATCCTTTTCCATATGAAAGGTAATAAATCTGATAATCTAGGACATCTTGATTTCATCTATCAAAACAAGATCTATTCTTATGGAGCCCATGATCCAGATCATCGTCATTGGAATAACAGTATAGGCGATGGTGTATTGATCGTCAGTGATCCTCAAGCGTATTTAGAGTTTTGTATAGGCGTTGAAAAGAAGCGTATGATAGGCTTTGTCTATGATATGGATGAGAATCAAAGACTTCGTTTTCAAGGGCGTTTAGAAGAGCTCATCTTAAGAACCAAAGAGTGGAAACCTCATTTTGAGACGAAAGATCCTTTACCTTACGTTCAACGTTTATCTGATGCGACCCATGCGAGTTTCTATAAATTTACTCAAGGTTACTTTAAGACCTATTTTGCTTTTGGGACCAACTGTGTTGATTTGGTTGATCACTTCATAAAAGATAAAAACATAGGTCTATTTAGACTCAATGGGATCATTACACCAGGGGCCTATTTTGATTTTTTAAACGCAGCTTATCAGCTTCAAACCAATAAGATTACTCAAAGACGAACCTATTAGGTTTTGTTTTTGTATAATAAAACAAAAGGAGTTTTTATGAACCTTCAAGAAACATTACAAGCACGTATTTTATTCCACAAGAAAACAGTCTTAGCAGTAGCTGCAGCTGCGGATGAGGAAGTCATATTAGCGGTATCCAAAGCTGTTAATCTAGGCTATGTCTCAGCGATCTTAGTTGGAGATGAACAACTCATCAGAGAGCTCAGTAAAGCCCATCATTTCGATCTTAAATCAACACAGATCATTCATGAGCCAGATAAGGTCATGGCTTGTGAAGTAGCCGTTAAGCTGGTGTCGTCTCATCAAGCAGATCTTCTTATGAAAGGTCTCGTTGATACATCCATTCTTTTAAAGGCAGTCCTCAATAAAGAATGGGGTCTAAGAACGGATCATCTTCTATCGCACGTGACCGTATTTAGTATCCCTGGCTATGAGAAAGCCTTCCTTATGAGCGATGGGGCCATGAACATCGCCCCTAATGTCCAAGACAAAAAACAGATCATCGAGAACTGTATCCCTGTCACCAAAGCTTTAGGGATCATAAATCCTAAGGTTGCAGTCATATGCGCAGTTGAAAAGGTGAATCCTAAAATGCAGGCTACACTAGATGCGGATGAACTGAGCCAGCTTCAAAAAGCAGGAGAGATCTTAGGTTGTGAAGTCGATGGGCCGATTGCCTTTGATGGGGCAATTTCAGTAGAAGCAGCCCATCATAAAGGTATGACAAGTCCAAATGCAGGCAAAGCAGACATTCTACTTATGCCCAACATCGAATCAGGCAATATACTCTATAAAACAATCACCTATTTCGCAAAAGGTACAGTCGCCTGTGTCATCAGTGGGGCAGCAGCCCCCATCGTATTGACCTCACGCTCAGACAGTGATGAGGCGAAGTTTAATTCAATCTTATTAGCCATTTTAATGGCTCAAAGCTAGGAGGCCATATGGCGAAACTCTTTATCTTAAATCTAGGTTCTACATCCAGTAAAATCGCTTTATTTGAAGATGAAACGATGACTTCTAGTCAAACTTTTAGACATACTTCATCTGAACTCGATGTCTTTCCTAATGTCTTATCTCAAACTCAGTTTAGAAAAGATGTCATCGATTCATGGTTGAAGTCGCAAAATGTGTCTTTAAAAGACATGGATCTTATCGTCGTAAGAGGGGCTGTCACTAAACCTATCCCAGGAGGCATCTATCTGGTCGATGAGGCAGTATATGATGACATCAGTCATGAACGCAATGGATCTCATATCTCTAATGTAGGTATTTGTATCGGTTATCAATGGGGAAAAGAAACTTCTAAACAAGTCGTTTTCGTCAATGCGCCTATGACTGATGAATACAGTGATTTAGCTCGAGTTGGTGGTTTAAAAGGCATGGAGCGTAGAAGTGGATTTCACGCCCTCAATACGAAACAGATCGCATTAGAATACGCTAAGTCAATCCATAAATCCATAACGGATCTAAATCTATTGATTGCGCATATCGGTGGAGGAATCTCTGTTGGGATCCATGAGAAAGGCAGGGTCGTCGATGTCTCCAACGCTTTGGATGGGGAAGGACCTTTCTCACCTGAAAGAGCGGGTGGTTTGACCTCTCGTATGGTGCTTCAAGTCATCAAAGAAAACAATTCTGATTATGAGAAGATCGCCAAGCTTTTGGTTGGGAAAGGGGGTCTTGTCTCTCATTTAGGGACCAGTGATGTGAAAGAAGTCTATGAAAGATCACTTACGGATCCTCATGCGAAACTTATCCTAGATGCGATGATCTATCAAATCGCGAAAGAGATCGGAGCTTTCTCAACTGTAGTCAATGGTAAAGTCGATCAGATCTTGATTACGGGTGGAGTTGCTTATAATACCTATCTTATCGAAGAACTTAAGAAACGTGTTTCTTGGATTGCACCTGTCTCTGTTTATCCAGGTGAAGATGAAATGCGTGCCTTGGCCAGTGGTGGATGTCGCTACTTAAGGAAAGAAGAAAGCCTTAAATCGTATTAGATGAAACCTTGATGAAAGGGCTTTCATCGATGATACTCTTTTGATATAATAGGGTTGACGAGAAGCCATAACAGTCGACAGGCTTCACAAGGAGAACATAATGCTTAAATTCGAGTATATGGAGAAGTACGGTTACGAACAGCTCATTTATTTGTATGATCGTAACTCTGGCTTAAAGGGTTTCATCTGCATTCATAACACCACTTTGGGTCCTGCTTTGGGTGGGACAAGAGTCTGGGAATATGAGAATGAAGAAGAAGCTGTCTTGGATGTCATGCGTTTAGCTCGTGGTATGACCAAGAAAGCAGCTTGTGCTGGTTTGAATCTTGGTGGAGGAAAAGCTGTCATCATAGGGAATTCTAAAGCCTTACGTAAAGATACCGTTAAACGAGAAGCTTTCTGGAGAGCCTTTGGAAGATATGTAGATTCACTGGGTGGACGTTTTATCACCGCTGAAGATGTAGGAACCTCTCCTTTAGATATGAATTTAGTTAAGATGGAAACAGATCATGTCATGGGTCTACCGACCACCTCAGGAGATCCTTCTCCGTTTACAGCGCATGGTGTCTTAAAAGGCATCAAGGCCTGTGTTAAAGAAGAAATCGGTACCTCTAAATTAGAAGGCATCAAAGTTGCGATTTCAGGCGTAGGACATGTAGGCGCTGTATTGGCTGATCTTCTTCATGAAGAAGGGGCCATCCTTTATATCTCAGACATCGATGAAGAAGCCTTAAAAGAAGTCTCTGAAAAAACAGGGGCAACCATCGTTGATAAGGACATTATTCATACATTAGATGTAGATGTCTATGCGCCTTGTGCCTTAGGAGCCACCTTAAACGATAAGACGATTCCTTACATCAAAGCCAAGATCATCGCAGGTAGTGCCAACAATCAATTGGAAGATACGAATAAACATGGGTTGATGCTTCATGAATTAGGCATCGTTTACGCACCTGATTATGTCATCAATGCAGGTGGACTCATCAACGTTTATCAAGAAAAAATCGGGTATAATAAAGAAGCGTCTATGCATGCGATAGACTTGATCTATGATCGCATTCGCGAAATCATTCGTGAATCAAAAGACAGTAATACACCATCGTACTTGGTGGCTGAACGCATGGCTGAACGTCGTATCGAAATGATGAGTAAGATCTCCAGTATCCACATCGCCACCAAATGAGTGAAGTTCTTATCATAACAGGAGCGTATGGGGTAGGCAAAAGCGAATTCGCTTCTCAATTGGCTTTATTAAAAGCACCTTGTGCTTTGGCTGATCTGGATGTGATCAACCCTTATTTTAGACCTCGTGAACAAGCCCTTTGGTTAAAATCAAAAGGTGTCGATGTCTTAGGAAGCATCTTACCCAATCATATCAATCAAGATTTTCCTGCCATGAGCGGTAATCTAAGAGGCGCCATATCTCAAAATATCCCTTTGATCATCGATTGTGCAGGAAGTGAAAATGGCTTGAAGCCTTTGGCCAGTTTTGAAGATGTGCTTCAAAATGCCCAAGTTTGGTTGGTAGTGAATGCGAATCGACCAGAATCTTTCTTTGATCAAATCAAACCTATGATCGAACTCTTTGAATCTCGCAGTCACTTGCGTATCAGTGGTTTCGTTCATAATACCCATCTTCTGGATCAAACTGATCCTTCTATGATTCTCAAAGCTCAAGCAGAGCTAGAAGTCATCTCAAAAGCGCTTAACGTTCCCATCGTCTATACGATGATCAACGAGAAGTATAAGTCTAGTCTACCCATTCATAATCCACTCGTGTGCTTCGATCATTTGATCCTTAGAAGCGATTGGATGAAAGGAGAAACATTATGAAAGGCAGAGTTAGTTTCGATAATGATACCTGTAAAGGATGTGGCCTATGTGTAAGTGCCTGTCCGATGAAAATCTTAGCTTTGGATCTCTCCAAGGTCAATAAGATCGGGTATAATCCAGCCTATTGTATCGATCAAGAGAAATGCATCGCATGCACCAATTGTGCACTGATGTGTCCAGATTCAGTCATCACTGTAGAAAGGTTGGACATCTAATGGGAAAAGTTTTGATGAAAGGCAATGAAGCCATTGCCCAAGCTGCCATTTCTGCAGGATGTGAAGGTTTCTTCGGTTATCCGATCACCCCTCAAAATGAAGTTCCAGAATACATGTCTAAATACCTCGCTAAAAGCGGTGGTGTTTTCGTTCAAGCTGAAAGCGAATTAGCTGCCATCAATATGGTCTATGGGGCAGCCGCTGCAGGTGCTCGAGTTATGACCTCATCTTCATCTCCAGGTATTGCGCTTAAACAAGAAGGTATTTCCTATTGTGCAGGGGCTCAACTACCTGTCGTTATCGTGTCGATCTCTAGAGGAGGTCCTGGTTTAGGAGGTATTTTACCTTCTCAAGGCGATTATAACCAAGCCACTCGTGGAGGAGGCAACGGGGATTATCGTGTCATCGTTTTAGCGCCTAATGGGGTTCAAGAAGCCACAGATATGGTTCGTCATGCGTTTAAGCTCGCTGATTCTTATCGTATTCCTGTCATGGTCATGGCCGATGGGATCATCGGACAAATGATGGAACCGGTGGAGATCGATACCACACCTATCCCTAAAGCACCTAATCTATGGGCCGCAACAGGTCAAGGCAAACGTGCTCATACCAATATGGTCAATTCTATGCATTTGGATCCTTATGAACTAGAAGATCATAATATCCTTTTAAACAATAAATACCTTGAGATCGCTAAAAACGAGACCGATTATGAGAAGTATCTCTGTGATGATGCGGAAGTTTTGATCGTTGCCTATGGGACACCTTCTCGTATCGTAAAATCAGCCATCAAGACCTTAAGAGAAGAAGGCATCAAAGCAGGGTTATTTAGACCTAAGACTTTGGTTCCTTATCCATTTGATGCCCTTCATGAAGCCTCAAAATCAGTTAAGTTTGTCTTAGTGACAGAACTCTCTATGGGTCAAATGATCGTCGATGTCAAGCTCGCAGTCAATGGACTTGTCCCTGTTCACTTCTATGGACGTACTGGTGGGGTCATATTCGAACCACAAGAAATCGTCGATGCGGTCAAATCGCATTTAGGAGGGAAGTAATATGACAGTAGTATTTAAAAAGACCAAAGGTCTAACCAATAAACCTCTTACCTATTGTCCTGGTTGTACACACGGGATCATTCATCGTTTAGTAGCTGAAGTCTTAGAAGAACTCAATATCTTAGATCGTTCAGTATTGATCGCATCAGTAGGTTGTTCAGTCATGGCCTATGATTTCTTCAATACCGATTGTATCCAAGCAGCTCATGGTCGTGCACCAGCGGTTGCGACAGGCGTCAAACGTGTTCGTCCAGATTCAATCGTATTTACCTATCAAGGTGATGGTGACTTAGCGTCTATCGGAACAGGTGAAATCGTTCAAGCAGCCCATCGTGGAGAAAACATCACAGTCATCTTCGTCAACAATGCGATCTATGGGATGACAGGTGGCCAAATGGCACCTACGACCTTACCAGGTCAAATCACAACGACTTCTCCTTATGGAAGAGATGTGAAGACTCAAGGTGAACCCATCAAGATGAGCGAATTGATCGCGACGATTCCTGGGACCTATTATGTAGAACGTGTCATGACCGCAGATCCAGTCAGCGTACGTAAAGCGAAAACTGCCATTAAGAAAGCTTTCCAGAATCAAGTCGATGGGAAAGGATTCTCCATGGTTGAGGTCTTATCCTCATGTAATATCGGTTGGGGACTTAGTCCAGTAGATTCATTAAAATACATCAAAGAAAGAATGGCTCCTTATTTCCCATTAGGCGTATATAAAGATAAGGGGAAAGCAGAATGAAAACAGTAAAAATGGTCTGTGCTGGTTTTGGTGGACAAGGTGTCTTATCGATGGGTCAAATGGTAGCTTTAATGGCCATGAAGAAAGGTTTCAATACAAGTTGGATGCCTTCTTATGGACCTGAGATGCGTGGCGGAACCGCCAATTGCCAAGTCGTCATCGATGAAGCAGAGATCGCTTCTCCTATCGTCTCTGAAGGCATAACTTTACTCTTAGCCATGAATCAAATGGCGCTTACGAAGTTTCAACCTAAACTAGAAAAAGGTGCTTGGTTGATCGTGAACTCAGCTTTGGTAGATACAAAGGATGTTCCATCTGATGTACATATCCTAAAAGCAGACTTCAATGCGATCGCTCAAGAAGTTGGAAATCCTAAAGTTCAAAATATGGCTGCTTTAGGAACTTTAGCGGCTCATATGGATATCTTCAATAAACAAGATGGTTTAGATATCATCGAAGAAAAGTTTGGGAAGAAGAATCCTGAGTTGACCTTACTCAATCAAAAAGCCTTTGAGAAAGCTTACGATATTAGCTGAACACTAACCGGAGAAATCCGGTTTTTTTTATTAGGTATGACTTTACGAAGATAAAGTGTTAAACTGAATTTACAAGTATTAAACGAGGTCCTCATGAGAAAAGATATCAAAGTAGATGAATTGTTTGAAACGATATTAAAGTTAGAAACCATCGAAGAGTGTTATGACTTTTTCGATGATCTTTGTACGATCAATGAGATCAATGATATGGCAGATCGTTTAACAGTCGCCAAGTTGCTTATGGCGAAAGAAACCTATGAATCTATTGAAGCTAAAACGAAAATGAGTTCAGCCACCATATCTCGTGTAAATCGTTGTCTACAACACGGTAATGGAGGATATAAGAATATCCTTTTAAAGAAGTAGAAGTAAACTAATAAATGGGGGAAGCTAAATGAAAAAGTATAAAAAAATGATATGGATATTAATGACTATCGTCGTTTTAGTAATCCTAGGAAATCGTTGGGCTTTTGGGATATGGAATCCATTGAGTAATCCGGATCGGATAGAGTGTTTTGGACGTCGTTATTATATCTCTAATCTAGAACCTATAAACATGAGTGAATCAGAGAAACCTGAATATGCGATATCGACATGGGTATGGGCAGGGAAGAACTTATATATGAGCGAACCCAAAGGGAATATAATTCCGGTGTTGATTTATCTAAAACTATCCAATGGACAATACCAGATCTACGCCTTATCTGGAAGTAATTAGCGAGATAACATCTCGCTTTTTAATGAAATTTCTAAAAAGAAGAGTGAATCTATAAAAAAATGATAAATAATTGCTTTAATACTTTACAATGATAAAGTATTAAAGTATACTGTCTTCATTGAAACGGAGAACATGTATGTTTAAAAAATTACTGAGTTTAAGTTTGGTTGTCTTATTGGTCACAGGATGTACCGTAAAACCAACCACAGACAATAGTTTAAAGACTGTTATGGATGATGGGAAACTGGTCATCGGTTATACGGAATACCCACCTATGGGCTTTACCGACAATGGGAAAGTTACTGGCTTTGATATCGCGATCGCTCAAGAAGTTTGTGATCGTTTAGGAATCGACGCTGTCTTTCAGATCATTGATTGGGATTCAAAAGTTATGGAGCTCAACAATAAAAACATCGATGTCATTTGGAATGGTTTGACCATTACTGCTGATCGTGAGAAAGAGATCCTATTCTCTAAACCTTACTTCAACAATCGTATCGTCATCATGACCTTAAGCGATAAAGCGACAGCCTCGATTGCGGATCTCACTGGTCTAAAAGTAGGTGTAGAATTGGCTTCCTCTGGTCAAGAAGCTCTAGAAAAAAATGCGGTCTTTGCTTCTTTAAGCGAAGAAGTTAAGTTTACTTCGATTTCAGAAGCTGTCTTGGATCTTAACGCAGGAAACATTGATGCGATCGTTGCGGATGAAATCTTCGCTCGATATGCGATCTCAAAAGATGCCTCAAAGTATCGTGTGGCTTCAGAAGTCTTCAACTCTGAAAACTATGGGATCGGTTTCCGTTTAAGCGATGTGGCTTTACGCGATAAGATCGATGAGACGATCGATGCGATGATCGAAGATGGGACAGCAGCTGAAATCTCCATTCTATGGTTTGGGGAAGACCTCTTAACCCGTTAATATGACTTACTGGCTAGAAATATTCCCCGTCCTTATGGACGGGTTTGCCATATCCATCAGTGTTTATGCCTTAACGATGATCTTTGCCTTACCACTAGGAATGATGATTGGTTTAATGGCGGATCTTATCAAAGGAGCTAGAAAAGTCATCAGTGTCTTTACTTGGATCATAAGAGGAACACCCTTATTACTTCAACTCTATGTGACGATGTATGGACTTCCTCTATTGTTTCCTATGAGAATGGATCGTTTTGCGGCTGGGGCCATTACCTTTATCATCAATTATGCGGCTTATTTTACAGAGATCTTTAGAAGTGGATTGGCCATCATCCCTAAAGGGCAGTGGCAAGCCGCAGAAGTCTTGGGTCTCAGTAAGATCCAAACCGTATGGTACATCATCTTACCGACGATGTTTAGAAATACTTTATTGCCTTTAATCAACGAAGCAATTACCTTAGTGAAAGATACCTCTCTACTTGCGGCCATTGCCTTAGGAGAGATGTTGAGAAACGCAAAAGAAATAGTTGCGAAAGACATGCGAGTAGACGCCTTGTTTATCGCAGGAGGTCTATATTTGATCTTTAGTTTAGCTGTAGTCTTTATTGGAAAACAATTCGAAAAGAAACTCTTGGTTCAACGATGAATCTAATCACTGTAAAGAATCTAAACTATGCCTATGAAGAAGTTAAAGTGCTCGATCAGATCTCATTTAGTATCGATCAAGGTGAGATCGTAGGTCTACTGGGTCTGTCTGGAAGTGGAAAGACAACTTTACTTAAGATCTTAAGTGGTCTATTGCCTTTTAAAGAAGGAAGCTATGAGATAGAATCTAAAGCAGCTTATCTAAATGGGAAACGTTCAAAAGAGATCTCATCTGAACTGGGTGTAGTATTTCAAGAATTCAACCTGTTTATGCATAGGACTGTCATCGATAATTTAGCCTTGCCTTATCATTTAAGAACCAAAGTATCAATGAAGAATGCTCGTGAAGAAGCGATGCTTATTCTAAAATCTCTTGGTTTAGAAGATCAAGCTGAGAAATATCCCTATAAATGTTCAGGAGGCCAACAACAGCGAATCGCAATCGGTCGTGCACTTATCCTAAAACCAAGTGTCTTGCTTATCGATGAACCGACCTCTTCATTAGATTCAGAGAATACCCAAAAGGTCATCGATATCCTAAAAGATTTACATTTAATGGGTTTGACCTTGATTTTGATCACTCATGATATGAGTTTTGCGAAAGCCTTGTCTCAAAGAGTAATTATCTTAGAAGAAGGCCAAATCAAAGCAGATGAAGCTGCTTCATCATATTTTAAGAAGGTGGATGCTTAGGCATCCTTTTATATTGGATAATGGTAGATTTCAGGAGGACTAAGGTATGATATGATGAAGATAGAGGAAACTTATGAAAAAGAACTATGCCGGATTAGACGTGCTCAGAGGCTTCGGAATTTTTGTTTTGGTAATGATGCATACCGCCTTTTATCATTTTAGCGGACTCTATGATTTAGATTTAGACAATCCTCCAATCACAGTCACCATTATAGGGTTGATGTTGATGTTTGCGGGCTTGTTTGCGATGATCAGTGGATTGGTTCATACCCTACAATATGAAAGAAAAACGAGTGAATATAAACTTGATCCTAAAGTCATCCTAAAATACATCTTGATGTCTTTTGGATGGATGATGTTGGTTGCCTATCTCTATTTCAATGTGACAGGTCCTGGTATCGTAAATATGGCAGAAAGATCTATGGATGAAAGTATCTTGGTCCATTTGATCAATACAGGAACTTTGATATTACCGAGTCTGGATCGATTCCTATACATCGATTCATTGGTAATGATCTCTATGAATATCTTATTGGTTGGTTTATTGTATCTACTTTTAAATAAAGTAATGAAACTTAAAAAGAAATCTTGGTTACTCTTAGCTTTGACCGTGCTTTTCTTTGCCTTATCATTGGTTAGAATTCCTTTATATAATATTTATCTAGAAGGTAGAGACAGTTTGAACTGGTCTGTGATCTTACCACTTAATTGGTTGGTCAATAAGAATAATCCTATTTTGCCTTATTTCTCTTTTGCGCTTATGGGAATGTGGTTGGCATACATGATCCTTGAGAAAGATAAACACTTCAATCTGAAAGGCATCAGTGTAGGCACTGTGCTCTTTGTCTTAGGCGTCTTCTTCTACATTACTTTACCTGATACGATGCTTCAAAGAGCGATCGATCCTGTTTGGTTTGCCATCATGATGGCTCAATTGGGTCTATTTGCCTTGTTGATCGTAGGCATGCTCAATTGGTTTGATTTTAAGAAACATCCACTTAAACCGATCTCACGTTTCTTTAGTCGCTATTCTAAAGGAGGCTTAACTGTCTTCTTCGTTGAGAGTATCGTAAGTGCATCCATTCGTCAAATCATGAAGATGTTTGGGGTAACCATCACTTTGGATATTCCAGGTGCGTTGATCTTTGGACTATGTTTAGCCATCATTTGGGGTTTGGTTTTGATTCTATGGGAAAAGAAGAACTATCGTTTTGGGATCGAAGATCTCATGAGTAGATCTCTTAATAAGACAGCCACCAGCGAAAAACTGAAAAAGCTCGAAGGATAAGATGGGCTTCATCGATTATTTTAGGCTTCAGTTTGGGTTTAAGTTTTATTCCACTAAACAAATTAAAGCCATGCAGTTTAAAAGTATCCAAGGTTTATACGCAAAAGCTCAAGCTTCTGCGCCTTATTACGCTCAATTGGATCCTAAAGATGGACTTAAGGACTGGGAAGATTTCTATCGTTTACCTTTAATGAATAAGACGATCTTGATGGATAACTTCGATTCAATCAATACTGCAGGGCTAAAAAGATCTGAAGTAGAAGCTTTTGCCTTAGATAAGGAAGCTCGTAAAGATTTTACGGGCTACTTTAATGATCGATATGTGGTAGGTCTATCCAGTGGTACCAGTGGGAATAAAGGGCTTTATCTTACCGATAAAGCTTTAACGAAACGTTTGCCTTTTGTGTTTTTAGCTCGAAGTGGATTATCTTTAAGATATCTACCGTTTAGGATCATGTTTTGTTTAAGGGTATTCTCTCAAGGCTTCGCAGACATCAATAGTCCTTTGATCAAATTGAATTATGTTTCTACGATGACTCCAATAGAAAAGGTCATAGAAGACCTCAACTCAAAGAAAATCAATGTGTTGATGGCTCCTCCTAGTTTCGTTAGGTTACTTTTACCTCATCGAGATCAGATCAAAACTAAACTAAGTTGTATCGTATGTTACGCAGAAGTCTTGACCAAAGAAGAGAAAGAAAAGTTTACTCACTTCTTTGGATGTAAAGTCATTGAGATCTATCAAGCATCAGAGGGACAGGTTGCCTCAGCTTGTAAAGCAGGGAATCTTCATCTAAATGAAGATTTGATCTTTGCAGAACTCTATGATCTAAAGGGTGATAAGGTAACTGAAGCTGGAATCCCTGGGCAATTGGTCATTACGAACCTAATCAATGAGGTACAGCCTTTGTTTAGGTATCGAATGAATGATTGGGTGGTTCTAAAAGAATCCTGTCCTTGCGGTTCCCATTACCGTGTCTTAGACCATGTGATCGGTAGACAAGATGATGTGATGATGTTTATGACCTCAGATCATACTTTGCAACATGTCTTTCCTGATCTGATCAGTCGTTGGATCATCACCACAAGTAATGAGATACGTGAATTCAAAGCCATCCAAAGTGACGTCAATGAGTTTGACTTAAGCATCGATTGTCTTCATCCAGGTGATCAAACTCAATTGATAGAATCTCTTAGGAAACGTTTACTTAGTGAATTTGAAGCTTTTAAGATTCATCCTCATCTACACATCAAAGTAGAATCCTTATCTATTCCAAAAGATAACTCCAAATATAAACGATTTGAAGTCAGAAAAGAGAAGCTATGAACAGCATCTGGGAAGAAGAAGTCTTAGCCATAGAAAAAGCTCATCTTGGATTAAAATCGGTCGATGTACTATTTCTTGGTTCAAGCAGTATCGTTTATTGGGAAACCCTAAAAAACGACTTCAAAGCGTATACTGTCGTAAAGGCAGGTTTTGGGGGATCCCGTATTCAAGATTCCATCGATTATTTTGATCGATTGGTTAAACCCTATGATCCTAAACTATTGATCATGTTTTCAGGAACCAACGACATCAACGGAGATAATGACAGCGCTCCTGCAGAGTATGTGTTAGAGAAAGTAGAAGCGTTTTATAAGCTTCTAAAAGAAAATTGTCCTCAAACCAAGTTCTATTATATTTCGATCACCCCAACCCCTAGTCGATTTCATGTGTTGACTGAGGTGCTTAAAGCCAATCGATTGATCAAGCATCTGTCTAAGGAAAAAGGCTTTACCTTTATCGATCTTCAACATGATTTTCTAGATGAAGGGAAACCTAAACCTGAGCTTTTTATCGAAGATAATCTTCATTTAAATGATTTGGGTTATAAAAAATGGGTCTTAGTGATAAAACCCATAGTTGATCATGCGATGAGAGCTCATTGTCTATAGACAACGTTGAATAAAATCATCGAAGAGGGATTGGAATAGAGGATCTTCGATCATCCGTTCTGGATGCCATTGAACGGCCAATAGATGAGGTCCTTCTATGGCTTCGATGATGCCATCTTCAGATAAAGCACTGACTGAACAATGTTCAGCCAGTTTTTTTATGGCTTGATGATGGTAAGAATTGACAATGATCTCAGGTGGTAAGAGCGTGGATAAACGAGATCCTGCTTTGACTTTGATGAGATGACCTTGAGTAGGGGCAGAATGATGTTCACTGTAACTATGATCGAGTTTCGTTTTAACTGAACTTGGAATGTCTTGAATCAAGGATCCTTGTAAGGCCACATTGATGATCTGTTGACCTCGACAGATCCCAAAGATTTCTAGTTGATGCTTAAGCGCGAGTTCAATCAAGGCAATATCTAAGCGATCGATCACTGGATCGATTAAATCACTTAAGGTGTTCTCTTCATCGTAGAGGCCTGGATCGACATCGCCTCCACCAGGTATCAAGATGCCTTTTAATAAAGGGAGGATACTGTCTAGATCTGTGGTAGGCAAGATCATAACGGCTTCTGCGTTAGCTCTTCTTAAAGCCTCTACATAGTTTTGATTTACGACGTAACGTCCACTGATGGACCTTACTGGGATTCCTATTCTGATCATTTTCTATCCTTCATCGCCTGATAGGTCGTGTTATCTCTTAATGTCACATAGGCAGGACGCATGATCTTATCATCGAGGATCTGTTCTAGACGATGAGCACTCCAACCAGCGATTCTTGAAATCGCAAAAACTGGAGTAAACAACTCTTCAGGTATCCCTAACATATCCAAAACAAAGCCTGCATAGAGATCAACATTGGCAGCCATACGATTATCGACTTTGACTTTCTCATTGAGAAGGGAACAGCCTATGGTTTCGATCTTATTGAGCAATTTAAATTCTTCTTGTCTTCCTTTATGTTGAGCCAAAACTTGAGCTTTATCTTTTAATAGGATCGCTCTAGGATCGGATAGGGTATAAACCGCATGACCTAAACCATAGATGAGACCTTTCTGATCAAAGGCTTCTTTCTTTAAGATCAAACGTAAATAAGCTTCTAGAGCTTCATCATTTGAGGCATCACTGACATGGGCTTCTATGTCTTTGATCATGGCTTCGACCATCGCATTGGCGCCTCCATGTTTAGGGCCTTTTAATGAACCAATCGCAGTAGAAATAGCTGAATAGGTATCTGTTCCAGTAGAAGAGACCACATGGGTCGCAAATGAGGAGTTATTACCGCCTCCGTGTTCTGCTTGGATGACCATCAAGAGATCCAACATCTCTACTTCTTCCTGAGTGTATTTCCCATCTGGACGAATAAGATACAAGAAATTCTCTGCGGTCCCAACGCCTTTTTTAGGCGTATGAATGATGAGACTTTCATGATCGAAATAATGTTTCTTGGCTTGATAAGAATAAGCAGCCATCAAAGGTAACTTCGCGATGAGGTCAATCGATTGTCTTAAGACATTCTCAATGGAGGTATCATCTGGATTTTGATCATAAGAATACAAAGTCAAAACAGTACGTTGTAGTTTATTCATGATGTTTAAGGCAGGGATCTTAAAGATAACATCTTCTTTATAGGCATGAGGTAAGGTTCGAGCTTCTTCTAAGATATCCATAAATTCTTTGAGTTGTTTTGGATTAGGTAAATGACCAAAAAGTAGTAGATACGTTGTCTCTTCGAAACCTAAACGATGATCTTTTTGAAAGCCATCGACGAGATCAAAGATACTGATTCCTCGATAATACAATTGTCCATGAACAGGGATCTTCACATCGTTGAGTTTTTCATATCCGACCACATTGCCCACATGGGTGATCCCAACCAAAACACCAGTCCCATTAGAGTTTCTTAAGCCTCTTTTAACGTTGTTTTGTTCATAAAGCTCTTGAGGGATAACATTGCTGATCTCTATGGTTTTGGCGTGTTCTGTGATAAATGCTTGGGTTTCGGCTTTCTTCATGAGACTCCTTTTAAGGCGAGGTAGGCCTTTATGATTTCGGATGTTATTTCGACTGTGTTTAAGGGACCTTGAAGATCCTTAGTGTAATTATTAGGATCAGAATAGACAGTTTGGATGGCTTCTTCTATCCATGAGGCTTCTTTTTCATAACCCAGATGACGTATCATCATCGCAGAAGTTAAGATCATCGCGGTAGGATTGGCGATACCTAAACCAGCAATATCTGGTGCTGTCCCATGAACGGATTCAAAAAGAGCGAAATCTTGGCCTAGATTTGCCCCAGGGACAAAACCTAAACCCCCAACCAAACCTGCGCATAAATCAGATAAGATATCCCCATAAAGATTCTCAGTGAGGATGATGTCGGTTCGAGTTGGATCGACCACCAACTGTAGACACATATTGTCGATGAGGATCTCATCGGTGATGATTGTTGGATAAAGCGCTGCGACAGCGCGACAACTTTCTAGAAATAAACCATCAGAGGCTTTCATGATGTTGGCTTTGGTGACGATGGTGACCTTTTTACGATTTTCTTTGACCGCATACTCATAAGCGGCTTTGGCGATACGTGTTGAAGCGCTTCGGGTAATGACTTTGATCGAATGGGCTTCATCTTCGCTTATGATTTCTTCTAAACCCATATAAAGATCTTCAGTGTTTTCTCTAAAAATAACCAAATCAACACCTGGAAATTTAGGGGAGATATTGGCGATGGATCTGACGGGTCTTACACAGGCGTATAGATCATATTTCTTTCTTAAAAGGACATTCAATGAACGATGACCTTTTCCAATAGGTGTCGCTAAAGGACCTTTAAGTGCGATACGATTACGTTCGATCGAGTCAAAGACAGATTGAGGAATCAGTGATCCTTCAGATTCTAAGGTAGAAAGACCAGCAGGAGTGATCTCCCAAGTGATAGGTAATTCTGTCGCCTTGATGACTTCCATCATGGCTTGGCTGATTTCAGGACCTATCCCATCGCCTGGGATAAGGGTGATGAGGTGCTTCATTGAGTGACCTTTAAACCTTTGATGTAGTTAAGATAGCCCGCATTAAGAAGGATCTCTTTTTCACGTTCACTGAGTTTAAGATTTAAAACGATTCTTTTTTGAGATGGAATAAGGATCGCATCGATATGATCACTTAAGGAAATTTGATGGGCTACATCATGGATCTGTATTGAATCCGAATCTAGTATCTCATCATAATCCATTGGATTCTCAAAGACAAAAGGTAAGATGCCTGTGTTGATGAGATTAGATCTATGGATACGAGCGAAACTCACTGCGAGCACAGCTTTAACTTGAAGATATAAAGGAATCAAAGCAGCGTGTTCTCGACTAGAACCTTGGCCGTAGTTTTCTTTAGCGATGATGATGGATCCTTTAAGGGCTTTCGCTTTTAGTGGTAGTTCAGGATCAAAAGACGTTAAACAAAAATCAGCCAAATAAGGAATATTTGATCTATAAGGTAAAAGTTTAGCGTGAGAAGGAACGATATCATCTGTGGTGATATTGTCTTTAAGTTTGATCAAGACAGGTAAAGTCAAATCATTAGGGAGTGCTTGAGCCAAAGGGAAAGGCTTGATGTTGGGTCCCATTTGAATAGGATTGTCTTTTAGTTTTCCTTTTGGGAATATAAAATAACGATCGACTTGACCAAAGGTTATAGGTTGAATAATCGAAAGATCATCATGATGAGCCATTGGATCACTGATGCTTCCTTCTATGGCAGAATAGGCTGCTGTTTCAGGAGAAACCAAATAGACTTGGGCATTTTGAGTTCCACTACGACCTAAGAAATTTCGATTGAAGGTTCTTAAGGAGACCCCATTGGATTTAGGAGCCTGTCCCATGCCTATACAAGGTCCACAACCTGATTCTAAAATACGAGCTCCTGCAGAGATCATATCGGATAAAGCGCCGTTTTCAGCCAATAAACGAAGTATATTGGCAGAACCTGGGGTAACTACTAAAGAGACATCAGGGTGAACTTGTTTGCCTTTAAGTATTCTCGCAACTTTCATCATGTCTGAATAAGAAGAGTTTGTGCAAGATCCTATCGCAACTTGATCGATCTTTAATCCTGCGACTTCGCTTACTTTGACCACGTTGTCAGGAGAATGAGGTTTTGCGATCATAGGGGCGATCTGAGATAGATCTAAACTTAGGCTTGCCTCATAGTTCGCATCAGGATCAGCTGAAAAGGGAAGATAGTCTGATGGACGACCTTGTTGAATCATATATTGGCGAGTATTTTCATCGCTAGGAAAGATCGAAGATGTCGCACCGAGTTCAGCTCCCATATTACATATGGTGGCACGATCAGTTACGCTAAGGTATTTTAATCCATCCCCACAGTATTCTAAGACATAGCCAACACCACCTGTGACAGTAAGTGCTTTAAGTACGCTTAAAATGATGTCTTTCCCATTAAGGGTAGGATGAGGTTTCCCATTTAAAATGATCTGATAGACTTTAGGTACCTTCATGAAGTAGAAACCTTTGGCCATACCGATGGCGACATCGAGTCCACCAGCTCCTATCGCTAAAGCACCTACACCACCACAAGTAGGGGTATGACTGTCAGAACCAATCAAGATCGTATTTGGTTTAGAAAAGCGCTCGAGATGGACCTGATGACAGATGCCTCCTCCAGCTTTTGAATAGATGATCCCATAATGTTGGGCAACAGATTGTATAAACGCATGATCATCCGCGTTCTCAAAACCAGTTTGAAGCATATTATGATCGATATAGGCAACGGAAAGATCAGTATTGACTTTATCAGGATCTAAAGCTAAAAGTTGAAGATAAGCCATGGTTCCAGTAGAGTCTTGAGTCAAGGTCTGATTTACTTTGACAGCGACTTCGCTGCCGATGCTTAGTTCACCTTTTAGTAAGTGACTTGATAGTATTTTTGCGGTGAGCGTTTGTCCCATAATTTACCTCGCTAAAGTATGACCTTATTGTAGACCACAGGCACACTTTAATCAAATGATTTATGTTTCATAAACTCTGAAAACCCATACATTTTGATGATGAGATCATAAGTAGAAAAAACCGGAATGAGTTTATCTCATATCCGGTTTGTTTTTTATTGAGTTTCGTCTTCTCTTATGGTGATCTCATAGGAGATCAAAGACTCTGTACGATCACCTACTTTGATCAAGAGTTGACCATCGTCTTCAATACCTTCAATCAAGGCATTGTAGCTTGTTTGAGGGCCATGGACAGTGATAGGGGTGCCTGTCCTAAGTTCATAAGGAGCTGCCATTTTCTCTAGACTGAGTTGTTTTAAACGAGGATAATAGGTCGCCAATCGATTCAAGAATTCAATCGTTAAGGTGTTTCTATCTAAAGGTCTAGAACAGTTATCTTCTAAGGTAGTAGCGATGTCTTCTAATTCTTTAGGGAAGTCTTGAAGATAGACATTTAAACCAAAACCAATGATAAATGAAGATTGTTTACCAGCTTGGAAACTGCTTTCACATAAGATACCTGCGACTTTTCTTCCTTTGATCAAGACATCGTTGGGCCACTTTAAAGTAGGAACCAAACCTGTATGTTGACGTATGGTTTCACATAAGATGATCCCACTTAAGATGGATAGTTTTAGATATAGATTAGGATCAAAAGTTGGTTTCAATAGGATAGAACAATAAATCCCTTTTTGATCCAAAGAGACAAAGCTTCTCCCATTGCGACCTTTACCTGCTGTCTGTTTTTCACTTAATAATACGGTCGCATTCTCATATTTAAGGGTGTTTTTCTTAAGATCATCGTTGGTAGATTTGGTACTTGCGATGACATTGACTAAAGCGTAAAAGGGGCTGATTTGGCTTCTGATGAGTTCTTGGTCAAGTTTATTGGATAGCTTGTTGCTCATAGGGATACCTCTACATCTATTTTAACACATCGACCATTAGTAAGGGGTGTAAGCGCTTTTTTCATTTTTTAGTCGTGTAATTTCACTGTAATTTCACATTAACGCCTTTACAAGACTCCTTTTATCCCTATACTTTGGCCTATGCTTTTTAGAAAGCTCAAGGAGAACACTTATGTTTAATGAAATCAAAGATGTCTTAGTTAATGCCATTCACGTCGATCCTGCTTTGGTAACCCCAAGTGCGATATTAAGAGAAGACCTAGACATCGATTCTTTATCTGCTGTTGAATTGGCTTTAGAATTAGAAACAGCTTTTGACATTCGTATCGAAGATGAAGAATTGGTCAAATTATTGACAGTTCAAGATGTAGTAGATGTCGTGAGTGGTAAAAAAGGAGCTTAGTCTCTTTTTGAAAGACGATGATGGACATCCAAGAAATTAAAAAGATCATCGCGATTTTTGAAAAAAGCGAGATCTCAGAAATGGAACTAGAACTAAATGGTTCTAAGATCCGTTTAAAAAAGGAATTAACGGCACCAGTTCAAGTGGGACCAGTTTTATCACAATCATCACTTCCACTATCTCCGCTAGCTCATCCAGAGATCCTCGTTGAGGATGAACATGTGTGGGTAAAAGCACCTTTGGTTGGAGTCTTGTATTCTTCACCTTCCCCAACTTCAGCTCCTTTTGTGACCTTAGGTCAAAAAGTAGAAGAAGGAGATGTGGTCTGCGTCATAGAAGCCATGAAAGTCATGAATGAGATAAAAGCTCATCGTAGTGGTTTTATAACCCTTATCAACGCAGATAATGGGACCATGGTGGAATACAATCAAAAACTCATCAGTATAGGTGATGCGTATGTTACGTAAGATCTGTATCGCCAATCGAGGGGAGATCGCGGTTAGGATCATACGAGCCTGTAAGGATCTTGGCATCAAAACCGTAGCCATCTATTCAGAAGCTGATAAGGATGCCTTACATGTCCATATCGCTGATGAAGCAGTGTGTGTTGGTAAACCCAGTTCAAAAGACAGTTACCTTAACATCAACAACATCATCTCCGCTGCGACTTTAAAAAACTGTGATGCGATCCATCCTGGTTTTGGTTTTCTTTCTGAAAACGCAAAATTTGCACGTTTGGTAGAAGAATGCGGAATGATCTGGATTGGGCCTAATTCTAATTGTATCGATCTTATGGGTAATAAGATCAATGCTCGTCGTTTGATGAAAGATGCTAAAGTACCCATCATACCAGGTTCTGTAGACCCCATCGATTCTCTTGAAGATGGACTTAGACAAGCGTCTACTTTTGGTTATCCTTTGATGATCAAAGCAGCTGCAGGTGGTGGTGGACGAGGTATACGTATCGTCAATAACGATGAAGAATTTAGGACAGTTTATCCGATCATTCGTCAAGAAGCAAAGAACTACTTCAACGATGAAAGCATCTACATCGAGAAACTCGTCAAAGCCGCAAAACACATAGAAGTCCAGATCATGGCCGATAAACACGGTCATGTGTTGCATTTGTTTGAACGAGACTGTTCCTTTCAACGTAGACATCAAAAAGTCATCGAAGAAGCACCTTGTCATTACTTAAGCGCAGCCTTAAGACAATCGATCTGTAGTGATGCAGTAAAAGCTGCCCAAGCAGTCAATTATGATTCTGTAGGTACTGTAGAGTTCTTACTCGATGATCAAAACGACTATTACTTTATGGAAATGAACACTCGTATCCAAGTTGAACATCCTGTTACTGAGATGATCACTGGGATCGATCTAATCAAAAATATGATCAGAGCTGCAGGTGGAGGTACTTTACCTTACGCTCAAGAAGACATCAAGATCTTAGGTCATGCAATCGAATGTCGCATCAACGCCGAAGATTTTAGAAATGATTTCAAGCCTTCAGCTGGTAAGATCACCTTTTATCATGCCCCTGGTGGAAAAGATGTTCGTATCGATAGTGCGGCCTATAACGGATATACGATCGTACCTTTTTATGACTCGATGATTGCGAAGTTGATTTGTTTTGGGGATACTCGTCTTAATGCGATCAAGCGTATGAGAGGGGCTCTAGAAGAATTCATCATCGATGGGATCGATAACAACATCGAATTCTGTTACTTCACTATGTTTAATTCAACTTTCATTAGTGGTAGATATACCACTGACTTCGCCGCCGAATGGATCAAGGAGCTCAAAGAACGTGAACACTCAATTCTACAAACGTAAAGAACGGCTCAATCTTTTTCAAAAGCTTTTTACGAAAGTCGATAAAACGGATTTAAAAAATACTCAAGATTCAACACCTTTAATGTGTCCATCTTGTAATACACCGATATCTCAATATGATCTCAAGGTTCATTTATCAGTATGTCCTAACTGTAATTTTCATTTCTCATTGGGAGTACAAGAAAGAATCGCTCAGTTGGTCGATGAGAAAAGCTTTAAAGAGCTATATCGAAGTGCCAAAAGCAATAAGATCAATGATTTTCCTGAGTATCAAAAGAAAATCGCGAAAGCTCAAGACAGTACTGGTCTACAAGAAGCTGTGACTACAGGCATCGCTGAGATCAACGGAAAAACAGTCGCCTTGGCCATTATGGATGCCCGTTTTATTATGGGATCGATGGGACAGATCGTAGGAGAGAAGATCACTCGTTTGATCGAAGTGGCAGATAAAAAGAAATATCCATTGATCATCTTAAGTGCGTCAGGAGGAGCTCGTATGCAAGAAGGCATTTTATCTTTATTTCAAATGTCAAAGACAGCCTCTGCTTTAGCTCGTTTTGATGAACATGGGGGTCTTTATATCAGTGTATTGACCCATCCTACCACAGGAGGGGTCTCTGCGAGTTTTGCGATGTTAGGCGATATCATCATAGCTGAACCTAAAGCCTTGATTGGTTTTGCGGGTAGACGTGTTATTGAAAAAACCATGAATGAACAACTTCCTGAAGCTTTTCAAAAATCTGAGTTCTTATTAGAAAAAGGTTTCATCGATGCGATCGTTCATCGTAAGGATCTTAAAACGACCTTATCTAACTTGATCTTGATGCATAAGGTGAGCTCATGACCCAAAAAAATTCAGCTTGGCAAAGAGTCCTCAATGCCCGTAAAACAGATCGTCCTAAAGCTTTAGATTTGATTCCTTATCTCTTTGATGAATTCTTTGAACTCTCTGGAGATCGTGCTTATGGGGATGATAAAGCCATAGTTTCAGGTCTTGCTTTTTTTGAAGGGATACCTGTCACTGTCTTAGCTCAATCTAAAGGTAGAAATCTAGAAGAAAATATGGCTTGTCATTTTGGGATGGCTCATCCTGAAGGCTATCGTAAAGCCATGCGTTTAGCGAAACAAGCCGAGAAATTCAATCGTCCCATCGTATGTATCGTCGATACAGCTGGGGCCTTTCCTGGAAAAGGGGCTGAAGAGAGAGGTCAAGCAGAAGCCATTGCGAGCTCACTTAAACTCTTCTCATCGATCAAGGTCCCTGTCATTACCTTTGTCTTATCAGAAGGAGGTAGTGGAGGTGCTTTAGCATTAAGCGTTGCGGATCGATTGTATATGCTAGAGAATGCGATCTATTCGATCCTATCCCCAGAAGGCTTTGCGTCTATCCTTTGGAAAGACGAAAGCAGAGCTCAAGAAGCAGCTGAACTTATGGAGTGTACAGCCTATGATCTCTACGCTAAAGGCATCATCGATAAGATCATCATGGAACCTACAGAAGGCTTTGAAAACAATAAATCATTCGTAATTACTGCGATGAAAAATGAAATAAGAAATGATCTTTCAGCTTTACGTAAATTAAAGACATCTACTTTACTGGATCAACGTTATAAGAAGTTTAGAGACATCGGGGTAAAGATATGAGTCATCCTGTGATCTTAGGCGTAGGATATGCGGTTCCAGACAATAAAGTAAGCAATGATGATCTTTCAAAAGTTATCGATACCAACGATGAGTGGATCACCGAAAGAACAGGCATTAAAACACGTTATATCTCAAAAGATGAGAATACCTCAGATCTCGCGGTAAGGGCTGCCCTAAAAGCCATCGATGACGCTCATATCGATCCAAAAGTGATCGATTGTATCATCGTTGCGACCTTGACTCCTGATGCGATGATGCCTTGTACTGCGGCTTTGGTTCAAGCGAAATTGAACCTAAGTCATCAACGTATGATGGTGTTTGATCTTAATGGGGCCTGTAGTGGATTTCTTTTAGCCCTACAAACTGTGGATGCTTTGATTCAAAGTGCTCAAGTCACCACGGCCTTGATCATTGGAAGTGAGACCCTTAGTAAGATCTTAGATTATACCGATCGAGGTACAGCTGTCTTATTTGGAGATGGGGCAGGAGCTTTCTTAGTTTCATCTTCATCTAATGCACATCCTTGGACACACTTCGTCAATACACAAGGTGATCTAGAAGATACCTTATCTACAGATGGCTTAAGCTTAAACGCTTCTCTTAAAAACATCCAAGGTGAAACGCCTTATCTACGAATGAAAGGTCAAGCTGTCTTCCGTTTTGCGATAAGAGCGGTGGAAGATGCGATTAGACAAGTAATACTTAAAAGTAATCTTTCACTAGATGAGATCGATCTGATCATACCTCATCAAGCGAATGCGAGAATACTAGGCCATGTGGCCGATAAAATGAATTTTCCTTTATCGAAGTTTGTGATGAATATGGATGAATTTGGGAATACCTCATCTGCGAGTATACCAATCGCTTTCGCTCAAGCCAAAGCGAAAGGTTTGATCCATAAAGATATGCATGTCTTATTGGTTGGATTTGGGGCTGGATTGATTTGGGCATCGTCGTTGATTGAACTCTAGGAGGAAAGAAACATGTTGTTAAATGAAATGTTAGGGATCAAGTATCCTATCGTACAAGGAGCTATGGCCAATATCGCCACCGCTGAATTCGCAGCTGCTGTAAGTAATAGTGGTGCTTTAGGCATCATAGGGACTGGTGCTTGGCCAGCGGATGTCGCACGAGCTGCCATCTTAAAATGTAGAGAATTAACGGATAAACCTTTTGGGGTGAACGTGATGATGATGAATCCTCACACTGAAGCTATTTTTGAACTCATCGCTGAATTAAAACCAGCCCTTGTCACCACAGGTGCAGGTAATCCAGGCAAATATATCCCTCGTTTAAAAGAACTAGGTATTATGGTGGTTCCTATCGTTCCTACAGTCGCTTTAGCGATCCGTATGCAACAAGCAGGAGCTGATATGGTCATCGTTGAAGGGACTGAATCAGGAGGTCACGTTGGGGAATTGACGACGATGGCTTTGGTGCCTCAAGTCGTCGACGCATTAAAGATTCCAGTCATTGCGGCTGGAGGAATTGCGGATGGACGTGGTTTCAATGCGGCTTTATCACTTGGCGCTATAGGTGTTCAAGTAGGAACTTGTTTATTGGTTGCGGAAGAATGTCCTGTTCATATGAACTATAAACAAGCCATCATGGATGCGAAGGATACAGATACTGTTGTCACAGGAAGATCTGTTTCAGCTCCTGTCAGAATCAAGAAAAATAGTATGTCTCAAAAATACATCAAGCTAGAAAAAGAAGGTGCCAATAGAGAAGAACTCGAAAAGTTGACCTTAGGTTCTTTACGTAAAGCTGTCTTTGATGGAGATATGGAGAATGGCTCTGTCATGATGGGACAAATCGCTGGTATGGTTAAAGAAATCAAACCTTTAGCGACCATCTTTGAAAACATGGTCAATGACGCTAAGAAACAAGCAAAACTATTAAACACTAAACTAGAGGCACTTCAATGAGTTTTCTCCACTTCAAGGGGAAACATTTAGATATTCCCATCATTCAAGGGGGTATGGGTATTGGCGTATCTTTAGGCAATTTAGCGGGTCATGTGATGAAAGAGGGTGGAATGGGTGTGATCTCTGCAGCCCAACCAGGTTATCGAGATCCAGATTTTAAACGTGATCCATTCACAGCCAACATCAAAGCTTTAAAAGCAGAAATCAAAAAAGCACGAGAAATAGCTCAAGGTAAAGGTCTATTGGGTGTCAACATTATGGTGGCAGCTCAACAGTATGATCGTTACGCCACTGAGATTGGGTTGTTGGATATCGATGTGATCATCTCTGGGGCAGGTTTACCATTAGAATTGCCAAACTTAATAAAAAATGAAGACATCGCTTTGGCTCCTATTGTATCTTCAGGTAAAGCGGCGTATCTACTGTGTCGAAGATGGTTTCAGCGTTATCTAAGATACCCTGACTTTATCATCATCGAAGGTCCTTTGGCGGGAGGTCATCTCGGTTTCTCATGGGATGAACTAAAAGCTCATAGTGAACAAACTCTAGAATCGATTTTTGAGGATTGTAAAAAAGCTTTGGAAGATCTAGGCCAAAATATACCTTTGGTGGTTGCTGGAGGGATCTATACAGGAACTGATATCGCTGCTTTTCTAAAAAAAGGTGCAGCTGCAGTTCAAATGGCGACTCGTTTTATTGCGACTTTTGAATGTGATGCCCATGAGAACTTTAAACAAATGTTTCTTAGTGCGAAGAAAGAAGACATTGATTTCGTGATCAGTCCTTCTGGATATCCAGGAAGAGCGATCGTCAATGAGTTTGTGACCTTGATGAGAACTCAAAGGATCCCACCTATTCAATGTGTAAATTGTCTTAGACCTTGTAAACCTGCGACGACACCTTATTGTATCACCGAAGCTTTGATCAATGCAGTTTCTGGGGATGTCGATCATGGGTTGGTCTTCACGGGGACCAATGGGTATCGAATCGAAAAGATCGTTTCAGTTCATGCGTTGATCGATGAACTGATGAATGAGATAAAGGCGGTGATGATATGAAACTAGCGTATCTATTTGTGGGTCAAGGAGCTCAAAAAGTTGGAATGGGCAAAGAAGTTTACGACAACTACACATCCTCAAGAGCCATCTTTGATCAAGCCACTACTGATTTTGATTTAAAAAAGATCACTTTTGAAGGACCTGAAGAGGTCCTCAACGATACAGCCTATACCCAAGTCTGTTTATTGGTGACTTGCTTAGCGATCGCATCTGCGCTTGATGAGGAAGGTTTTAAGGCAGAAGCTGTCGCAGGCTTAAGTTTAGGTGAATACAGTGCCTTGACTTACGCAAAGGCACTCAGTCTCACACAAGCTTTACCTTTGGTTAGAACACGAGGTCAGTTGATGGCCAATGCTTTACCTCAAGGGACAAGCTCAATGACGGCTGTCTTAAGCGATAAACTGGATCTCATCTTAGAAACCTTAAAAGAGAATAAGAAGGGGATCGTAGAGATCGCCAACTATAATTCTCCATCTCAATATGTCTTAAGTGGAGAACTTGAAGCGTTAAGAGAAGTTGAGAATACCCTTAAAGAAAAGGGAATCACTCGTCTTATCCCATTAAAAGTATCTGGGGCGTTTCACAGTAGTTTATTAAAAGATGCCTCACTTCAATTGAGATCACATCTACGTAGTGTTAGTTTGGTTTCACCACACATTCCTGTTTACTTCAATGTGAGTGGACAAAGAGAAACAGATCTCGTTGAGGCATTGACCCGACAGATCTGTCACAGGGTCCAATGGGTCAAGACGATCCAAAATATGATCCAAGATGGATTTGATACCTTCATCGAGATAGGTCCAGGAAGAAGCTTGGCTGGTCTTGTGAAGCAGATCGATCCAACAGTGGTCGTTTATTCAGTAGAGTCTTTAGCTTCAATAGAAAAAATCAAAGGAGAACTAACACATGAGTAGACCTGTTGCCTTGATTACTGGATCTAGTAATGGGATAGGAAAACAATTGGCCTTAAGCTTCGCTGAAGCTGGATATGATGTGGTCATCAATTATGCATCTTCTGAGAAAGCTGCCCTTGAGGTAAGCGAAGTGTGTCAAAGTTTAGGGGCACAAACCTTAGTGATCGGATGTGATGTCTCTAATTATGAGGCAGTTGGACAAATGGTTCAAAAAACGATAGAAACCTTCTCTAAGATCGATGTCTTGATCAATAACTCAGGTATTACAAAAGATGGATTGATCTTACGTATGAAAGAGAATGATTTTGATGAAGTCATCGCTGTTAATCTAAAAGGGGCCTTCAATACTGTTTCTCATGTCTCTAAACATATGTTGAAAGCGAAGTCAGGACGTATCATCAATATGTCTTCGGTGATCGGAATTCTAGGTAATGCAGGTCAAGCCAATTATGCCGCTTCTAAAGGAGGGATCATCGCTTTTAGTAAATCTCTTGCGCGTGAATTTGCCTCAAGAAATATCACAGTCAATGCGATCGCACCTGGTTTTATCCAAACGAAGATGACAAATGTCTTAAGCGAAGAAGTTAAGAATAATATCCTTAAACAGATTCCTTTAGGAAGATTTGGATCACCTAGAGATATCGCAGATTGTGCATTGTTTCTAGCCAGTGATAAGGCATCGTATATCAGCGGTCAAGTCATCCAAGTGGATGGCGGAATGGCCATGTGAGGTAACACCATGACAAGAAGAGTCGTCATTACCGGAATGGGTGCCGTTTCACCCATAGGAAATACTGTATCTGAACTGTGGGATTCTATTCAAGCAGGTAAATGTGGTATAGACTTCATTACTGCTTTTGATACCACCGAATATAAAACGAAGTTGGCTGCGGAAGTAAAGGGTCTTGATATGGAGTCTTACTTTAGTGCACGCGAACTTAAATTTAACGATCGTTTTACTGCTTTTGCGCGAATCGCAGCTAAACAAGCCATCACTGATGCGGTACTTGATCCACTAACTCTAGATAAAAGACGCTATGGGGTAATTATTGGTTCTGGTATAGGAGGTCTTCAATCTTTAGAGAATGCGAATAATTCTCTTAAAGAAAGAGGTCCATCAAGAATCTCACCTTTCTTTATCCCCATGACTTTGATCAATTTAGCGGCTGGACAAGTTGCGATAGATGCCCAAGCTCAGGGTCATTGTAGTGCCATCGTAACGGCTTGTGCTGCAGGAACCAATGCGATCGGAGAAGCTTTCCATAAGATCAGAGATGGGTATCAAGATATCATGCTGGCTGGAGGATCAGAAGCTGCGATCACACCTTTAGGTATTGCAGGATTTATGGTCATGAGAGCTCTTCATGAAGGTCAAGATCCTCTTCACGCCTCCATTCCATTTGATGCGAATCGATCTGGTTTCGTCATGGGAGAAGGGGCAGCTGTTTTAGTGTTAGAAGAACTTGAACATGCGATGGCTCGTAAGGCACGCATCTATGGAGAAATGGTAGGATATGGGACATCATGTGACGCCAATCATATTACTGCTCCATTAGAAGATGGCTCGATGGGAGCTTATGCGATGAGTTTAGCTATAGAAGATGCGAAACTCAAAGTAAGCGATATCGATTATATCAATGCCCACGGGACTTCAACTCCTCTCAACGATAAAACAGAAACCTTAGCCGTTAAAAACGTATTTAAAGAACATGCTTATCAAATACCTATTTCATCTACGAAATCATCTACGGGTCATCTTTTAGGGGCATCAGGTGCTGTAGAAGCAGTCATCTGTGTCAAAGCACTTCAAGATGGGATCATACCCGCAACGATCGGTCATGTAACATCAGATCCTTTGTGTGATCTAGACATCGTCGCCAATACACCTAGAAATGCGGATCTAAAATACGTCATGAGTAATTCATTAGGTTTTGGAGGTCATAATGCCTCCATCGTACTTAAACGATGGGAGGGTCAATGATGCTGTATAACTCTAATCAAATCCAAGAGATCATTCCCCATCGATATCCTTTTTTACTGGTGGATACGATCGAATCCATCACTGATAACGTAACCATTATTGGGACAAAATGTGTAAGTGCCAATGAAATGCATTTTATGGGTCATTTTCCTCAACAACACATCATGCCTGGAGTCCTCATCATGGAAGCCTTGGCTCAAACAGGCGCAGTCTTGCTTTTATCCCAAGAAGGCTATAAAGGTAAGATCGCTTACTTTGCGGGAATGGAGAATGTTCGTTTTAAAGCACCTGTCATACCGGGTGATGTCTTAAGTTTAGAGGTCACCTTAACCAAACAACGTGGTCCTGTCGGATTTGCGAGCGCAAAGGCCAGTGTAAGAGGACAGGTGGTTGCGAGTGGAGATCTTATATTCAAAGTAGGTTTATAAAATGAAGCTCATTCAATGGCTTAAATTTGCCCTACTATTGTTTCCTGTCTATATCTCATCACTTAAACAAAAACACAGAACCTTTGATCAACGATGGTTTACTTTAAAAGGATGGTGTGAGAAGTTTTTTGTCTATTTGAAAATCGAGATAAAAGCTACTTATCGATCTGATCTTCATAATGAGACCGTATATTATGTAAGTAACCATCAAGGTCAATTTGATCCAATCTTACTAATGGCTTTGGCTAAGAATCCTATGACTTTTATCTCAAAAGAAGAAAATCTTAAGTTGCCTGTGATCGGTAAGTGGGGAAGACTCATCGAATTTATTACCTTTAAACGAGAAGATTTCGATGCGAACGTAACGATGCTTAGACAAAGTGCTCGTGTACTAAAAGAGGATCGTTCTATCTTGATCTTTCCAGAAGGTACTCGTTCTAGAAGCAATGAACTACTCGCTTTTAAACCAGGTGCTTTGCTTCCTGCCTATTTGGCTAAAGTTTCAATCGTTCCTGTGACTCAGATACATACCCATGAGATGGATAAGATGGGACAACTAAAACATACTTTAGAAGTTATCTATGATGAGCCTATCCCATATGTTGAGTATAAAGATATCCCTTATGTAGATATGGCAACTAAGATCCATGATCAAATCGAATCCAATATAAAAAAAGCACTGAGTTGATTTATTCAGTGCTTTTATAATGAAGATTCTTTGAGATGATAAAGACTTACTTTAGATACGGGCTTTTTAGAGGCGATCACACAAGTGAATCCATCATAGACTTGTTCTGTTTTGAAAGTTGTTTCACTAGGTGCTTTTTTAAAGAGATACTCAGGATCATTGCATAGTTTGATCGTAGCTTCTCTTTGACACCAATCCAATAAAGGATCCTTTTCATCTAAAGTAACTCGATCGATAACTTCCTTTTTGATGTCTCTGTTTTTCTCAATATCGATCCCAATTTCTGATGAATCAAAAGCAATCACCATTAAATTCTCAGAATGAGAAACACTGACAAAAAGCTTATCATTTAAAAAATGGGGTTTACCTGAGGTGTATACCAAAACTTCTTTGAGATCGATGAGATCACAGAGTTTTCTTAAGATGGCTTCTGAACTACCATTTGCCCATCTACCTTGTGTTTTTACAATCACATAAAGCTGCATTAGCTTAACACTTACACTCAAACACATCTGTGTTTTCAATCAAATTACCTAAAGTAAACTGATGAATAGCTTCACCGACGGACAGTTCATTAAAGCCATAGACTTTGATATCTAGATTAACTAAACGCTCAAGTGCTCCAGAACCAACCCCATTACAAATCAAAGCTTCTACACCAAGATTCTTAAGATACTGAGGACGTGCTTGATGAACGGATACTTCATCATGGATTTCTTCAGTTGAGACTATTTTTCCTTCATTAAAAGTTATAATCTTAAAATCATTGGCTTTCCCAAAGTGGAAAGCTGGGGCGTTATCGATAAGGGCAACTGCGAATTTCATAGTGTTCTCCTAATTTCGTTCTTATTTTAACATAGCCCATAAGAAAAGACGCTTAATGCGTCTTATTGAATGTTGAATTCAGAGGCGATACCTTCTTGACTATTGGGCCCAACCCAAAGCGCGAAGCCACCTTCTTCAACGATGAATTTCATCGCTGCTGTATAATAACCAAACTGAGTTTGTTCTATCGTGAAGGATATTTTTTTCTTCTCATGAGCTTTTAGACTTACTTTCTCAAAAGCACACAATTCTTTGACAGGACGAGTGACTTGAGCACAGAGGTCTTTATAATACACTTGAACAACTTCTTTCCCCTCGACATCCGAATCATTCAAGACTTCAACACTAAGTTCTAAGGGTTCTTTTTTTCCAATAACTGAGTGTTTGATCTCTAGATTTGAATAGACGAACTTACTATAACTTAACCCATACCCGAAAGGGAATAATGGGGATACATCAAAGTCTACATATCTTCTAAAACTAGGACGACCAGTATTCTTGTGATTATAGTAAAGAGGAACCTGACCTAAAGTTTTTGGGAAAGTCGTAACCAGTTTACCACTAGGATTATTGAGCCCTAACAGTGTCTCTGTGATGGCGGTTCCACTACTTAATCCTAAGTGCCAGACCGCCAATAAGGCATCTGATGAATCAACGGTCTCTACGATGGTCATAGGACGACCACTAAACAAAAGTGTAATGATAGGTTTATTAAGCACTTTTAACGCTCTTAAGAGTTCTAATTGTGCTCCTGGTAGATCTAGGAAAGCACGGCTGTTGTTTTCGCCGCTTAAGTCATTGTTTTCACCAAGCGTTAAGATGATTTGATCTTTATCTTTGGCCATCGATACAGCTTCTTGGATCCATTTCTTTTTGGGATCTACGGCATGACATCCAGCTTGATATTCAAAGTCCAAATTCGCATTTTCGAAAGCTTTCTTAACTGTGATCGTATTTTCGTGGTTACACGCAGCTCCCCAACAACCAATAGGAGTATGAGGATCATCTGCGAAAGGTCCTATTAAAGCCAATTTACTTTTTTTATCTAGTGGAAGGACATTATTATTCTTTAATAAGACGATGGATTCTCTCGCCATCTTTAGAGTCATCTCTACTGTTTTCTTATTGAGGATGACCTTATCTTTAAGTTTTGGATCTGTATAAGGATTCTCAAAAAGACCCAATTCGTATTTTACAGTCAAGATTCTAAGAGCAGCATCATCGATCAGGCTCTCTAAATGAGGCTGCTTCTTAACCAACTCTTTGAGATGATCGTGATAGACCCCTGAATGCATATCCATATCTACACCACCATTTAATCCTGTTAAGGCAGCTGATTTTCGACTATCTGCGACATTATGGGCGATTAATTCTTCTATGGATTCCCAATCACTCACCACAAAACCCTTGAACTTATATTCTTCTTTTAAGATCTTTCTGATCGTAAAAGGATTACCTGAAGCGGGTACTGATAAAACATCATTGAAGGAACTCATAAAGGTCATGACTCCTTCTTCAACAGTAGCTTTAAAAGGAGGAAGATAAGTCGTTCTTAATTCGTGTTCTGAGACATCTATGGAATTGTAGTCTCTTCCACCTATTGCGGCCCCATAGGCCACATAATGTTTCGTACAGGCGGCTGAGATAGGATAACCATCTTTACCAATAGATTGAAAACCTCTTACTCGAGCTCTAGCGACGAGACCACCATAATATGGATCTTCACCAGCACCTTCGGCGATCCTTCCCCAACGAGGATCTCTTGCGATATCTACCATAGGGGCAAAATTCCATCGAACGCCTTCAGAAGCTGCTTCAGTCATGGCGTGTTTTGCGGATTCTTCGATCAACTTAAGATTCCATGAGCAAGCTTCTGCCAAAGGGATAGGAAAAGTAGAAACATAACCGTGGATTATATCGCTTCCTATTAAAAGGGGGATCTTTAAGCGAGATTTCTCCATTGCGATGTGTTGAACTTCGTTTACCAAGCCTACATTACGACTATTTAAGAAAGATCCGATCTTACCTTGAGCGATAAAATCTCTTTCTTTGTCTTTGATTCGTCCAAATTGGACCATTTGACCTATTTTTTCATCAAGGGTCATCTTTTGTAGTAATTTCTGTGCTTTTTGTCTAGATGTGGTCATTATGGCTCCAATTGTATGAAACGATTCATATCTAACAATATTGTGGTTCTTTTCAGGTAAAATGTCAATAACAAACATAAAAAAGCAGATGAAACCCTTTACATAACTAAAAACATGGTGTATTCTAAAAATGTAAGTAGGCAGATGAAACGAATTATCATGCAAAGTATGAAACGATACATACGGAGAACAAATGATTAAAATCGCGGATAAAAAGTTCATAATCCATCAAAAACCTACTTTTTTATATGGTGGAGAGCTTCATTATTTCCGCGTACCTAAAAATGAATGGAAAGATCGACTCGATAAGATGAAAGAAGCCGGTCTAAATATGGTTTCTACCTATATTCCTTGGCAGATTCATGAAAAAATTGAAGATGACATTGATTTAACTGGAAAATACTGGCCAGAAAATGATTTAAAGACCTTTATTCAATTGGTTAAAGACTCAGGCATGCTTTGTTTGGTTCGTCCAGGACCTTATGTGATGAGTGAACTCACCACTGATGGAATCCCATTATGGTTGATCAATAATTATCCTGAAGCATTAGCGATGACTCAAGAAGGAAAGCCTCATCATACACGTATCTTTAGTTATATGCATCCTACCTATCTTGAAAAAGTCAATCGTTGGTATAAAGCGGTCTTTGAAATACTAGCACCTTATCAAATCGATAAGGGTGGACCTATTGTGATGATGCAGCTTGACAATGAAGTTGGGATGTTTCAATGGATCGTTAATCAAGGTGATTATTCAGAATTAACCTTATCTTATTTTCTAAGATATATTAAAGATAAATATAGTTCACTTCAAGAAGCCAATAAGGTTCTTCATACATCACTCACTACTTGGGAAGACTTGCTTCCTTTGATCAAGAAGCTGAATGGGGAATACGCCTTACCGCTTCATCATGAATATGGTTTATTTAATCGACAATTCTTTACGCGATATTTATCGACTTTAAAAGACATCGCTTCTAAGTATGGAATGAATGTACCACTCGTAGTAAACGTCCACGGATTTGATCAAGTGGATTATGCTAAACGCGGTCTACGTTATCCAATAGGCTTATCTCAACTTAGAGATACTATGGAGATCGATGGGGCTATTATGGCAGGTGATTACTATATTGGTAATCTTGTCATGGATAACTTCACTGACATCATCATGGCTGACGCCCTGACCGCCTCCCTACAAAATCCGGATCAACCGTTATTCTCCGCTGAATTTCAAGGCGGTTTCCAAACGGAACATCCGATCTTACAACCAACATCGATCGATCTTAATTCAAGACTATGTATCGCTGATGGGATGAATGGGATCAACTATTATATGTTTGTAGGTGGTTATAATTGGCATGATTCTGGTTTGTTTGGTAAGAATCATGATTGGCAAGCACCTATCGATTTTAAAGGCAACTTACGTCCAAGCTATCATGCGATAAAGGCATTAGGCAAAAGTATCAAAGCATTAGGTGAAAATTTCCTAGAGAGTAAACAAGCAACTGATGTAACCATAGGATTTGATCCTGATAACTATATGACTGAATATTGGGTAAGTGCGACTCAGGCGATGAAAGATCGTTTGACAACACTTAGAGATGTAGGACTCTTTGGATTAGGTAGAAGCTTATCTCTCAATAACATAAGCTATGATGCCTTAGATCTAACAAAAGCATCTTCTATTCCATCTCATATCAAAACCATGATCGTCATAGGGATGCCTTGGATGAATGCCTCTGTTCAACAAAAACTTTCGGATTATGTTATTCAAGGGGGAACTTTAGTTTTACTAAATGAAGTCCCGACAATGGATTATTATGGAGAGAAATGTAATATCTTAAGTCAAGCATTGGGTCTTAAGTTGAAGAATGTAGAATATTGGACCTTCTGTAATTATGATGAATGGGACTCCATCAATGTGTCTGAACTTCATATTTATGAACACACTAAAGGTTTCTTTGAAAGTATTAAAACCAAAGAAACTGCATGTTTCTTGAAGTCTATTGGGAAGGGCCAAGTCTATATGATTGGGATCCTGATGCATAATGAACGCTTGTTTAAAGAAGACGTTTGGGCTTCATTATTCAGCAAAGTCAAACTTAACTCTAAATACAGCGTAAATGATCGTGTGTATCTTAGTGAAAGAAGATCATCTCAAACCACTTATTTCAGTGCCTTGAATATTGATGAATATCGTAAGACCTTAACGATCAAACGCTTAGGTAAACTTATGTTTGATGGTCATCCTTTGATTCTACAATCAAGACAAGGTGTGATCTTACCCTTAGGATTGATTCTAGATCATGAAGTGGTATTAGAATACAGTACAGCAGAATTGATTGAGAACAACACATCTACTTTAATCTTTAACATCACAGCCAAGGAAGCTTGGATCAAATTCAGTGGTGTTCAAAAGCTTCATGTATCTCATCCACATACCTTGATCAAAGACGGTGATTCCTTAGTGGTTCATTTGGTCAATCAAGACGAACAACAGATCACGATAGGAGAATTTGTATGAAAAAATTTATGAATCCTTATGGCCATTTCAGTGCTGATGGTCGAGAATACATCATCACCAATCCCAATACACCTCGTCCATGGGGAAATGTGATCTCCAATGGAGATTTCGGGATGATGATCTCACAGAATGGCAGTGGGTATTGTTGGAGAGGCAATGCGGGTCAAAACCGTATCACACGTTCTTTCCAAGACCTCATCAAAGACAATTGGGGCCAATACTTCTATATTCGAGATCTAGATACACATAAGTTCTGGTCAACATCTTTAAAACCAGTCATGAGTAAATCTAAAGTCTATGAAGTTGCGCATGGGTTAGGGTATTCTCGATTTACTCGAGAAATCAATGGGATTCTTTCTGAAATGACCGTATTTGTCAGTGTTAAAGATCCTGTTCAGATATTCTCGATCAAATTGACCAATGTGACCAATACCGTTAAAAATCTAGATTTAAGTTCTTATAGTGAATGGTCCTTAGGCTTTGCGCCTGATGAACATCGAGAATTCCATAAGCTCTTCATAGAAACTGCAGTAGATCTTAAACATCAAGCAGTTACCGCACGTAAATGTCTATGGGGCTTTGGGGATGAAAAGGGTAGACACAACAATACTTCTTGGCCTTATACCGCATGGTTTGCCAGCAGTGAACCTTTAAAATCCTATGATTGCGATAAGGAAAGCTTCTTAGGGATGTATCGTAACGATAATGAACCTGTTGCGATGGAACTTCCTAAATTAGCCCAACGTTCTGGTCGATTTGGAGATGCGATCGCAGCCCTACAAGTTGAAGTCAAACTAGAACCCAATGCCTCTAAAACGATCGTGTTTAGTTGTGGTATCGCAGAAGACGATAAAGAAAATCACTTGGAGTATATTAAACGTTATACCAATGAAAAAGCAACTGTTTCGGCTTTAAATGAAGTCGGAGAATTCTGGAGCCGTTTCGTTGATACAGAAGTGGTAGAGACACCAGATGATGCGCTTAATCTAATGACTAATATTTGGTTGAAGTATCAATCGATCTCCTGTCGTTTATGGGGAAAATCGGCTTTCTATCAAGTCTCCGCAGGTTATGGATATCGTGATCAACTTCAAGATTCGCAGATCTTCTTGGTCAGTGAACCAGAATATACAAAGAAACAACTCTTGATGCATGCGGAAAAGCAATTCATCGAAGGGGATGTTGAACACTGGTGGTTTACGATCAAAGGATGGGGACCTCGTGGAAACTGTTCAGATGATCTATTATGGTTACCGTTTATCCTAGATGCCTATTTAAAAGAAACAGGAGACTTCTCGATCTTAGATGAGAAGGTTCCCTATATCAATGGACCAGCAGAATCGCTTTATAGTCATTGTAAACGTGCCATTGAGAAAGTCTTTACTCGATTCTCACCTCGCGGAATTCCACTGATGGGTGATCATGATTGGAACGATGGACTCAGTGCCGTTGGGACAGACATGAAAGGCGAAAGCTTCTGGGTCGCAGAATTCTTATATCTGATCTTAGAAAACTTTATCCCACTCTCTATTGAACGAAAAGACACTATGTTTTTTGAAAAATGTCAAGATGTTCGTAAGAACTTAAAAGGTGCGATGAATCAATATGGATGGGATGGGAATTGGTTCTTACAGGCAACTACTGATGATGGGCTCTTATTAGGCTCAAAATCAAACGATGAAGGTAAGATCTTCTTGATGCCCAACAATTGGGCAGTCATCTCAGGGATCGCTGAAGAAAAACGCTTAAAAGAAGCCATGAAGAATGTCTCAGAGTACTTATTAAAAGACTATGGGACTCTGCTTAATTATCCTGCCTTCACTTCTCCAAGAACTGATATTGGATATGTGACGAGATACGCACCGGGACTGAGAGAAAATGGTGGCGTTTATACACACGCTGCCACCTGGTCAGTATGGGCCTACAGTTTACTGGGTCAAAGCGAGAAAGCTTATGAGGCTTATCGTAAGATCTGTCCACCTAATCGAAGTAAAGACATCGATGTCTATAAGGCTGAACCTTATGTGACACCTGGCAACATCGATGGACCTCTCTCTGAATACTATGGAAGAGGCGGTTGGAGCTGGTATACCGGTAGTTCTCAATGGCTCCATCGTGTAGGCACCCAATGGATCTTAGGCGTAAGGCCTGAATTCAATGGCTTGCGTATAGAGCCTTCTATCCCAAAGAAATGGGACTCGTATAAAATCAAACGTGTTTATCGAAATGCGACCTACGACATCACAGTGAATAACCCAAAACACAAAAATAGTGGGGTAAGTTCAATCAAAGTCGATGGGTTAGCATTTGAAGGAACGCTCTTACCGATCTTCGCAGATCATAAGACGCATACGATCGTGGTTACTTTATAGGCTATTACAGATGAAAATCTGTTAAGCATAGAACGAAATTTCAAGGAGGAAATGAACTAATGAAATTTTTCGTAAAGATGATGGCTGTAGCGTTGTTACTCGCAGGATTAACCGCTTGTGCCGAAAAAAGAGAAGAAGTAACACTACGCTATGCCAACTGGAACGTGGGTACTGAAGAAGAAAACAATATCCAACGTCAATTGGTCGCTGCTTATGTTGCAGCTAATCCTAATGTCACCGTAGAATTCGTTGACATGTCTGGAATGGGCTGGGACGACAAACTAACGGCTTTGGCCGCTGCTGGTGAATTACCAGATGTCTTTATGGCAAACAATGTTCCTAACTATGTTAAGAACGGTTGGTTGGCTGATGTTGCAAGCTTGGTCAAGAGTGACAAAGATTGGGCAAAAGTCTCCGATGCATTAAAAACGATGTTTACCTATAATACCGCTGTTTATGGGCTTCCTGCAGCTCAATTCATCATGGGTTATTGGGTTAACAAAGATTTGTATGATGCTGCTAATCTTGATGTTCCTGAATATGGCATTTCTGCCTCCGATTGGGAACAATCTGTTATTGATCTGACCGACATCGAAAACGGAGTCATGGGTCTTGATGAACAAGAATTCGTGGCTGGTTGGTATGGAAATACCATCAATTCGGATTTGAAGTGGTTCAGCTTTGATGGAATGCATATGAATTATGATTCACAAGCCTTCAAGAATGCGGTTAACAAGGCCATCTCCTTGAAACCTTATACTTGGCAAGGTTTAAATCCTGAACAACAAGCCGCTATCGGCGGTCCGTGGGATTTCGCGGCCAAAGGTAAATACGGTTTACGTTGGGATGCTTCTTGGTCATATGGTTACTTCGCTGAAACAGCTACCTTCGAATTTGACTTCGTTGGTATCCCTGGTGGCACACAAGCTTTGGTTGCTGACGTTATGGTCGTTTCCAAAGACACAGCGAATTTGAAAGAATCCTATCGTTTTGCTAAATGGATGTCCTTCTCAGTTGCTGCTTATGCTGAAGAAGTAAAATTAGTAAAAGCTGCCGGTACTGGCGCTCCTAAGATGCCTGTCGCTATTGACACCGCTTCCTTGGATCTCTATAAAGAATTTATCGGAAGCAAACCTGGTATCTTGGCTGCTTTGAATAACTTGGATAACAGCCTGGTCGAATCCTTGGCTAAAGCTATCCCGGGTTACGTTGAAGCTCGTTGGACTGCCAAACCTGGTATCGCTTATGAAGGCAGAGACGATGCTTCTATCGGCGATGTCTTGTACGATGTCATTAATGGAACAGTTTCCTTAGCTGACTACTCCAATCAACTGCAAACATTCGCCAATACAAAATTGGATGATGCTAAAGCAGCTTTAGGCTTAGAATAAAATAGATATAATGTGTGGGAGGCATTGTTCACAATGCCTCCCTTACTTTAAAAAACTATGAAAACCTCAACACGTGGACTACTTATCTCTTTAACCCTTATCCTACTCTTGTTTTCACAAGCTTTTAATGTGTTTGCGGAGTCTTTGGTTGAACCAAAGTATTCTGAGATATTAAAAGACTGGGAAGATTTAACAGATAATACAACCAAAGAAGATCACCAAGTCATTTCAGCGACAGCCTTCAATTTACCATTGGCTAATGATGAGATCAGTGCTTTGTATGATCATGAAAGTATTCTTCTACAACCCAATACACACGCCCAATTTGAGTTGGTCATAGAAAAGACAGGTTTTTATACTTTTGTCTTTGATTACGCCAATGATGTCCATAGTATCAATGCTCCTGAACTATCAATCAAGATCGATGATGCTTATCCTTTTTATGAGATGAGACGTATTATCTTTCCTCATACTTTTTTTGATTCTAAGAAAACGTTTGGGATTGATCGTTATGGGAATGACACTTACATTAATCTAGAAAGACGTAGTGTATGGATGGTGAATGAGCTAAGAGATCCTAACTTTAGTGAACCATATCCTTTTAAGATCTATTTAACTCAAGGCGTTCATCAAGTTGATTTACTAGGCTTAGTTAGCCCAGTTTATTTAGGTGAGATCACTGTAAAAGGCGTAACGGAATATCTAAGTTATACTCAATATAAAACCCTATATACTCAAGTTTCTAGTGGTTTTAAAGAAACAATCGAAGCTGAGCATCCTAGTTATAGAAATAGTACTTCTGTAGTTACCGCAACTGATCGTAGTTTAAATGTGACTCCTTATGATAGCTATCGTTTACTGATGAACACCTTAGGAGGAACCACATGGGCTCGTAGCGGTTCTTCGGTTACCTATGAAATTAGTGTAGCTCAAGCAGGACTCTACCAATTAAGTTTCTTTGCGATTCAAAATACAAAATCAAACTATACTGTCTATCGTAAGATAAAAATCAATGGGGTCGTTCCTTTTGAAGAAGCCAACGCTTTTCCTTTTAAATATGGACAGTCTTATAAGGATATCGTATTTGCGGATCAAGATAAGAACCCTTATCAGTTTTATCTCAATAAAGGTCTTAATACGATTACGATCGAAGCCTCTGTTTCACCTTATAATTCCGCTATACAAAAAATAGACTCAGTCTTAAAAGAAATCAATGAACTATCATTAGAAATCAAGAAATTGGTTGGGAATCAAAATAATCCATATAAAGAATGGATCATTACCGATTACATCCCAAATCTAGAAGATCGACTTGTCTCTATGGCTGATCGTTTGGAAAGTGATTTGGATGTGATTGTGTCTGTCTTAGGATCTAAAGGTTCCGCAGAAGCATTGTCATATAAGATGGCCATTGATAATCTTAGATTCTTAGCGAAATCACCCAATAAAGTTCCTAATCGAATGAACAGATTTTCAACGGGATCAGGTTCTGTCGCACAGCTCTTAGGTACAGTATTACCTTTACTCCAACTAACGCCTTTAGCCATCGATAAATTTACCATTTATAGCCCTGATCAAATCGTTAAAACAGAAAAGAGTTCTTTATGGAATTCTTTCGTCGAGAACATTAAACAATTTATTCATTCTTTTACGAAGAATCCTTATGACTCCATAGGTGCTGCCCCAGATGAAATCGAAGTCTGGGTCAATCGACCAAGACAATATGTAGATTTACTTCAGTCTATGGTAGATGAGACCTTTACCCCATCTACAGGGATCAAAATCAAGTTTTCGATCATGCCTAATGAAAGTAAATTGGTTTTAGCGAATGCGGCCAACATCCAACCGGATGTAGCCTTAGGTGTAAGTACCGATAAACCATATGAGTTAGCAATACGTGGAGCGCTTTATGACCTTAGGAGTTTCGATGATTTCGATCAGATGATTGGGATCTATTCACCAGGAGCTCTACTTTCCTACATTATCAATGACTCAGTTTATGCGATCCCTGAAACACAGGATTTTTGGGTTACTTTCTATCGAAAAGACATTCTAGCTGCGTTAGGGATTCCTGTACCTCATACTTGGGATGAAGTTTTAGAAATCTTGCCTGAACTACAAAGATATGGGATGAATTTCAATACGGCATTAAGTTCTGGAAGTGGAATGAAAGGCTTCTTAGCGACAGCACCTTATCTATTTAATCAAGGGGCTTCATTGTATAGCAAAGATGGATTTAATACGAATATTGGTTCAGAAGAAGCCATCAAAGCCATACGTTTTATGGCTGAAAGCTTTACGATCTATGGGATGCCTTTAACGACTTCCAGTTTCTATAATTCGTTTAGATATGGAGAGATCCCAGTTGGGATCAGTAATATGACGACCTATGTCCAACTCTTGGCTGCAGCGCCTGAAATCGCTGGTCAATGGGACATTACCTTATATCCCGCAACTGTCTTGGAAGACGGGACTGAAAATCGCTATACCACAGGATCTGCTCAGACCAGCATTATGTTTAAGAAGACAGAGCATCCAGAAGAATCATGGACCTTTATGAAATGGTGGATGAGTACAGAAACGCAAACCAATTTCCAAGATCAGCTGATCTTAAGATATGGTCCTGAATATTTATGGAGTTCAGCCAATCTAGAAGCATTCGCCAATAATTCCTTCTCTGCAGCTCATAAAGCAGTTATTCTAGAACAGTGGCAATGGCTTCAAGAACCCGTTAAACTTCCAGGCAGTTATATGCTTGAACGTGAACTCAGTAACGTATGGAATAAGATCGTATTTGATGGGGTAAACCCAAGAGTAGCGATCGATCGTGCTGTCATCTTGGTCAATCGAGAAATCACGCGTAAAATGGAAGAATTTGGTTATATGGAAGACGGAATCAAAATAAAAGACTATAAGGTGCCTACCATAGAGATGGTGAAAGGTTGGATTGAAAATGCCAAGAGGTAAGCGTTTAAAAATCAAATCATGGGCTAAAAAAGAGGGAAGTGCTTATGGCTTTCTTACGATGTATGCCTTAGCCTTTATTATCTTTATCGTGCTTCCTGTATTGGCTGCGTTTTTCTTATCATTCACTTCGTTTGATACCCTACAATTTCCTACCTTTAATGGGATAAAGAACTATATCATTCTTTTAACTCAAGATGAAGTATTCATGCAATATATCTTACCTAATACGATCAAATTCGCGGTCATCGTTGGACCTGGAGGTTATCTTTTATCCTTTGGTTTAGCGTGGGTATTAGCCCAATTACCGAAACTATCACGTACTATTTTTGCGTTGATTTTGTATTCCCCATCGATGACTTCCGGGGTTGCAATGTCTGTGGTGTGGATGATCACTTTTAGTGGTGATCAAAATGGATATCTGAATAATTTTTTGATGAACGCCAATTTGATCGCAGAACCGATCCAATGGCTTCAATCACCTCAATACCTTATGACCATCATGATGATCGTTACCCTATGGAGCAGTATGGGTGTAGGCTTCTTAGCCATGTTGGCAGGTATCTTAGACATCAATCCTGAGATCTATGAAGCAGGTTATCTTGATGGAGTTAAGAATCGTCTTCAAGAAATCATCTATATTACGATTCCTTCGATGAAACCACAGATGTTGTTTGGTGCGGTTATGGCCATCGTTGGTACCTTCCAAGCAGGGGCGATAGGTGTTATGTTGTCTGGAAGTAATCCAACCCCTCAATATGCAGGATCCTTGATCGTCAATCATATCGAAGATTATGGATTCTTACGTTATGAAATGGGTTATGCTGCTGCTGCGTCGGTGGTCTTATTGCTTTTGGTCTATGTCTTCTCTAAGATCGCCATTCGTTTATTTACGGAGAAAGATTAAGATGAAGAAGAGAAAGACCAAACGTTTTGCGAGCTTAACGAATGCTCGTATCAATCCTAAAGGTTTTCATCCTAGTCAAATCAAGTTTTATGTCTTATTGACACCTTTAGCGTTTATTATGTTGCTTCCTATTGTTTTTATCTTTTCTCATGCATTCAAACCATTAGATGAACTCTTTGCTTATCCACCAAAGTTCTTAGTTTCTAATCCTAAATTACAGAACTTCATCGATTTATTTGCTCGTATGGGCAATTCTGGGGTTCCTGTAACACGTTATTTATTTAATTCGATCTTGATAACTGCGATCACAGTTTTTATGACGATCATCGTTTCTACGACAGCTGCATTTGCCTTATCTAAGAAACGTTTTAAACTAAAGAACACTTTGTTTATGGTCAATACCGTAGCGTTGATGTTTGTCCCTATTGCGGTTTCTATCCCGCGTTTCTTGATCATACAAAACATTGGTTTAATGGATACTTTCTTAGTTCATATCGTACCTGGTCTAGCGATGCCTGTTGGACTCTTTCTATTGAAACAATTTATGGATCAGATTCCTGATAGTGTCATAGAAGCTGCTCAAATGGATGGGGCAAATGATGTCCAAATCTATTGGAAGATCATCTTACCTATGATCAAACCTGCCATAGCGACCATAGCGATCCTTGCATTCCAAGCCAGTTGGAACAATGCGGATACTTCAAGTATGTATATTAGTTCAGAAAGCTTAAAGACTTTTGCGTTTTATCTATCTACATTGACTTCAACTACCTCAGGGAATACCGTTGCAGGTCAAGGTCTACAAGCAGCCAGTTCTTTAATCATGTTTCTACCTAACATTATCATTTTCGTCTTCCTTCAAAATCAAGTTATGAACACTATGTCTCATTCGGGGATCAAATAATGAAAAAGATCTCTATCTTAGTTCTAAGTATTCTGATCCTATTAAGTGCTTCAGTATCTGTCTTAGCTGAAACACCTTATACGACCTGGGCTTGGGGTCCTAATGGACATGGGGTCAAGACTCAAGCCGCATATGAACCCTTGAGTCAATTGGATCTACCCATCAAAAACGCTGAGGATATGTTTATTACGAGTGATGGCGCTATTTATGTCGCTGATACAGGACACAAAAGAGTCATCAAGATCGTCGATGAAGTTATCGTCATGGAATATGGACTTGGGATCTTAGAAGGTCCTACGGGTATCACTGTCGATGAAGATGGAACGCTTTATGTAGCCGATGGGGCAAGCAATACCATAGCGATCTTTAGTGCTAGTGGAGAACTGCTTAAACAATTTGGAACGCCTACTGAACCTTTATTTGGGAAAACCAATGAATTCTTACCTCGTAAGATCGCCATCGATGTCCGTAAGAATCTTTATATCATTTCTGAAGGATCAACGGATGGCATCGCTCAGATGAACATCAACGGAAACTTTATTGGATACTTTGGAGCTAATTTAGCGACCATGTCTTTAAAGATGCTTCTTCAAAGATTGTTTATGTCGGAAGAGCAATTGGCTCAGTTTATTAAAAACGAAGCGCCTTCACCTACTAACATCGCCATAGACAGTAAGAGCTTAGTCTATACCGTTTCAGCAGGTGCTTTACCCTATAAAGCATTGCGTAAATTCAATATCGCAGGCAATAACATCATCAGCGATACTTACTCAGGTCTTTCGACAAGAGATGTATTTGTCTCTGATGATGGAATCATCGTCACCATCAATGCGGATGGGGATGTCTATGAGTACGACAATACTGGTTTCTTACTCTTTGTGTTTAGCGTCAAAGATCAAGGTGAACAACGCTTAGGGACAGTTGTTGATCCAACAGCCATCGTTAGATTTAACAATCAAATGTATATCTTGGATAAGAATCGCAATGCGATTGTCATCTATCAAAGCACTGCTTTCGCCAATGTGGTTCATGAAGGTGTTCGTTTATATACAGAAGGCTTGTATCAACAAGCCCAAGTCTATTTTGAGAAAGTCATCAATTCTAATGGATCTTTTATCCTATCTTATGCGGCCTTAGGTAATGCCTATTATCAACAAAGAGATTTCGAAAAGGCGCTTAAATATTTCCGTTTATCTGAATCACGATATTGGTATTCTATGTCATTTTGGGAAATACGAAATGTGATTATACAAGATTATCTATTGACCTTTATATTAGTGATCTTAGGCTATGTTTTATTAAAAGCTATGTTGAAACGACTCAATCGAAAGCTTCATCTTACTTTGCCTATAGAAAAGTTATGGGATCGATTAAAGAAATATAAACTCGTCGATGATTTTAGATTTATGCTTAGCTTTATAAAACACCCCATCGATGGTTATTACTACATTAAACGAAAAGAGCGAGGATCTATGAGATTTGCCTTGATCATTTTCGCCACAGTGATCCTCTTTAGATTACTATCGCTTTATATGACAGGGTTTATCTTCTCACCTTATACCACTCCTAATCAGATCCATATCGAAAATGAAGTCTTCATGATTGCGGCTTTGTTGGGTCTATTCATTGCTTCTAATTATTTGATTTCTACCATTAGTGATGGGGAAGGTAGAGTTAGAGATGTGGTGATTGGGACTGCGTATGCCTTGTTCCCTTATGTATTGTTTATTCTACCTCTAACACTGATTTCTAATGTATTGACGCTCAATGAGATCTTTATCTATCAAACACTAGAACAAGTCATCTACGCTTGGATTTTATTAAATCTATTCATCATGGTCAAAGAGATTCAAAATAATACTTTCTCGGAAAATGTTCGAAATATTCTGTTGACCATATTTACGATGATCATGATCGTGCTTGTAGCTTATATTCTGTACTATTTAGGAAGCCAATTGTATGAATTTATCAATACAATACTTCAGGAGGTTAGGGTTCGTGCGTAAAACTAAAATCTTAATAGGATGCATGATCTTGATGCTTTCGATAGGGAATGTGCACTCGATCAAAGCCATCAGTACTTCTGTAACAACGAATCAATATACCCAAGTCGATACCTATGATGATACTTGGATCAACAATCAAGTTATTCCTGTAACTTATCAAAAAGTAGGTGAGAATGAAACCTATGTCTTATATGCAAATCCAGAAACAATCGCGTTTAAAGTCGTCGATAAACGTAGTGGATATGTATGGCACAGTAATCTTGATGAGGTTACTGAAGCGGATGACTTAAACAAAAAATGGACTGCATTTGCCCAATCTGGAATCAGTCTCGATTACATTACTAAAAAAGCAACTACTGTTCGATTAGACATCACCAAAGATAATCCAAATATTAGTTTTAATGTCTTGACCAATGGCTTTAGTGCCAAAGTGAGTTATGCCTTGTATGGATTAGGATATACCGTAAATGTTACTTTAGAAGACCATGGGGTTCATATTGAAATCCCAAATAAAACCTTAGTTCAATCTATGAGTGATGAGTATCGAATCGATACGATTCACGTTTATCCTTTCTTTGGGGCGACAATATTAGACACTGTTCCTGGATATTTCTTTATTCCTGATGGTTCAGGTGCTTTACTTAGATTTGAAAAAGAAACTAGAGCCAATAGTATGTTTTATGGAAGATATTATGGGAATGATTTAGGTATGTATAGTGAAAACACCTACTATGACAATATTATTCCTGCCTATGATTTAAGTTTACCTATTTATGGGATGGTTCATGGGATTGATCAACATGCCTATACTGTCATCATCGATAAAGGTTCAGCTTATGGACGTTTAAGATTACATCCAGCTGGAGTAACGACACAGTTTAACTTTGTATATAATTCGTTTATTTATAACGAAGCTTATTTCCAAGCTACCAATCGTTCAGGGGCAGGGGTAGATGCGCTCCAAAAGAAAACCAATGAATTCGATGTGTCTATGCATTATCGTTTCTTAGATTCAGATCAAAGCGATTATGTAGGGATGGCACTTGATTATCAATCTTATCTAGAAGATAAAGGTGATCTTGAACAAAGTGTAAGTTTTGAAGATCATATAGGGATAAGATTAGAATTCTTAGGTAGTGAAAAGAAAAAGTTCTTGTTTTGGGATATTCCTTTGACCATGACGACACTTTCTCAGATGAAAGAAATATTAGCTGATTTAAAAATCAATGGGGTATTTAATCCTGAAGTTATCTATTATGGATGGCAAACTTTAGGGGCTTCTAAGATGATGCCTAGTTCATTTAAACTAGAAAGCAAACTTGGATCTGTCTCTGCTTTGAAGACTTTAATGGCTTCAATTGAAGCTGATAATGGAACCTTTAGTCTATATGTGAATCCCCAAGTAGCTTTTAGAAATGTCTCAGGTTATTCGACCAGAACTGATTTAGCTATGTCGATCACCAATAAGAATCTTATATCGAATGATCGCAATAAGGTCAACTATCTATTTAACTTAAAAAACATCACCAAACGTCTAGAAGGTTTAGATCAAATGAAGGGTCTAGATTCACTTGAATTCGCGATTGGAACGATGGGATATACCTTATATAGTGATTTTAAAACAAGTCAATTCCTTAATCGAGAAAACGCAATCACTGCATATCGTGATCTATGGAGCAACATCGATCATCGTTTATCTTTCTATAGTCCTAATGATTATTCGTTGAAGTATGCGAGAAACATCTACGATACCCCTGTAACCAACTCTGGTTATGTCTATGCCTCTGATACTGTTCCATTCTTACAGATTGCGCTGTCAGGTAAGATCAATATGTATTCAACAGCTTTAAACTTCTCTTCTGATGTTCTCTTTGAACGTTTAAGACTCGTTGATTTCAATGTCTATCCTTCCTTCTACTTGACCCATGATTCAACCAGTAAGATTCTTGATACGAGCTCAAACTGGATCTATTCATCATCTTATGAGCAATGGGATACATCCATATCCTCAACCTATATGTGGATGGATCATCTGCTCAGTCAAGTCAAAGGTGCAACGGTTATGAGTCGTTCTATACCTCAAGTAGGGATCAGTGTGATTTCTTATTCCAACAACAAGACCATCGTCGTAAACTATAGCAGTGAAGATATCGTCTTCGAAGGACATCAAGTCAAAGCATTTGACGCGATCTGTGTACAAATCCAATGAGCAAAGTAAAATCAACTCCTAAAAAGAGAAATCAAATCTCTCATCGTTTACGTGAAGCTCGTAATGGTTATATTTTTATAATGATCTGGATCATTGGATTTGCCTTGTTTACCTTTATCCC
>JAAXXT010000006.1 GCA_013334325.1 Erysipelotrichaceae bacterium | reverse complement strand
AAACGGGTCAGATCTTTGCCTATACCAATGAAGGAGAATTCATCTATTTCTTTGGATCTCGTTATTCTGAATCAGATATCGCGGGTCTATTTACCTCGCTTGTATCAATCGCAGTAGATTCAAAAGGTAATCTATGGGCACTTGATTCAGAGAAGTCCTTTATCCAATCCTTTAAACCAACTGAATATGCCTTAAGCATCTATCAAGCGACCAAGCTCTTTACTGAAGGTCGATATGATGAGGCCACCGTCGTATGGGAAAGCGTCTTACGTTTGAATCAAATGTCAGTCGTAGCCCATAACGGGATCGGTGCCAATCTTATGTATCAAGAACGCTATGAAGAAGCCATGGTTCATTTTGAAGTTGCGGGTAATCGATACGCTTATTCCGAAGCCTATTGGGAAGTTAGAAACAAGTGGCTACAAGCTAATTTAGGCACCATCTTAGCTTCGTTTTTGGGTCTATTCCTCCTACTTACTTTTGGGGGAAGATTGTTTAAAAAGACCAAAGCCTATGCTTTCTTAAAGAAAGAAATGAAAGCTTTCTTAAGTCTACGTTTTATCTCAGATCTTCTTTTATTCTTGAAAGTCATGAGGCATCCAATCGATACCTTCTATGACTTGAAAGATAAATCAAAAGGATCAGTCATAAGTGCGATCGTAGTTTACTTAGGATTCTTTGGGATCTTTATTTGGTATACCTTAGGAAAAGACTTCATCTATCAGTTCTTATTGGTAGAAGATATCGATATGAATGCGATTGTCATAGGATTCTTCTCCTTGACCTTATTGTTTGTCTTATGTAATTACTTGGTCTCATCGATCAATGATGGGGAAGGTGGTTTCGTCGATCTATTTAAAATGATGGCCTATAGTTTTGGACCTATGATGATTGGGTATATCTTGATCATAGCCATCTCCTATGTGGCCACCAACAATGAAGCATTCTTCCTGTCGACGATTGAACAAGTCGCCATGATTTGGACAGGAACGAATTTATTCTTAGGTATACAAGAAGTGCATAACTATGAAACCAAAGCAGCATTTAAGAGCTTGGTGATGACGATCTTATTTATGATTCTGATAGCGGTAGTATTACTGATCGTCATCCTAATGACTGAACAGGTCTATATGTTCTTTGAAGCCATCATCAAGGAGGCACTACGCAATGCGAATTTCTAAGAAAAGCTTGAAAAGCGTGGGTATCACGCTCTTCGTTTTGATTCTATCGATTCAAGTCATTGTGGCTGTGTATATCCCAACGGCTCATGATACAAAGCTTCCTCCTGAAACGATCTCTTATGTGATCACAGATCCTACAGATTATGAACTCTTGACTGAAACAGAGAATTTTAAGTATTACTTTAAAGATTCAAGAGATGTATTAAGCATCGTTGATAAAAGAAATGGATATACCTGGAAGACAGGACTAGATGTAGAATTCAATACAGTTTTAGAAGATGCCTGTGATTTGGTTCCTGAAGCAGATCAGATCAATTGTGAACCTATCGAAGATAGAATGAATACCACTTATATCGGGATCGCTAACTCATTGATAACGATCGAATATTATGATTCGACCAATGCGATCAAACGTAAATCGAGCGCATCTAAAGATGGGGTAGATAGTACCCTAGTTAAAGTAGATGGGAAAGACAATGTGTTTAGATTGGATGTGAACTTCAAAGATCTCGACATCGAGATCAAAGTCCATATCACTTTAGATGATAAAGGCTTTACCTTAGACATCAACGATGAAGACATCACAGGAGATGGACAATCCATCTTGGCTGCGATCATGCTGACACCGTTCTTAGGGGCTTCTGGAGGACAAAAACTCTATTGGGATCCTGCGCGTAATAATTTCAAAAGAGAAGTACCTAGTGAGATGATCGATGGTTATGTGTTTGTTCCAGATGGACCAGGCGCATTGATTCGCTTTGTCGATAGAAACATTGGACTTAGTCCTTATGTAAGTAAGATCTATGGTGAAAACCCTGCTGAAGCAGAATACTATTACACTGTAGCTGGGAATCATTTACCACTTAAACAAGCAGTGATGCCTGTTTATGGGATCGCCCATGGGAATAGACAAGCAGCCTTTGTGGCCTTTGCGACCCAAGGTGCAGGCAATATGAAGATCCTTGTTTCTCCTGAAGAAGACATTACTTATTACACCTATGCCTATACACGTTTTGAATACAATAGAATATTCTTCCAAGTCTACAATAAACGAGGAGATGGATTCTTTACCTCGATGGAAGAAAGACGTCATTTTGATGTCTCGATGACATATCAATTCTTAGCTAATGATACAGATCGTCCTGCAGATTATGTAGGGATGGCATTAACTTATCGAGATTATCTTTTGGCTCATGATGGACTACCTCAACAGATTTCTTCGTCGAGTGACGTAGGTATTCGTTTAGACTTCGTCATGGCTGACATCAAGAAAAGTGTCTTGGGTCTAGAAGACGTCATCGTCACCACAGCTAAAGACGTGGGAAATATCCTGACTCAACTCGAAACCGATGGGATTAAAAACATCAACAGTGGATTACTGGGTTGGCAAGCAGGTGGGATCACCAATGGACATCCAGGAACGACGAATTTCTCCTCGGCGATTGGTTCATCTAGTGCGTTTAAATCACTCCTTGAATTGGCTTCATCTTATGATTATGATGTGTCCTTTAGTCAAAACTACGCAGCCATCAATAAGAAACAAGTCAACTATCAGACCTCAGCCGCTCGTCATATGAACAGCTGGTATATTGAGACTCGTGTATCCAATGATTATCCGATCTCAGTCTTAGGTATCGCTAAACCAAGTAAATCTGCCGCATGGTTAAAAACACAGTCGGATAAACTCATCAAATTGGGCGTAAGTTCCTTGACCATCGATGGGATCTCCAATATCTTGACTTCAGATTATGATGCGGGAACGACAAGTATCGATGAGACCATCGAGCTTTATACATCAGCACTAGGGGAAATCGATCCTACAGTTATGATCGCGATGCAAGCTCCAAATGATTACTTATGGAAGTATGTAGACCGTTATCTAAACACACCTGTTTTCTCCAATCAGTTCTTGATTGAGACAGATACTGTACCTTTCTTACAGATGGTATTAAACAATCGTATGGAAATGTATGCACCTTATTCTAATTTCTCTTTCTATACTCAAAAAGACATCCTAAGAATGATCGACTATAACCTTTATCCTTCCTTCGCTTTATCTCAACAACCTGCTTATAAATTAGCCTTAACGAATTCTAATCGATATTACTCAACCGAATTCAAAGAGTATGAACCTCTCATCAAGAGTATCTATTCTGAAGTGAATTTGGTCTTACGTGAAGTCAGTGGAAAAGATTGGATCGATAGAACGGTCGTTGAGAATGGCGTTATCTTGAATACCTATTCTGATGGGACCAAAGTCTTAATCAACTATACCGAAGATGCGCTTACCTATGGAGATCAACTCGTAAGAGCCTTATCGGCCGTTGTGGTGAAGGAGTAATCATGAAAAAAGAAGCAAAGATTAAGAAAGTTAAGAAATCAAAGAAAAACAAAGGCTTTAAAGAAATAAGCAATCGTTCTGGTTATAAGTTCTTTATGCCTTGGTTGATTGGGTTCATTATCTTTACTGCTTTCCCCTTCATATATACGATCTACCTCAGTTTTAGTTCAGTAAGATTGACCGTGTTAGGTTGGGAAACGACCTTCAACGGGATCGCCAATTACGTCACCGCTTTATTGAGAAATACGAGTTATACCCCAGCATTAGTTCAGTTCTTTCTCGCTGAAGTCATTTATGTGCCTGTCATCATCACTGTGGCTTTGATTTTAGCCATTCTGATGAATGGGGACTTCAAGTTTAGAACGTTGTTTAGAGTCATCTATTTCTTGCCTGTCATCGTTATTTCAGGATCAGTAATGACCCAGTTGATGAGTACAGGTTCTGTTCAGATTGGGAATGTAAGAGGGGTCTTTATCTTTCAGATCTTAGAAAGCTATTCTCCTATCTTAGCCGATCTGGTCATCTTCTTATTCAATAATTTCGCCATCGTATTATGGTTTAGTGGGATTCCTATTGTCTTATTCTTGAATGGACTTCAAAAGATCAATACCCAGTTGTTTGAAGCAGCCCAAATCGATGGTGCTACAGGTTGGCAGATCTTATGGAAAATCACCTTACCGATCATACGACCCATCATCTTGGTTTCAACCATCTTTACGATCGTTCAGTTGGGGATGTTTCCAATCAACCCAGTTTATGGGATGATCCAAAATGCGATCTTTGATACAGTAGCTGGTTTAGGTTTAGCTTCTGCTTATGCGTGGATCTATTCATTCCTAGTGTTGATACTCTTAGGGGTTGCCTTCTTATTGTTGAAAGATCATTCTAAAGACTATGCCTATGTGGATGTTGTTCGTCTACAAAACGAGAAACTCGAAAAGATGAGAAAAAGAGTTCGACGTCAACAAGAATGGAATGCTTTCTTTAGAAAGCAAAAAGGAGTCAAACATGGAAAGCATTAAACGTTTCATTCCAATTCTAAAAAAGAAGTTATTAGGACACAACATCAGTGATGGCCTTATCTATAAAACAGCTGTTTATGTGCTGTTGATTGCGATCGCTTATGTGTTTCTATATCCTTTGTTTAGAATGGTATCTTATAGTTTCATGTCGACCAAAGACATCATCAATCCAGAGATCGACTGGTTACCAATACATCCTACACTTTTGAATTTAAAAATTGCCTGGGAAGTAATGAGTATGCCTTGGACCTTATTAAATTCAATGTGGTTTGCGGGTACCTTAGCTTTGGCTCAGACCCTTATCTCCGCCTTAACAGGTTATGCCTTTGCGCGTTATGAATTTAAGTTCAAGAACTTTTGGTTCATGATGGTTTTATTATCGTTTGTTATTCCTATTCCAGTCGTATTGATTCCTCGCTGGATGATGTTCTCATCGGCTCAAAACATTCTTCAATTCAAGATCATAGGGACTGTAATACCTCAGCTTCTATTGGCCATCGCTGGTCAAGGGGTCTATTCAGCCATCTTGATCTTGATCTTCTATAATTTCTTTAAGATGATTCCTGTAGTGCTAGACGAAGCCGCTAAGATCGATGGGGCAAGTAATTTCCAAGTCTTCTACCACATTATCTTAAAGATGTCTGTGCCTACCATCATTACGGTTTTCTTATTTGCTTTCGTTTGGAACTACAATGAGACTTATGTGACAGGGACCTTCGTTCGTCAAGCACTTAAACTGATGCCTGGTCAATTGGGACTCTTTGACTCAATCTTCTCTGATAAAGTAGCTGTTATTCCTGGAGCTCCAGGAGGTGTCTTTAGATTAAGTGAATCCTATAAGATGGCTGCGACGATGATCACGATGGCTCCTATGATGATCATGTATTTCTTTGTTCAGAAACAATTCGTAGAAGGTATTGAGAAGACTGGGATCACTGGAGAGTAAAATGGATCATATTAGAGCCGTTAACTTAGGTGGTTGGTTGGTGCTTGAGCATTGGATGAGACCTACACTCTTTGAAGGAATCAATGGTTATGATGAGACTCAATTCTCTCTTCAAGCCAAAGACCTTAAGAAACAACTGGATGATCATCGGGAGACCTTCATCGATGAGTCTGATTTTAAATGGATCAAAGACCATGGATTGAATTGTGTAAGATTACCTTATCCTTATTGGTTATTTGGAGATATTGAACCTTATTATGGCTGTGTCAATAAACTCGATCAGATCATGGATTGGGCAAAGAAGTACGATCTCAAAGTACTTTTAGATCTACATACAGCACAAGGATGTCAAAATGGATTCGATAATGGTGGTCAATTAGGCATCATGACTTGGCACACCAAAACAGAGAATATTGAACACACACTTCAGATCTTAGAAAAAGTAGCCTTAAGATATAAAGATCATCCTGCCTTATGGGGGATGGAAATACTAAATGAACCTCATTGGACCTTAGAGATCTCGTTGATCGAGAAGTTTTATAATGAGGCCTATGTTCGATTAAGAAAGATCTTAAAGCCATCAACGGAGCTTGTTTTCCATGATGCCTTTAGAGCGATGGTTTGGAAAGACTTCTTAAAAGATAAAGAGAAGGTAATCTTAGATCTTCATCTTTATCAAAGCTTCGATGAGAAGTTTAGACAGAATGACCTCGTCTATAATGTGAAGTTTCCTTTAGAAGGCTATGAAGAGAAGTTTAAAGAGATTTCTACTTATGCCCGTTGTATCATCGGTGAATGGTCCTTGGGACTTGATCCTAAAGTGATCGATCATTTAGATAAGTTTAACCAAGATTTAGGATTAAGAGCGCTTGCGGATACTCAGTTATTGGCCTTTGAGAAGGTCTATGGATGGGTCTTCTGGAACTATAAGATTGAAAATCAAGACTCAGGATGGAATTTTAAACGCCTCGTAGAAAGGGGAATACTGCCTCATGATTATCGTTAAAAAAATATTGGTCATCGTCTTGATGACCATCACTTTGGTATCTTGTAAAAAAGAACCAGAAGTCATCTTGACACCTTTAGAAGAAAAACTGGCTTCGATGACACTGGATGAAAAACTGGGCCAAATGGTTCAAGCTGAACGTTACTCAGTCGTTGCCACTAAAGTAAAGAACACCAATATGGGCTCTGTCTTATCAGGTGGAGGATCTCATCCTAGCCCTAATACCGTTGAAGGATGGTTGGCTTTGACAGGGGGTTTGAATGATGGTTCTTTATCAGGTTCTGCAGAACTTCCTTTACTCTATGGGGTAGATGCGGTTCATGGTCATAATAATCTTAAAGGTGCAGTTCTTTTTCCTCATAATATTGCCTTAGGGGCAACACATGATGAGGATCTTCTTGAACGTATAGGTAAAGCTACTGCGATACAACTTAAAGCGACAGGGGTCTCATGGGACTTTGCGCCTTGTTTAGCGGTCGTTCAAGATGTTCGTTGGGGTAGAACCTATGAATCTTATTCAGAGGATCCTCAGCTTGTTTCTAGCTTAGGTGCAGCGTTTATCAAAGGTCTACAATCAGAAAAGATCATGGCTACAGCCAAGCATTATTTAGCGGATGGTGGTACTGATTTCGATGAGACTAAAAACAGTTATATGTTGGATCAAGGCAATGTCACCTTAAGCGAAGCTGAGATTCGTGAGCTTCATTTGCCTCCTTATATCGCAGCGATAGAAGCCAATGTCTTAAGTGTAATGGTGTCTTTTAGTTCTATAGATGATGATAAGATGCATGCCTCTACCTATTGGATCACAGATGTCTTAAAGACAGAACTTGGATTTAAAGGGGTAGTTGTCTCAGATTGGGAAGCCATTCATCAACTACCAGGATCTCTTCTTAATCAAGTCAGTGCTTCAGTGAATGCGGGCGTAGACATCTTAATGGAACCTAACGCATGGAGAGATGTCTTAAGTACTTTAAAAAGAGCAGTAGAAAACGATATGATCCCAATGAGCCGTATCGATGATGCGGTCATGAGAATACTTTACGTCAAAGATGAATTGGGTCTAGAAAACATGGGCAGTGCTCAACTTGACTATGAAGCTGATAAAGCTTTAGCAAGAGAAGCCGTTGCGAAATCTCAGGTCCTTCTACAAAACAAAGGTGTTTTACCTCTACAAAAAGATGTGGATATCTTATTGATAGGTCCTGGAGCTGATAATGCGGGTCTACAAAATGGAGGTTGGTCCTTCTCATGGCAAGGTGAGACTACAGGTGTGAATTTCCCTAATGCGACAACCTTATTAGATGCCTTTAGAGAAGTCGCTGACGCCAATGGAGGTCATATTTATACAGACCTTAAGGATGCCTCTAAAGCAGACATCGTTGTCTTGGTTTTAGCGGAAGTACCTTACGCAGAAGGTATCGGTGATACCTCTGATCTTAGCTTAACAGGCGCTTTAGCTCATGAAGGCAACGCTGATGCGATCAGACAAGCAGAAATGACCAAGAAACCTATATTGACCTTACTTATGACAGGAAGACCTGTATTGATCGAAGAGTATGTGGATAAGTGGGATGCGATCGTTGCGAGCTGGTTGTTTGGGACAGAGGCACAAGGTGTAACGGATGTCTTATATGGTGATGTGCCTTTTACAGGAACCTTGAGCTTTACTTGGCCTAAGACTGTAGAAGCCAATTTGACTTCATCTAAAAATCCGAATCGAGATTTTATGAAGGTTCATTACGATAAAGGATATGGATTGATCACTTCTAATTAATATCGTTAACACATGAAAACGGGGTCTATAGACCCCGTTTTATGATAAATATTTTGAATTAACCTATGAGATTACTTAGAATCTTGTTTTTTTCGTGAGATCAAACCTAAACCTAAGCTGATTCCTAAGATCCACATCCAATAGGACTGAACTCCAGTATCAGGGAGTTCTTCTTTGAAACTCGCTTTTAAGACGATAGATTCACCTAATGAAGTGTTGAAATCAAAGGGATTATCTTCCTCATCTAGCCACTTATCAAAGACAAAGCCTTCTAGTTTAGGATCATCTATTGGGTTTACAGTTGAGTTAGGATCGATGATAACTATTCCTAATAAGGTTCCATCTGTCCCAGTAAAATCGATACGAACCAAGCCTGGATTGAAAGTCGCATAACCATCATTGAATTCACTATAAATGAACCAATGATCTAGTCCTGAAAAATCAAAGCCTTCATAAGCTGTCTTTAGCATCATTTCAGTCGTCGTTTTACCGACACCGATGTTTTTATTGTTTGTCCCAGGATACAAGGTGGAATCGTAATAAACATATGTGAAGACATGAGCGCCCCCATTAACATCCCAACCTAATATTGGATCTATAAATTCAGGATTTGTAGCATTTGGATTTTCAGCATCTTCGATCATTAAGATTTGTCCAGCGAAGTAAACATCAGTTAATTTGATGGGATTACTGCTTAAGGACCAGTTGCTACTAGCTCCGCCAATGAGACCACCAACACCTTTGGTGTTATACGTATAATGGATATTGGCACGCACATAGGACTCTGTGACAATAAGCATATCGGTATCGACATAATTGTAGATTGATCTACCGATCAATCCACCACCAAGAACTTCACTAATGTAGATATCGCCTAGTACGATCGCATGATCAATGTTTGTTTTAGAGTCTAGTCGACCAGAAATTCCACCAACGAAGCTTTCAGCATGAATTTCTCCATCGAAAGTAACATTTTTGAGACTGGTTAAAGTACCGTAGGTAATGACTCCTACGATCCCACCTACATTACTTGTAGCAACGAGATTCGCATTACTGACTGTGGCTTGATCGATGGACATGGTGTATACGGCACCAATCAATCCACCGATGACACCGTAGGCGTTGATCTCAACATTTTTCGCGGTGATGAAGGCTTCGCTTGAACTTTCCATCAATTGTCCTGCCAATGAACCGATCGTTTGAGCATTATCATCATCAAAAGATTCACTGAAGACAAAACCATCGATGTTGATGATTCCTTTAAAATCTATGTCTGTTCCATAGGCGATAACGCCTCCAAACTTAGAACTGTTGGTTTGTAATGATTTCATCGATAAGGTTTTTATTCTAATATTTTCAAAAGTAAGATGGGCTCCGTATCCAACGATTCCCCCTACATAATAAAACCCTTGGACCAAGACCTCATTTAATCCTGCTTCATAAATATGGTTGTTTATTGAACTAATGTATTTTCCTATGAGACCGCCTACATTCACATAACCTTTGACGCTAGCGTTTCTTGTTGTATTATCAAGAAAGATTGATCTATTAGCAGATGTATAATCAGTTTCTGTTGTATAAAGACCAACGATACCCCCTACATAGATCTCATCCCAATCATTAATGACAAATTCTGAAGTAAAAGCTAGATCAGTTGATTCATAGATGTTGGATTGAAAAAGTGTATCTTCTGCGTGACCTACAAAGCCACCTATAGCCATATCTCCATTAAAATAATAATAATCTTCATATAGTAAGTCGAAATTAACACCCATATCCAAAGCGACCGTATTATTAGAGATCAAGGAAGGGTTAGTGGGGTCATTATCACCGATGACTTCCCCGATCATACCCCCAACCGTACGATGTCTACTCACCAAAGCATCTAGACGATAGCTCACATCCATTGTTCCTTTGATGGTGACATGATCGATCAACAGTTTTCCACCTTCTTCTACTTTAGCGAAACCAGCTAAAGCCCCGATATAGAACTCTGGATCCGTTACGATGACTGAGATATCGACAAAACTCATCGATAGATCCGTAATCGTTGCCCCACCTAATCCATAGAATAATCCAAGAGATACAAAGTCAGAAGAAACATCTAAGACATCGATCGTTAATCCTGAGATGTCATGTTCATTCCCGTCGAATGTCCCACTAAATAGATGAGTTCCTGATGTTCCTAAAGCAGTCCAGTTTTTACCACTAAGATCTAGATTGTTCATTAGGATATAGGAATCATCCCAATCCCCAACAGTTCCGATCGCTTTAAGATCATCGACTGTGAAGATCTGCCAAGGATCTAGTGGTGTACCACTTCCTAAGGCAGAGACATTCATTTTTTGATTCCCTATCATAAGCCATAAAGATAAAATGAGGATTATTATTTTTCTCATGTTTCAAACGCTCCTAATCTCATATTAGACCTTTTCCTTATTAATTCAATATAAAAAGTAGTATTTATAGGATAAAATATGGGGATTTTTGAACTTAGTGAAAGTATAGAATTTGCTCACAAAATACAATTAGACTTTATGAAGAATGAACCTTAGTTTACCCTATTAGGGTAAATAAAAGCTTATAGAGCTTTTATTTTTTTGTAGCTAAGATCGCATCAAGTTGATCGATTTGATAGACACGGATATAGTCGACACTCATATGTTGAGGCCAACCAGTCTCGTCGACACCTTGAGCGCCACCCCAATCACCACCAACTGCGGTATTGAGAATCAAATAGAATGAACGATCAAAGGGCCATTGTTTACTGTTAGGACAATCTAGATAGATCCCAGGAGCGAAACGGAACTTGAAGACCCCATCGACATAATAACGTATTTGATCAGGTAACCATTCTATTGTATAGAGATGATATTCTTCAGGATTTTCTAGAGTAGAACTGTATCCTTTTTGAGTACCCTTTTTATGATTGTAGTCAGTGGTGTGGACTGTCCCATAAATCATGTCTGGGGCATATCCAACCGTTTCTAAGATATCGATCTCACCTGAGTTTGGCCAGGTCCCATACGATGAAGTCGTAGGCATCATCCATACAGCAGCCCAGGTACCTTTCGTCTTAGGCATCTTCACATAGACTTCGATTTTGCCATATTTGAAATCGGCTTTTCCTCTTGAAACCATACGAGAGGAAGTATAATTGCGATCGTTGAGCGATTCTTGACGAATCTCTATATCGAGGAAGCCATCTTTTACACTGGAATTAAGTCCGTTGGTATAATACTGAAGTTCATTGTTTCCCCATCCAGAACCACCTGTCTCATAAGACCAATTGTCGAGATCGACTTCAGTCCCATCGAATTCATCGGCCCAAACCAAACTATAGGTAAGGCTTTCTAGTTCATAGGTATAACCCATGGCTTTACACCCTAAAGTTGAAGGTTCTGGTTCTTCTTTTTTGACACAGCCAGACAAAGCTGAGATGAGTAAGGATATGATCATGATTGATTTTAGTGTTTTCATCGATTAAATTATATCATTTATTCCACATTACGAAAGCGTTTTTGGTAAAATGAAAAGGAAGATAAGGAGAAAGCTATGACTAAGAAAATAGGTAAGGATTTTTTATGGGGAGGAGCTGTTGCGGCCAATCAATTAGAAGGGGCTTGGGACGTTGATGGGAAGGGTGTTTCTACCGTTGATGTGATGAGCGCAGGGGCTCATGGGGTTAGTCGAAAGATCACTGAGGGGACACTGCCTGGGGTGAATTATCCTACTCATGAAGCCATAGATTTCTATCATCGATATAAAGAAGATATTGCCTTGTTTAAAGAGATGGGTTTTAAAGCCTTTAGGACGTCTATTGCGTGGACTAGGATCTTTCCTAATGGTGATGAAGAAGAACCCAATGAGGCAGGTCTAAAGTTCTATGATGACTTGTTTGATGAGATGATCAAGTGTGGAATAGAACCTGTAGTAACCTTAGCTCATTTTGAGATGCCTTTTTATTTGGCGAAAGCTTATGGAGGCTTTAGAAATAGAAAAGTAGTTGATTTCTTCGTTAAATACGCAGAAGTCGTTATGAGAAGATATTCTAAGAAAGTCAAGTATTGGATGACCTTCAACGAGATCAATAATCAATCCAATTATTGGGAAGATCTTTTTACCTGGACGAATTCAGGTTTGACGATACTTCCTGGGGAAAATAGAGAAAAAGTCGTGCTTCAAGCAGTCCATCATGAGCTCATCGCTTCAGCACTTGCGGTTAAGATCGGTCACTCAATCAATCCAGAGATGAAGATCGGATGTATGTTGGCGATGGTGCCTGTCTATCCTTACTCATGTCGACCAGAAGATATGGTTTTGGCCAGTGAATATATGAACAGTCGTTGGTACTATGGAGATGTCCATGCCAGAGGTGCTTATGGCGCTTATGTAGAAGCTCTATGGGATAAAAAAGATGTCAGACCTGTAATGAATGAAGAAGATGCCTTGATTCTAAAAGAAGGTAAGGTCGATTATATCGGCTTTAGTTACTATATGTCAGGAGTCGCAAAGGTTGCCTCAAAAGAAGATCCTAGTGAAGGCTGGGTCTCTAATCCTTATGTGAGTGTCTCTGAATGGGGTTGGCCTAATGATCCAGTAGGTTTAAGATGGACCTTAAATGCGCTCTATGAGCGCTATCAATTGCCTTTGTTTATCGTAGAGAATGGTTTTGGGGCAATAGATACAGTAAATAAAGATGGTAGTATCAACGATGATTATCGTATTGCTTATCTAAGAAATCATATCTCTGAGATGAAGAAAGCTGTTGAGATCGATGGGGTAGATCTGATGGGTTACTTACCTTGGGGACCAATAGACATCGTTTCCTTTGGGACAGGTGAAATGAAGAAACGATATGGCTTCATTTATGTCGATAAAGACAATGAAGGCAAAGGTACATTAAACAGATCACGTAAGAAGAGTTTCTTCTGGTATCAAAGAGTCATACAAAGTCATGGGGAAGATCTAGAGTGAGCCGTAAGGTCATCTTTAGTGCAGCGATGAGCCTTGATGGTTTTATCGCGGATGAACATGATGGGTATGATTGGATCAAAGGCGATGGGGATCATACTTTAGATACCCTAGAGAAATGGGATTATCCTGTCTTTTTAAGTCAGATCGATACAGTACTTATGGGTAGACGCTGTTATGAACTGGGCCAACATAAAGATTTCATAGATCAAAAGGTTATCGTTGCGAGTCGTCAAGATCTAAAGGATCCACATGTAAGCTTTACCCATGATGCATTGGAAACTTTACAATTATTGAAAAATGATACAGGAAAAGACATCTTCGTTTTTGGGGGTGCTTCTTTGGTTCAAAGTCTATTAAAAGCTCGTATCATCGATGAACTTATCATTGGGATCGTTCCTGTGATCTTAGGTAAAGGAATACGTCTATTCGATGAGAGTTTAGGTGTACAATTAAAACTAAAGAAACAAACCATCGATGAGGGCATCGTTGTATTGTTTTATTCTCAAGGTCATATTTGACATTCAAAAATAAAACAGTATAATTTCTTTAATTAGATAACGCAATGAACAGAAGAGTAGACGAGAAACTTTTATTTAGAGAACTCTGAAGTGGTGAAAAGAGCTAAAAGCAATTGTCGAACATGGGCTGGGAGCGGTGCACCAAATAAATAGGTGCGATGGGATTGCCCATTATAGCAAAGAGTAGAAATACTCAGTGAGCTCTCTTTAGCGATAAAGAGATAAACAAAGGTGGTAACACGATTAGCCCTCGTCCTTGGATGAGGGCTTTACTGTTTCATAAGGAGGAAAGAACTATGAAAAAGAAAAGTGTATTAGAACTATTATTAGGGGAATGGAATACTAAGACCATCGTAGCCATTGCTTTAGGGGCTGCTTTGTTTGGGGTCTTGATGAACTATGGTGGCATCACCGTATTCACCAACGTTAAATTGACCACTGCTTTCTTAGTGCCTGTTGTAGTAGGGGCTTTGTTTGGACCGATCCCAGCTGCTTTAGCTGCTGGTTTAGGTAATGTTATTGCGGATACCATTGGTGGATGGGGCTATTGGTGGGATTGGTCAATCGGGAATGCTGTATTAGGACTACTGGTTGGTTGCTTACCTTTATACGGCGCTGATATTGCTAAAGGCATCTTCAAGACAAAACACGCGATCATCTATGTCGTCATCGCTGTCGTTGGGAATGCGCTTGCGTTTGGTTTGATTACTCCGATCTTTACTCAACTGTTCTACGGTGGAGAATTGGTCGTTACCTTCTTACAAGCCAATGCTGCAACCTTATCAAACATCGCTGTCTTGGTCATTGGTGGTTTACCAGTACTGTACGCATTAGCTGCTCGTAATGCATCAGCTCAGAATCTAACCAAGAAATAAGTATGAAGACCCCTTTGATCGTCTTTGACAATTTTACGTTTAAGTATGATGCTCAAGTAGAGCCTACTTTACACGATATCAATCTTACCCTTTATGAAGGTGAGAAGGTTTTGATATTAGGTCAAAGCGGAAGCGGGAAATCAACGATGGTCCATTGTTTAAATGGATTGATTCCATATTCGTTCAAAGGAAAAATTCAAGGAAGTTTAACCATTGCTGGTGTGGACACACTCCACACCAGCATCTTTCAATTAAGTAAGATCGTAGGCACAGTACTTCAAGACTCAGATGCACAATTTGTCGCACTCAGTGTTGAAGACGATGTGGCTTTTGCCTTAGAAAATAAATCGATGCCTAAAAAAGATATGATCCCTTTGGTTCATTACGCTTTGAATAAAGTAGGTATGATCGATTTTCTAAAGCAAGTGCCTTTTGAATTATCAGGAGGACAGAAACAAAAAGTAGCCGTCGCAGGGATCCTTCATGAAGATGTGAAGATCCTTCTTTTCGATGAACCTTTGGCGTCTTTAGATCCTGTATCTAATCTTAGGACCGTTGAGATGATGGATGAGATGGCTCAAGATGGGAAGACCGTTATCGTGGTTGAACATCGTTTTGAAGACATCCTTCATCGAAAAGTAGATCGGGTCATCGTTTTAGAAGAAGGTAGGATCGTCTTTGATGGGGATGTGAATCGTTTACTTCAAGAAGACATCTTACGAAAGAATGGTTTAAGAGAACCTTTATACGTTCAAGCTTTACGTATGGCTAAGATCGATCTAAAAGGTCTCAGTTTAAATCAAGTTCAAGATGTAGATTTCGCTCATTTTAAAAAACAATTATCTTTCTTAAACGATAAACATCCACTCCCACCACAGAAGGAACGTTTACCCTTAGTAGAAGTCAAAGATGTTTCTTTCGCTTATGATCCTAAAAAGCTCGTTTTAAAAAACATATCGTTTAAGTTGTATAAAGGAGAAAGATTAGCTTTAGTAGGTCAAAATGGAGCAGGTAAGAGCACCCTCGCTAAACTCTTAGTTGGGGTCATTCGGCCACTAAGTGGATCGATTGAGATCAACGGAGAAGACATCAAGATCTACAGTATCGCAGAGATCGCCAATAGGATAGGTTATGTCATGCAGAATCCCAATACGATGATCGTTAAACATATGATCAAAGAGGAAGTCAGCTTAGCGTTGACCTTACGTAAGTATTCTGCTGATGCGATCGATAAGGCAGTGACTGAAGCTTTGACCATTACAGGTCTTGAATCAATGAGTCACTGGCCGATCAATGCCTTAAGTTATGGTCAAAAGAAAAGATTGACCGTGGCTTCTATCTTGGCTTTAAAACCTGAAGTCTTGATTTTAGATGAGCCTACTGCTGGCCAAGATTATCGCCATTATACAGAAATCATGGATTTCCTCAATGAGATCAATGTAAGTGCTGGGATATCGTTTATCTTCATAACTCATGATATCCATTTGGCCATCGAATATACCGATCGTGCTTTGGTGTTCTCAGATGGGTCTTTGATCAAAGATGCCCGTATCTTTGATGCCTTATCTGATCAAAGTATTCTAGAAAGAGCTTCATTGACTCAGACTTCTTTATATACCTTAGCTCAAAAATGTGGTTTTGAACCTGAACGGGTCATCGAGAATTTCATTCTCCATAAGGGGCTTTATGAGTAGACGCTTCGTCATCAACCTCGTTCAAGGGGAAACCTATCTTCAGAAACTTAACGGAACTACTAAACTTGGTTTATTTTTGATCGTCATGGTGTATACGATGATGTCTTTCGACTTAAGGTTATTGTTGCCTCTGTTTATCCTGTCTTGGATAGGTTTGGCATCACTAAAACCAAATTATAAGCTTATCTTGGGATTATTTGGATTCATCTTCTTTATGAACTTCGTCAACATCATTCTCTATTACGCAGTCAATCAAGATGTAGGATCCTCTTATCTTAATGGGACAAGGACAGTTCTTATCCAATTCAATTCTTATTGGTATCTAACCATAGAGACCTTATGGTATCTCAGTGTGCGTCAATTTAAAATGATGACCTCATTTATGATCTCGATGGTGTTTATCTTATCGATCACGCCAGGTGAATTGGCTTCAGGTATGAGTGGACTCAAGATCCCTTATAAGATCTCTACAATCACTTCCTTGGCTTTTAGATACATTCCTGAGATCTTCAATGATTATGAGACGATCAAGATGTCGATGCAGGCAAGAGGCTTAGAGCTCGATAAGCGTCGTTTAAATGTCTTTAAACGATTAAAAGAAAACTTAATGATCCTAATTCCTTTGATCTTTACTTCCTTTGATCGAATAGGGAATATTGCGAATGCACTAGATCTAAGAGGTTTTGGTCAAGGTAAATCGAGAACTTACTATTGTGAAGATCCTGTGACTTCAAGAGATAAGCTTTTTAGAGGTATTACGATACTTCTTATCATCTTCTGTATCAGCTTTATGGTCTATCAAAACGTAAACCACTTTGGGATGTGGTTTCCCTTCAAAATATGAAACAACTCATCGTCCTTCAAACTGATTTTACTTTTAAAGAAGGGGCTGTAGCGGTCATGAAAGGGGTCATCAAGTGTATCGATCGAGATCTAGAGATCATCGATCTAACGCATGAGATACCTCAATATGATACTTATAGTGCTTCTTTTAGATTGAGACAAGTCCTTCCGTTTTATCCAACAGGAACTATTTTTGTCTCTGTCGTAGATCCTGCGGTAGGTTCTTCAAGAAAAGCTTGTATTGCGAAAACCAAAAGCGGACATTATATCGTAACCCCAGATAACTTGTCTTTGACCCATGTGGATCGCTATCTTGGACTTCTGGAAGTTCGTGAGATCGATAAGAAATGGCGCTATCAATCAGACTATAGTTCAGAAGTATTCCATGGGCGAGATGTGTTTGCGTATGTGGGTGCTTTACTCGCATCAGGTCAAGTTGCGTATGAAGAGTTTGGGAAGACCTACTCTGATTATCAAGTCTTGTCTTATCCTTTTGCGCAAGCTAGCTCATCTAAATTAAGTGGTATCCTAGAAATCATCGATCCTAATTTCGGTAATGTGTGGACCAATATTCCTACGTCATATCTAGATAAACTCGATCTTAAACACGGTGATCAAATCAAAGTAACGATCACTCACGGGAATAAAGTCGTAGTGTCTCAGATCTTAAGTGCAGGCTCAAGCTTCTCTACTGTCCCATTGAATTCACCAGTACTTTACTTTAATGAACTGGGTTATTTGGCTTTGGCTTTGAATCAGAATGATTATAGAGCTCAGTTTAAAGTTCATTTCGGTCCATCTTGGATCATTACCTTGGAGAAAAACATATGAGTAAGATCTTAGTTCTACAATCAGATTTCGGGATCGTCGATGGGGCTGTCAGTGCGATGATCGGGGTCAGTCTAAGTGTCGATCCAGACATTAGAGTCTATGACCTATCTCATAGTATTACGCCTTATCAGATCCAAGAAGCTTCTTTTCGTTTGTTTCAATCGATCCAATACTGGCCAGTAGGGACAGTGTTTGTGAGCGTTGTTGATCCAGGTGTTGGATCCAATAGAACAAGTGTTGTGGTCTTGACTGATTCAGGTCACTATATCGTCACCCCAAACAATGGATCTTTGACCCATGTGAAACAATTTATGGGCATTAAGAAAACTGTCGTGATCGATGTGGCAGCGCATAGACATACTGAAAACGATCAAAACTATACCTTTGATGGGAGAGATCTCTTCGCTCGTTTAGGCGCTAAACTATCCAGTGGTCAATTGAGTATTGAAGAATGTGGAAAAGAAGTCAGTGTCGATGAGGTCGTAGAATTACAATTGCCTCCATCTATTCGTACCGATCATTCTGTAACGGGTGGAATAGAGATCTTCGATGAACGTTTTGGTTCTGCTTGGAGCAGTATCAATGCCTCTGATTTTATGAGTCTTCATCCAGATTTCAATGAACGCTTTAAAGTACGCATCTTTCATAAGAAAGTATGTGTCTTTGAACATGAGGTCAAATACGGAAGAGCATTCAACGATGTCCCTGTAGGATCTTTAGTGCTTTATATCAACTCGATCAATCGTTTATCTTTGGCCATCAATCAAGGCAACTTAGCGTCTACCTATGCATTAGGTACGGGTTTGGACTGGGTCATCGAAGTTTCAACAAGCGACTAGTTAATAGAGTATAATATACTAATGAACAAAACAATCACCCTCAAAAAAGGAGAAGGACGAGTCCTAGCCGCTAAAGGCAGCTGGGTTTTCGACAATGAAATCGAGACATACGAAGAAGGCATCCTAAACGGTGAGATCGTCACCATTTTAGCGCACAACGGCTTTCCTTTAGGTCAAGGTTTCATCAACACCAACTCCAAGATCAGAATACGTTTACTAACGCGAGATAGCTCTAAGGAAGTCGATGAAGCTTTTATTCGATCCCAAACTCTAAGAGCCTATACTTATCGTAAAGATCTTATGGATCTACACAGCTGCCGTTTGATTTTCGGAGAAGCTGATTTCTTACCAGGATTCATCGTCGATAAGTTCGATACCGTATTGGTCGTACAGTCTTTAGCTTTAGGTATGGAAGCCTTTAAAGGGATCATCGTCGATGAATTGACCCAGCTTTTAAAAGCCGATGGGATCATCGTTAGTGGTGTCTTTGAGCGTAGCGATGCGAAAGTAAGAGAATACGAAGGTCTAGAAAAAGTAAAAGGATTCATCTCTGAACCTTTCGATACCCAAGTCCAAATCATTGAGAATGGGGTCAAGTTTATAGTGGACGTCAAAGACGGACAAAAGACGGGCTTCTTCTTAGATCAAAAATTCAATCGTTTGGCCATTCATAAACTGGTCAAAGACAAAAGCGTTCTAGATTGTTTTACCCATACAGGATCCTTTGGCTTAAATGCGGCTGTCGCTGGGGCATCTTCTGTCACCGCGATCGATATCTCGCAAAGCGCCATCGATCAAGCCACGCTTAACGCTAAACTAAATCACGTGGAAGATAAGATGAGTTTCTTAGTCGAAGATGTCTTTGAAGCTTTACCTAAACTGGTTCAAAAACAAGCCCATTACGATGTGGTCATCTTAGATCCTCCTTCGTTTGCGAAAAGCAGAGAAGCACTGAAGAATGCCTTAAAAGGTTACCGTGATATCAACACCCAAGCCATTAAACTGGTAAGTGATCAAGGCTATCTGGTTACGGCTTCTTGTACAAGCTTTGTGACTCCAGATCTGTTTAAAGAAGCCATCGAAAAAGCTGCGAAAGATGCGCATCGCAGAATTCGTCAAGTAGAGTATCGTACGCAAAGCTTTGATCATCCTGTCTTATGGGGCGATGAAAGCACACCTTATTTGAAGTTTTATATCTTCCAAGTCATCGATGAACAATAAACCAAGCACGTTATAAACGTGCTTTTTTAAGGTATAATAGAAAAAAGAGGTGGCTATGGATCTTAAGTCAAAAGAAATTCGTAGGGGACTAATCTACATTGGATTTGCTTTCTTAGGCATTTGGGTCTTGATGAATCAAGCGCTCATTTTAAATATGCTTAGTTTATTGTTTAATGTGATCTCACCGTTTATCTTGGGTTTAGCGATTGCCTTCGTTTTCAACGCACCGATGGTGCATATCGAAAAGGCTTTGTTTCAATCCAAGTTTTTCTTAAAGAAATTACCTAAGTCAAGTCATAGGATTTTATCCTATTTAATAACCTTGATTTTAATAACCTTGGTTTTAGGAGGATTCATCTTAGCGGTAGTACCATCATTGACCAAAACCTTGATTGATTTTATCAATGCGGTACCTCAAGCCATCAGCGATCTAGAGACATGGATTACCCAGGAAGTTAAATTACAGACCGATGTAGGACTATGGTTGAATTCAATCAATTTTGATTGGGAAGTCGTTAAAGCGAATATATTATTGTTCGCTCAAAACAGTGTCAATGAATGGTTGAATTCTTCTTTGATCTTGGTAAGCGGGATCTTCAATACCTTTATTACCCTTACGATCGCTTTTGTTTTCTCAATTTATGTTTTACTTAGTAAAGAAAGTTTAGCTCATCAAATCAGACTCATCTTAAAAGCGTTTATGTCTCCTTCTAAACAAGCCACTATCTATAAAGTAGCTTCTCAAGCTCAAGAGATCTATTCATCCTTTGTGTATGGACAAGTCGTAGAAGCAGGTATCGTTGGGGTCATCTTCTTTGTGGTCTTGACTTTACTCAATTATCCATATGCGATCTTGATTTCTACGATCATCGCATTTACTGCTTTGATTCCTATGGTAGGGGCAATGATAGGGATGGCTGTTGGGATGATCCTGATTGCGACCATCGATCCTATCCAAGCATTATGGTTCTTTGTGGTCTTTCAGGTCCTTCAACAATTGGAAAACAATTTGATTTATCCTAATGTGGTAGGCAAGAAGATCGGTTTACCTGCGATATGGGTCTTAGTGGCCATCACCATAGGTGGTAGTTTATTTGGGGTCTTAGGCATCGTCTTATCGATCCCTACCTTCACCTTATTCTATGTCTTGTTTAGAGAACAGGTTAGTATTAGGGTCGCTCAAAAAGAACAAACGAAGTAAAAGGTGCAAAGCACCTTTTTATATGAGTTTATTTATTTCTAGAAGTAGGGTCTCATTTATCGATGAGATCTTTTGAAGTTCATCAACCATTGCCTTTGCGGCATCCAAGACATGATCATAATCTTTAACGAATGTACTTAACTTTTCTTTCATCAACGGATGTCTAAATTCTACTCTTCGATCTAAAGCGAAAGGATCGATCAAGGCATCCGTAGGTTCATCTAGTAAAGGTAAGATCGATAGATAACGATCTACCGCATGAACACAGATCAAGCGATGAGCAGATAAGACTTCACCTCGACGATATCTTCCTAGACCCACATAGAGATTGGTCAAGATCTCATTGAGCGCATATGATAGATCCTGTTGACGTAATTCTTGGATCTTTCGTGTAGGCTGATTAGAAAGCTCGTAGCCTTTCTTCTTAAAGATGAAACGTCCTGGACTATAGGCAATAGAAGGAAGTTCCTCACACTCAAAGATAGCGAATTCCGCATAGATCCCATCCTTCCACATGACCTTATATCCATCGATGGTGTTTCTAAAAGAGTACGCTAAAGGAGCTATTGCTTCACACCAATCTAGATCGATCAAGAACTCTTTCTTAGTGCCTTCTTTTACGATCAAAAAGAAATCTAGATCAGAATACTCATCCATTCGACTTGTCTCTGCGCAAGATCCTAAAGCCAATAAGGCAATACTGCTTTCTAAGGAATATAAATATTTCCCTAAATCATTCAATCTATTTTGAAGTCTATCGTTCATAAGGATTCCTCCTTCTTTAGAATACTGGTCAAAGTACTTAAAAACAAGCCTAATTTTGATACAATAAGACAGAAAAAGACAAAAGTCTAAACGAGGATATTATGAGAAAATTTGGTTTAATGGTTCTACTTACTTTAGGATTGGCATCGTGTAGTGCATCAGGCTATCATAAGATCAGTGCTGAAAAAGCCAAATCGATGATGGATGAAGGATCTGTGATCATCCTGGACGTAAGAACACTAGAAGAATACAATGAAGGCCATATCTTAGGAGCACTTCTTCTTCCTAATGAAAGCATAGGATCAACTCAACCTTCATTATTACCTGATAAAGATGCGGTCATCTTAGTGTATTGTCGTAGTGGAAATCGTTCTAAACAAGCTTCAGATAAATTGGTTAAGATGGGCTATACCAAGGTCTATGACTTTGGAGGCATCATCGATTGGCCTTATGGGGTAACCCAATAAATGAGTTTAAACGGGACCTTACATCACGTTGAGATCAATGTCTCTGATTTAGATAAATCAAAAGCATTTTACTCATGGTTCTTAGTTGAACTAGGGTATCAACTCTATCAAAGCTGGGATAAAGGTTTCTCGTATAAGAAAGAGGAGACCTATCTTGTGTTTGTCCAAACAGAAGAAAAGTATCTAGATAAGACCTATCATCGAAGTGCGACAGGGCTCAATCATTTGGCCTTTCATTGCGATAAAGAACTGATCGAAAGATTGACGAAACAACTTCAAGAGAAAGCGTGGCCCATCTTATATCTTGATCGTCATCCTTACGCCAATGGTGTAGAAGCACCTGCCTTATTCTTTGAAGATCCAGATCGATTAAAGATCGAATGTGCAGCCTATTAAATTAAAAACGCCGTGAGGCGTTTTTATGTGTTTAGTTATCGAGTTTAAGGTCACCATCTTTTATCTTGCCTTGTTTAAACAAGAAGAGATAAACGAGATAACTGATCACTGCAGGTAAGATGAAATGTAGGATCAAGATCGAGACCAGTGTAGAGGTGGTAAAGCCCATCTCATTAAGCGTGGTGATTTGACCCACTAGACCAGATGTTCCCATTCCAGCTCCTACCGCAATATTAGACATTTTGAAGATGGTCGTTGAGAGAGGACCAATGATCAAGGCTGCGATCGTAGGAGGAAGAAGTATCCATCCATTTTTGATTGTATTGGCCAATTGAAGCTTGGCTGTTCCTAAACCAACCCCTACAAAACTAGAGATCTTATTGTCTTTATAACCGATGGCAGCAAAGCCCATCATCGCACATGCGCAACCTACAGTAGCAGCACCTGCAGCTAGACCGGTAAGATTCAGCATGATCGCTAGACCGGCAGAAGTCAAAGGTGAAACCAAGACAAAGCTCATGACGACAGCGATAATGGCTCCCATCAATAAAGGTTGATAAGTCGTTGCGGTAACAATGATGGATCCTAAGAAGGTCATCACGTTGGCGATCAACGGAGAAACTGTCAAAGAAATCAAGGCCCCAACCAAGATCACGATCAAAGGCGTAACCAAGATATCCAAAGGGGTTTCTTTAGAGACAAATTTACCTGCTTCTACAGCGATCAAAGCCGCTACGTAAGCACCAGCAGGACCACCTGAAGTATATCCTAAGACCCCAGCGACAACAGATGAGAACAGAACTAAATTAGGAGCACCTAATCGAGAAGCGATCGCAACCCCTATGGCTGCGCCTGTAAGGCCCATAGAAGCAGTCCCAATAACGATAAGCTGAGCTGAGATGGCATTTTCACCCCATAAGACGATGGATTGTTGACCCCAGGTTTTTATAATGAGTCCTACGACCAAAGAAGCCATAAGACCAAAAGCCATGGCACTCATGGCATCTATACCGTATCTTTGCAAGGAAATAATAATGTTCTTTTTCTTCAAGAAAGATTTCATAAAGGTTCCTCTTTTACTGTGATTACTTTACTTTAAAAGCAGACAAATGTAAACCAAAACGCGATGTTTAATTTAGGGATCAATCTGAGATCTTGATAGAAAACATCGTTCTCTAACAATCATCTAATCGTTTTAATTGACAGTTCTGGTTAACTGTATTACACTAATGATACAGTTAGTTCGCGCTGACTTAAATTCCGTGTCATTAGACACCAAGGAGCTTTATGGATTATATCACTCAAGTAAACTTATTATTCGTGTTAAGCGGGGTAGCCTACTTTTTCTTGTATCGTTTGGTTTTCTTTAAGAAATTGAAATGGAAGATGTTGCATTCGATTTGGATCCCTTTGGCGGTATCTCTGTTCTTTACCGTATTTGGAATCATCCTATTGAATTCCCCATCCGTCGGCGGTTCATTTAATGACTTGGCTGGCATCATCGTCTTGATCTATTTCAATATCCCAAGTGCAGTCTACTTATTGTTGTTTATTATCTATCACTTCATTGATAAAAAAGCATTGAAAAAAATCTAAATTCATTGAATAACACTAAGTCTAGAGACTTAGAAAGGAACTCTAATGGATTCAAATTTAATTGTTTATGGAAGTATGGCTTTGGCTGGTATCGTATACTTTGCCCTATATCGTTTGATCGCGTTTAAGATCCTTAAATGGAAGATGATTCATTCGATCTGGTTGCCTCTTGTGTATGCGTTAGGTTTTACCGGTTTTGGATTGAGTCTTTTATCTACCCCTTGGTTTGGGAATAACCGAACCTTCAGCTCTATCGTTGGGGTGATGATCGAACTCAACTTCCCTGTCCTAGTCTTCTTTTTACTCTTTGGAATCTTCTTAGTACTTGATAAAAAAAGCAAAGCTTAAAAACTCTTATGATAATCCCGTTTGAACTTAGACGGGATTTTTTATATACTAAGGATGCACAGTGTGCTTAGAGAGCAGGTTGTCATGACCTTAAAAGATTTGAGACCAGGACAAAAAGGCATTATAGAAGCATTAGGTAAACAAAGCACTTTAAGAAAAAGAATCATCGATATGGGTCTAACCATAGGAACTGAAGTAAAAGTCATCAAGTTGGCTCCTTTAGGAGATCCTGTAGAGATCAAAGTAAGAGGCTATCAATTAAGCCTTCGTTTAAACGAAGCTTCTGAGATCTACGTGAGGGTGATCCCATGAGTAAGACCATTGCTTTAGTAGGCAATCCTAATTGTGGGAAGTCTACTCTATTTAATATTTTGACAGGCTCCAATCAATATGTGGGGAATTGGCCAGGAGTTACGGTAGAGAAAAAATTAGGTTATCTAAAAAAGAATAAACAAGAGTTTACCATCGTCGATCTTCCAGGGATCTATTCTTTATCGACGTCGACTTTAGAAGAAGTCATTACGCGAGAATACATTGAAAGCGATGAGGTAGATCTCATCGTCAATATCGTGGATGCGTCCAATTTAGAACGCAACCTCTTTTTGACTTTACAACTCATGGAGATCGGAAAACCGATGATCGTTGCGTTGAATATGATGGATGTCTTAAGAGCTCATAAAGATGAGCTCGATATCGATCATTTAAGTGAACATTTAGGTTTAGAAATGATCGAGATCGTAGCGGCGAAAGAACAAGGCATAGACACCTTGATCCTAGCTATACAAGCAAATCATGAGCCGATCAAACAATTGTCGTTTTATCGACCTAAGATACAAAAACTTCTTCAAAAAGTAAAGGCATCTTTAAAGCTCGATGTCAGTCCTACCTTACACGCCCTTCGTTTTATCGAAGAAGGTCCAAGTGCGACACTAGGTCATCAGATGAGCCCATTAGAACTGAGTGCTTTGAATCTAGAAGTAGAGAATGCGTTAAAAGATGAGACTCTAGATCGAGATATGATCATCTCCGATGAGAAGTATCGTTTCATCACCGAACTATCCAGTCATGTCTTAAAACGAAATGAAAGCGATCAAAAGACTTTGACCCATCGTATCGATGCCTTGGTGACCCATAGGATCTTGGCTTTTCCTATTTTCTTAGGGGTTATGTGGATCGTGTTTATGTTGGCGTTTGGACCTTTTGGGGCATTCCTTAAGCTCTATTTTGAATACTTTATCCATGTGATCGTCATTCAGAATTTCGCTAACCTATTGACCTTTATCGGGGTTTCACCTTGGGTCTATGGGCTTGTGGTGGATGGGATACTAGGAGGTGTAGGATCTGTCTTAGGTTTCTTACCTGAGATATCCATCTTGTTTATTGTCTTATCGATCTTAGAAGATACAGGTTATATGGCCAGAGCGGCTTTTATTATGGATCGTATCTTAAGAAGATTTGGTTTATCAGGGAAGTCGTTTATCCCTATGATCATAGGCTTTGGATGTACCGTACCTGCGCTTATGGCGACTCGCACTTTAGAGAATGAAAAGGATCGTCGTTTAACGATGATGATCATTCCGTTTATGTCTTGTAGTGCACGTTTTCCTATCTATGCGGTCTTTGCGGCTGCTTTGTTTAGTTCGCAACAAGCTTTAGCGGTCTATTCGATGTATATCATTGGGATACTTGTCGCTGTTGTTTCAGGGATCATATTAAAACGATTCGTAACCCAAGGAAGCGTCAGTAGTTTCATCATGGAACTCCCTGAGTATCATAGACCTACCTTACGTAATCTTTTTCTTCATACTTGGGATAAGATAAGAGGCTTCATCATTAAAGCAGGCACTGTCTTACTTCTTGCCTCCATCGTGATCTATTTGATGAGCACGACGACCTTTACCCTACAATCGACCACCAATCAGATAGATTCGATGATAGGTTCGATTGGAAGCTTCATCGCACCGATCTTTGCTCCTTTAGGTTTTGGAGATTGGAGATCTTCAATTGCGCTTTTGGTAGGCTTTGCGGCGAAAGAAGCTGTCGTATCAACCTTAGGTGTCTTATATGGGGTAGGAGGCAATGCAGTAAACAATACAGCTGCCTTGATAGAACCTATACGAGCGGCCTATACGCCTTTATCAGGCTTTGCGTTTATGACCTTTACCTTATTGTATTTACCTTGTATAGCGGCCTTTGCGACCCTTAAACGAGAAATGAATTCATGGAAATGGACCTTTATCGCAGTAGGCTATCAAACAGGCATCGCTTATGTCTTGGCCTTGATCATTTATCAAGGTGGAAAGTTGATGGGCTTCTAAATGGCTGATATCATCATCTTAATTTTGATAGGTGCACTCATAGGATTTATAGTGTATTATTTAATTAAGCAGAGACAAAATCATTCTGGTGATACCTGTGCAGGATGTGCAGAAAACAAAAATAGTTGTAGTAAATGTGATCTAGAGACACTTAAAAAAGAGCTCAAAGCTCAGGTTCATAAATAAGCATCCTTTAATGGAGGAAGCCCTATGACGATCATTTATCTAAGTATTGCGAATATCATAATATCGATCATCAGTATTGTGGTTTTAGGTTTTCTCTATTTCGAAAACAAGAATCGTGTCCATGGCTTAAGTTTATGGATCCTTTCTCATTTCCTCTTTCTACTTGGTTTTCTATTTGACATATCTAGAGTCGTCATCTATGAATGGATCGCCATCCTAATGTCTAATCCACTTCAATGTGTTTCTTTTCTTGTTTTATATATAAGCTTTGGGAAGTTTCTAGAGAAACCAGTCAAATTAAAAGTTCCCTTATTTGTCTTTGGGATCTATATGTTGGGACTGATTTACTTTACTTTATTCAACGATGATTTAGCAGGACGCCAAGTTTTCTTATTTATATATGGCTTATACATCAACTTAACCATAGCTTATTTCCTAATAAAAAATAGTACAAAAGTAATGGGCAAGACCATTGGTTTTACATCATTGGTGCTTTTTCTGTCGGCGACCATATCGGCTATAGGCTTAGGTTTGCTTATAGTCAGTCCCTCAAGTAATTCTTATCTAGACAATCATCCTAAAGATATCGTGACCTTAGTGAGCTTCATTATGATCATCATTCTATTGACGTACTCACAGATCATGTTGGTAAGTGCTCGTCTACTCGATAATGTTTTGGTTTCTGAAAGAAAGTTCTCTCTTGTTTTTGAGAATTCACAGTTGCCTATCCTGATCACGAAACTTCCATATGGAGTGATCCATACGACCAACGCGAGTTTCGAACGACTTGTTGGGTATACAAATAAAGAATTGATCGGAAAAACAACCACAGAGTTGAATATGTGGGATGATCCAGATATACGACAAAAGTTGATTAATGATCTAAGACGAGATTCGACTTTAAAAGATACAGAAGTGGTCTTTAGGACGAAAGATCATCGTAAATTGATTTGTTTGATTTCTAGTAGTTTCATCAATATGCAAAATGAAGACCTCATCATAAGCGATATCCATGATGTGACAGACAGTGTCAATTTAAGAGAAGACCTTAAGCATTTAGCGACCCATGATCATTTAACAGGTTTAGCCAATCGTTCCTTGTTTTATGATCGATTTGAGCAAGCTAAAGCGATGGCTTCTAGACGTGATTATCAATTGTCTATCATTTTAATGGATATGGATAAACTGAAAGACATCAATGATCTTTATGGACACATCATCGGTGATAAGGCTTTGGTTCATCTCTCCAATCAAATCAACAGTGTCTTACGTAAGATGGATACTTTCGCTCGTTTTGGAGGAGATGAATTCTGCATCATCCTCAATGAGATGACCAATCTAGAAGGAACCTTATTTGTGATCAAACGTATCCAAGAAGTGCTTCTTCAACCGATGATCATCGATGAGATCAGTATTCCAGTGACTGTAAGTATGGGTATCAGTCTGTATCCTCAAGATGGTTTAACCATCAATGAATTGATCAAGAAGGCAGATAAAGCCATGTATCATGTGAAGTCAAATCATCGAAACGATTATAAATTCTATAGCGATTTGGAGAAAACAGATGAGCCTAAAAAATGAAGCCCTAAAAGAATTGTGGATCCAGATCGCCAAAGGCGATCAAGACTATTATGAGAGTGCCATAAAACCAAAAGGCGCCAGTATCAGTAAAGACATCTATTACGCACAATCTATAGATAAGATGCAAGCACTAGAGATCATTCGTCCAAGTGGATCAAAAAAGATCTTGCCTGTCATCGTTCATATCCATGGGGGTGGTTGGATCTATGGACATAAGGACTCATATTATAAGTATTACTGTATGGAGCTTTCTAAACGAGGTTATGCGGTCTTAAACATCAACTATCGTTTGGCTTTTGATCATCCTTATCCTGCTTGTGTCCAAGACATTTTTAAAGTCTTTGAATGGATGAGTTTAAACGCCAAAGCAGAAAAACTAGATACCTCCAATGTCTATCTCGTAGGAGATTCCGCAGGAGCTCATCTCGCAGCCCTTTGCGCTGAGATCCATTTAAACAGTGATCTTCAAAAACGTTATGAGGTCAAAGCCTCATCGATCATCATCCGTGCTTTAGGTCTAAGCTGTGGTCTTTACGACATAGAAAGACATCTTAAAGATGATAAAGATCCTATGACCTTAAGTATGGTCAAGACGGTCTTTCATCGAAATGACTTTAGAAGACATCCTTTGTATAAGCTCAGTTCTGTATCGACCTTACTGGATCCTCATTTTCCTCCTGCCTATGTCTTAAGCTCTAAAAGCGACATTCCTTTGATTTTGGAGACCCAAGCTTTTATTCAAGAACTCAAAGCTTTAAAGCTTACCTATAAGGCACGCATTTTACCTAAAAAACTAAAACGATATCATGTCTTCAACATAAAACTCATCTATCCAGAAAGTATTGAAGTCATGGATGAAATGGTCTCATTTTTTCAGTCGTTTACTTCTTGAAATCTACTCCTACTCGTGATAAACTGATAACGCACGCCTCATTTATGCGTGATGTGGACGCTTAGCTCAGCTGGGAGAGCACTTGCTTGACGTGCAAGGGGTCGGGGGTTCGAGCCCCTCAGCGTCCACCATTTTGTTTACACGCGCCCGTGGCGCAATGGATAGCGTATTTGATTCCGATTCAAAAGGTTGCAGGTTCGAGTCCTGTCGGGCGCGCCATCGATTTCGGGACGTAGCACAGCTTGGTAGTGCACTTGCTTCGGGAGCAAGGGGTCGCGCGTTCAAATCGCGTCGTCCCGACCATTCTACCGGGGGTTTAGCTCAGAGGAAGAGCACAACGCTGGCAGCGTTGGGGTCGTGGGTTCGAGTCCCATAACCTCCACCAATCAAGAACTTGACCGCTTAGGCGGTTTTTGTTTATCCTAAATCAAGAAAACGATATAATAGAAGTATCTTAATAAGGAGCACCTATGGCTAAAGTACAATCGTTTGAAGTAAAGAAGAATGGTCTATTAAAAGTAATGGGAATCTCATTTAGAGTGAAGATGATGGATCCTGAGATCGTAAAACAATGGGACTTGTTTTTTAAGAGTGAGTATCCACTAACTATAGAAAACTTAAGAAAGAAATATCCCATCGATGAGCCAGTTGATTATGTAGGTCTTATGTATGGCTATGATCCACTAGAAGAAAGCATGTCTTATATGATAGGGATGATCATGGATCCACAAACTCCTGATCAAAAAGAAGTGACGAACTTTTTCTTAAAGGAAGGGACCTTCATCAACGCCATCATCGAAGGAAAAGGCGAGGTCTATCCTCAAGCCCATGACCTTACGATTAAAAGCATCGATGGGACCAAGTATCGTATCGCAGAAGACTTCTGGTCGATGGAAGTGTACACCAATGAACGCTTTATGAAAGCCATGAACAAAGGCGATGGTTCCATCGTCTTGGACTATAGAATTCCTTTAGATCTTAAATGAAAGAATTTTCACAAAATTTACACTTTACTTTCTGAAAGTTTACATTTATAATACAGGGGTAACAAGAAAGCAATACATTCATTAGTTCCCCCTAAAATGAGCTTGTTAAATAAAACCGCACTTAGTCAGGTGCGGTTTTATCTTTAGTGATATAATTTTTTTAACTGAAGGAGATGGTTATGAAAATAATTCAACAGCTCATTAAGCATAGTACAAAGATCATCTTGGCTTTATTCCTTGTTTTGATCGTAGGGTTTTTCGCCTATACACAAAGTCAAAAGCTGGATATGAAGACCTTGACCTTGGTTTCAGAAGAAAAATTCGATGGGACTAGCTTAAACGAAGATTGGGTCCCGATGTATGATGGGGCTTTTAGATACACTGGGTTTTACTCCAACGATCAAATCAAAGTCGCAGATGGCCAATTAAATATAAAGCTCAGTCGTTTAGGGGGAGATAAAGGCAATCAAATCTATAGCTCCGTCGTTCGTACGAAAGCGACCTTTACATCAGGTTACTTTGAAGTCACAGCGATCTTACCTAAGATCAATGAATTCAATGCGATCTTATCCTTGACCAATGACAGTGCTTTAGAGAATACGGATCCTGCCTTAGGGGCCAAGATCGTATTTGGATCTTCCAATAATCAACCTTATCCGTTATTAGCGACAGGCGTCTATTATGATAATCTAGGAGAAGCCACAGAGACCCAAAATGCCTTCGTCTTAAGCTTTCTCTATAATGAACCTCATCGATATGGTTTATTATGGACAGAAACAAGCTATACCTTCTACGTCGATGGATCTAAGTTATGGGAAACATCCAAAACAAAGACATCGACGGAAGCCTTATATCTCACCTTAGGTTTTGATTTCCCTATGATCAGTGAGAAAGACAATACCACCATCGATCAAACCTTGATCATAGTTTCTGTTAGGATCTACTCCATTAACCCATGAGACCTGTTTTAACGCGTTTATTACCAGGGACAGACCTTAAGAAGGGGATCCTAGATCTTTGTGTCTATGAGCACCTAGAAACGGCTGTCGTCATCAGTGCGGTAGGAAGCTTAACCGAAAGTGTCTTACGAACAGCCGATGGGAAGACCTTATTTGCGAAGATAGGTCCTTTTGAATTGACCTCGCTTTCAGGAACCATATCTCATGGGCAAACCCATCTTCACTGTAGTCTATACGATCGAAATATGATTTCGATCGGAGGACATGTGATGGAAGGCTGTATCGTTCATACGACGATGGAGATCACCATCTTAGGACTCGATGAGGAAGTCACCACTGAACGTCTCTTTGACCCCAATACAGGCTATGATGAACTCTTAGTTCATCCAAAATAACTATTGGATCTATTGCCTAGATCACATCCTAAAGGAGGAAACACATGTTTTTACTTAGTGCCGCATTTTTTATTTTCGTTGTTTTGTTTTTTGTCTTAGGTTTTGTTTTTGACCCTAAGTCACGTAGTGTTAAATTCAAGATCAATCGACGTCAAAGCTGGGCTTTTGTTGCGTTGTTGATTTTGCCCTTTACCATGGTGACGACCATCCCTGTCAACTCAGTAGGGATCGTTTTCAATCCGTTCACAGGGGTAAGCGATGCAGTCCTTCAAGAAGGACTACACGCTAAATCTCCATTCGATGAAGTATATATCATCTCAACGGAAGTTCAAACCAAGACAGTAGCCAATGTGGCAGGACAAACCAAAGATGCCCAATGGATCAACATTACCTTAGACATCAAGTATCGTGTCTCAGAAACCAATGCCTTTGAGGTCTTTAAACGTTTTAAGACCTTATCCAATGTAGATACGAATCTATTGTCTCCCTTAGTCCAAAGAGCCATAGAAAGTGTTACCACCAAATTCAATGTCATTGATATCTTGGGTGAAAAACGCAATGAGGTCTACATAGAAATCGAAAATGCGGTAGAATCCAAACTTGCAGAAAGTGGGATCGAATTCTTTAGTTTGGTGCTTATGGATACGGATGCTGGAGAAGCCATAGAAAGTGCCATTGAACGAGAAGCTGTCGCTAAAAAAGAAGTCGAGACGGCCATCCAAGCTCAAGAGAAAGCACGTATCGAAGCAGAGACAAAAGTCATCGAGGCAGAAAGCGATGCCCGTATCAAATTGATAGAAGCTCAAGCAGCTGCAGATGCGAATCTGTTGCTTTCTAAATCGATTACGCCAGAGATCTTAAAGAAGATGGAAATGGAAGCTCGAATCAAATGGGGCTGGATAGAAGTCAGTGGCGCAAACGTAATTGTGGATACCACACCTTAATAAACTTTGATATAATAGATATCGCTACGGAGTTAATTCTCCGTATTCTGCCGACATAGCTCAACTGGTAGAGCAACTGAATCGTAATCAGTAGGTTGCGGGTTCAAGTCCTGTTGTCGGCACCAGTAAAGATAAACCCCTTATAGAATAAGGGGTTTTTGTATGTCGATTTTGAAATGCTAACAAATTGCTAACGTTTTTTCGAATTATGTATTTTTATGCCTTGATAATCGGGGCTGAACTGTTCGCTTTGTCGTTCACACGATCGACCATTCTTTGCTGGGAATCTTTGAATAAATGAGAGCAAACATTGTTTACCATGTCGACAGTATGACCCAATCGCTTAGCGATTTCGATAGGGCTGAAACCGAGTGAGACCAAGAGCGAAACATGAGAGTGCCGAAGATCGTGGACCCGGATCTCTTTTACTCCGGATACCAGGCACATTATGTGTTTGACTCGTTCGATCGTGGTTGCCGCAAGAGGCGCGTCATATCCGAAGACATAACGATCATCTGAGTACTCATAAGATGCTTTGTGCGCCTTGCAGAGCTCTTCCAGGAGGCTTTTAACATTGTCGGTAATGGCAACAGTCCGGATCGAGTTTCTGGTCTTATGCAGTGTAGAAAACTTGTTCGTGAAGTCGTAGGTCTTCGAGACGTTGATCTGCGAATTCCTGAGATCGATGTCTTCTACACGAAGAGCCGCAGCTTCGCCTTTGCGCAGACCAGACCAATAAAGCACAGTGAAGAATGATTCATATGTCAAGGTAGGAGCGTAGGGGATGAACCGATTGAAATCATCGATCGTCCAGATCTCCATCTCTTCCTTCTTCTCTTCGTGGTTGACTATGAAGTCACCCCTGAACGGATTACGATTGATGTACTCGTACTTCAAACCGAAGTTGATCAGCGTTCTGAAGAAGTGCTGGATCGATGAGGAGTATCGATTGCTGAACTTCTTGCCCACAAGGTAATTCTGCCACTTGAGAATATCTCTGGGGCTGATGTTGCGTATGATCAGATCACCCAGGTACGGTTTGATGTGATTGAAGTAATAGTTGTCCTGGGTATCGATGCTGTGTTGCTTGATCTTCTCTTTGGTATGTTCGCGATATAGCATAAAGAGCTGATCAACAGTGATCTTGTCGTAATTCGTTTTGACTGAGAGCAAGAACAGATTCATCGCTTCTTTAGCTTCGCGCTTGGTCTTCCATTCCTTATTCTGCATGAACTTGGCTTTAGTGTTTCCCAGCGAGTCCTTGTATCGGACTGAGAAAAATAAAACGCCATTCCGTCTTCCGATCATAAACACAACCTCCTTTGTTTTGGTATAATGGAGGTACAACAAAACCCGTGATAGGATAAGTTGTACTTGCGTCCTGGTGCCAGCCAGGACGTTTTTCTCACCATTGTTGATAATTTAAATCAAATCTTTTATGGCGTTAGCCATTGTTTCGTAATTCCAACCAACAATCTTGTCAGCGTTATCCTGAATAAACTGTGGGACTCGTTCTTGGCCCCATGGTTTAACAGCTACTATCGGTTTTCCAAGTCTTATGGCTTCATTAACTTCATATTCAATCCATTTGCTATGATATGCATACATTGCTGCCAAAACGACAAAACATTGGCATTGATTAAGATTATTTGTAATCATTCTCTTAAGCTCTCTAACCGAATCAGCATCCTTTGGTTCGTCTGAAGAGATCGAATAGTCAATGATGTTAATGTAGTCGCTTAAATTCTTAATAATCTTTTCGTAATCTTCTTTATATGACCATGAATGACTGATGAACAATCGAACTGTAATCATGCTTTTACCCCCTTTCTTTGATATAATTCGTTTGATGGTGAGCAATGAAATATAGAGTCCAAAAGAAGGCAATAATCGTAGATGCAGAGATATCTGATCGCGATCAGATCATTCATACCCTTGAAGGGGATATGATTGCTCATAAGGGCGATTGGATCATTACTGGTGTGGCTGGTGAGAAGTATCCGTGTAAACCAGATATATTCGACAAAACTTATGTAGTATTAGGGAAGAAGGATTAAGTCTTCTTTTCTTTTAGTTGAGCCCAGTTTCCTGTTTCAGTAGCCATAACACTTTCACATCGCTGAACAAGAAGTCTGAAATTCGAGTTATCATCACTAGATGTATAATCGCCTGCCCTCGTCAGATAAAGGAGTTTTTCCTGGTTCAATTTCTCACATGTTGAGCGATATTGTAAATGTAATTCTTGATAGGTATTAAATTTATCCAGAGCAAGACAGAGAGCTACGATGATACCTAGAACAGATGAAACAATCTGAATAAGAAGAGTGAATTCGAGAAGCAAGAAACCCAAGATCGCGATGAACGAACCTAGGGACGATAAAATGATAGAACCAAAAACTAACCAGAAATGTAAGTTCTTAAATCCAATTGATTTTTGGTCATACCATTTAATTTGCTGGTCAAGCCGTGCATTCATATAGTCTTCAGGAGAATATCTTTCAATGAATTTCACTTCATTATTTTTTTGTGTTTTAGACATGTCCATTAGTTCCTCCGACACATATTAATCAGTATTTTGATCACTTTAAATGTTTCGTATCTGATTTACTCTTCTTTTCAATCTCTTTTATACTTGACTCAGGAGTTGGCAGATTTTCTGGAAGTGTTCCACTAATTTCAACCATCGTTTTGCGGATCTTAACACCTATTCGGTAATGTGTTTTATTTGCCTCTTCCTCTGATGTGATGTTGTCATTCTTCAACTTTTCTTCAGTCTGAGTTATCCTAAAGAAGTTGGCAGCCAATTCAGTAGCGCCCATGTGATCAAGGATCTTTTCGTTCTCTTTAAGATTTTTTCTTCGATGGATATCTTTTTCAGTTTCCTCACCGTATAACCCTTTGTATCCAAAATTAGTGAACTTTCCATAGTGAACTACGCCTGAGTCAGTAGCAGCTTTATATAGTTTCTTATTGAAATCCTTGATGCTAACTCTTAGTTGCAGACGTCGCTGATCTTCACTTAGTTTACTTATATCTTCAATCTCTTGTTTCCGAGTTTGAACAGCAAAGTAAGTCTGTCCAAGAGCAATGACTTTCTTTCTTGAGTCTCCATTCTGAACTATCAAATAGCAAGCATATCTAGTTAGAATGATATCCGGGATTTCTTTCTCAGCTCCTTTGGGCATCTGTATCGTTTTGCTGACGTCGGCAAAATGATCAGTTGAGTCAAAACCACTGTTCTCGCAAGCCTCTTTCGACTTTTCGATAACGTTGACAAAATTGTCCCATTTCGAGTATTCAAGCACCCCCATCAAATCTCGTGCAAACCAAAATTCTTTACCATCTTCTGTTACATTACGAATATCTTCGAACAAAGGAAATTCACTACCCCGATCTGTAAAATCAAAGAAAAACATTATTTAGCCCCTTTCAATAATCGCATAGGATTATTTATGTTTGATTTGGAAATCCTAATCGCTATTTTAAAAACTTATTCTTTGTAGTTACCGAATTGCTCAAGGTGTTTTTCCAACGTTCTTCCTCTTTGGTTCTCTTTCTGGTTACTACAACATTTGTTTTGTTTTCAATTTGATGACTGAGTTTACCTAAATAGTCTGAATATTCGAGAATAAATTCGAAAGTGATCCGATCATGTTTTAGCAACTCAAGTTGCACATTAATGAATAGCGTGTCGCTATATCCGCCAGGAAGAGCCGAAATCTTCTCAAGCTGCTCATTTACCTCATTGAGGATATTCTTGAATGCGGCTTCTTTACCAGTGCCAAGATCTTCAATGCCACTCAAAATACTTCGGGATACAAATTCAGCTTTTATGAATCTGAAGTTTCTTGCAATATGGGCTGACTTATTATTCAGAGAGAAGGGAACTCTCACATGGAAAAACCCGCTCTCAGTAAAAGGATCGATTTCATCAAGTGTTGTGTATACTACCCCGTCTGTTTCATAGAAAAACTCCGGAACATCGATTGTAATAAGAGGAATGGATTGTAAGGCTAATGTCTCAGCATTCTGCTTCCTGGTTTCTTCAAGAGTGATCCAAATACCATAGATCGCTATGAATCCTCCGAAGAGGCCACCGGCGAATCCGAGCCAATCATCAACTCCAACAACTAGATAATCTTCTGGAATCATTTTGAGAAACCTGACGAGACCATAACTGGTCCCAATGAACACCATCAAGTACAACGCAACTCTGCGCAGTAAGTGGTTTTTCTTTAACGCATCGATCTGCATAAAAATGAATAACGACACAATAAAGAACAACATAACAATGTAGATCGTGCTCCAAACATATTCACCCCTGGTGATCAGATTAATTGTAACGAGAGTCACTAGAAAGATGAATACTACAGGATGTTTGATGAACCAGTTAAATAACCATCCAAAATTTCTGTCATACCATTTAAAGAATTTCTTCATACCAATATCCCCCTCTTTCTTACCACCCTTGTGCTGCACAGAACCAAACTAGTTTACCTATTGGTCGGATCTCAGTTTCGTCAGTATAGATCAGAGTCTTATTATCTGGATTATAGCTCAGCGGTTCTAAGACGATGCTGTCCGTCAGCTGATAGAACTTCTTCAGTGTGGCATCGAACCCGTTCACCAGGATCGCACCGATCTCCCCATTATTCAAGGTATCTGTCTTCTGAAGAACCGCGATGGATCCGTCAGGAAGAACTTTGTTCATACTGTCTCCAACTACCTTAAGGCCGAATAGGCCTTTTTTCTCTGCGAGCCAACTTGGTATCTCAACTTCTTCCAAGAGATCCTGGATTGCTTCAAAGGGGATGCCGACTGGGATCCGACCATACGCAGTGATCTTATTGGTCATCACTTTTAAAGGAACCATGCTTTTGTCGTCTTCCCAAGGATCAAGTTCATTAGTGAACCCGGCTAACCAAGATTCGCTAACATTCAGTGCGCTCGCAATGGCACAGATTTTGTCATTTTTAGCATCAAATTTCCCATTTAAGTATTGTGAAATCAATGATTGACTTAATCCAGTTCGAGTTGCGAGCTCTGCAGCTTTTATTTTTCTTATAGAGAGAGCTACTTGAAGTCGTTCAGCAAATTTTTTCACGATGTTACCTCAAGGCTAATTATAAACATTTCTTAATTGTATTCAAGCAAAACATAAGATTTAATTAAGAAAACTATAATTCTGGTTTTGACATAAGAAAACTAAATAATATATTGAAAATTAATTAAGATAACTTATGCGAAAGGAGTGACCTTACGTGTTTAGTTTGCCGGGACTGATAAGACTCAGTCTACCAGTCCAGTTGTTACTGATATTCTCAATACATCGGGAAATTTAACAGCAACTATTACAATCATAGACAGCCGAGGAAGAACAGCCGTGTTTACCTCAGCACCGATCACCGTACGCGCCTATACTTATCCAAAAGTCGATAAATTTGAAGTCTACAGATCTACTGTAAGTGGAGTGTTTGATCCGGTATTTGGAACCTATCTCCGATGTGTTATCAAAGGAACGGCTATAGCAGTAAAGGCCTTGGATGGTACTACTGAGAAGAATTGGATCAAGTATAAAATCGATTACCGAATCAAGAGTACTGGTTCCTTTAGCAAGAATTCTGCTATTGCTCCAGGAGGTCTAACCTTCGGCGAGTTAACGACTTCAGCAAAGCTGGATTCTTAGCTGCTGAGGTCTATGACATCCGTTTAAGGGTGTTCGATGCCTTCTATGATCTAGATAACGATGCCTCTACTTTAGAAGTTACAGATGACTATGCTGAAGGAATGACATTTCTCCCAAGTGGCGATGTGAGTATGATCTTGGGTAAACGTTATGCGTCGTTTGGTAAGACCTATGATGGGTCGGGAACTATCGATGTTGCTGATGTTGCCGATGGTATATCAATAAATGCAGATGGAGACATCAATTCTAGAGGGGTAAAATTGGGGAATTCTTTGTGTGCAATTTATATGTCTGTGGTTTCAACAAATCCAGCGACGTTATTTGGATTTGACACTTGGGTGACATTTGGCGCTGGTAAGACTTTAGTGGGTTTAGATGCTTCTCAGACAGAGTTTAATTCAGTTGAGGAAACAAGTGGGGCTAAAACGCACACTCTTGCGACGACCGAAATACCAGCCCATAATCATACCGCTTCGGAAGACACGCAAGGTGCGCATACTCATTATTTAATTGGGGCAGTACCAAGTCCAAGTGTCGCGAGTGGATCAAGTTTTAACAGACCAATATCTTGGGTAAGCGGGAATAATGTTTATTTAACAGATTCTAAGGGAGGACATCAACATACGGTTAGTATCGCTAATTCAGGAGGTGGTGGATCCCACAATAATTTGCATCTTACATCGTGGTTTATATGTGGAAGAAAACAGCATAAGAATCTAAAGAGCTTAGGCTCTTTTTATTTTACACAGAAAGAGGGTAAACCTAAATGACGCATTTCTTGAATTTATGATTGCGCATTTCGTGATCATCGCATTGTGTATAGTTCTATTAGATTATGCTAACGGTATTGCGGGGGCGCTGAAACGAAATGAGTTCAAGTGGTCACTTGCCTTAAGTGGATTAAAGAATATCGTTCTGTTGGCATTTACGGCTTTAATTGGGGGCTTAATGTTCTACTACTTAAGAATTGCACAGATCTTCGGATTACCATTTGCTGAACCAACATTTAAATTGCTAATGACTTTGGTTATTGCCTATTATGGCAACAGTACTCTGCAGAACATGATCTTCTTATTTGGCATCCCAACACCTGCCTTTATGCAGACCATCGATGACAAGCTAAATGAGATGTTTAACAAGTCGGATACATACACACCATTCGGAGCTGAACCAGTTGTTGATGAAGTGGACGAAAGTGAAGTATTGGGCTGATGAGCCAAGCTTATACGAACTTTATTAAGAGAGTTCTAATCGGGCTTAAAAGTGTTTACGTAATTTGTCCGTTTGTCAAGGTTGACTTCATGGTTGGTACAACTCACGTGACTTGGCATACCGGTATCGATATGGTGCCAGTTGTTAAGGCAATGGCTATTGAAAGAGGCAAAGTTACTGATGTGGGTTATAACAGTGTCGAAGGTAACTACATCGTTTTCAACATGAAGACTATACAGAGCCATTGTACAAACATTTAGCGCCTGGTAGTATCTGTGTCAAAGTTAATCAAATCGTTGAACGTGGCCCTACGATCGCTACAGCAGGACATACTGGAACAGTCACAGGGGCTCACATGCATCTAGGAATTAGGATCAAAGGAGTATTCGTTGATCCGACGCCCTATCTATTAGGAACCAAGGCAATCACGCCTTATGAGGAGATCAGAATGAATAGACCACCATTGCCAATGCTTACAGTTATTGTGCCTGAACTTTTCTACCGCGATAAGCCCAACGGTTCAAGAATCAAGTATCTCGAGAAGAGATCTTACCCATACATTGGTAAGTCTCAACTTTTAGGTGGATATGAATGGGCAGAGATCTTGCTTGATGATGGATCACATGTGTTCTGTGGGATTAATTCGAAATGGAATACGGTCAAGTTCATTGAACCTACTACGATTACGATTGATAAGATCATCTACAAACCGCTCACAGTAGCGCTGGAGCAGGACGGGATGCTGATCAACCTCAGCTTTGTCCCAAAGGAGAAATAGGTATGTCGCCAGCTGAAGGTATTGGGGTCGTTGCCATTGCGCTTATATCGATTGGAACACTGTTCGCTCTAATCGCAAAGCCATTCTCAAATCTGACCGAAGCAATCAATGAACTTAAAGTGCTGATCAAGGAACTATCAACCAACCTCAACAATACCGAGAAGCTGGTGTCGAAGCTTGATCAGAGATTGACTAGGGCTGAAAAGAAGCTCCAATCAATGGAACTGAACTGTGCGAAATCAGGGCACTTATCAGATCAAGAAGAAGAACCCAATTAACAAAAAGCCCCTAAGGAACACTGGATCCTTAGGGGCTTTTTGAATGTTAGCATTCAGAACGAATTAGATGTAAAATTCGAAAACTTGTGATATTTTTAGGCGTTTGTTACTCGATGCAATAGATAGTGTGTAAGCACAAGAAGAATTATAAAGAATAGTCTTGATTACCTTGACTTTTGAGTAACGTTAAGTCTATTATCAGATTATCGAGCCTAAATACAATAATTAAAATGAGGGGGTGGGGCGAGTTTCGACAATTGTGTTATTGGTTCTATGGTAGTTATGATCATTATGAAAGGAAATGAAATGAAAAGAACTATTTTAACTTTGGTTATATTTTGTGTTTTACTATTTTCAGAGATAAGTTCAGTATCAGCATCGACTGATTTATCCTTATCTATCAAATCGTTGCTTGCGATTTCTACTGAAGTTTCGGGCGATTCATTGTTAAGAAAAGCAAATTTGAAAAGTGTTAAATCATATCTAGATAGAAATGGAGTAGGTCAAGTTGAAAATGACGAGATTATTGATTATGTATTTTCTGAACTTGGATATTCAGCAGAACAGATTCAACTCATTGGTTACGAAGAATTGGCGAGAATATTGACTGAGTCTGTTTACATAAAGGTAATTGAACAGTATGTAAAAGTATCAAAAGATGGAAGCATTGATTATTTATCCAAAAAACAGTGTTTCGAAAGCATCCTACAAGTTAAGCAGTATGAGAATCAAGAACTCAATGGCAACGCAATGCTTTCTAGCGAACCCGTTATGACCACTAGCGCGACATCTCCAAGTAATACGTCATACCATTATTATTGGTCCAAGGATGGTTATATGAAAATCCTAACGACTGCATATTATCTTGACCCTAATATACAGGGAGGGATAGGGTATTACACTTTATCCGGGACTTATACTTGGTTAATAATCCCGAACGCAAGATTGAAAGACGCGTTCTCAATTGCAACCAACAATGGAAAGACTGCCTGGCAATTAGGAGATGAGGACATGTCTTCAAGAATGCAGTATACTATGAAAACTAATAACAATGGGTCTATAACCACTAAACTTATGGGGCCATACATAAAATATAAGCAAGATCAATACTTTAGTCCAAACTCTGGTGTCTATTATACTTGGGACTTACCAATTGATACATTCAACTGGGTTTCCAACATAAGAAAAACCGTAACTTCATTAAGTATGTATATTAGTGCAAAGGCAAGGGTGTCAACTTACAATGAAAGCCAAGAATTCAATGTATTTACAGTATATCAACATGCGCATCCTGTCATTAACTTGGGTTACTCATTTAGCTGGAATCTTGGCTCACAATATCCTGGGGTAGGAGTTTCACTATCACCTGGTATAGAAAATAGTGAGTACGATGGAGTAAATCTGATTTCATACCATACAGATGGGCACTAAAATGAAAAACACAATTAAATATATATTAATAGTTCTTTCTGCATTTACCATCGCTTATATTCTACCGGGATTCGTTTCCACCTATGTGTTTGATGTGGCATTCATTAACAGTTATTTATTCTCGATTGTTATCGGTATATTTACGTTGATAGCTGTAATATGGATCAAAATTGATCAATTGATTGTGGCAATAAATTCCAACAACAGTGGTAAAAGAGACTAGTTCTATCATCATAGAGATCTCGAATGTTTGCTAACGTTTTGCTAACATAATTTTGAATAACCAATTATTTCGAAACGATTATTATTCAATACTTCAGTTGATAATGCCCTATTTATAAGGTTTATTGAACACTACTATTCCTCGAAAATATGCCGGTGTCATATCCTGTTGTCGGCACCATTTCACTCTAGGCCCTGATTCTATCAGGGTTTTTTGCAGGTCAAAAGTGCCAGGTGTAACAAAAGTGTAACATTTTCTAAAAAACGATTAAAAAGAAGACAAAATAACACTCATAGTGGGTAGACTTTCGGGCTATGAAAAGGCATAATGAAAATAACATACTTAGGTGGGCAAAATGAAAAAACTATTATTAGGCATCGGACTTGTGTTAAGCGGAACGGTTGGTATAGTCGGTATCTTGATTGCATCTGCTATCGGGGGATCTTATGGTAGTGCAAGGTCTACACTACATATTAGTTTTGAGTTCATGTTTGTGTTCTTTTTAGTAGTGTTTATCGTTGGGCTTGTTTATTCCTATAAAGGAAATAAGGAAACAATATAGTTTCCAATCAAGATATAGGATATTCATCAAACGAACTGACAAAACAGAAGAGAATTAATAGTGCACTCGATAACTTTTAATATTGAAATGGTCTTAACAAACTCACCGTGGAACACGATTGGGTGTGCCTAAGCATTGATACTAGAATGTGGGGAATGCTCCACCTGGAGCGAATACGAAGACCGTAGTGCGTTATGATAACGAACTATATGATACTTAAATTTCGCAAAACAATGGAGGTCCATTGATATGTATGTTTTTACAATATTAGGCTATCTACTTATAATTTTAGTCTTTCTGTTGATTTATATCATTACTTATGCGATGTTTATTGAAGAACCTATAGATAGGTTTCTTGGGTTTCATAAAGAGAGCCTAAATAAACAGAAAAAAAGGCAAAGTGGAAGTTCTTTTCTATCTCGAACCCTATATTTAGAATATTGGGAAAGGTTACCCTTCTTAGTTAACTGTGTATTACTAATTATGAATCTGGCTTATATTGCGATGCTTGTTCTTATGACTTTTATATATTTTACACAGAATAAGTTAGAATTCTGGCTTAACGCAACTGGAGTAATACAGATTGTATCGATCCTTTATATACAAGTGATGTGCAAAAAATCGTAGACTTAATTATGATAAAAATATGGTTGTAGTGGTCTTAATAGAGCCCTCTGAGTAGAATAACATAGGTTCAAAAGTTCAATCTCTGAAATGTAACAAAAGTGTAACGGATTTATAGAAAACGATATAAAAGAGAAAGAAAAATACGCATAGTAGGTAGACTATTGGATGTATAAAAGGGATAATGAGTTCAGTAAGTTTGGTTCAAGATGGGAGAGACAATGAAAAGAATAGTTATCATTTTATCTATCATCTTAGCAATAGTTCTATGTTTTATTGTGTTTTATGATAATGGTTTAAAGCAACTCAATATAAATGGATTTGGACGATTTTGTATACCTGACGAATGGATAATCAATAAAACTGATAGAGGGATAATCCTAGATAATGGAAAACAGGATGAGAATTTAAATCAAGTATATATGGTTGAACTTGAATATAAGTTTGTGAATGGAGAACATTATTACACTGATATCAGCAACAATCAGATATTCACTATTGAATATATGAATGGCTTAAGTCTGAATAATCGTGTAAAAATACATACTGTTAAAATACAAAATGATGAGGGTAGTTTCGAAAGGTATATGCTTGAGATTTGGCACAGAGTTAATGGGACTTTGGAAGTTCGAGATTTCCTATTTGATGAATCAATAGATGTAGACACGATAAAAAAGATCGGTCGCTCCTTCTGGGGATATAACTAGACTGCAGTAAGCTTATGAGAGATCACCAACTCACTCAGACTACGATCTTGGCAACCTCACCGTGGGACACGAATGCGTGTGCCTAAGCGTTCGTACTAGATTGTGGAGAATGTTCCCATGGAGTGAATACGAAGACCGTGGTGAGTTCTAAGAATTTGGAACGCAGTGGATTTAGTAGAGAACCCTATTTGGTTCGATAAAGTATAAAATAAATCAATTGTAGACTCAATAGGCAAGGAGGTATTAAGTGAAGACAAAAGCTTTTCTCAAAATAGAAGAAATTCTAGTTATAGGATTGGCGCTTGCTTTACTTTCGTCTTGCTTAGAAATTGATGGATCTAAATATTATGATAATGATATTACACTGCTCGTTGCCTCGAGAGAATCAATTCTAGGGGCGGAAGGTGGTTATCATGATAAGACAATCATTATTGAAGTTGATTCATTTGGACGAATCCTATATGGCTTCATTGGTGTTTCTCATCTCTACGACGATTACACATTAGCTGTCGGTATCGTTCAAACATCTGATGAAAAAACAGTATCCTATTACGACGGAGTCAATATGATTTCAAAGATTTATGCTTGGTCAACAAAAGAAGACGAATTGAGTGATCAGATCATAAATGCTAATTTCAACGAATCCATGATAAATGATCTTAAAGAACGAAATGATTGGAATGAGCCACTGAACCCAAGTAATATGTTTACAACGGAATTGCGTCGCAATAAGAACCGACCACTATCTACTCGTGAATTGAATGAAATGATTGAGATATTGCCTGGTGACTTGAACTCCTCTGATTTAGTGCTATTATCTCAAGATAAAGAAGGACGATTGCTCTTCATTGGCCAAGAATACTCAGATGATGGAGAATATGGAAGTGCTTTTCTGATTATGTTAGATAAAGATAAAATGATTATGCCAAATATGGGAATTATAGAAATTAGTAAAAATCAGATTGAAGATCCTTGGCAGGTCTTACTAGAATTTAAATTGGCAAACAGCTGGGCATTTCACTAAGCTTAATTAGTTGCAGTGGGTTTATAAGAGATCCCAAGTCCACTCAGACCACGGTCTTTGCAAACTCACCGTGGTGAGTAAAGAGAGTCAGACTGCAGTGGTTATTAGGATAAATTGAAAAAGTGAAAACAATGGAGATCTTATGAAATTCCAACACATCAAAAGAACATGGACAAGTCCATTTTATGTCAACATTAAGAAACATTACTGCCCTGATTGTCATTCTTTATTATCCAAAACTAAGGTTTCCAAGATCGTAAATTCCAAATCTCCAGAGGCAAAAGAATACGATTTTAGTTCCGCAGGAGGAGAAGGATACATGTTTGGAGATGTTAAGTTTATATGGACTGAGTTTAAATGCCCAAGCTGCGGTAAACAGATTTCAATCTCAGATATGAAAAAGATAGAACGGCATATTCGAAAGGTGGGTCCAAGATTCAAGAAACTGAATGCGATCGATGAAACAGTGACACTTTTGGAAGAGATCCTGAAAGAAATCGATTCTGAATGTGAAAATGAGAAAAGCGGGATTCATTCTCCATGGGGACTTTCGCAACTTGAGGATTTTGTAAGACCGGAAATGGAAGAGCTTCTCTTTTATGCAAAGAAAGGACTCATCTTCTATAAGTACGGAGAAAAGCAAAAAATGCTTGCATCCGTTTACTATATGACAGATTCATTGGAAAATCTTTGGTCAACCCGCTTAGGTAAAAAAATTACCCAACTTAAATTCTACTAGTTAGATAAACTCTGATCACCAAGAGAGTCATGCGAAGCTATATGGTTTTTGTAATCAGTAATGTATCACTATCAAGCAATAATATTTCCAATTCTCAGGTGTAACAGAAGTGTAACGATTTTATGGAAAACTATTAAAAGAGAACGAAAAACACGCATCACAGGTAGACTTAGGAATGGGTAAAGAGGATAATGAAGATAACACTGGGTGGCAAATAATTTGTTCCATAAAAATCATCGCAGACCAGTTAAGTCTTATATAAAAATCAAGTTCATCTTGAGGGGAGAATTATGAAAAAACTTAGTAGACCTATGCAGATTGGATTGATTGTATTATCGACAGTCTTGAGCTTTTCTGTTTTTTTTGTACTCAGTAGTGGGTTGAGCAATCTCTTTATATTGAAAGCCAAGACAAAAGAATTTACGAAAGCAGGCATGACAATATCTTTGACATCTGATTTTTACGAAAAGGAAATTGCTTCTCAAACCGCCTACTATGAGTCGCAGAAATATATTGTCACGGTTTTAAAGGAAGAATTCACTATTTTTGAATCTATCGGCTTATCCACGGATATTTCTGTGAAGGAATATGCGGAACTTGTGATCGAAAATAACATGATAGATTCTGCCATTGAAGAAAAAGACAACTTAACTTTCTTCAAATACGAGAAGACAGTTAACGGAAAGCAGTTCAGTTACTTTGCGACCGTCCATAAAAGTTCGGATGCGTTTTGGCTCATTCAGTTTGCATGTGAGACAAAAAACGCGGAAGATTCTCAAGATCTGTTTATTGAATGGGGACAGACGATAAAACTTAACTAATTTGTTTAAATCTATAAACGTGGTAAATTGGTAAACAGGAAGTTTAATTTTGAGGTAAAAAATGATAACAGGTGCAACAATAATTGATCAACCCTATTCAGGTCAATACAAAGAGAGAATCTATGACATTCAAAGTGTTTGGAATTCACCATATTGGACTTGGGTTAGGTTTGAAGATGATTTTGTTGAATGGTGTGGATCATTTAGAGGTCTACCGAAGATGGTCCAACTTTCAAGGAAACATAGTAAAATTCTTGTTTTAACTTCAGATTATTTATACCTGGTAGATTGTTGCAGTGGTGATTTGATAGAGTATGATGTTTCTCGTTATCATTATGAGTCGATTACATTATCGCCTTCTGATGATTTTATTCTAAACTGCTTCTTATCTATAGAAAAAGTTGAATCAAGTTTGAAGGATAAAGTAGTCTTAACAAGCCCTATTAAAATGATCGATATAGAGTTCCATGATTGGGAGAAGAATAAACTCCAAATCACGTGTGAAGAGGATCGAATCTTTGATAGTAAGTACGAATTAGAACTTGATGGCTATACGTTTGAAATATCAATAAAGAATAAAATTGAGGTGTAACATAAGTGTAACGTTTTCATCGAAAATAATTGTTTTCTATTGATCCTTATCTAAACGATTTATCAAAAATCCCTAAGCTCTTATTAATAAGGGTTTTCTTATGCTTATTTTGGAAAGCGCACGAGAAGTGTACCATTATAAAAAACCAATTAATTGAAGACAAGATACACTCATAATACACAGACTATTAGGCTAGTAAATTGAAACTAAATTTTGATTTGAGAGTTAAAATTTCAGATAAAGTAAACTATGTTAATATTGAAATAAAGGATAATCGAAAGAGATTAAAGATCTGAATCTATTACTGAGTCATTTATCTCATTTATGAAAGGACACTACTATGAGAAACAATGTGTATGAATATGTTGGGAGATTACTAGAAGAAGTAGAATTGACACAAAAAGATAATGTTGAAAAGGTAGCACAAGCGATGGTTGCTTCGATTGAAAGCGGAGGAATAATCCAAGCTTTTGGAGCTGGACATTCCCATGCGGGTGCCTTAGAGCTAACGCATAGAGCGGGTGGGTTTATACCTTCTAAAAGTATCAAAGAGCCTGCTGGTGGCGCCTATGAGTCCATTGAAGGCGTAGGAACATCCTTTATGAAAAAAGTAGATGTTAGAAAAGAAGATATTGTATTTGTTATTTCTAATTCAGGTAGAAATCCTTTACCTATTGAAATTGCCCTTGGTGCTAAAAGTAAAGGAGCTAAGGTAGTGGCTGTGACTGCATTAGAAGCAAGCAAACATCTAAAAAGCAAACATAGTAGTGGTAAGAATCTGTATGAAATCGCAGATCTTGTTTTAGACAATAGAATTCCAGAAGGTGATGCCTGTTTATTGGTAGAAGGCATGAATCAAAAAGTATGTGGGATGTCAACGATCACAACTTCAGTTCTATTACAGGCCTGTACGTATCGTGCTGTAGAAATATTCGTCGAAAAAGGCAAGATACCTCCTATCTATATGTCTCAGAATGTTGAAGGTGGTCGTGAATTCAATGAAAAGATCGAGAAAGATTATATCGAGAGATTATATAGGATTTAAGCTTATTGAATTGTATCTATTTACTGTTTATAAAGATTTGATTCGATAGAAGTACTTATCGATAAGATTTTTATTATGGTTCTTAGAATCTAGTCCTTCTAACCATCCTGCTTCTTTCTTAGCTTCTTCACTCATCGTATCGACATGTCCATTTAGATATATTTCAGGTGTTAAGCCTCTTTCGAGTAAAAGCTCAGACATTTCAACGAGAATGGAAGACATTATATAATTCATAGGTATTCCACTAACAGGTCCTGCTTGTATAGGATAGCCTTCTAATTTTACAGCCGCATCTCCTATAATGCATTTATTATCGATCACCACATCGGCGATGTCTTTTAGCTTTTTACCACATCGATGCGTGGTTTCTAAAGTATTCCCATAATCAACGGACGTTATCGCAATGACTGGGATACCTTTTTCTTGGGCTCGTAATGCTGCATCGATGGTGACCGTATTATTACCCCCATTAGAAATACAGATCAAAACATCATTTTGAGATAGACGATGATAATCAACGATGGCATTACCTATCCCATAGCATCCTTCGATCGCTCTGATCTTGGTCATTTCATTGGTTCCGTTGATGCTTGATTCCGCAAGTGCACAATAGTTCGCAGGTGACGCAGCTCGATAATAATTCTCTTCTGCGATCAACAGTGAATGCCAACTCCCATAGGCATAAACGATGCCTCCTTTCGCAGAAGCATCTGCACACAAGGAGGCTGCCTTCATGATGTTATCACCTTGTGTTTCTCTAATATCTTCTACCACTGAATTAATGACTTCAAAATACTTCTCCCAAGCTTTCATTTTTAATCTCCTTTCACATTAATTGTTCAATATTAGGCTACTTATTGTCAGTATAGCATGTGTTTTATAGAAAAAAACCTTCATAATAGGTTGCTTAAGAAAAAAGAGTTTATGATGAGAATAGAAGAATACATAGGATAGCCAGAAGGTGAAAGGTAGGTACATATATGGCGGATCTTAGAAAACTAGTTGTTTTGCATTCTAATGATATGCATGGTGATTTTTTATCGAAAGATAAAGATGATTCGTTGGTAGGTGGTGTCTCTATGTTATCAGGGTATGTTTCTAAAGTAAGACAAGAAGAGGAAAGTGTTTTATATTGTATCGCTGGAGATATGCTTCAAGGATCCTTAATTGATACTGAATTCAAAGGCATATCTACGATGGAAGTCATGAATTATATCGCCCCTGATATCGCCTGTATAGGGAATCATGAAGTAGACTATGGTCTACCTCATCTGTTATTTCTAGAAAAGTATGCGAAATTTCCCATCATCTCGGCTAATTTTTATCTCAAGAATCAAAATACAAGATTATTGGATTCTCATAAAATGTTGGAAGTAGATGGGATCAAAGTCTTGTTTATTGGGATCTTAACGAATGTCATCTTAGATTCCTTAAAATCAGATAAATTTATATCTACCTTCATCGACATCAAAGATGCAGCCTTGGAAGTAGGTAAGATTTGTGATGCTTATCGAACCACAGATGTCGACTTGACTGTATTATTGACTCACATTGGTTTTGAAAGTGACTGTGCTTTAGCCAGTCTCTTGAAAGAAGATTGGGGAGTCGATTTGATCATAGGTGGTCATTCTCATACCATTCTTAAACAACCTGCCTTAGTCAACGGGGTATTGGTGACTCAAGCTGGGGTAGGTACAGCTCAAATAGGACGTTTTGATTTGACCATAGATAAGGATCTTAATAAGATACAAGATTATACCTGGGAATTGATTCCTATCCAAGAAAGCACTTGTCCAAAAGACGAAGTCCTAGAAAGCGTAATCAATCGTTATAAAGGACAGATTGATGAGAAATATGGCCGGATCTTAACCCATTTAACCAAGAAACTTACCCATCCTGTTCGTGAGCAAGAAACAGAGCTAGGAAATCTATTCTCTGAAATCGCAAAAGACATGCTGGGCATAGATTTAATGATGTTAGGTTCTGGTGCCATTAGAAAAACAGAATTGGGACCTATCGTTACAGTTGCGGATCTTTATACCATCTTTCCTTTCTCAGAAGTGGTCTATCAATTAAGATTAAGTGGAACACAATTAATATCAGCTTTTGAAAAGATCTTAATGCCAGAAAATCTAACCAATTCCAGCGAGCATTACCAAGTCAGTAAAGGTACCAAGATCGTTTATGATCATAAAACCCGTCATATCGTAGAATTCAATGTGAACGGGAAGCCCATAGAACCAGATCATCTCTACAAGGTTGGACTTCAAGCCTATCACTTCAACAATATTGAGAAATTCTTAGGTTTACCTGTTTTAGAAGTCTTGAAAAACGGAAAGCCTGTTGTATTGTGTACTGCTTTGACCAATGTCTTTGAGGAGTATTTCATGAGCCATAATAATGCGAAAGCGAAAGTTGAAGGTAGGATTCAACGCATCAACCAGTGATCTTAAACTTTGTGATCAGAAATCATACCTTCTTAGTAAAGAAATCTTAAATAATGGGAATTAAGTACCCTCGACATCTTTATCTAGTTATTTTTAAATTGAGGTTGACTCTATCTTTCTGACATAGAAAAAGGGCTTGGATTTGCTAATGATCAGAAAATGTATAGATCGAAGGTATGGTAAATCCTATTGGATCCTTAATATCAATAAAAAAGAAATCAAGAAGACTTGATTTCTTTTTTTATTTGAGTTGTATTAAAGCTTAACCACACAACGAGCTTCGATATAGCCTCGTTCACCTCTAGGTTCCAGTTGAATTCGGGGTCCTTTATCTGGGGCAAACTTATATCCAAAGGTTTCAGGTTGATAATCATCGATCGCATCCCAGACTTGTCCAATGGCTTTCTGAAAATCATCATCATCATAAGGCTCACCTTGAAAGAAAAGATATAAACAAGGTTCTAGATCTATCATCTCAAAGCCTTCAGGTAAGGGTTTATTGTAGTTGAGAGGGACTTCTACACCTTGGACATATAAAGAGGTTTTTGGTTTGATCAAAGATTGTGGAAGCCACATTCCCATGGGTTCATTTAAAGCTTCTTTTATAGACGATAGTATACCCCATACATCACAGCTGACTTCTTCGCAATATTCAAAGTAATCTTTCGCTTTTAAGCCACGGCAGATGATGGCTTTACGGGCTGGTCTTTCTATGATCTGGGTAAAAACAAATTGAGTTGTTTTCATGGTTGAATCTCCTTTAGGTTCTTTAGGTAAGAGGAAAGGATGAAAATGAGAAATAGGAGGAGAATGATCACGATAGGCTTTGGGACTGATCCCGAATTGTTTCGAAAATGCACGTGTGAATCCTTCGTGGGAGTCAAATTGAAAATCTAAAGCAATGGTCACAATAGGATCTTGATGGTCTCTGATTCTTAGAGCTGCTTGAGTCAATCTTAACTTACGTAGGTAAGTTAAAGGACCCATACCTAAGCTTGCCTTAAACAAATGGGCACAGTGATAAGGAGAATACCCACTGACCTTGGCCAAGGACTGTAGGGTGATCCTTTCATTAAGATGAGTTATTAAATATTCTTGTACTTTACGTATCGATGCGAGATTTTCCTGTTGACTCATGTTGACCTAAATCTAGTGTAGCATAGTGATTTAGACTTTCCTTGACTGTTTTTGCGATGTTTATATGAATGAATTCATATCGTTTATACAGCCTAAGTAATATACATAGAAAATATAAACATAATGAGTTTGACACCCGGGATTTTTGTTGATAGAGTTAATTCAAATGGAGGGAAATATGACAGATATTGGTTCAGCAGTTGGAGGAGCGGGGTTATTAGTTCTAATAGGTCTAGCGATGGTTTCCGCAAGTCTTATCTTTGTTGGAATTCAGATTAAAAAACAAAAATGAATTTATAAAAGATAGGTTTAAGGACCTATCTTTTAAATTTATAAGTTGATCTGCTGTGTAATCTAAAATTTGTAAAGTAAAGTATATAGATATTTATGCGATTTATAAGCGAGTCAAGTTTACGGTTTGATAAACTACTTATGCTTTTATACTGACCTCGATCTTATCGATCAATCCTTCTCGACTAAAGAGAGATTGACTTGTTTCTTTGTCTAAGGCATCCTCGAAATGTTTGAGTGAGCCGTCTTTGAGGGTAACTTTGATTTGCTTATGATCTGAGAGGGTATAGATCACAGGTGTGGTACAGAATGTAAAACCTAAAGAATCCCTTTCTAACCATAAGGTTTCTTCTTTAGTGGTTCTTGGTAGTGCCCAAGCTTGTCTTTCACTTAAGAATTCTGATCTTTCTAATAAGACAGGGTCAAAATGAACCAAGCCATCTTTTACCTTGACACCTAATTCCCCAAAACGAGAGATGATGTCTTCTTTGACTTGTCCTGTTAGACCAGGTTGTTGAACACCCGCAAATAATGGGGTATGAGAATACGCATCGGTTGGGAAAGACCCATAAAGTTCAGGTGATTTCTCTAATCCTAGGCCTGCTTTAGAGCTTCTATAGCCCTTTAGAAGGGCCTGTGCGTCTTTATTTAAGCCTTCCTTAGTATAAACATCCTCGAAGTTTTCTTGCGTCGCTAGAACCAATTTAGAGACCATATGCCAATAGATGGATCCTAAGCCTTCATACTTATAGAAGGTACCAGAACGACCAGTAAAGGCACGATGATTAAACAATTCTGAGAAGAGTTCTTTGACCTGTTTGATGTCTTCATCTTTGTATTCTTTAGTGGCTTTTAAAGCTGCTTCTATGTCATAGCCATTTCTAAATCTTCCATTGAAATGATACTTCCCATAGACATCTTTTTGGATAAAACGAGTGTGTCCTAGTTTAACTTCTTCTTTTAAGATCGATGAAGCCATAACGGATGCTTCTGGGATCACATTCTTCTCTAAGAATTTTGGTAGATCACGATTAGGATACAACATATAACTGTCTTGATCTTTGCGATAGATGGAGCTATGTCTAAGGGCTTCCAATACAGCCAAGCTTTCTTGAGCGGATAAAGCTTTAGAACTTAGCACAGAGACTTGACCTTCCAACATCTCATAGAGTGAAGATATACTGCAGTTTTCTTTCTCAAAACGAATGATATTGTAGGAATGATAGAGCCCATCTTCACGTCTATTCTTCTTAATGGAGTCTTTTAAATGAACCATGGTGAGTTCTATGAATTCTTTTAAGGTAGAGACACTTACACTTGATTTCTCTCCACTAAAGCCATTTCCATAGATGGTATTACGATAATGCTCACCAATCTTTCCTAGATCATGAACGATGTCGAAACGAACTTCATCTGAGATCTTAGATCCTAAATGATGTTTATTTTGTTTAAATACCTTGTTTGTTTCATTAAACATACTTAGCACTTCTACAGAGATATCGAAGGAGTCTACATCGACCTCATCCATCAGTTGATCCATAAAGGCTTGGAAACGATGGATATAGTATAAGGTAACCATCGATAATCCATTACCTACCAAGGCATTGTTGGCATCATTCCATTCAGGTCTCTGTGTATTCATCCATATGCCACCTTCAGGAACATAATTGGATAGCTTAGCCAATAAGGTCACCAAAAGCTTCTCCATCAAATTGACTTTATAGGTCTGATCATTCTTAAAGATAAGTTTCCCATCAGATCCTAGTGTATTTGTTTTCTCATGAACTTGTTTTTCAAGTTCAAAGTCATAATCGATACTGTTTCTTGGATCTTCAACCAAGGCATCAAAGCCTTTGATTCGATATGGAACATTCGCATAGACAAAGAGTTCTTTATGAAGATAATCTTTGAGTTTCTGAGGATTATAGGCCATTGATAATTCCATAAGCTTAAGTAGATAGATGATCTGATGATCTCCCCAGTATCCAATGTTTGCCCATAGTTCATGAGGACTCAAGACTTCCCAATCTAAGCCATTCTTAGTGATACGATAAGGATTATACCCATCCGCTGTTGAAGCATTCACAAACTTAGCGATGATACTTTCAGTGAAGGATGGATAAGACATAGATAAGGCTTCCCAGTTTTGAAATATATCTCTCCAATTACCTTCAAAGTTAAGTTTCTTACTGCCATCATCTTTTAGGATCTCGATACTGAATCTATTCCAAGGACGACTAGGATCCCCATGACGACGACTATAGGTCAAAGGTAAGTATTCTAGAACCAATCTTTCGAAATCTGGGGATTTCAAAGTTTGAACTCGTTTAAGGAGTTCATTATAGTTTATGGTCTTAGGTAAGGATTTTAAGAAACTGTGTTGTTGAGCGTAGATGTTTTTATTCCAGACATGGACAAAGGATAGTAGGTCATCCACTTCGATGTTGTATCCATCAGCGTAAACACCACCACGCATGATATTGAATAGGGTATTTGAGAAATGTCTATAGCTTGTTTTCTTATTGGAGGTATACTGCATCCCATCGGCGTTGAAAACAAGCTTCTTCAGTTTATCATCACCTTTAGAAACATCCGTATCGACATCTTCGATGAGGTTCTTATTTTCACTGAGCTCTTTGATGAGCTTGGCAACTTCTAATGCTCCCTGATTAAGATCCGCAACGATGATCCATTCTTTAAAGGATTGAGCTTTAAGTATAAGTGTATCTACGACATAGAAAGATCCTCGTCTACCTTTAACGTCAAATTCTGTTTCGATGTCTTGATTGTTTGAGAAAGCTTCTATTTGAATTTCTGAAAGAAGATATTGAGGATGATCTAAGCCTTTTGTCCATACGGTCGTTGTCTTTAAGGATTCACTAGGTTCTGCTTTATCCGATAAGATTGAAGTCAATGAATATAGACCTAAACCTTTATCCTTGACCAATTCAGAACGTTTATATCCATCAAGTAGAGTGCTTAATGAAGACTGTAGTTGGGTGTTGACCCCATATGGTAGGATATTACGTATCCCATCTAACACTTTGACGTTTACGTCTTGTTTATCTAGGTTTACGATCTTGGTTTCTTTGATGAAACCATAGATATGGCTGTTTTTCCAGGTATAAGATGTGGATATTTTAAGATCATGGTTGATTTCTTCAAACATTATCTTATTTCCTAGGATATTTTTATAGATATTACGGGTTATTTTATAGACATTTCGATTATGTAGCGAAAACGGTTTCCACACATAATCTTTCCCATCTTTAGAAACGATGAGTATGGTTTGAGATCCTGTGGTTTCAAAGCTATCATGGATCTTATCATCAGTTTCATAAGGAAATAGGGCAGATTCAGCGTTTTTTCGTCCACAAGTCAATCCACCAGTGCTCGAAATGAACATCCAGTGATCGACATTGCTTACAACGGTCATGAAGAAAGGATTCATTTGATCATAGTTTTCGATCTTGAAAAAGGACTCATTTTTGATCGTTACCGTATCCAAAGAGACTTTTTTGCTTTCTTCGTTTAACAGAGCACTACCAAAGTATAATTGTGATGATTTCATGAAGGTTATTCCTCTCATTTCTGTGTTTTTCACCCTATAGTCATTTATGGGCGGCCATTTTACCAAATGTAATGGCTTTATAGAATAATAATATCATAAAAAAGCGATTTTGTGAAAACGCTTTCGTTAAATTTTAATTACACAATAATTTGGTTAAATTTTGATGATCACTCGTTAAAAAAACATCCACTAGTGATCATTATAGAAGTTGTTTCAGAATGATTCTAAGGTAATCAAATAAGCACGAGATAAAATTAAAGCTTTATAAAGATAATTACTAGGTAGTCATCTTGAGGATTCTTCTAAGATCAAAGTATGAAACTGTACCCAGGATAAACATCCCTAATGGGATAAAAGTTTGATTAGGAATAGGATAATATAGGGCGACAAAGGTTCCCATAAACAATAATGAAACTTGAATCGATGAAAGGCTGTTTTTCTTATAAGCGATCCAACATAATACACATCCTGTTATCCCCATCACAAGCGTAGTCAATAGTACTAAGGCAAGAAAGGTGGCAAAGCCCCAATTCATCCCATTACTGTCATATGCTTTTACATCATTGATGTAAAACAGTGACCAAACCATCAACAAAGGAAATGCCGTATAAAGGATAGAATAAATCAATAAGAAGATTGATCTTTTCATAAGGTCTCCTTTACCTTATTATACGTTTGAATGAGGTTCATAATCAAGTTCTGGATAAGAGAGTATCCTTATGAAATAGAGATAAAGTCGTAATATAAGATGCATTATATTTAGCTCTTCTTATCTTCTTTTATATGACTTATCAAATAATTTCCATAATGTCCCATAATTGTGGTAGAATTAACCCACGATGTAGGTGACCCCTACGTAAAGAAAGGTATAGGATTTGATGCAAGGCAAAGTTAAGAAGTTCAATAAAGAAAAAGGTTTTGGTTTTATCGTCGCTAACGACGGAAAAGAAGTATTCTTCCATTATTCACAACTGAAGATGGATGGATTCAAGAATATTGAAGAAAACGCTGATGTCGAGTTCGAAGTTGTCGAGACAGATCGCGGCCTTCAAGCTCAAAACGTCACAAAGATTTAGTTTCAACAAGATTGGTCGAAAGATCAATCTTTTTGTTTCTCCATTTTAAATTTCTTGAAATTATATTTGAATAAGAGTTCACTTCCTCCAATTGATTATACTAAGATAATGGATGATTGCTTATAGAAAAATAAGGATACTGAGTTTAAAGTAAGCCTTATTTTTCTTTTGCGTATCCTCGATCTATTAAGTTAAGTAAGATTTCCTAGATGTGAGAAATCAGAGATTATACATAGTGTTTACTTTTTTAATATAAGTGATAATATAGCAATTAGTAAGACGTTTTAGTAACTGTAGGACGAATTAATAATAAGGCTAAGATTTATGGGTACTTTTTATGTTTAGATTTGGTTGAGTGCACTCAAAGAGGAAAGGAAAGCACTGAGTATGAAAAAATTTCTTACGTTATTTGTCTTATTGCTTTTGGTTTTAAGTGGATGTACACACACAGTAGACTCGAAATTATATTTGGAAAATTTTAATGGGAAGGGACATCAAGTTTTAAGAGTGGTGATTCTAGAAGAAGATGTGGGTGACTTGGTTGTTGTTAGAGATGCGATCATGCCTGTCATCGAAGCTGCAGATCCTTTAGATGATTCGACTTTAACCAACAGTATCATAGGAGGAACGTCACTCGTTTTCACCTATACCTTCAGTTTTGAAAACTTTAATGAGTATCAAGTCAAAGTAGGAAAACTAACTGGACGAAACGATATCTTCATTTCAGCGCTTGAAGGAGAAGATCCTTTTATAAACAGTGTGGCTATGCAAGGCTTCGTAGCTGATCCTACTGATTATATGCAATGGGCTATTAAAGCACTCGAAGATGCTAAAGTTTATGGAACGATTGATTTAAATCCATTTACAGTTGCAGGAACATCAACTTATACTTTTGCGGATCAAGCTGAAACAGCTCTAGATGGTTTCGGAATCGTTATCGATAAATTGGTCAACATTAAAACCTTAGACATCAATACCTCTATCGCTGCAGATCAAACCATAACTCGAGACATTACTTTAGCGATTGATCCTACTCAAAAGTACGGTCAAGAAATGATCGATAGTGAATGGGCCGTTACGATGATCCAAGCGAAACTAGATGCCTTGACTACGCTTCTTAGTCCTGCTTTAACCACAAAAACTGAAGGTGGTATGTATCTGATCAAAGTAAGCTTTGGCTCAAAAGATCCATTAAAGATCACAGAAGCCACAGAATCCATGATTCCTGGTCTAGATAGTAATCTTACCTTTGCATTGAAAGATGGAACGAAGATCGTTGAATGGAAAGAAGACTTCGCTCAAGTGATGAGAGGCTATGTCGATGTATTGGATACACCAATTGGTTATCATCTTTCATTCAAGAACTATGCTTTAAAAACCGTAGATGGCGTCGACTATGATAAGAACACGACTTATCCATTTGAATTGGTCAATACAACCTTATCACTTAGTTCTGATTCGTTTAATCTATCCATTGGACTTCAAAAGACTGATAATCCATTGATGTTATATCTATTGATTGGTGGGGGAGTCGTTGTAGTCTTGGTTGGAGGACTCCTCTTGATGAAGGTCCTAAAAAAGAAACCAGCTCCTGTTAAACCAGTTGTTGAGACTCCAGTTGTAGAAACCCCACTTAAGTAAAAGACATCAAATCTATGAGTAAGCACCTTGAAAAAGGTGCTTTTTATATCAAAACTAAAACTTATAATAATATGTATATTAGCCGAAAGATATATTATTTATGTTTATAGTTGTAATAAATATAGGGTATGTTATTATGGTATTATAGAAATGCATAGTGATGCATTTAACGAAAGGGGAATAATAAATGATTAGACGTATTGGAGCTATAGTTCTAGGTTTAGTATTGATTCTTTCCAGTGGCTACAAACCGGTAACTGTAAAAGCTACAAGTGGGGTAGGCGCTCATTCCGCAACCTCTGGTTGTGAAGTATTTTTGGGAGGTAACTATATTGAAATAGGAATCTCTCAAACAGGTTCCTTTGGGACTTCTGATTCCGCACCAGAAGGTTTCCATACCGATGGTAATCAGTTAGGTCTTATCGTAGATGGTGATGGTTGGGAAGTTGGAGAAGCACCTACAACAGGTGATTTCTTCTTGCCAGGAACTCCAGAAGAACGCTATATGATTGGATATGAGATCGATGGATCAGAATATATTCGTATCGGTGCAGAACGTTATGTAGAAGACGAAGAAGGCATCGATAACGATATCAACGATTATTTTACTGTTTCTCCTTGTGCAGTGGATCAGTCTTCAGGTGATCTATTAAAGGCAGTTCATACTGTTACAGATGATAATGGGATTACAATCACAACGACATATTCATTCAACGTGAATGATATGTATTACACAACGGATGTTGTCATTGAAAATGCTACTGGATATGACATAGATAATCTTGTCTATGTTCGATCATTTGATCCTGATATGGATGCTTGGACCAATGATTCTTATGATACTTACGCTAAAGTATTGGCGAATCCACAACCGGATACTGCTGATCCATATGCAATGGTTATTGCGAGAGGGGCAGTTTCATTAGATTCATTCTTCTTCTTAGCAAAAGATGTTCGTGCTCGAGCATCAGCCTATGTTGCATTTGATCCAGATGATCCTTGGATGGAAGGTCTTTGGGATGAATATCCAACAGATGAAGCCACCATTCAAAGTTTAAATCTAAATAAATCCATGACTGGTGTTGGAGAGTTGAATGGGTATGAATTGGATGATAATGGGATTGCGATTACTTTTAGTTTTGGAACTGTTTTAAATGAAGGCGATGTAAGTTTTAGTTATACTTCTAATTTAGGTCCAAATCCTTTAACGGCACTTAGTGATATCTTAGAAACTTCACAAACTGTTCGTTATTTAGATTGGGACGGAACAGTATTAAGTACTCAAAATGTTTCTAATTATTTAGAAGCCATCGCTCCTACAGATCCTGTCAAAGCGGGCTATACCTTCGTAGGTTGGTTCTTGCCTGTTGATGCCAGTGTATTTGGAGCTGTAGACTATCAAGCTGGATTCATCAAAACAGCTGTTGCCTTTGAAGGCACTGGTGTTACGATTGAAGTAGAAGGCTTAAATGATCTCTTCTTAGATCTTGATATTCCTGTAGATACTCTCATCGATATTAATTTGGAAGTCGATGCTGTAGAAGCTACCAATATACCAGAAGTTGATAAAGAATTATTTGATACCTACCTCGTTGATCATGATTATGCTGAAGGTTCAAAAGTATTCTTCTTGGATGTTCAACTCTTGAAAACAGTTGATGGTGTTGAAAGTAATATCACTGCGACTCCTAAACCTGTTAAGATTACCATTACCTTACCTGAATCCATGTGGGGCTATACGTCCTATAATGTCGTTCGCGATCATGAAGGTGAAATGGAAGATTTGAATGCGACATATGATGAAACTACTCATAAGTTGACATTCTATACAAACTTGTTCTCTACCTATGGTGTTGTTACCACAGGTGAAGGATTACCGTATACTGGTGAATCCGCAAACTTAGGATTCGTTGTATTGGCGATGGCCTTAGGTCTATTTATGGTTAGCCGTAAGAAAAAAGAATTGGAAGCTGAATAATCAATTTGATTGGGCAGTAAAATGTTAGTTATTAAAAGAATGGTTCTATGAACCATTCTTTTTTACCTTTTATAAACAGTATTGATTATTGATGAATATTGGATTGAAAGGGCAACTAAAGAGATAGAAAAGCTATAAGGTTTGGACTATACTTAAGATATATACTTCAGAATGTGAAGTGATAAGGAGACCAACTATGGATCTATTACTAGAGATTTGGCCATTTCTATTGCCTATTATTTTGATTGAATTGATTTTATTAGTGATGGCTTTGGTTCATATTCTAACTCATAGTACCTATAAAAGGGGTACTAGAACGATGTGGGTCATTATAAGCTTCATTCAAATCATTGGACCTATTCTATACTTTACGCTTGGTCGGAGCGATGAATAATGGATATCTTAGAGATTCAGCATCTTTCTAAACGATTTGGATCGACTCAAGCCATTGACGATCTGTCTTTTAGTGTCCCAGAAGGATCCATCTTTGGATTCATAGGACAAAATGGGGCAGGTAAGACCACAACGATGAAACTGGTCTTAGGTCTACTTAAGACAGATCAAGGAAGCGTTCTTATCGATGGGGAAAAGGTATCCTTTGGAGAAACCAAAACCAATCGTAAGATCGGTTATTTACCTGATGTCCCTGAGTTCTATAATTATCTAAGAGCACGAGAGTACCTTGATCTATGTGGAAAAATTACTGGTTTAAGTAATGAACTTATAAAAAGCAGAAGTGATGAATTGCTTAGTCTAGTGGGGCTTTCTAAAGTAACTAAAAAAATCGGTGCCTATTCAAGAGGCATGAAACAAAGATTGGGCATAGCCCAAGCTCTTTTAAATGAACCTAGATTATTGATCTGTGATGAACCTACCAGTGCTTTAGATCCATTAGGAAGAAAAGAGATCCTAGACATCTTAAGTCAAGTCAAAGGAAAAACGACAGTTCTCTTTTCGACCCATATCTTATCTGATGTGGAAAGGATCTGTGATCATGTGGCAGTCATCAGTCATGGGAAGTTGATGATGGCAGATTCATTAGCCAACATCAAAGCCAATCATGCTTCTGAATCCATCTCTATTGAATTTAAAACACCTCAAGATAAAGAAGCATTTATGGATCACATTGAAATCAAAGATCATTTCATCCCCAAAACTGAGGGTCAAACAGGACTTCTTCTACAGACCAAAGAACTTCTTAAAACTGAAGCGTTGGTTTTAAAGATCCTGGTTGATCATAATTGGCTACCTATCAAGTTTGAAGTCAATGAACCATCCATAGAAAGCCTATTTTTGGAGGCACTACAATGAAGGCCTATTTAGCGTTTACGAAGAAGGAATTTATAGAATATCTAAGAACTTATAAATTATTGATTATGGGTTTGGTTTTTCTTTTGTTTGGGATGATGAATCCTGTTTTAGCGAAATTTACCCCTGAAATCATAAAAGCTGCAGGAATAGAAATACAGTTACCTGATCCTACTGCCTTAGATTCTTGGGCTCAATTTTTTAAGAATGTGGGTCAAATGGGAATGGTCGTCATGGTTGTAATTTTTAGTGGGATCATGGCCAATGAATTCTCAAAAGGAACCCTTATCAATATCCTCACCAAAGGTTTAAAAAGATCGACAGTTATTTTATCTAAATTTACTGTTGCCTCGATCATATGGACTCTATCTTATCTGTTTTGTTTTGGGGTGACTTATATCTATACTTTGGTTTTCTGGGAAATGACAGGTTTAAACCAAGTCTTCTGGACATTCTTTAGTCCTTGGTTATATGGAGAATTTTTGATCTCATTGTTGATTCTAGGTGGTGTTTTGTTTAAAAGCGGAATAGGTAGTTTACTCTTAGTGGGTGGCTTAACCATTGTGATGACCATCCTAAGCATATTTCCTCAATTTCATGACACCAATCCTATGACCTTAAGCAGTGATAATATGTCTCTTTTATCTGGATTAAAGGATCTAAATACTTTTGTGCCTGCTTTATGGATATGTTTATTGTTGACTGTTTTAGTGATGATATCTTCTGTTGTGTTATTTGACCATAAACAAGTTTAACTCATTTCTTGCTTTTCAACACTCAAATCATTATGTATTTTTGACCAATAAAAGTGTATTTTGTAACTTTACCAAATGTTATATCATATTGCTCGTTTGTATAAAAAGTCTATTGTATAATATGTTCGCAACCAATTCTCCTTTCCTGAGATTGAATGCGCTGCTCCGTATGCCCATGCGGAGTTTTCTTTTATAGAAGTGATTTTAGTTAGGTATGAATGATCAGAATAATATTGTTCTACTTCTTAATCATAAATAGATCGAAAATAAGGTCACTTTCGTAAAAAAATGTCTAAAAACAGCGAAACTACACTCATAGTGTGTAGACTTTAAAAAAGCACTCACGTAAAATAGGTGTAGATCCAAAAGATTAGGTGGGACTGATCGCACAGATCAATCAAAAAGTGTGATGTCTACGCTAGTACGGAAGAGCCAGAAGAGAAGAGTATTTCGACGCAATAGAGTTTAATAGACACTGTTTACTCAAACACATTGAATCGATTAAAGGTACACCGTTTGGTGTATTTTTAATTGAAAAATAGTGAGAAGAGTTAGTTTCCTAAAAGTAGATAAAAGTTAAGCCCACAAGTTATTATTCATCAACCCGTCAACCTTGCGTGATATCATAGACTAAGAGGAAGTCTTATGAAAAAAACAGAAGGAATAAGAATTCTAAACATTGAAAGAACTGGTGGAGTTCTACATCCAAGTGTCATCTATGACGCCCAAAATGTCTTATTGATCGATACAGGTTTGCTAGGACAAGTTGATCTTTTAGAAGCTCAACTTAATAAATTTGACTGTTCCTTAAGTAAAGTCACAGCCATCTTAATCACTCATCATGACATCGATCATATGGGTGCTCTCAAAGAAATCAAAGCACTTTATCCAAATATAGAAGTCTTCGCTCATCGAGAAGAGATCCCTTATATAGAAGGTTCCTTAAGTCCTTTAAAAGTCTTAGATATAGAAAGTGGTCGTATGAAACTTCAGCCAGATCAGCAAGCATGGTTTGATCATCTAAAAGGAACTTTTCCTTCATTGGTAACTAAAGTAGACTCCATCATAGAAGACAAGGATATCCTAGAGATCGCAGGAGGAGTTCAGATCCTATGGACTCCAGGTCACACTCTAGGGCATGTAAGTCTATATCATCCTGCTTCAAAAACAATGATCACAGGTGATGCCTTGAACTATAGAGATGGGATCTTATCCGGTCCTAATCCTCGTTTTACCCATGATATGGATCAAGCCCTTGCGTCAGTAAGAAAAATGGCACAAGTTGAAATATCTCGTTTATTTATTTACCATGGTGGTCTATTAGAAAAAGATCATCTCGAAGAAGAACTTAAACGAATCGGGGGATAAGATATCTTTTTGTTTATATAAATGTATTGCTTAAGATGATAAGATAAGGAAACCTATGGATAAGATCGAAAACATAGAATACGCACTAAAGACATTAAGACTAGGTGAGATCATCTGTGTGATGAAACCTCAAGTGCTTTATTTTGCGCTTAAAGGAAAAACCATTACCGCCAAGAATGATCATTCTCAATACAACTTAAGCTTAGCTACGTTTATTGAACTCTTTGGTGAAAATGAATTCTATCTATATGAGAAAAAAGAAGATGCGGTGATCGATAAACTCAAGGATGATGAATACTATCAATGGAAACATAAATAAAGGATCGAAAGATCCTTTTGTTTATATGACAACACTCGCCATAATCACTTAGGTCTTCTCATTTATTTTCATAATCTACTTAAGAAAGATTCATTTTAAGAACTAAGAAGTTTAGAATAGAAAGTGTTAAGAGGAGACTATGATGATAAAAGTGGTTATTTTTGATATGGATGGGACTATGATCGATACCGAGCATCAAGCTTCATTAGATTGGCCTGCTGTTGGGAAAAAATATGGGTTCATCGTCGATGATGAATTCATTCATACTTTCTTAGGTTTAACAGGTAAAGTCAAGATTGAAAAATTAAAAGAAAGATTACCAAATGAAGATCCAGTAGAAGTGATGGCGTATTATCGAAGCCTCACGAAAGTAAGATTTGATCGAGATGGGATCTTAGTCAAGCCAGGTCTAGTAGAACTATTGACTCATTGTAGAAATCAAAAATTAAAATTGGCTGTGGCGTCTGCTGCACCACTTTCAAGAATACAAGAAATCCTATCTGGTATCGGTGTATTAGATTTCTTTGATGTCTTGGTAGGAGGAGATATGATCACCCATCAGAAACCGCATCCTGAGATCTATGAATTAACGGCCAGTAAACTTGGATTTGACTGTAATGAATGTGCAGTCATCGAAGATAGTCGAGTAGGGATCGCAAGTGCCTATGCGGCCAAGACAAGACCCATTTTAGTACCTGACATCGAAACACCTGATCATAAGATGTTGAGTCATTGTGTGAGTTGTGTTGCTTCACTTGATAAGGTTATACCAGTCATTGATGAAATGTTGAAGGCATCATAAACTAAAGGAGAGAAACCATGTTTACATCCTTTCAAATCATTGCGTTGACTTTGTTTACGGCGATGGTGTCGTATGATACGATGCATACCCAATTGATGAACTATGGACGTTTGGTATTCTGTGGTTTGATCAGTGGAGCCATCATGGGAAACATCACTGAAGGTTTATTGATTGGGGGCACTATGGAACTGATGTCTTTAGGTGTTGGTGGTTTTGGTGGTGCAGCCATCCCTAACTATATCTTAGGTTCCATCATTGGGATCGCTTTTGCCTCAGCTACTCAAGGCGGTATCGAAGCAGGTTTAGCTGTTGGTATCCCAGTCGCTGCACTAGGCGTTCAACTGGATGTCTTCTCACGTATGATCAGTTCCGTGTTTCTTCATAAAGCTCAAAGTGCTTTAGAACGTATGCATCTTAAAAATATGTATCGTTGGATCTTTGTCGGAATGTTACCGAGAATTCTTTTTCTTATGACGATCGTCTTCTTAGCGCTAACTGCGGGATCGCCTTTGATCGCTAAACTTTTGGCCTTGATGCCTGCTTTCTTAAGCACAGGTCTAAATGTCGCAGGTGGATTATTACCGGCGGTAGGCTTTGCGATCTTATTAAAATACTTACCATTAACGAGATATTTCATCTATGCGATCTTAGGTTTCCTTCTTTCATCTTATTTCAATCTCCCCATCATTGGGGTAGCTTCATTTGGTTTTATCGTCGCATATGTGATCTATCTTCAAAATGAGAAAGAAGCCAGCTTGAATCCTGAACCTAGTATAAAAAACGAAGAGTTAACTCATGAACGAATCTTACTTACGAAGAAACAAGTAAAGAGAGCTAGAAATCGTTGGTTTAGAACGGCTCAGGTCTGTTTCAACTATGAATCGATGCAAGCAGCGAGTGTCGTCTATGCGATGGGACCTAGTTTAGAACTCATCTATCAGGGACAACCTGAAGCTTTGAAGAAATCTTTAAAGGCTCATTTTAGATTCTTCAATACCCAACCTTGGATGGCCAATCTGATCTTAAGTTCTGCTTTGGCTGTTGAAGAAAATGGGGGAGAAGACGCTATTGAAGGGGCTTCATCGATCAGGACCTCACTTATGGGTCCTTTCGCAGGTTTAGGTGATTCTATCTTAACGGTATTACCTAAGACGATCTTTGGGGCGATTGCGGCTTATATGGCGATCGAAGGTAACCCTACTGGTGTAACGCTCTGTTTAGCGATCGGATTAGTCATGTTGGGACTTCGATTTAAGTTATGGGACTTAGGTTATACTCAAGGTGTTCGTTTCGTAAATGCGAGCCAAAGCCGTTTAAAAAGCGTAACGGATGCGGCTTCTGTCTTAGGATTGGTCGTAGTCGGGGCTTTGATTGCCTCTAATGTGAAGGTTAATGTGCCTGTTGTCTTTACGATCGGTGAATCTGTTACGAGAGTTCAAGACATCTTCAATAAGATCTTACCTAATATGTTGCCTCTATTAGCGGTCATCTTCTGTTACTGGTTACTAGGAAAGAAGAAAATGACCTCAGCGAAGATGGTATGGCTTATCATTGGGATCTCTATATTGGGGGCTTATCTTCATTTATTAGGGTCTTAAACTTACTAAATAAACTTGGCTATTTATACTGCTTTCATTTATAATTCATTCAAGGAAGGTGACCTATGGTTATTAAAGCGAAAAAGGATTTCTGGATCTCCTTAATGATGATCCTTCTTGTGATGACTTTTATCTTTAGTGTCATCATTGTTCCCAATGAAGAAAGATGGATCGTAATGGTGATTATTATACCTGTTAGTGTTTTCTTAGGATGGATATACTTTGGGACAAGCTATCAATTCAAAGAAAATGCATTGATCTGTAGAAGTGGACCTTTTATTGAAAAGATCCCTTATGACAATATTCGTTCTCTAAAATTATGTCAGAATTTTATGTCTTCGATGGCCCTTTCAAGAGATCGTATCGAGATCAAACAACACGGAAAAGGATACATCAGTGGAACGACTTATATCTCTCCTATTGAACGAGAAGATTTCTTAGTTCAACTTAAACAAAGATGTCATTTCCTAGATTAATAAACACAAAGCACGCATATATGGCGTGTTTTTTTTTAGTATTTAGGTTTTAAGAATAATTCGCTTAATCTGGGATATGTTCAAATAGATCGTTTGTAGTATCAGCTCCAACCAAAGAATGATAGAGCCCAAATCTTCTCACATCCCCATAGGTATAAGTAATGACTTGTAGTGGCCAAATATGTTGAGTGATATGGTACTCATAAGCGTCACGTGCGACTTGTAGAGCGGATCTTCCATTGAAGTATTCAAGTGGTGAATTCACGTCTAGGATGATCTCTGTGGGGGTATAGAGATGGATATAGGTCTTAAGAGGAGAGAATAATCCTAGTCTAACCGCAGATTCCGTTAATGAGTTAAAGTCTGAACTTAAGACTATGGCGTCTTTTAAGGTATCGCTTAAAGCCATATGTGCTCCATGACCATATTCCCCATTGAAGTCATGAGATAAAATAACTTCAGGTTTAAATCGACGGATCTGTTCAAGCTCATATTGAAGGATCTTTTCTTTAGGATAGATCGTATAGGCATGAGTTAAGGAAGTGGATTGTAGATCTCTAAAAGGTCCAAAGATCGGATAATGGGTCACCCCTAACTCCCATAAACTATCTAAAGTCTCATGAGGACGTTTGCGTGTATTGAAATGATTGACCAAATAAGCCACTTGGACATCTTTTCCTTGGGAAATACTGGTGGCGATCGCTGGCCCAAAATACAAAGCCTCATCATCACTATGGGTCGCAAAGACCAACAACTCCGTATCAAAAGAAGGGTATTCCCATTTTTGAACTTTGGAAGGTAGAGTGCCTTCTGAATAGACAAAGATCGAAGCTACTTTCCCACTAGGCATAGTTATTTCTATTGAAGTACTGGTGCTTTTTAGAGTAATCAACTCATGAAGAAAACCAAATATCCCAGCTCTTTGAGATGATCCATCATAAGCGACAGTATAAAGTGATGGCGCTCTATCGAAAAGGATATAGATGTATTGGATAGAGCTTGTGGAAGTGATCGATAAGATATCACCTTCTTTGAAGTTCACATAGGTATTGATCGTATCATCGATGAGGTCATTAGTAGCTTTTATCCCATTGATTTTAAATGTCGAAGAAGCGTTGAGCTTGGTCGCATCTGTGGTCAGTGCTAGTGTTCTTTGGCCCCAGATCATCGCTTCACCCTGAGCACTCATCATTAAAAATCCTAAGACTAGGATCTGTATACTTTTCGTTAAGGTTCTTTTTATTTTCATCGACTTTATTATAACAGAACAAACTCTCTTTCTTATCGATGAGACAGTGATGAATATCTAAGTAAAGTAAATAATTCTCTTTATTAAATGGTGACTTCCTGATGTAGAATAAAAGAGAAGTAGATGTAGGGAGAACCACATGAAAATAAAATCGATCATCGTAAAAAGTGCCTTAGAAGTGGTTTACGAAGAAGAAGACATCAATGAGTTGGATCTTAAACCCAATGAGGTCTTTATTGAGTCTTTGATCTCAATGATTTCTCCTGGGACTGAACTATCAAGAGTCTTCGGATTAAAAAAAGGGGCGACTTATCCTGTTCGACCTGGTTATTGTACAGTAGGCAAAGTCTTAGGAAAAGGAACTGAAGTCAATAAGGTAAATATAGGTGATACGGTTTTAACGTTAGCGCCTCATGGATCCCATCATATATATGATGGGGGATCTCATAAAGAAAAGGTCCTGTATAAACTAGATCCTCGTTTATCCCCAAAAGAGGGGGCAATGATCGTTATGTGTTGGATCGCATTAAATGGGATCTTACCTGTAGACGTAAAACCTTTCGATACGGTCGTTATTTTTGGGATGGGTAATCTAGGCATCTTCTTAGCCATCTACTATAAACAGATGGGTGTAAAAGTCATAGGCGTCGATCCTGTTGAACATCGTTGTGCAGTCGCAAGATCTTGTGGAATAGAAACAGTACTAAGCTGTGATCCTTCTGATCAAGCGAAAATGATCATGGAACTTACTAAACAAAAAGGTGCAGACATCGTCGTCGATGCGACAGGCTTAAGTCCAGTGGTTGAAACCGCGATCGAAGTCGCTGCGAAGAATGCCCAAGTTGTATTATTGGGATCTCCTCGAAGTGATTACACCACCAATGTGACCCCAATGCTCAATGCGATCCATATGAGAAACATCAAAGTCATAGGAGCTCTTAATCAACTTTATCCTTTTGAAGAAAAAGAAGGCTCAAGAATATCTCAAAGAAGAGGGATGGATTATATTAGTGAGTTGATGGTAAAGAAAATCATCGACGTTGATAAATTCATTAGCCATGTGGTCATCCCTGAAGACATGATGAGTGCTTACGATGGCTTGATGAATCATAAAGAAGTTTATACAAGCGTTCTTGTCGATTGGACAAAATAAAACAAGCCCTGAAATTCAGGGCTTGTTTTTTAATCGAAGACAACGAGATTAGAGATTCCAAATTCAGAAAACGAAGGCATAATATATACAAATTGATCCTGGCTCAAAGAGGCAGAATAAGCATGACTTGTGATCCCCAATCCAGTCGATGTGATACGTACTTTCATGTTGAGCAGTAACTCGTGAAGCGAAAGATCAGCTGCGAGATAACCTTTATCGATTTCCTTGATGAATTGATTCTTAATGGCGTTATTATAATTGAAACCATCGATGAAGTAGTCTGCAACATTTACTTCAGAATTTGTCTTATCGAAACATTTTTGATCATTTTCAAACAGATAATCACCGGCTGAATATACACTAAGATCATAAAATAAACAGGTATAGGATCCAACTTTTTCAGTGAAGACATCACCTCTAAATTCTTCTATCACATGACTTGAACTATAGCTTATAAAGTCAGCTTTTATCTTATCTTTCATAGTTGTCATCTCGGCTAATAAAGAAGCAGGTAGATCTTTATGATATCTCATCAAGAACTTATATGTTTTTTCTCCTACTTTTACGCCGTCAATGGATTGATTCAAGAAAGGATCATCCAAATCTAAGAATTGTCGATCTTTGATAGGAGTTAAATAGATGTCGGTATTTGAGGAGAAACGTTCTGTAATACCTATAGAATCAACGAAATCATTAAAAGGTACATTGATGGACATTGTCGCAAAATCAGTATCAAATGCAGGTGTACGATAATCAAACAACACTGCCAATCCTTGATTTCCTAGATAGAATGCTTGGTCAGCTTGTATTCCTTTAAAAGGTTCTACTAAAGTAAACGAATAGTAATACATACTGGTCCCTGGGATCTCATCAGAGTAATTTGATCTCGAGAAGGTTTTACTTAAAGAATTGTTGATCAAAAGCGATATGTCAGCCTCATTGGTAAAGATATCAGATAGATGAAGTTGTTTTCCTGTGACGAGTTCAAAGGTCAATCCATCGTTTAAACTGAGATAGATTTCAGTATCATCGGTGTTTTTAAACGTTAAGAATCCTTGGATTATAAGACTCAATACATTATTCGAATTATAAGTTACCGAAGCATAGACATATCTATTGATAAGCACTGCCCCATCTTTGATCTTTGCTTTGATGCCTCTAAATGGAGGAAGATTGTTGATATCGGCATAACTTATCATGCGATCGATGGCGTTTCTTATCGCTGTATTGATTTTGATTTGAACAGATGAATTTTTTAATCCATCGATCATAGAGATATTGGTATAAGTCGTTGATGTTTCATCTTCGATCACATTATGGATATTGATCGGATTATCCCATACATAGGGAATCTCAACTGGACCACTTACAGTATCTCCAATAGGATCATCAAACACGACAGGATCATCCTTAGGATCAGGTTTAACTTGAGATGTACAAGCAGTCAGCAACATCACCATCAAGAATATTTTAATCGACTTTGACATAACCACTGTCCTCCATCAATTGTTGACCCTCTTTGCTTAAGATCCAGGTCACGATCTTTCTGACGTCACTATCTTGTGCTTCAGTTTTACGATATACCGCATAATAAGCCGTTTGGATAGGATAGGATTTATTGGCGATGGTTTTCTTATCAGGATAGATCCCATCTACTTTTAGTAACTTGACTTGATCATTGCCCCACATATCCGTTACGAAATAATAGTAGGAATAACCTAAGGCAGTAGGTCCATTCTCATAGTCCGCAACAGCCTCAATAAGATCTCCCATACCCGCAAAGATCCATTCACTGGGTGCAGTCATCGGTGTAACATTCTTCATCACCAAATCAAGAAAGCCTGTTTGACTTCCTGAATTGACGGGACGTTGGAAAGGCACGATCGCTTGATCGCTGCCCCCTACTTGTTTCCAATTGGTGAGTGTTCCTGAATAGATATCTACGATCTGTTTAAACGTTAATGAATTTACTGGATTGTCTTTATGAGTCAAAAAGATAAAGGCTTCTGAGACGATAGGAACGATCTCCAACTCCACTCCAGAAGAAGCCGCTAAAGCCAATTCTCCTTCAGAAGGACTTGTCACAAAGATAAGATCCGCTTTTCCTTCTATTAAATTCACATAGGCTTCATGGGTCTTATTATGTAACACATAAGGTCTTACTTCTTCTACAGTCTTTCGGGTAAGCTTCGCAACCAAAGCTTCATCCATTGGAATCGTAACGGTCGATCCATCGATCGTTGGGAGTGTTTCTAAAGTAAAGAGAGGAGCCTCTACAACTTTAGGAGTACACGCAGTTAAAGGAAAAACAATTATGGCCATAATAAATATGACAAAAAAACGTTTTCTCATAGTTTACCTCGTATGGGTTTCTTTAGACTCATTATAGTCCTGATTTAGCTAATCCTCAATATGTCATTTCATCCCATAAATAAAGTATGGATTTAAGATATTTAAGTCGTCTTTGTCTATCTTCATTTTTAACTCTTGATAATCGACGAAGATCTGAATTATGAAGCAGATCAGAAAGCTTGACCACTCTGGCCAGTTTGTTTTCTTTGACACGTTTTAAGTAAAGAGAATAATCCTCGCCTTTGGTTTTGGTTAAGATAAGGACCGCATCAGCGATGTCTTTTGGGAGATGATAAGTCATTAAGAGATCCTCATAGGTAATGGGACTATCTTCGATCACATCGTGAAGTAAAGCTACACATTGAGCGTATTCCTTCTCTTCTTCTGATAAAACACTCATATGTCTTTTTAATACGCTTCGATAAGGCGTTTCAGTAAGGGTCATACTTACCCATAAAGGATGAAGTAGATAAGGCTCCTTGGCTTTATCGACTTGATCAACGTGAGCTAATGAGGCAATATTTAAACAAGTATCTTTTAATTGAAGATGTTTGAGTAAAACGGATTGAGTTGTTTCTTTCATAGGATCTCCTATCACCATTACTTTATCATGAACCCATATTATAGTTTTCAAATGTCCATATTAAGGGTCAAAAAAAGCCTGAAATCAGGCTTAGAATTTAAAAAATCCAAGATACCAGTCTAGAATGGGCTTTCCAACTAAGAAAGCCAAATAGATCCCTAAAGCTAAATGAGGTCCAAAAGGCATCATCGTTTTCTTGTCATTCCCTTTTTTAAGTAAGAGGATGGCCT
>JAAXXT010000034.1 GCA_013334325.1 Erysipelotrichaceae bacterium | reverse complement strand
AAGTTGAAATCAGGGCAACCGATATCTTAGGCAATACCCAAACCTTAACGACGGTGATTATCATTCAAAACGGTAGCCCCTTAGCTCAACCCCTCAACTGGATGATTGGTCTAGGAATCCTACTCCTCTTGATACTTCTTCTATTTGGAAGACGCCAAGTTATCTTTGTATTTAGAGGTGTCGATGAGAAAGGCAAAGCCTTCAAAGTGATCAAAAAACGTTTTGCGCATCATCCCAAAAAGGATGAAGTGTTACAACTGAAGTTACCTAAGATTCCTGAGCATACTACAGATCTGGAAATCATCTTTACATCCGCATTTACGCGCTCGATGAGATCAAGAAGTACAATGATCACGAATCAAGGTTCAATGTTCATTACCTTCACGGTTCCTAAAGATGAGAAAGACCGTTTCAAAACATCGGTTAAGCTTTAGTCATAAGGATCTATATTGAAGACACAGAAATTTATTCTGTGTTTTCTTGAGTGGTCGAATGCTCGATGACAAGTGTGAAGATATGTTAAAGGTGCTGTTCTTAATAAGTGTAAGTATTGAATGAAATTGAATGTCTTTGAGTAATGTATAAGGAATAATGGCATAAGAAATCTGATTTGGGCATATTGTTTTCCGCTTATTCACAATATCATCTGTATTTGACGATTTTTTGTGAAAAAAATCAGGTTTTAGTTAAGTGATAATTTTGTTTATTCGATCATTCAACCGTATTTCTTTATAAAAGTGGTGATGACAATAAAAGCGAAACTTATTTTGCATCCATTTTACGATATCTACAAAATCCGTTGTATTTCAAAGATATTATTCGTAATAATTCTTTCCGCCATAGGAGTAAGTCTCATTTGACAAGGAGGATATAATATTGCCCAACACAATACCCTCCCAAATAACAAAAGATTCGAAGACCTCAGTTATCAGTTTTAAGCTGAAAACATTAGTTCATCCTATTATCCTAGTGAATGGTCATATAAGAATACTTATGAATTTTCAATATATAATGAATAACACTTAATACGTTATATGAAAAATTTACAAAATATGATAATATTGACTTAGTTGTTTCTAGATTTTCTAAATATCATAAAGGAAGATCCATCTCTTAACTTTTTTCTCTTTATGAGTGAAATGTGTTGTGAGTGGTTGAGGTTAAACCTCATTTTAAGTCTTATAAAGGGCTTTTCATAGAAAGAGGAATCAAGGATGCTCAATAATAATGCAACAAATCCACTAAATTTCGAAGAACTCTTCGACATCAAAGAAATGCAAAAAATCCAAGATGCGTTTTCTGCTGCTACAGGAGTAGCTTCTTTGATTGTCAATGCGGAGGGCTTGCCTATTACTAAACCCAGTGGTTTTTGTGATCTATGTAATGCAATAAGAAATACTAAGCAAGGGAAAATCAATTGTCAGATCTCTGATAAGATCATAGGTGCTAAGTCTGATCATTTAGTATCGCAAAAATGTTTAAGTGGAAATTTCTATGATGTTGGGGCAAGTATCATTGTAGAAGATCAACACATTTGTAGTTGGTTGATTGGGCAAGTAGTCGTTGAAGGTGTGAGTGATGAAGAGTTATTAGAATATGCGGATGTTGTTGGGATTGACCGTGACGAATACAAAAAAATGCTCATTAATGTTAAGAGAATGACCTTGATAGAATTTGAGAACTTAGGGAATTTTCTATACATCAATGCTAAATATCTATCTGTTATTGCGAAACAAAGACTTGACCTGTCTCGAGAAGTAGAAGCACGTATAAAAAAAGAAAAAGAGATCGTCTTTTTAGGCAATCATGATATCTTGACTGGATTATATAATCGAAGATTCTTTGATGATGAGCTTTTAAGATTAGATACAAAACGTAATTATCCGATTTCGATCATTATGGCTGATGTCAATGGATTGAAATTGATCAATGATTCATATGGACATTACTTTGGAGATCAGTTGTTGATCCAATTGGCTCAGATCTTTAAGAAGACTTTTAGAACGGATGACATCATCGCAAGATTAGGTGGAGATGAATTCGCAATGATCCTACCTAATACATCATTAGGTGAAGCGGAAAACATCATTGATCGAGTTAAAAAGGCATGTTCATTTCAAAAAACAGAAGCTTTAGATTTCTCTGTTTCATATGGTTTTGATGCGAAAACAGAAGAAGATCAAGACATGCTTCAAGTCGTCATCAACGCAGAGAATCATATGTATCAACTGAAGTCCTATGAAAGTGCCAGTATGAGACACAATACAATAGAGCTTATTATGAAAGCTTTATTTGAGAAGAATCAACGTGAGAAATATCATTCAGATCGAGTAAGCTTCATCAGTAAGACCCTAGCCATTAAAGCAGGTCTATCTAAAGATGAAGTCAAACGCATTCAAACCGCAGGATTGATGCATGACATAGGTAAGATAGGCATCAGCGAAACCATCTTAAATAATCCTTCTAAGCTCAGTGAACAAGATTTTCTAGAGATCCAAAAACATCCAGAGATCGGTTATCGTATCTTAAATGCCTCCAGTGATTTCAACATCATCTCAGAAGATGTCCTTCAACATCATGAACGTTGGGATGGGAAAGGTTATCCTAAAGGCTTAAAAGGAGAAGAGATCTCCATTGTCGCAAGGATCATTGCTTTAGCCGATACCTATGATGCAATGATTTCAGATCGAGCTTATCGTAAAGCCTACTCTAAAGAATATGCCTTAGCGGAAATAGAAAAATGTTCAGGATCTCAATTTGATCCTAAGCTGGTTCCTTTATTTATGAATTTGGTCATTGATAATTTCTTATAAGATTATTTCTTATTCTCTTCATAAGACTGGGTCTCATAGAGATCTTGTTGATAAATGAGATCAATTGCTTCTAGAAGAGGAACCTCATCGATTCTACCTATGTGAATTAGTTCCTTATGACATCTAAAATAAGTTTCTTTTGGGGTTATCACTGTATAACCCTTTTTTATGTCGCATTCATGACAATACTCATAGCACCCAACATATTTATAATCATCTTCTTCTAGGGTCTTGATCAACATTTGATTAAAATATGAACTGTAATTATTGCTTGAACTAAAACGTATCCACAGATGGATATTGCCTTGTTTATCTTGGGTTAATTTGATTATGTTTTTTTTATGAGATGCTTTGGTGAAGGTATATATGATGTCTTTCGTCTTAGAACGAACACACTTAAACTGAGACTGGATTAGAAAATCATAGAGTGTATTTAAAGTTGTCAGTTGTTGATCATTAATGGATAGAAAGTCTAAGTTCATATCATTATTGTATCAAAAGTTGTCTATACTCGTTCAACAAGTACTTGAATGAATTCATCATAAGTCTTACAATTCAAAACTTCCTTCATGGCTTCAGGTTCAGTTAGGATCATGGTCAAATTTTCAAAGACTTCATTGAAGAGGTTACGATCATTTCGATTGATGCTCAACATGAGTATAAGATTGACTTGATTGTTTCCCCAAGGGGTAGGTTTTTCGTTTATGATTACAAACATCCCTGTTTTCTTCGCATTCATCTTCATACAATGTGGAATGGCTAAATTATTGAATGCTGTTGTAGACATTCTTTCTCTGTCTTTGATCTCATCGACGAACGACTCTGAAACATAGCCTTCTTTAACCAAGACTTGACACATAGTTTCTATGGCATCATTTTCATTTTGAAAAACAAGGTTTCTTCTAAACATAAGAGGATTGATAATTTTATGTAGATGAGATAAGAAGATGATCCTCTTTTTTTCTTTCTTAATCGTATCAATTTTAAGAAAGATTGTATTGATGTCTTTTTGACTAATAAAGAGACTTATCGCTAAGATAGGAATCTTTATCGACTTATTAAACAAAGGTATCGTTGATAAAATCAAATCAGCATTACTGATGCGCTTTAGATCATTCTCATTGGTAATAATGTTGATGATATTGATTTGCTCATTGAAGTGACGCATCAATGACTCCGTCAATCGCTCATCGGTATTGTAATAGGTAGGACAATACAAGATACAATTGACTCGATCTTCGAGATTTCTTTGGGTCTCTATGGCTCCTCCTAAATGGAAGGCGATATAAGCAATCTCATCATCGTTTATCGAGATATCGGTATACTCATGGATGTTCTTTGCTAATGCGACAGCTGTCTCATAAAGTAAAGGACACGTTCTCTTAATGCTATTGGTCAATGGATTTTTAGAATAAAGATTATTTCTCGATCTTACGAGAAGATTCTTAATATGAAGTGAAAAGCGAGTCAAGAAATCTCCATCATTGAGATTGATATAGTAGTAGGCGTTGACCTCTTGAATCAATTTCGTTACCAATTCAAAGGTTTCTTTTCCTATAACTTCTTCCAGATTAGAAGCAGATATGGTTCGATAATCTAAAGTGGTTGCGCAAGAAGCAATCAATAAAGCAAGATCATCAGTTTCGTTTGGTTTATAGATGATATTGAATTGAGATTCTAGCTTCTTTGCTAAAGTATCGGCAACCAAATATGCGTGAGCATTATGAAGATTTACATCGTTGGGAGCACTGACATTTTCAGCGTTGTTTCGAATACGATCGACAGCGATCGAGATATGTAGAATAAGAGAAATCAAAGAAAAATCATTAATAAAAATATGATAATCTTTAAAGGTATCGAGAATGATCGTTTTTATATAGTCTACATCAATACCTAAAAAAGCGTCTTGTATGGCTTCTACGTTCATAAAGGACTCGTTTGATTCTTCATATAACAGAGAACTTAGCATCTTTCTCTTATTCTTCTCAAGACCACTAATCTGTAAAGTATCAGAGACATGGATGAGTTCTAGATTAAAAGGTTGTATACGACTCCTTATCTTGGGTAGATCGGATTTTATGGTCGATAGGCTCACATAGAGCTCATCTGAAAGGTCATAGATATCAATAGAGGATTTACTTTTTATTAGACGAGTTATGAGATGATTTACTCGTTCAAGAGAACCCTGAGATATAGGAGAATCAGCTTTATTTATCACGATCTCAGATTTCGATTTATCGATCTTATATCCACTTTGAGAAGACAAGATTGTTTGAGGTTCTATTGCGTTGATCTCTCCAATATAGCTTTTAATGCTTCTAACAGAAAACTCCGTTTTAGCGGAAAGTTGGTTGGCGGTGATCCAATCATCATGATCAGTAAGGACCTTCACTAATTTCAGAACCTTTGATTTCATAGGGCTCCTTATCATTCATTATTATACCAAATGCCTTTGTTCACTGGACTAGATATTTGCACGACACAGTGTGCAACTATTCGCTTGCCTATCCATCGTGCAAAAGCTGAGTTGAATTCAATTCACTAATGAGTCAGAATGGAAGCATCACAGAGAAGCGCTTCTCTTGGAAGGAAGTTTATTATGAGTAAAATCAGGATTTTATTGGTTTGTGGATCTGGTGCCAGTAGTGGATTTATGGCTGCTAACATGAGAAAAGCAGCAGTATCTAGAGGCTTAGATTTATCGATTGTTGCTCGAGGGGAATCTGAGATCGAGAATTATATCGACGATATCGACGTCTTGATGGTAGGGCCACACTTAAGTTATTTGATGGATGCTACACAAGCTATTGTTCAAGGCACTCAAATAAAAATAATCTTGATGGAAAGCAGTTACTATGCAACACTCAACGGTGATAAAGCTGTTGAACACTTATTAAAAAACATTTAAAAAGGAGAAAAAAATGAAAAAATTTATGGATTGGTTAAGTAACAGTTTCGCTCCGAAAATGGTTAAGGTTAATACCAATGTCTGGATCGTTTCCATCAAAGAATCGATCATGCAAGTCTTGCCTTTCATTTTCTTAGGTTCACTGTTCTGTATGTTGGCAGTATTAGGAGACTATATTAATCCTTGGCCAAACTTCTGGACACCGTTTACATATACTATGGGTATGATATCCCTTATTATCTCTTTCTTGATTCCATTCAATCTAATGGAAAAGAAGAAACTGAGAAAAAGCAGAATCAATGCTGGTGCAGTATCCTTAGTTGCCTTCTTGATGGTATTGAAACCAGTTTGGACTGATGCTGGATTGGCATTCAACGCTGATGGCTTTGGAGCTGGTGGCATGTTTGTTGCCATTATCGTTGCTTTATTTGTTGGAATCGTCATGTCTGCATTTGGAAAATTCTCTTTCTTTAAAGAAGAATCTGTTATTCCTGATTTCGTAAGAGCTTGGTTTGATTCAATGCTTCCAATCGGGATCGTAGTTGTAACGATTTGGGTCTTAGTATTTATCGTTAATGTAAACCTCTATAGTGTTATCACAGCTTTGTTTGCTCCTTTGGCAGGCATCGTTGAATCGCCATTCGGCTTTGCGATCATGATGTTTACTTTCTGTTTCTTATACTCGATGGGTATTTCTTCCTGGGTATTGACACCTGTATTTACACCAGTATTATTGGCAGCCATCGCTGCAAACGTAGCTGGGACAGGCTCAAACCTCGTAACAGGAACCACGATTTATTCCGCTTACTTATGGTGGGGTGGTATTGGTTGTACATTCCCTCTAGTTCTGATGTTGGCTTTCTCTAAGAGTAAGAAATTAAAAGCTTTGGGACTTGCTTCATTACCTTCATCGATCTTCAATATCAATGAACCTGTAGTATTTGGAGCCGTTGTATGGAATCCGATTCTGATGTTGCCAATGTGGATCATTGGATTAGTCTTGCCTTTAGTTACTTGGTTGTTTACGAAAGTCATCGCGTTTGCTCCAATTCCAAAAGTCTTATTTGAAATGTGGTATACACCGATGCCTATCGCAACTTGGTTGACTACTGGTGGTGCAATTTCTGCTTTGGTTCTATTTGCACTTAATGTGGCCATTGCTACCGCAATTTGGTTCCCTTTCTTTAAAGTTTACGAAAAACAAGAAGTAGAAGCTGAAAAAGCTGCATAATATTATTACAACATGGAGGTCTCTATATGACTGAAGAATTAATTAATAGTGCGATGAAGATCATTCTTCATGCTGGAGATGCCCGTCTTCAAGTCAAATTGGCCCTCGATGCCATCGCCTTGCAAGAATTTGATAAAGCAAAAGAATGCATGACGAAAGCCACTGATGAGATACGTATCGCTCATCGTGAACAAACAGACGCCATACAAGGTGAAGCTCAAGGCATAAAAACAGAATATTCACTTTTATTCTCACATGCTCAAGATACCTTGATGACAATCTACAGCGAGATCAATATCGCCAAACAAATGATCCAAATATTTGAAAAATACGAGGATCGAATAAAAGCTTTAGAAGTTAAATAAGAGTGAGGGTTCTTCGGAACCCTCTTTTAAAAGGAGCACTCATGAATCATCAAACGACTTTTCCAAAAAACTTCTTGTGGGGTGGAGCTATAGCTGCTAATCAAGCTGAAGGAGCTTGGGAAGAAGGTCATAAAGGACTATGTTTAGCAGACATCAATGAATATCAAGAAAATATTCCTTTAGAGAAAAAAGGCAATAGAGAAATGACGACTGAAGAAGTAATGCGTCATCTATCCAATGTGAATGGAATCTATCCTAAAAGAAACGCCATTGATTTCTATCACACTTATGCTTCAGACCTAAAGCTTTTATCCGAAACTGGGATGAATTCATTTAGGACCTCCATCAATTGGGCTCGTATATTTCCTAATGGTGATGAGAAAGAACCCAATGAAGAAGGACTAAAGTTTTATGATGGTCTCATCGATGAGATACTCAAGAATGGGATGGAACCTTTGATTACGGTATCTCATTATGAGATGCCTTTAAATCTAAGTTTGAAATATAATGGATGGGCTAATCGACAACTGATCGAGTTCTTCGTTCATTACTGTGAAGTCTTATTTGAACGATATAAAGGTAAAGTGAAATATTGGATCTTGGTCAATCAAATCAATTTGATTGCGCATGAGTCCTATAATCATTTAGGTATCTTAGCGGATAAAGTGGAGAACTTAAAAGAGGCTAAATACCAAGGCGTTATCCATGAGATGGTTGCGTGTGCTCAAGCCACTAAGATCGCTCATGAGATCGATCCATCTTTTAAGATTGGGATGATGTTATGTGATTGGATTGGATATCCAGCAACCTGTAAACCTGAAGATGTGTTTACTGCGATGAAAGCCAATCAGATGGAATACTTCTACTCGGATGTTTTACTAAGAGGTAAAGTTCCTGCTTACGCATTGCGTTTCTTTGATGATCAGAAACTTCATATCAACATTTCAGATCAAGATCACGAAGACTTCAAAAATACTGCAGACTTTCTATCGATATCTTTTTATTACACGAAAATCATTGATGCAGAAGGTTACTTGAGTGGGAATCCTGATAAGAAAAATCCTTATTTGAAAGCCAATCCATGGGGATGGGCGATCGATCCTTTAGGTTTACGAACCACTCTGAATCAATATTATGATCGCTATCAATGTGAGATCATCATCGCTGAAAATGGGTTTGGGATGTTTGATACCTTAACGGAAGATTATAAGATTCACGATGATTATCGAATTGCTTATCTAAGAGAGCATGTTTTAGCGATCAAAGAAGCCATTAAAGATGGAGTAGAAGTAATAGGTTATTATCCTTGGGGTCCTATCGATATTGTTTCTTGTTCATCAAGTGAGATGGTTAAACGATATGGGTTTATTTATGTCGATCTTAATAATAAACTAGAGGGCAGTGCGCAACGATACAAGAAAGATTCATTTGATTGGTATAAGAAACTTGTCTTAAGTAATGGAGAAGAGATTTAGTCAAAAAAATAAGAACCAATAGTTCTTATTTTTTTTGGCAATCTTATTATTCTTTTAAATGGTTTTTATTTGTTTAGTACTTTTGAGATAAAGATCTCAACGATAGATGGATCGAATTGAGTGCCTGAGTATCGTTTAAGTTCATCAATAGCCTGTTCCTTAGGGATGCTTCTGTTGTAGGTTCTAACATCTGTCATGGCGTCATAGGCATCGGCTACAGAAATGATTCTTGATTCTAGAGGTATCTCTACGTCTTTTAATTGATTCGGATAACCACTCCCATTCCATCGTTCATGATGACACAGAATCAAACGGGAAACTTCTGAGAATTCATCGGTACTATTAAGGATACGCCATCCTGCTTCAGGATGTTTCTTGATTTCTAACCATTCATCTAAATCAAGCTTTCCAGGTTTGTTTAAAATCTTCTCATCGACGCCTATTTTTCCAATATCATGGACAAGACCTGCGAGTTTTACTCGATTGATCTCATCTTGGTTCAAGTTCATCGCAGTGGCTATTTGACCACATATCGCACTGACACGATTGGAATGATTTAATTCACGGGCACTTTTTTCAAACAAGGCATTCATGATCAGTTTTACCGACTTATTACGCATACTGGTACTCTCATACATTTTATTGTTATACATCATGTTTTCTGCTTCAACCATCTTGTCTTTAAGCAAAGTGTTATTCTCTGTCTTAGTCGCATATCCAAAGGATATCGACAATAATGGTTTTGACTTCACAACTTCTTGAATTTGAGTTTTGATTCTTTCTAAAAGCTTATCCGTTTCTTCCTGACTTGTTTTAGGTAAAAGTATGGCAAATTCATCTCCACCAATACGAGCTATAATGTCATCTTCTCGGCAAGTTGATAGTAGAATATCAGCTGTATACTTTAAGAACTCGTCTCCTTCTCGATGTCCAAAAGAATCATTGATGAGCTTCAAACCATTCACATCCCCCATAATGAGAGTCATTGGCCAATTTCTAGGAACATCCAATCGATTCATTTCAGTTTCAAAATAGCGGCGATTATAGAGTGAAGTCAGATGATCGTGATAACTAAGATAACGTATTTCTTCTATGGCTTCTTCACGATCACTGACATCAAAGATGATCGCATAGGACATTATCTCGCCACTGTAGTTGATTTGACTTGAATAGATATCTACCATTCTAAAAGAGCCATCTTTTAATCTATGTTGAGCAGTGGTATGTTTGGTTCCTACAGAAAAAGCTTCAACACAGTCTGAGTTTTGAGCATTGTTGCTCATATAACAAATTTCCTTGATCCCCATACTCAACAACTCTTCTTGTGTATATCCATAAAATTTTGAGGCTGCAGGATTTGAGTCTATGATCATTCCATTTTTTGGATTGATCAGTAACATCACTGCATTATGTCCATTGAACATTGATCGTAATTGATTGAGTAGTTTTTCAATGTTTTGTCTATTGATATAGCGCTCAGTATTGTCGACACCAATCGCATAAAAAGATACGACATTTCCTTTTGAATCAAAAATTGCACGTTCACGCCATTCTATCCAACAATCTTGATTCTTGTATTGAGTTTGTTCAATGAATGTTCGAGTAGGACGATCTGCATTTAAATTCAAACTGTCTTTCCAAGATGCTTTTATGGAAGGTTTAGTAGAGCTCGTACTTAATGAAATGGGGAAATAAGAGCTGTATGTATCATTGGTATAGATCAATGTTCCATCTGTTTTAAACTCACATATTAAGGCAGGTAAATCATTTAGAATAGAACCATATTTGTTTTTTGCGATCTCTAGTTCAGTTTCACTGATCTTGCGACGTTCATTCTCTTCTCTTAAAGCTTTAAAAGTAATCATAAGTTCATTATGAGCATTGACCAACTGTTCAGTTTTTTCATTGACCAAATAATTGAGACGAATATTTTCATTACGTTTTTCTATATTCGAGATTCTGATTTTCCACATCACAGTGATTTGGGCTTTTAATTCACTCACATCTATTGGTTTAGAAAGAAAGGCATCTCCTCCAACTTCTAAAGCTTTGATTCTATTCTCTTTATCTGCTTTAACAGCGGTAAGAAACATGATAGGTGTATCAACAAATCTTGGATCGTTTCTTAAAGCCGTACAAACTTCAAAACCATCCATATCAGGCATATTAATGTCTAGAAGGATCACATCTGGATTGACTTGACTCGCGATCAAAAGCCCTTCTTTACCAGATTGTGCGGTATATATAAAAGAATGAGGAAAACTCTCGTTTACATAGGCGCGCACTATAATTAAATTATCTTGATTATCATCGATGGCCAATACGACCAGTTTATTATCTGCCATAAAGAACCTCTTCAATCACAGCAAAGAAATCTTTTGAGTTGATTGGTTTAGCGATAAATGCGTCAAATCCATGAAGCAAGATAGATTCACGATCATGTTCCATTGCGCTTGCGGTCAATGCTATGACAGGAGTATTATCAAGGGCTTTTAAAGTCCTGATTTTTTTATAAGCATCTATTCCATTAATATCAGGTAAGGCAATATCCATTAAAATCAAATCAGGTAGATTGGTTTTTGCCTTATCAATGGCTTCTTGTCCATTGAATGCTTCAATGATTCTATAATGATCAGTAAGTAAAGCTTTTACTGTGATCATATTATCAAGATTATCTTCTACCACTAAGACGAGTGGTTTTTCTTTATCTTGACGAATCATGTTGGGTTTCTTTTTTGGCTGCTTTGTATTCAGCATACTACCTATTGCGTTTTGTAGACTTTCACGTTGGATCGATCCTTTCATGATCAATTCATGAACGTTGTTTCGTTTAAGGAATTTAAGATCTTCTTTAGTAAGATGTTTAGCACTTAAGATCAAAACAGGGATATGGGCAGTATGAGGAGCATTTCTTAGGATCTCTAACATTTTGAATCCATCGATATCAGGCATCATAAGATCCAATACCATAGCATCAGGCATATTCTTATCGATGATCAAGAAAGCATCTTGAGCATTGCTTGCTGTTAAGACATGGATACCTGTTTCAGATAGAAGATCTCTGATTTGGATCAATGCAGTTTCATTATCATCCACCAATAGGATGGTCTTACTATTTAAGTTCTTGATGGTCTTGAAGTCTTTGGTTTCGTGTTGAATATGAACCACATCAAGCGAGTGAGTGGATGCAGCAGCATCGAATAGAATTGGTAAACTCAAAGTAAAACTAGAGCCTACATTGAGTTCACTAACAACATCGATTGACCCTTTTAATAGCTGTGCGTATTTCTTTGCGATGGCTAAACCAAGACCAGTTCCACCATATCGTCTAGATGTACTTCCATCTGCTTGTCTAAATTCATCAAAGATATGTTGAATATTGGATTCAGAAATACCAATACCTGTATCAGAGACGGTAACTTCGATACGATCTAAACGAGTTTTACATGTAACTGTGACATTGCCATGCTCCGTAAACTTGACGGCATTACCGATGATGTTTTGAAGGATATGTTGGATTTTCTTATAGTCACTATGGATTCTTAATTCTTTATCTTCGGCTGAACAAATAAGCGCAACATTCTTAATCACTGCTTGTGGTTTGATTAGAGCGACTGTTTCTTGAACTATACTTGTCATATTGAAACTACTTAGGTCTATTTCTTCACGTCCAGATTCTATCCTTGAAATATCTAGGATATCATTGATCAGAGCCAATAGATTCTTTCCGTTTCTTTCGATGATCTCGAGGTATTCAACTTCTTCGGCACTGACTTTGTTTTCTAAACGACGATTCAATATCCCGGATAATGCGATGACTGAATTTAAAGGTGTTCTAAGCTCATGGCTCATATTAGAGAGGAAACTGGTTTTGAGTTTACTTACTTCATCCAATTGGTTCTTTTGTAATTCTAGTTCAGTATTTTGTTGAATCAGTTCTAGAGTTTGAGCAGAGAGTTCATTCTTATTCTCTTGTAAAATGATGTTGGTGTTTTCTAAAGTCTCTTTTATACGTTTGATTTCTCTTGTAGCTAAGACACCTTCTATTCTAGATCCCATAGGTATGGATATGCTTTCTATGTATTGAAGTGCTAGTGTATCGAAATCAGTGAGGGTTGCAAGTGATATTACAGCAACCAGCTCTTGCTTAGCGAATACAGGTATCGTCATGATCTCATTGGGTACGAAATTACCTGAACTTGTTTTATAAGCATAATGTGTATTTTTTGAGATATCTTTAACTACGTTGATTTTTCTACTTGCGAAAGCTTGGCCTAACTCTCCTTCAAAATCATTTGAACTAAAAGAAGATTTAAGTTCTTGAGTGCCTCCAATAGATAATAAATGATCGAATAAACCATTGGCTGGATTTAAAACATAAACGGCTCCAATTTGAGCACCTGTGTCTATCATCAGTTGAGATAAAGTTTTCTTGAAGAACAGATCTGGTTCTTCTTCACTTAACATGATCTTTGAGAGTTGATTGATGCGATCAGAAAGGATCGTTGAAAGTTGAACCTTATCAGCCATCAAATTGATTGAATCCGTGATCACACCGAATTCATTATGTTTTTGATAATCGATCCTAGAACTCATCTCTCCGTTATGGAACTTTTCAACGGCATCGTTGATGGATTTTAGAGGCTTGTTGATATTTCTGGTCAAATAATAAGCGATAAAGCCTAACATTACGAATATCAAACCTAGAACCATTACAAGTTGAGTGTTTAGATTGCTACTTGTTTTTATTGAATTTTGATAAAGGGATTCAGATTTTGCTAACGCAAAATCATCTACGACTTTCACCGCTGAATACACCTCATTAAGTTTAAGATTAGTTTTCCCATTCACAGTAATATTATTTATGTAGGCATCATTCTCACCGTTGAGAATGAGTTGAGTATCTTCATCAAATAGATTTTTCCATAAAGTATAATTTTGTTTGATTAAAACAACGTCAGATTGTGGCCCCAAATATAAAGAATCTAAGACAGCAAGATTATCACTAATAATTAGATTGGCAATTTCCATCTGATCCAATGACTCTTGAGTACTCGTTATGCCTAAAGAATCATTTAGGTTTCGCTGATGGATTTGCATATCTCCTAGCGCGATCTCAATTTTAGCGAGAGCTCTTCTAACTTGAAGAGGATGTAGATAAAGTGTTTCAACATTATTTTGAATTTGATTTGAATCTACGATGGAGATAAGCCCTATGGCACTCACAAATAGATAGATAACGACGAAGGTGAGTACTAATTGACTTCCTATTTTGGTGTCTCTGATTTTCATTCTGATTTCCTCGATTTCCTTTGAAATATAGATGTATTGAATCCTAAATGTTTTAATTGATCATGATGAGTAACCAATAATCTTTCAGCTTCTCCTATGATTAAGAAACCATTTACAGCGAGTGCTCCAATCAATTTATCAATAATTAATCTTTGTTGTTTTGGCTGATAGTAAATCAAGACATTACAACAAAAGATGAGATCAAATCCACCATATATACCATCTATAGGGTGAAGTGAATTCTCATCGACGAGATCTAGTTTAGAAAAGTGGACATGTTTTTTTACTGAATCGTTTAAGAAATAAGATTTATCTTTCTTAGTAAAGTAGTGTTCAACTACTTTCAATTTTGCTTTTTCTACATCATTGAAATCATAAATTCCTTTTTGTGCTTGGGTTAGGGCATATTCAGAAATATCTGTTCCAAATATTCTATAAGGAATAATAGTTCCCAGTTTTCCTTGGAGTTCTTCCAATAGAATCGCAACAGAGTAAGGTTCTTGTCCTAAAGCACACGCAGTTGACCATACCCGAATCTCACGCTTTTTATCATGTTGAATTATCAAATGGGGCAATAAGGTATATTCCAATAGTGAAAAAGTCAGGTCATCCCTAAAAAATTGACTGGTCGTATTGCTGAGTTGCTGACTCAAAGCATTAATCTCATTAATATCATTCTCAAGAAAATTGATGTATTCACTTACTGTTTTAATACCGCATTTTAGTTGTCGATCATTTATAGTATTTTTGAAAAAATCGATATTTAAAGAACTAACATTCCTGTTAGTCTTTTTAAGCATGATTTCCGAGATTCTTAAGAGATCTTGATTCATGGCTTTCCTGTGAATTCTGAGAATTAGATTCACTAATATAAATTATGCGAAAATCAATATATATAAGTTCATTATATGATATCTAGAGTAAATAAAATGGTATTTCGAGACTTTCTGTATTTTTTTCACAATTCAAGTATATAAGTAGATTAATTACGCTGTAGCACTATTGGGTTTTGTTTTAAGTCTATTAAAAACTGGCATTTTGTCTATTAGAGTTTATAATCAAATTGTGTCTTCGAATATTCATCTTTTTAGTAAATATGAAATAGAGGTAAGAATATGTCAGAAAAAGGTTTCGGTTTAAGTATCAATAAAAACTTTCCGGCGCTAAAGCACCGTAATTTTAGATTGTTTTGGATCGGCCAATGTCTTTCGTTGATAGGGACATGGATGCAAAATATAGGACAGTCTTGGTTGGTATTAGAATTGACCCATTCTGCGTTTTTATTGAGTATCGTAACGATGATGCAGTTTCTACCGATGTTGTTATTCTCGCTGGCCTTTGGAACACTCATAGATAAATTTCCTAAGAAGGCAGTACTAATTTTTACCCAAACAGCGATGATGATCCTTGCCTTGATCTTAGCGACTTTGACCTATTTTAATGTGATCGAATATTGGCATATCGTAGTACTTGCTTTGGCTTTAGGAATCGTCAATACTTTAGATATGCCGACAAGACAAGCCTATATGTCTGAGATCGTAGAACGAAAAGATTTGATGAATGCGGTGGCATTGAATTCCAGTATCTTTAATTTAGCTCGTATCATCGGTCCTGCAATCGCAGGCATTATGATTGGATTATGGGGAATCGCGATCTGTTTCTATCTGAATGCGTTAAGTTTTTTAGCGGTTATTGCAGGACTCTTTATGATCGATGCGGTGGGGAAACCTTTGGTAGCGATGAGTCAACATTTCTTTAAGAGCGTTGTTGAGGAAGCCATGAATGGATTAAAGTACGTTAATTCTAAAGCAGATCTTAAAAGACCTTTGATCTTCTTAGCGTTGATATCGATCTTGGCGATGAACTATGGCTTGGTGATCCCCATCTACGCAAAACAGACCTTGGGTATGGATGCGACAGGTTATGGTTTCTTAATGGGTGTTATGGGCTTGGGTTCATTTAGTGGAGCCATGATCGTTGCGATCAAAAGTCATGTCGGTCCACAAACGAAATTTCAATTGGCTGGTGCCTTAGGCGCAAGCGTCTCTATGTTTCTACTAGGTATACAAAGTAATCTTATACTTATCTATATCTTCCTATTTGGGATGGGTTTCTCAGCTTCCGTCTTTATCTCCATGATCAACTCAGCCCTACAATTGAGTTCCAGTGAACATATGCGAGGAAGGGTCATGAGTATCTATACTTTAGTGTTTGTAGGCTTTACGCCCTTTGGAAGCTTGATTGCGGGGGTTTTGATGGAGGCTTTCCAAGCACCTGGATGTATGATCATCACAGGGTTACTAGGAACTATTGTTTCTATTGCCTATATCTACGTTCATAATAGACCATTAAAAAGCACTCTTTCTAATGCTGTGTAAGCTTCTTTGGTTATTATGAAGATAATGTTGTACAATATAACCCTTACAGGAGAAAACTATGGCTGATCAAAAAAGAGAGATTTGGATTCATCGTATATCTCATCATTATAATGTCGCTAAACCTTTACTTGATGAACAAGGCTATTTAACCATCGGATATTCTGATCTTAATGATCCTCGACTCGATTTTCTAAAAAGAAATCTTTTTAAAGATTTCTCTAGTTTCAATGCGTTTATTAAAACGACCAAGCATTATAATGCGAGTCGTTTTTCACTTCATCGTTTCTTGGCTTTATTTAAGGCAGGAGACATCATCGTGGTCCCTGATCTAGAAGCTTTCTCGATCTATGAAGTCGTAGAGTCTTCTAAAACAATAAGAGCTTGTACAATCACTCCTTTTAAGGCCATCAATGGCTTAGAAGTCACCGTAGGTAAAGCTGATCGTAATCTTTACACCAACGAAGGCACCAAGTTGATCGATCTAGGCTTCGCCGTTAAAGTAAAGCCCTTAAGCGTAACTGGACAAAATGGACGCACAAGAGATTGTGTCGATCTACCTGTATCTGATTTCGCCGATGAACTCTTAGCTTCAGCGCTCAAAATCAAATCCATCAACGGAGACATCACACATTTAACCAAAAGCGTAGATAATGCGATCCGTATTTATAAGAATTAAATTAAAGAGAGGTAACTCTCTTTTTTATTTATCTATAATGAATTGTTAAGCGGGTTATTATAGAATCATAAGTTTTATACTATATTATTTATATAGCACACTTCATAATATAGT
>JAAXXT010000046.1 GCA_013334325.1 Erysipelotrichaceae bacterium | reverse complement strand
GAATTGTTTACCACTATAATACCGGATCTCTTCTATGGCTTCTTGTTTACTCAACATCAACTTATAAGGTCTTTCACTGATCATCGCATCATAGGCATCCGCGAGACAGATGATCCTTGCGTTTAAGGAAATCTTCTTACCTGATAATCCTCTTGGATAACCTTTCCCGTCCCAACGTTCATGGTGCTCTAAGACATCTTCTGCGATCTCAGCGAATTCTAAGGATGAACTTAAGATACGATAACCTATCTCAGGATGTTCCTTGACTTGTCTCCATTCATCTTCAGTCAAACGCTTATTACTGTTGAGGATACTTTCATGTATCCCAACCTTACCAATGTCATGGATAAGCCCAGTAGAAGCGATCTGTTCAATGGATTCTTTAGTGAAACCCATCGCAGTCGCAATATCTCTACAGATCTCAGAGACTCTTTGTGAGTGTATGGCTTCACGTTTATTCTTCTCAAACAAAGTATTCATGATCAAAGATATGGTTCTGTTTCTTGCGCTTGATCGATCAGATAGCTTATGTCTATACATTTGATTCTCTGCGTTTTTAAAGATATCTGAGGCAAGTTCAGTGATCATATGCTTGGTTGAATACCCAAAAGAGATGGAAAGCTCTAGATTACCTATCTTTTCTTCAGAGATGTATTTATGGATACGTTTAACGATCTTTTCTGCTGTTTCTGAATCTGTCTTAGGTAAGAGGATAACGAATTCATCGCCTCCTAAACGAGCGATGATCTCATCTTGTCGACAACCTCTCTTGATCGCATCCACGATCTTGATCAGTAAGCTGTCCCCAAAATCATGACCGAAAGAATCATTGATGATCTTTAAGCCATTCACATCTCCCATGACGATCGTTAAAGGAAGGTTTCTTTCCACATCCAAGCGTTTAAGTTCTTCCTCAAAGAAACGTCTATTATAAAGACCTGTCAAATGATCATAATAGCTTAATCGTAAGATATGTTCTTCATTCTTCTTACGATCAGTGATGTCTGTAATCAAGGCCGCAAATTGATTGATTTTGATTCTATAGGTATAGGTCGAATAGATACGATCTTTCGCTGCGTAATAATTCTCAAAGTAACTGGATTGTCCTGTTAAGACAACTTTCTTATATTCATCGAGCCAATAAGACTCTAGATTAGGAAAGAGTTTCTTTAATGATTTCCCTACGACATCTTCTTTCTTAAAGCCAAATAAACGCGTATAACTATCGTTGATATCGATGATGATATAATCCACAGGTTGACCTAAACGATTGAAGATGACCTCATAAAAGGCTAAGCCTTGATCCATAGCTGAATATAGACTTCTATACTTTTCTTCGCTCTCTTTTAAACTACGATCAGTGTTCGTCTTATCGGTGATATCTTGAAGTGTTCCAGCGACCTTGATAGGAGTTCCTGATTCATCACAGATCCTAACCGCACGTGAATGAACGAAACGATGTTCCTTGGTTTCTTTATTGATCAATTCAAATTCTATCTCATAAGGTGTATTGTCGTTGATAAGCGCCGCTAATGCCTCATCTAAACGATGATGATGTTCCTTTAATATCACCTGTCTTAAAGTCTTCATAGGTGAAGCTTTTGATTCATAAGGGATCCCATAGATCTTATACGCTTCTCTAGATGCAGTAAGAGTCTTTGTCTTTAGATCGAGTTCCCAGTTTCCTATATGAGCTATCTCTTGAGCAGCTACTAAACCGAGTTCGCTTTCTTTTAAAGCTTTCTCCATTCTTCTACTTTCAGTGATGTCTCTTACGATACCAATCGCATTCCATTCATCTTTGATTAAAACTGAGGATAAAGAAAGCTGGATCTGTATCTCCGTTTTATCTTTTCTATGTGTGGTCATATCAAAGGTCTTCCCAACCAAAGGACCACTTCCACTGTCTTTAAATTCTTGAGCACTTGCGCCATATCTATGCGTATTCGCAGGAGTTGCGATCCATTCATGAAGTTTCTTACCTAAGGCTTCTTTTTCAGTATAGCCAAAGATACGTTCAGAAGCCGCATTCCAGAAAGTGATCTCTCCTTTTGGGCCCATCATGATGATGGCATCTTGAGCCGATGAAGTGATCGTTCTGATCCTAAGTTCATTTTCGATCAGTTCTTCTTCGATCTTTTTAACTTCAGTGATGTCTCGAATGGTTTCTATCGCCCCAATGATGTTTCCACTGGAGTCATGTAGAGCTGAAGTCGTCATCGAGATCCATCGACCTCTTCCTTCATCCATCGCTTTACAGAAATTTACTGCTGAATAGATATTGTTTTCTAAACTTACTTTTACATAAGATAGATCTTTAAGTTTCTTCGTTTGAAAAATCACATCAAATAGATGAGGCTGAACATCGCGATAGAAAGGCAACATATAGGCTTCTTCGCCTTTTCCTATCATCTCATCAGATGAGATATGGGTCATGGTTTCCATGGCTCTATTCCATATCAAGACCTTCTTATTTCTATCTACCACAAAGGTCGCATCAGGAGATGAATCGATGATGTCTGAAAGTTGACGTTGACTGTTTTTTAGTTCTTGACTAGAGCGTTGCTGAGTTAAAAAGAGACCCAATTGACTCGCATATAGCTCAGCGATATCATCTTTATCAAAGATCTTTTCCTTAGCCATGACCAAGGTAAAATCCCCCAGCATGAGTTCTTTCTTCGTGATCTTAACGAAAATAGCTTCACCTAAACCTAAAAGCGTTTCGATGACAGGGATCAATTCCGTATTGAACTGATTTCCTACGATGGCAGATAAAGAAGGAAAACGAGTGATGTTTTGATCCTTGGTTAACTCTTTACGTTGGAGATCTTCTTCCCATACATTATTGAGAAACTTAAAGCCCATGATCTTAGATGCTTTTCTAACTAAAGTCAAACTACCTGCGATACTCTTGGTGGTAAATGTCTTTCCACTAGGATCATATAGATTGAAAATAACGAATTTAGACCCCGTTATTTTTCTGAAGTCTTCCGCGATCTTTTCATAGTTGATGGGTTCATCGATGTTTTGAAGAAACTCCTCAGCCAAAGACACCATCGTTTTAATGGAGTCGCTACTGTTTTTTCCTGAGGTTAGTTTTGTCAAGTCTTGGCTCATTATGGTTCCTTTATTATTTTCACGATACAGTATTCATTATACTAACTATATGAATCTATTCTATGAGAGTTTATGACATTTATGCACTTATGTCAAAAAAAACCAGCTTATTTAGTCGATTTTAGATTAAATAATCATATAAAACAGATTAAAGATTAAAAAGAGGAAGGCTCTTTCTCTTGCTTATGTCATTATCTTGCGAACTTAAGTGCCTCAAATATGATTTCAGGAGGTTTGTATTTTTGTTTAATCTCTAGTTGGTAGTTCGTAATGGGCTCAATCCTTGTTATAGCGTAGATCTTCCTAAGTTCTGTGTAGCCATCAATCATCTCTGTGATGATCACCTTGAGTTAAGTTTTTATAAGGTGATTATGAACTTTTCTTTCATCCTTGTTTCCTTGCGTATTTTAGGTGCTTTGTGATAAGGTTAATGTACGATGATAAAAAATTAAGTTTAAGCTTAAATTATCCTGACAATAACCTTTATTATTATCTTTGTTTAACTCTTTTGAATATAATTTTTTACATAATCGTGAATGTTTTCATAAAGAAAGGCATCATCGTGATCAGTAAATATCTATGAATGGATTCATTTTTGGGATCATAGGACCTAAAGACTTTAATCTCAATCGATTCAATGCCATCACAAAGCCTTCATTACGGTCAATAGGTGATGGCTTTACTATTGAATCAGACACATATTTCTTTCATTCTATCTCTCCACACAACACGTCTATGATGGCTTCTGATCATGGATGGATCTTACTACTAAATACCACAGATCCTCTTACTTTAAGGTGGCCTAGTGCTGATCTTACTCGTTCATTAGATCCCGCTAAAACCATACTAGATGCTGTATTACGAAAAGGCATCAAGACTTTAGATCGTTTAGAAGGTCATTACTCTTTGGTTCTTTATCAAGAAAGAACCAAGAAGCTTATACTACAAAGTGATCCTTTAGCGTCAGTTTGTTTATATGTCGCTCAAAACGGAAGTAATATCGCTTTTAGTACACTTATGTCACCTCTTTTAAAAACCGGATATTTTCCTAAAGATCTAAATGAGACCACTATCGCTGAATATTTAACTCTACATTCTGAAA
>JAAXXT010000005.1 GCA_013334325.1 Erysipelotrichaceae bacterium | reverse complement strand
AATTTTGAACTCGATGATTCCTTGTTTACTTTAGCGAAATCTTTGATTTATTCTATGTTGTTGGCGATGGCGCTTATGACAGTCGTTGTCTATTTATTCTCAAGACGCTTTACGAAACCTATCCATAAGATGATCAGTGTAGCGTCTAAAATGCGTGAAGGAGACTTTAGTTTACGCGCAGATGAGAAGGATCAAAGCGAATTAGGTGATCTAGGAAGATCTTTGAATCGATTAAGTACTGATCTTTCGTTTACGATCAATTCTGTTACGATTGAAAAGAATAGATTGATGTTGATGTTGTCTGGGATGAGTGAAGGCATAGTCTTCATCAATACAGAATCTCAAGTCATGATGGTGAATCCTTCCTTCTATAGACTATTCGAAGTTCAAGCTGATTCAGATATCAGTCCTTTGCTTCATGAATTGAATTTAATGGAAGGAATGAATTCTGCTCTACAAGGTCAATCCTATAAAACGATCTTAAGTCGAGGTCCTCAAGCCATCAACGTAAGCATACAAGCCATCAAAGATGAAACTGAACTTATCGTAGGTGCTTTAGCGATCTTCTCAGACATCACTGAATCAGAAAAATTAGAACAATTAAGACGTGATTATGTGGCCAATGTCTCTCATGAATTACGTACGCCTTTGACTGCTATTAGAGCGCTTATTGAACCCTTAAACGATGATCTGGTGACCGATGAAGTCAAGATCAAAGAATATTATGGGCTCATCTTAAAAGAAAGTGCTCGCTTGAATCGTTTGATCAATGATCTATTAGAGTTGTCTCGTCTACAGAATTCTCAAGAAGGATTTGAGACGAGGAATGTAAATATAAGTAATCTTATGAATGAAGTCAAAGAACGTTACCAAGCCTTAGCGAAAAAGAATCAAATCGAACTAGAGTTGAGTGGATGTGAAGAAGCTCATCTTCTAGTGACCAATGAAGATCGTATAGATCAAGTCTTAACGATCTTAATCGATAATGCGTTTAAGTTTACGCCTAAGAATGGCAGTGGTAGGATATCCCTACATGTTGAGTCTCGCTTAGATAAGACACTCATAAGAGTCGTCGATAATGGGCAAGGCATTAAACCTGCTGATCTACCGCATGTGTTTGATCGTTTCTATACAGCGGATCGTGCTAGAACTGAAAAAGCATCAGGTTTAGGCTTATCGATCGCTTATGAGATCCTTAAACGAATGAATGGTGACATCATTGCGGAATCCGAAGAAGGAAAGGGAAGTCGTTTCACCATCACACTGAATTAACCATGAAATATGATTTAAGTCATCTTACGCCTTTACAGTTTGAGGTTACCCAACACGCTCAAACGGAACGTCCGTTTAGTAATGAATTTGATGCTCATTTTGAAGAAGGGATCTACGTCGATATCGTTTCAGGCGAAGTCCTTTTTTCATCTAAAGATAAGTTTGATAGTGGTTGTGGTTGGCCTAGTTTTACTCAACCCATCAAGAAAGAAAGCATTGTCTCTAAGAAAGATTATGCCTTTGGGATGATACGGATCGAAGTAAGATCCAAAGAAGGCGATAGTCACTTAGGCCATGTGTTTGATGATGGGCCAAAAGGCATGCCTCGTTATTGTATCAACAGTGCCTCACTTCGCTTTATCCCAAAAGATCAACTTGAAGCTCAAGGATATGGTGAGCTTAAGGTCCTTTTTAAGTAAATGTGTTAAACTATACCTGAGGTAAACCCATGCCCTTTAAACTCAGAAACTTTACAGATCGTACCAGAGCTTTGGTGCTTCAAAGAGCCATCGATTTGGTGAATAATCAAAGCGTGCTCATTTTAGATCATGATCAAGATCACGCCCAATGCCACGTACAGAATAATCGTGGAGGTATTTATCATGTCGAGATTCGTTTTAAAGACGAGGATGTGGTTTTTACCCATTGTGATTGTCCCTATCGTGGGGTAGGTATCTGTAAACATACCGCTGCGGGCCTACTTCAACTCTTAATGAAAGAAGGCTTTGAGACAACATCCTTTAGAACGGATGAGTTTCACTTCAACGATGCGGATGTGAATGAAGAAAACGAAGAAGATGTCGTTTTAAAAGAACTCATCAAAGAAATCAACGATGATAAATACTTCGATCTCTTTCAATTCTTATCTTCTCAAGATCGTGAACAACTTCTAGGCTTCATAGGTCATTATCTAGAAGAAAGCGAAGATATAAGATTAGTAGTGATGGCATATCTTTGGTATAAAAGCGAAAGAGTGGCCACTACAAAAGATTTCTTATCCTAAGGTGCCAAGCACCTTTTTTCTTGATTAAAAAATGGCACTAGTCGACATTGACACACTTAGTGTGAGAGTTGTTGAACACGCTTACACTCTAAACTATACTGTTGATGAAGGTGCTTGTCACCTGTTCTCACATTACCGAAAAAGGGAGGTACTATGAAAGAGAAGATTCAAAGTTTCGGTCGTTTCTTAAGTGGAATGGTTATGCCGAATTTGGGCGCATTCGTTGCTTGGGGATTGATCACTGCATTGTTTATTGGGACTGGCTGGTTACCTAATGAAAAACTAGTTAAATTAGTTGATCCAATGATCCTCTACCTATTGCCATTATTGATTGGTTATACTGGTGGTAAGATGGTTCATGGTCAACGTGGTGCTGTCGTTGGTGCTACCGCAACTGTCGGCGTTATCGTCGGTGGTGGTATCCCAATGTTCTTAGGCGGCATGATCATGGGTCCTATCACGGCTTGGGTTTTGAAACAATTTGATAATGCTGTTGAAGACAAGATTCCTTCCGGATTTGAAATGTTGGTTGCCAACTTCTCAGCTGGGATCATCGCTGCTGTTTTCGCAGGTATTGGTTTATTAGGTGTTGGACCAGTCGTTACTTCAGTAACCAATTGGTTCGGTGCTGGTGTACAAGTTATCGTTGATGCTAACTTATTGCCATTGGCTTCTATCGTTGTTGAACCTGCTAAGATTTTATTCTTGAACAATGCCATCAATCATGGGATCTTCGGTCCTTTGGGAATTGCTCAAGTTGCTGAAACAGGCAAATCAATATTCTATCTCATTGAAACTAATCCAGGTCCTGGACTAGGTGTTCTAGTTGCTGCTTGGTTCTTTGGAAAAGGTTTAGCTAAAGATTCTGCTCCTTCCGCCATCATCATCCACTTCTTGGGTGGTATCCACGAAATTTATTTCCCATACGTTTTGATGAATCCATTACTGTTGGCTGGCGTTATCGCTGGCGGCGCAACTGGCGTCTTCACCTTCGTTCTATTGAATGCTGGGTTAGTTGCTCCTCCATCACCTGGATCCATCTTCGCACTCTCCGCTATGGCTTCTGGCGACTTGCTGAAAGTTTGGTTGGGTATTGCGTTATCTGCAGGGGTTTCCTTCTTTGTTTCATCCTTGGTCTACAAATTCACTGAAACAAAATCTGACTTAGAAGAAGCTACCGCAGAATCCAAAGCCAACAAAGGCAAATAAATGGCTGCGATTAAAAAGATTGTGTTCGCTTGTGATGCTGGAATGGGATCCAGTGCCATGGGTGCTAGTACACTTAAAAAGAAATTGAAAGCGGCTGGGGTTGATATTCCAGTGGCACATACCTCCATCGAGGATGTCCCATCCGATGCTTCACTTATCGTTACTCATGAATCTTTAGGTGCTCGTGCTCGTAAAGAACACCCTGGCGTAGAAGTAGTCACCATTCGTAATTTCGTTGGGGCTCCTGAATACGACTTGATCGTTAAACGTTTTACAGAAGATAAATAAGTCTATAAGGAGCTGAAAAGCTCCTTTTTACTTTTGGCACTAGGATTCTAAGACACAATTCAATCTTGTCACTATCACTAGTTGAAGAGGATGTTCTATAATGGACTTATGACACAACGCCTCGCTATATTGAGTCCACGAATGATCCATTGTTTAACCTTGTTGGCAGACAGCAATGATTATAGAACAGTGAGTGAATTGGCGGACTACTGTAAAACAAGTAAACGTACTTTGTTTAGAGAAATGAAAGACATCAATGGGATCTTAAAGACCTATGCTTTATCTGTGGTATCTAAGACAGGTTTAGGAGTCAAACTAGATGGGAATTCAGATGATAAGCTTCACTTTAAGAGCTTATTACTTCAGATCTCAGCCAATCAAGGAACACTTGATAAAGATGATCGTCAGCAAGCACTCTTAGCGGAACTTTTAAAAAACAAGAGTCTACAGAAACTTATTACCTATGCGAATCTATTTCAAGTCTCAGAAGCTACCATATCCAATGACATCAATGGATTAGAGCCCTTACTAAACGCCTATAAGATCACCTTGGTTAGAAAACCGGGATTCAATTTATATTGTGAAGGATCTGAAGAAGACTTTAGAAAAGCCATCACTGATTTTATTTATCAACATATGGAAGAAGATAAGTTTACTCGTTTGATCTCTTCTACTAAGACGCCTTGGGATATCGAAGATTATTTCCGTCATCAAGGTCCTGATAGTATCCTCAACGTGCTTAATAAAGATATCCTTTGGCAAGTCATCCAGGTTCTAGAAGACAATGATACGGTATGGGCCAATCGTTTGGCTCAAAATTCCTATATTGGGCTTATCCTACATTTGACCATTGCGATCGAACGCATGAGAAATCATGACCCGATCTTGATCAGTGAAGAACTCTTGACTCGATTAAAAAAGGATCCTATCTTTGATCGAGCTAAAGAATTGGCTGAACATTTCGAAGATGAATTTGATTTGATCTTTCCTATGGAAGAGTTGGCCTATATCACGATGCATCTTAAAGGCGCAAGACTCTTACACATCGAAGATAACCCAATTAGTGAAGTTGAAGATGTGGTTAATCCTTATGAACTACAACGCTTGGTGTATCAGTTGGTAGATTACTTTGAAGATATTACGCATTCCAGTGTCAAACAAGATGATCTATTGATCTCAGGTTTGGTCACTCACTTAAGACCAGCTTTGACTCGTATCAAGTATCAACTTCAAATACGTAATCCTTTACTTAAACAAATACAAACTCAATACTCTGAAGTCTATAAATCTACACTACAAGCAACTGAACGTTTAGGACAACAAAACAACATCGTCTTCAATGAGAATGAGGTTGCGTATCTTGCCTTACACTTTGGGGCAGCTTTAGAACGTCTAACTCAAAATAGACCAAAGCGAATGGTCAATGTGGCTGTCTTATGTGCTTCTGGAATAGGCATTAGTGCTTTATTGGCCTCACGCATCAAACGTCTCTTCAAAGAAGAAATCAACATCGTTCCTCGTTCACAATTCGATCTAGAATCATTGTCTAATGAGAACTTCGATCTATTGATCTCTACGATGGAGATCAAGCAGACCAAACTACCTTGTATACTCGTTAATCCTTTACTCTCAGATTTAGATATTGAATCGATCAAGGCTCAAGTCTATGCCTTAGAACTATTGCCTAAGAAACATAGTGAACTACCTAATGGTGAACAAGACTCCATTTCTATGATCAAAGAGATCTCCTCTTCATTAAGTTTATTGATCGAGAATGTCGACTCCGTAAGTGTAAAGGCATCTCTTTCAAAAGATCAATTGCTTAATCTTGTAGGTTATCGTATAGGGAAAAACGAAACCCAAGGTCGTCAGATCGTCAACGATCTAAAAGCTCGTGAAGCGATGGGAAGTGTGAGTATGGATGAGGAAGGCTTTGCCTTGTTTCATGCGAAGAGCTCAGGAGTAGATCATCCTGTGATGATGGTGTTTAGACCTGATCAAGGGGTATTGGAATGTTTTAAGTCGATGAAGATCTTGGTGGTGGTGATCTTACTTGTACCGCATAATGCTTCCTCAATCTTAAATCAATGTATGAGTAATCTTACTTCTTCTCTCATCGAAGATGAACATTATAAAGCTGCTGTATTTGGACAAGATAAGACCGTTCTAAAAGCTGAAGTAAGAAAGGTCCTCAACGATCCATTCAACACATGGATCATGAGCCAGGTGAAAAAATGATTCCTAAGATCATTGTGGTATGTGATGCGGGTATGGGCTCGAGTGCCCTAGGCGCTAGTCTTCTTAAGAAAGAACTTAAAAAGAATGGCTTGGTTGCGGAAGTCACCAATGCCTCCATCGATAGTATTGAACCGATCGCCGATGTGATCGTAACCCATCATAGTTTTGAAGAACGTATGAGAAAACAATATCCAAAGGCCATTGTATTTGGTCTTAATGATTTTATCGCCACAGATAACTATAGAAAGGTCATAGAGAAGGTAAAGGAAATGAGTAAACCAGAAGTATTATTAAAAGAAAACATCAAGACGAATTGTGTCAGCGTTGACAGTGATACTGCCATTCGCTTAGCTGGTCAAAACCTTCTAGAGAGTGGCTATGTAGAAGCTGCATACATTGAAGGCATGCTGGAAAGAGACCATAGTTTATCAGTATTCATGGGCAATGCGATTGCTTTACCTCATGGAGAATATGAATACAAGAAATTCATCAAATCGAGTGGTATCGTCGTTCATATCTACCCTCAAGGAATTGATTGGCACGGTGAATTGGTCAACTTGGTTATTGGGCTTGCAGGCATAGGCGAAGATCATATGATGATCCTTTCTAATATTGCGACCGTATTTGGTGAAGAAGAAGATGTACGTAAAGCTGTAAGCACTCAGAATATCGATGAAATCTATACCTTATTGACTCAGGAGGATAACTCATGAAACAGTCCGTTCATTTTGGGGCAGGCAATATAGGAAGAGGCTTTATTGGGCTACTTTTAAATGAATCAGGCTATCATGTAACTTTCTTAGATGTTTCTGATGTCTTGATCAACGAATTAAAGAAAAGACACAGCTATACTGTTGAATTGGTTGGGGATAAAGTCACCAACATCACAGTAAATGATGTGGATGGATTAAACAGTAAAACTGATCAGGAGGCTGTTTATGAAGCTTTGTATCATGCGGATCTGATCACGACAGCTGTAGGGCCTAATATTCTTCCCATCGTTGCGAAACAACTTGCGCCTGTCTTTGAAGCCAAAGCGAAAGTACAAGTGGATCAACTGATCAATGTGATCGCATGTGAGAATACGATAGGAGGTAGTGCTCAGATCTATAACGCACTGTTACCTCTATTAAGTGTTGAAGCTAAGAATTATATCGATACCTATGTAGGTTTTCCTAATGCGGCTGTAGATAGAATCGTACCTAATCAAGTCAATGAAGATCCTCTTCATGTCAAAGTAGAACCTTTCTATGAATGGGTCGTAGATAGTACCACGATCAAAGGTGAACTACACATCGTTGGGATGCATCAATCAAAGAAATTAGATGCCTACATCGAACGTAAACTATTTACCGTAAATACAGGCCATGCGACAGTTGCGTATGCCGCCTATCAAAAAGGATATCACACCATCCAAGAAGCCATGAAGGATGACAGTATCGTAGAGTTAATTACTGGTGTCCTTAATGAGACAGGAGCCTTATTGGTATCTAAGCATGGACTTAATCCTGAAGAACAGGGAGCTTACATCGAAAAAACCATAGATCGCTTTAGAAATCCTTATATTATCGATGAAGTCACTCGTGTAGGAAGATCCCCATTAAGAAAGCTTTCCGCTCAAGATCGCTTCATCAAACCATTAAGAGAGTGTATCGAAAGACAACTTTCTACAGTCTATATCGAGAAGGCCATCTCCAATGTCTTGAAGTATGATTATAGTGGTGATGAAGAAGCTGTTAAGCTTCAAAAGCTGATCAATGAAAAAGGAAATTATGAAGCGCTTATGGTGATCAGTGGTTTCTCAGCCTATGTTTCTAGAATTGAATCCATCAGTAAACTCTAAACCGGATCTTCCGGTTTTTTTATGTTTTATTTAACTTTTGAATGTGAAATCGAAAACGCTTACAAGATTTTCATTGACAAGTTTTAAGCCTTCAGTTATATTAAAGGTGTAAGGTGAATCACCCTTCATATTGGGGGATTACCGTTTAGGAGAAACCATGTCAAAAGTCTATGTCGTTAGTGCCAAAAGAACGGCACTCGGTTCTTTTTTGGGCTCACTCAAATCTGTTTCCGATGGAGATTTAGGGGCAGCGGTTATCAAAGCTGTCTTAGCCGAAACCAAACTCGATCCAAAGCATATCGATGAGATCATCATGGGTAATATCTTACCTGCAGGTCAAGGCCAAGGTATCGCAAGACAAGCTTCCATCAAAGCAGGTGTTCCAGTCAGTGTTCCTGCCTATGGGGTGAATATGGTCTGTGGTAGTGGAATGAAAAGCGTTATGCTTGGATTCACTTCGATCAAAGCTGGATTATACAATGTCGTATTGGCAGGTGGTATCGAGAATATGTCCGCAACACCATACTTAGTCCCAAAAGAAGTTCGTACTGGGGTCAAGATGGGTCCATTAACGATGAATGATCATATGCTAACAGATGCCTTATGGGATGCTTTCGATGGTCAACACATGGGTGTTACCGCAGAAAACATCGCAACCAAATATAAGATCTCGCGTGAAGCTCAAGAAGCTTTCGCAGTTGTTTCTCAACAAAGAGCCATCAAGGCTGTAGATAGTGGTGAATTCAAAGATGAGATCGTTCCTCTTACGATTAAAGTTGGTAAAGAAGAAATGGTCTTTGAGAACGATGAATTCCCTAATCGTAAAACGGACGCAGCTAAGCTAGCAAGCTTAAGACCTGCTTTCGTTAAAGAAGGAACCGTTACCGCTGGAACATCTTCCGGCATCAACGACGGTGCAAGTGTCATACTCTTGGCTTCTGAAGAAGCCGTTGCTAAGTATTCATTAGTTCCTCTGGTTGAATTGGTGGGGATTGGACAAGGCGGTGTTGAGCCATCGCTTATGGGATTAGGTCCAACCCCAGCAATCCGACAAGCACTTAAACATGCGGGTCTAAAGATCGATCAGATCGATCTCTTCGAACTCAACGAAGCCTTTGCGGCTCAAGCCTTAGGCGTCGTTCATGAGTTGGCTGAGGAACATCACGTATCAGAAGAAAGCATACTCAATAAAACCAATCCTAATGGAGGAGCCATCGCTTTAGGCCATCCAGTAGGTGCCAGTGGAAACCGCATCATCGTGACCTTGGTTCATGAAATGCTTAAACGGGATCTTACTTACGGCTTAGCCTCCTTATGTATCGGAGGCGGTATGGGTACAGCTGTCATCTTTAAGAAATTGAAATAGAAAGAGGAAAAACACATGAGACTAGAAGGAAAAGTAGCCATCGTTACAGGCGGGGCAAAAGGTTTAGGACAGGCTATGGCAGAACGCTTCGCTTCAGAAGGATGTAAAGTCATCGCTGCGGATATGGGAGATCTTACTTACAGTAATCCTAACGTAGAAGGAATCAAACTTAACGTAGCCGACGCTGAAGGATGCAAAGTCTTCTTTGATGAAGTGGTTGCTAAATATGGAAGAATCGATATTCTAGTCAATAATGCAGGGATTACACGCGATACAACAACTCGTAAAATGACGGATGATCAGTGGGATGCTGTCATCAATGTCAATTTAAAAGGGGTCTTTAACTTAACACGTTATGTTGGACCTTATATGCAAGATCAAAAGAGTGGATCCATCATCAATATCTCATCTATCGTTGGGGTCTATGGTAACTATGGTCAAGCAAATTATGCAGCATCTAAAGCAGGCGTTATTGGTCTAACCAAGACTTGGGCTCGTGAATTCGCAGCGAAGGGCGGTAATGTCCGTGTCAATGCGATCGCACCTGGTTATGTCATGACAGACATCTTAAAAACAGTACCTCAGGATCTTCTTGATAAGTTCGCTGCAATGACCATGATCGGTCGTTTAGGTCAACCTGAAGAGATCGCCAATTGTGCATTATTCCTCGCATCTGAAGAAGCATCTTATGTGACTGGCCATGTTCTAGAGGCCAATGGAGGCATGAGACTATGAAACAATACGAACTTAAAAAAGTTCAAATCCCTTCAGGCGAAACCATCGCCTACCGTCAAGCCGGACACGGTAAAGATGTTGTTGTTCTCGTTCATGGGAACATGAGTTCTTCTGTTCATTTCCAAACCACCATGGAAAAATTGGAAAAAGATTTTACTGTCTATGCAGTAGATCTTCGTGGATTTGGGGATAGTTCCTACAATAAGGAACTTAATAGTCTTCGTGATTTCGCATTGGATATCGAAGCTTGGGTTAAGCTTATGAAACTGGATAAGTTCAGTGTCGTAGGTTGGTCAACAGGTGGTGGTATCGTTTTAGAAATGGCTGCAGATATGCCTGATCAAATCAAGAAAGTTTTACTTCTAGATTCTGTAGGCATTAAAGGTTATCCAATGTTTAAGAAGGGTCCAGACTATCAACCCATCTTAACTCAACCTATTACCACCAAAGACGAAATCAAAGTGGATCTCGTTCAGGTCGTTCCTATTCTTATGGCGTACGCCAATAAAGATAAGGCAACCTTAAAAGCCATCTGGAATGCGGTCATCTATAATAAAGTCCAACCTAATGAAGCTGATTATGATCTATATCTAGATGCGATGATCAAACAACGTAACTTAGTCGATGTCGACTATAGCTTGGTTCACTTCAATATGACCCATGAGAAGAGCTTGGTCGCAGAAGGCAGTGGACGACTCGATTTGATCAAATGTCCAGTTGTCATCATGCATGGTCAAAATGATTACGTGGTTCCTTTTGCTTTCGCTTTAGAGATGAAAGCAGCCTTTGGAGAACGTGCTGAACTTATCACTTTTGAAGGCGTAGGTCATTCTTGTGTTACAGATGATCTAGAACTCTTCGTTAAAACATTGAAAGCGCATTTGAATTAGTATGAAGGAAAATATTGGAATCTTAGGATTGGGGGTCTACATCCCAAACACCACGATGAGTGCTGCAGAAATCGCAGCCGCAACCAACGGGGTTTGGTCTGAGACTGCCATCACAGAAAAACTAGGGATCGTTAAAAAGACCATTCCTGGTGATAATGATGGAACCCAAGAAATGGGAGCTTTAGCTTCCATAGAAGCCATAAAAGACGCGAAGATCGATCCGAAAGAGATCGATGTTATCCTGTGCTTCGGTGAAGAATGGAAAGAATATCCTTTGACCACCTCAGCACTTTATATCCAAGATCGTATTGGGGCGATCAATGCCTGGGGCGTAGATGTTCAAAATCGATGCTGCACTTCAGTCACAGCCATGAAGATGGCGAAAGATATGCTTATCGCTGATGAAGACATCAAAACGGTCCTTGTATGTGGAGGCTATCGTAATGGTGACTTCGTAGATTACACAGATAAAAACATGTCGATGATGTATAACCTTTCCGCAGGGGGAGGCGCCATCATCTTACGTAAAGGCATGGATAAGAATTTACTATTAGGGACAGGTCTTATTTCTGATGGTTCCTTAGCGAGAACGGCAGGGGTCGAAATCGGTGGTACAGTCCATCCGATCACTTCAGAAAACGCAAAAGAAGCTTCTAAGTCTTTACGTTTATTAGATCCAGAACGTATGAAGAATCGCTTAAACGAAGTCTCTAATGCGAACTGGTATAAATGTATCGATAAGGCACTAGAAAAATCAAACTTAACTCGTTCAGATATTGATTTCTTAGATATCCTGCATATTAAACGTTCAGGTCATTTAGGAATGCTAAAAGATCTTAACCTTACAGAAGATCAAACGGTCTATCTTGAAAACTATGGCCATATGGGCCAAGTCGATCAGATCTTATCGTTAGCTTTAGGTCTAAAAGAAGGCAAAGTCAAAGATGGCTCTGTTGTCTGTATGATCGCAGCAGGTATCGGTTATGTCTGGGCAGCCAACATCGTTCGATGGGGAGCAACTAAGTGAGTACCTTTATCCAACTCGTAACGAGATCACTAGAAACCGGAAGCATTTATGCTTTAGCGGCTTTAGGGATCATCATTATCTTTAGGACATCATCGATTACCCATTTTGCTCAGGGTGCGATGGCCATGTTCAACACCTTTGTGGTGACCATCTTTTATATCAACTTCCATATGCCTTTATGGATGGCCCTATTAGGTGGGATAGCCAGTGCTTTCTTATCAGGTTTCTTAGTAGACTTCTTGATCATAAGACATACGAAGAAAGTCTCTCCGGTAGCGAAACAGATCATGACCTTAGGTCTGATCATGGTATTCGTTGGGGTCATTCCACTCTTCTTCGGAGTAGAGCCACTCAACTTACCTAAGTTCTTCAACTCAGGAGAAATTGCCTTCTTAGGCGCAAAGATCTCCTATAATGGACTCTTCAACATCAGCTTCGGTTTGATCTTGATGTTTGTCTTATTCTATATCCTACAAAAAACAAAATGGGGCCTTGCGGTAAGAACCACTGCCAGTAACGATGTCGTTGCTCGTATGATGGGTGTTCCTACTCGTAAAGTCACCATGGCTGCTTGGGCCATAGCTGCAGGTTTAGGGGTCATCGCTGGGGTCATGAATGCGCCTACGACGACAGTAACACCTAACTTAATGGACTCCGTTCAGTTGAATGCCTTGATTGCGTGTGTCTTAGGAGGCTTCCAAACTTTCTATGGACCAGTCTTAGGGGCTTACATCATTGGGATCGTTAAGAATCTATTTGTCTACTATATCTCATCTGTATGGGGCGATCAGTTGCTGTACATCAGTATCTTGGTCTTCATCGTCTTTAGACCTCATGGATTGATTGGCAAGAAAGTTATTAAAAAGGTCTAACTATGAAAAAACTACTTGCTCAAATAAAAGCTTATCCTTATACGAAATACATCTTATTGGGTCTTGTCTTAGCGACGATACCTTCCTTGGTTTATTTCGATGTGTTAAAGAGTTCATATGTGACTTTAGTTGGGGTCGTAATGATCTATACGATCGTCTCTTTAGGACTTAATCTTCTCTTAGGGTGGTCAGGTTTGATCTCACTGGGAACAGCTGGATTTATGGGTCTAGCGGCGTATATCTCCGCGTATATGACCATGAATCTAAAGATGCCCTTTGAAGTGACCTTGATCGTATCTATTTTAATTCCAGTAGCGATTTCTGTCTTGGTTGGTTTGATCTCCTTGCGTATCGAAGGACTTTATCTGGCCATTGCGACTTTAGCTGTTTCTGAGATCTTTAGAAAGACTTTCGCTGAATTTGAATTCATCACGAATGGATTCTCAGGCAAGTCTGTAAGATATCCTACTTTCTTTGGTTTCTTCAAACTGGATACCACAATGACTTATCTACTGTTGGTGGTATTCATGGTCGTCATCATGATCTTGATCCATAACTTGATCAATAGTCATGTAGGACGTGCCTTAAACGCTATGAGAGGCTCAGAAGCAGCTGCTCAAGCGATGGGAATCAATCTATTGAAGTATCGCTTGTTGGCTTTCGCTTTAGCGACAGCCTTGACCAGTACAGCTGGTATACTCTATGCGCATTTTATTAAGTATGTAGAGCCTTCTAAATGGAATCTAGGGTTATCCCTCAACATCTTAGCTGTCATCATCATCGGTGGCGTAAGAAGCATCATAGGGACTTTCGTAGGATCACTTGTGGTCTTTGCGGTACCTGATCTGGTCTTAAAACAGATCCCGTATTTCGGTAAGATCCCGAACTTTGCCTACATCATCAATGGGATATTGATCATTGTCGTTATCTTGTATTATCCTGCGGGCTTGATCAGAGTCTTCAATGATGGGAAAGACGCAGTCGTTAAGTTGTTTAAGAAAAGTAGAGGTAAGACGGTATGAGTCATGTTCAACCTTTAGAAAAAGGCATCATATTGTCGATTGAGAATCTATCTATCTCCTTTGGAGGTATCAAGGCTGTAGACAATCTATCTTTCCAAATCAAGGAAAAAGAGATCTTCGGTTTGATTGGACCCAATGGGGCAGGTAAGACGACGGCCTTCAATTGTATCACTCAGTTCTATAAACCCAATCATGGGTCCATCCGATTCTTAAGTAAGAAGGATGTCACTGTAGAACTCAATGAACATGCGGTCCATGAGATCATCGGTTTAGGTTTGGTTCGTACCTTCCAAAACGTAGAATTGATCCGTGAACTAAGTATCCTAGATAATGTCTTAGTTGGTGCCCACATCGACTATAAGACAGGACTCTTTGGAGCCATGGTCAAGACCAGAAAAGCTAAAAAAGAAGAAGAAAGCTTACGTTTAGAAGCAATGAAGATCCTTCAATTCCTAGGGATCGCTGATAAGGCCATGTGGCCTGTTGGTGGACAACCTTATGGTATACTAAAAAAAGTAGAATTAGCACGTACCTTGATGTGTGCACCTCGCTTGATCATCTTAGATGAACCAGCGGCTGGACTCAACGACGTAGAAACCTTAGGTCTAGCGGATGTCATTAGAACCATCCGCAATGAATACAACTGTGCAGTGCTTTTGGTTGAGCATGACATGCGTTTGGTTATGGATGTCTGCGATACCATCTGTGCGATCAACTTTGGGAAGTTCCTTGCGAAAGGATCTCCTAAAGAAATCAAATTGAATAAAGATGTACAAGTGGCTTACTTGGGGACACAGGAGGATCAGGTATGAGTAAACTCGCCTTAAAGATCACCAATCTCAAAGTGAATTATGGAGCCGTAGAAGCCTTAAAAGGCATCAGTATCGATGTCGAAGAAGGCACCATCGTAGCCTTATTAGGAGCCAATGGGGCAGGTAAAACAACTACCCTAAGAACCATATCTGGTATCGTTGAAGCTCAAAAAGGAACGATCGCTTATTTCGATGAAGACATCACCAATAAGGAAGCTGAGAAGATCGCTGGTTTAGGTATCTCTCAAAGTCCAGAAGGAAGACATGTCTTTAGAGATCTTAACGTTGAAGAGAATTTAAAAGTAGGAGCGTTTACCGTAAAGAGTCGCAAACAAGTCCAACTGAATCTTCAACAAGTCTATGGTTATTTTCCTGTATTAAAAGAACGTCGTAAACAAATCGCTTCTACCTTATCAGGTGGTGAGCAACAAATGCTTGCGATCGGAAGAGCCTTGATGAGTTCACCTAAGATATTACTTCTTGATGAACCGTCCTTAGGATTAGCTCCACTGATCGTAAGAGACATTCTAAAGATCGTCCAAGACATTAAAAAAACTGGGGTGACTGTGATCATCGTCGAGCAGAATGCTGCTCAGACCTTAAAGATCGCAGATTACGCCTATGTGTTAGAGCTAGGTACCATCAGTATGCATGGTCCAGCGAGTGAATTAATTCATGATCCAAAATTAATTCAAGCTTACTTAGGGTCACACTAACAAAGGATAATGATGCATAAGAGCATTGTTATAAGGAGGAAAAGAATGAAGAAGTTACTAGTTGTATTGCTTTCCTTGACCATGATCGTTGGCTTAGTTGGTTGTACCAAAAAAGTCGAACCGGCTCAAGGGGTAACCGACACGGAAATCCTGATTGCGAATTGCGCAGCCACTTCCGGTCCGTATTCCGCTGTAGGTATTCCGTTTCTAGCTGGTATTGAAGCTTATTTGAAGTATGTTAATGATGCTGGCGGTGTTGCTGGTCGTAAGATCAAATTCATCCACACAGACGATGAATTCAATGCAGAAAAAGGTCTAGCTTGTGTTAACACCATGATCAATGACGAAAAAATCTTCGCTTTCGTTGGTCACTTCGGGACTCCAGTAGTAGCTGCTACATTGGAAACCTTGAAAGAATCTGGAATTCCTGCTGTTTATTTCGCTACTGGTATCGGTCAATTGTATGCTGAAAAAGCTACAGACGAAGACATGAACCGTAACATTATGCCTGTTCAACCTATTTACATCAATGAAGGTAAAATCATGGTTGCACGTGCAAAAGGCGACTTCGGCGCTACAAAAGTTGGGATCATTTATACCAATGACGACGCTGGAAAGAATATGTTACAAGGGGCTGAAGCCCAAGCTGCTTTAGCTGGCGTAACCTTAGTCAAGGCTCAAGTTGAACCTGCACAAGCTGACGTTTCCGCTGCTGTTACAACAATCATCAATGGCAATGTCGATTTCATCATCGGTGCTGCTATCCAAGCCACAATCCCTATTATCGTTAAGGAATTGGCCAATCAGAATAACACTAAAGATTTGATCACAACTTACGTAAACGTATCACCTGCTATCTCTAATTCTTTCGTTAGAGAAATCGCTGGTAAATTCGATGTTTACGGATCCGGTTGGGTTTCACTGGTTGGTGAACCTAATTTGACGAACTATCAGACCTACGCTGCAAACATTGATGCTGCTTATGCTGCCAATGCTTACGCTATGACTGGTTGGATCGCTGCTTACTTCTTCGTTGAAGGCCTCAAACGCTTAGACAAAAAAGTTCCTACATGGGAATCTTACATCGATGCTATGGAATCTGCACCGATCAAGAACCCATTCGGGGGCGAAATTGACTTCGGCGATGGCAAACGTACTGGAACACAAGAAATGAACCTTTCCAAGGCTACATTGACTGCTGAAGACGTTGCTGGTTGGACCGTTGTTAAGCCTTTAGCTAATATTGATACAATCTTAGGAAATTAATCTACAATTAGAATGCGGGGGGATCTTCCCCCCGCAATTCTCTAGGGAGGCCATATGGACTATTCAAAAAAAATCATCAGTGCACAAGAAGCAGTCAAACTCGTTAAGAGCGGAGACATGATCATAACAGGATTAGGTTGCGCAGAAGGAAGAGATTTCTTATCGCAGCTTCATACGGTCGCAAAGGCTGTAAAAGGGGTCACAGTCACCAACTGTTTACCTATGTCTGATCAACAGTTTCTAAGCGGAGACTATAAAGAAAGCTTCAATATCGATGGATGGTTCTACTCACCAACGATGCGTAAAGCTCATAAAAACGGAAATGTATCCTTTATTCCGAATCATTTACACTTAGCAGGAACCAAGCGTTTAGCTCATGTTCATACGAATATTTATGTCGGATCAGCTTCAATGCCCGATAAACATGGCTATGTCTCTTTATCCCTAAGCAATACTTATGAAAAACGTGTCATCGAAGATGCCGATCTGGTTATATTGGAAATCAATCCGAATTTTCCTTATACCTATGGTGATCTTGAACTGAGTCTAGACGAAGTCGATTATTTGATCGAATCGAATTATATGCCTCCTGTTTTACCTGAAGGGGACTTCAATGAGAAAGATAAAGCCATTGGACAATTCATCGCCGATTACATCAAAGATGGCGATTGTATCCAATTAGGAATAGGTGGTATTCCTAATGCGGTCGCAGCTTCTTTAACTGCTAAGAAAAACTTAGGGGTTCATACAGAGATGCTGACAACAGGTTTGATGAAGCTTGCTAAAATGGGCGTTGTCACAGGGAAATTCAAGCAACAACAAAAAGGTAAGATGATCTGTACCTTTGCGATGGGAACTGCAGAACTTTATGAATTCTTAGATCATAATCCAGCGGTAAATATCTTAAATGGGGCTTATGTCAATGATCCTCATATCATAGGTCTTAATGATAATATGATCTCCATCAATACCACTTTAGAAGTAGATCTTACTGGTCAATGTTGTTCAGAATCGATCGGTTCTGTTCAATTTAGTGGTACAGGTGGTCAAGCAGATACAGCCATAGGCGCTCAGAATTCTAAGAATGGTAAATCTTTTATTGCTTTATATTCAACGGCCATGGTCAAAGATCCTATTACAGGTGAACGTGTTGAACAGTCTAAGATCGTGCCTTTCTTAAAACCAGGCGCTATTGTATCCTTGTCTCGTAATGATGTTGATCATATCGTCACCGAATATGGGGTAGCCCAATTAAAAGGCACCAATGTGCGTGAGCGAGTCGATCGCTTGATCGCTGTGGCTCATCCTAAATTCAGAGAAGAGCTCTATAAACAAGCGAAAGAGCTTGGGATCATCTAATGGATTTCTCTTATAAAGACTATACAATCTATTATGAATCTTATGGATCTGGTAAACCTCTACTCATCTTAAACGGGATCATGATGTCTTGTTTAAGTTGGAAACCTTTTATAGATGCCTTTTCTACAAACAACACTTTGATCCTCATCGATCTGCTTGATCAAGGGAAATCATCTAAGCTGGATGGCTTAGTCTATAACCAAGACATCCAAGTCGAAATGTTGGCATCGTTTATCAAGACCCTTAAGCTAAGTGATCTCGCTGTATTTGGGATCTCTTATGGGGGAGAAGTTGCGATCAAGTTGACCACGGCTTATCCTGAACTCGTTGAGAGATTGATGCTATTTAATACGACAGCTCATACATCAGAATGGCTACAAGAGATTGGTCGTGCTTGGAATAAAGCAGCTCATGATCCTGAAGCCTATTATTCAACGACGATTCCTGTCATCTACTCCCAGAAGTTTTATGAACAACACATCGAATGGATGAACAATCGTAAAGCTGTGCTTCATCAAGTCTTTTCTAACCCTGTCTTCATCAATGCGATGATACGCCTGACGGATAGTGCCAATGACCTAGATGAACGTGCTAAACTCAAAAATATTATCTGTCCTACCTTAGTCGTAGGCTGTGAACAAGACATCATTACACCTTTTGCGAATCAACAGTTTATTGCCAAGGAAATTAAAAAAGCCCAACTTGTTTATGTCCCAGATTCAGGTCATGCCTTAATGTATGAGAAACCCATCTTATTTAGCTCCTTGGTCATGGGATTTACCAATAATACCAAGCTAGAAGATGTGATATAATGAGACAAAACACGGCCCTTCAATGAACAAATTTGTCAACCAACCTAAAACCAAACGAGGACAAGCAACCTTAGATCGTCTATGCAGTGCAGCAGAAGATCTCTTCTATTCTCAAGGTTATTATGCGACTTCGATCAACGATATCACTTCTAAAGCACAAGTAGCTCCTGGAACTTTTTATATCTATTTTTCTGATAAGATCAACATCTATAAACATCTCTTAGTAAACTATTCTCATCAGATCCGTATGCATATTGCCTTACGTATCAAAGAGTCTAATGTTACTACTCGTAAAGAAGCGGAACGTATCGGCTTAAGATCTTTCTTAGAGTTCATCGCTGAACATAAGAGCATGTACAATATCATTTGGGAATCCTTGTATATCGATAAACGCCTCTTTGTAGAGTATTATTCAGACTTTGCGAAGAACTATGCGATGCATATCGAAGAGGCCATTGGAAAGGGCCAAATGAAAGATTATGATCCTGAAGTGGTTGCGTTTATGCTGATGGGCATATCTAACTTCCTAGGTCTAAACTGGATCATGTTTAGTGATCGTGGTGATGTAGACCATGCGGTAGACGAAGTCATGAAGATACTTGAAGAAGGTTTGTTCTAACAAACCTTTTTTATTTATAGATGAGATGTTATAATTGTACTGTTTTTAGGGGGGAAATCCGATGATCAAAAACATTATATTGGCCAGTCAGAGTCCGCGTAGAAGAGAGTTGATGCTTCTACTCAATATGCCTTTTAATTCAGAGAATCCACAGATCGATGAAGTCATCGATCCTAGTTTGTCTTTAACGAAGGCCATCGAAAAAATAGCCATCGATAAAGCACTCGATGTTTTTAAGAGACATCCTCAATCTATCGTCATAGGATCTGATACTGTCGTCGTTTTAGATGATCAAATCTTAGGTAAACCAAGTGATGATAAAGATGCGATCAGAATGCTTAAGCTTCTATCAGGTAAGACCCATAAGGTCATTACTGGGGTCTGTATCCTAAGTGATAAGGAAAAAATCGTTTTTAACTCTATCGCGAAAGTAACTTTTTATCCCATAGACGAAGCCCTTATCAAGAGCTATGTTGCAACTTCTTTACCACTAGATAAAGCAGGTGCTTATGGGATACAAGATAAAGGAGCCTTGTTTATCAAGTCTATAGACGGGGATTATTATACGATAATGGGATTACCGATCGCTGAATTAAATCGTCGATTGAAGATGATGGAAGGAGTCAACGCATGACCTATATCTATTGGGCATTCATAGTAGGGATCTTTGTCAATCCTATTTCTTGGCTAACAGACACCTATCTTAAATACGATCTATCCTTCATCGTTACTTTAGGAGTCTTAGCGTTGATCCTAAAAGGTTTATCGACTTTAGATAAGAATCAGAGGAATTTCCAAACGGTAAAGATCTTCTCAATGATCTTGATCGGTGTAGCATTGGTGAATGGTTTGATGATCTTCGTAGAGAGCACTTCTTTATCTGGTGGTGCAATGATGATCGTTATGGGATCAGGAATCATTGCGATATTGAATGAATATCAAATCATTAAAGGGATACAGAGCTACGCTTCTGTATTAACAAACCCTAAGGAAACAGTCAATCTATTAAAGTACTGGAAGATCAATTTGATCTCATCGATCGTATTGGTCGTCAGTGTCATTATCTCAGCCTTTGCGATTGGATTTAGTTATGCCTTTTCAATTGGGATCAATACTGAAGTAGATGTCAATACGATGTTTGATGATCCTGAATTCTTACTAGAAACCTTAAGACCTATGGCTTCCATCTTGATCGTTCTATTAGTGATCGTAGCGCTTGTGATCATGGTGGCTGCGACTACTCGTATTCTATGGTATGTTACGATGTATCATATACAAAAAGATCATCAACAGGTGTTGAAGACTCAAGCATTAACATCTGTTGTTGAATAAAGTCACATGACTAAAAAGGAGAACAAATGAATTTTATCTTTTATGGTTTCTTGCTTAGTTTATTTGGTGGGTTTGAGATTAGTAAAGTTAATATTGGACCGTTAATCAGTATTGGGGCGTACTTCTTGATCCAGAAAGGGGTCTTATCTTTAGATAGAGATAATCCTTTCTTTAAGAAAGTACCGACACTTCTTTATGTATTGATGGGATTGAGCGGATTATCCTTCGTGCTCAGTTTAGTAGATACAGGGTTTGGTGGATTGGTTGGAATCGTAGCCTTCATCATTGATATCGTAGTAATTTATAACGTTATCAAAGGCATTCAATTATATTCAGAAAAGCTCATTGATAAGAATCAACCTAAGAAGCTATTTAAGCGTTGGAGAATGGGATATATCTTGATTGGGATCTTAGTTGTCTTGAGTATCGTTATGGTCATAGCGGCTATCGCTAGCGTCTCATGGACAACGATGTATGATTTTGCGTTGGCACTTCAAGCCAGTGGTGGTAATCAAGCGATGATCGAATCCATCGTTGCGGACTATATGGTTGCTTTACAGTCTGTGATCATCATTGTCGTCGTATGGGCCTTTACAGCCTTTGCCTTATTTATTTCTATCCTCGTATTCAAAATCTTGTTCCTTGTTTCAATGTATAAGATTCAAGCTGAATACCAAGTGTATTTAGCGAATCCTACACCAGTCGAAACACCGACACAAATCCAGTAATTTCTCTTGCATAATTGCCTAAATTTAGTTATTATATTTAGGCAACGCCATCATAGTTCAGTGGTAAAACGGAGCAATGGTAATGCTCAGTTCTGAGTTCGATTCTCGGTGATGGCACCATGAGACTACGAAGCCTTATTCTATAAGGCTTTTTTGATGGTCATATTGTCCAAGTGTAACAAAAGTGTAACGGATTTATAGAAAACAATTAAAAAGAAGACAAAATAACACTCATAGTAGGTAGACTATTGAATGTATAAAAGGGATAATGGGTTTAACATTATGGGGATCAAAATGAATGCACCAAAAAGGCTCAAACATAATCTGGAACTGACGATTATCAAAGATGGAAATAACATCATTGCTGGTGGTCAACTATCATGTTGTGATCAGCATGATTTTGAAGTTTCATATCAAGGAGCACTTAAGAAAACCTTGTTTGGAAATCAATATCTCCAGACTGATGACAATGGACTGATTCTAAATGCACGGTGTATGATCTGTGGCAGGGAGGTCATTGTCTTTAATAGTCTAACAGATGGATATGATCGATGTATTGATCCAACAGAACATGCTGTATCAAACACTCAGTTAGTCCCATATGGTTGTCCTAGGTGTTCAAATAAGGGATTCAATATTAACCTTGAATATGAATGTTTAAGTAAAGAAGAAATCGATGAAGAAGGTTTAGAAGACTATGAAAATTCATTTACTTGGGTCAATGTGTCATTAAAATGCACTGATTGCGGTAAAGAAATTAATAAGATTATTGACTTTGAGACAGCATAGTGAAGTTTAGAAGAGACATTAGTTTTAGGTAGACTTACAGATGAAGAAAAGGGATAATGGGGTTAATAAGATTAAAGAGTTAATACTGATTTGGAACAAGTAGAGGGTAGGGCACATATGAAGTTAGATCTAAGAATTTAATGACTGAAATATTTTCTTGCCGAAATATATAAGGATTGCCCTGAACAATTTGAACTTACATAACCGTAATAAAGGAGATTCAATAAAAATGAGAACTTTTGTTCGCACAGTAACACAACCACCTGGACCGAGAGATTTGTTTCCGGAACAAGTACTCGCTGATGCCAAAGAAATCTATGCCAAAATGGGGAAATATGCGATAGAAGAATCGATGTTGCTCGTTCGAGTACCTCTCGATTCAGCGGAATATCAAATGCTACTTAAATATGAGGCAAAGTACCAGGAGTATTACCATGATAAGAAACGAATTTATCAGCTAGAAAATGAATATACTCAGCAGGAATGTGATGAAGCTGAATACTTAATCTTGTTTGTAGGGAACCTTACATACCCTGTTTATGATGGAAGATTTGAGTTTTGTTGTGACAAGAAGTGCTATTCCCACAGTTTTAAATATATAGTGCCTTATAGAATCGAAAGCAAAAGTCTTGGAAATAAACATTTAGGAAATATGACAGATGACGGTTATGTTGTTTCTTTAGCGTTGAAGAATGAACTTGAGAAACATAACTTAACAAACCTAGTTTTTATTCCGGCACTTAAAGGAAAAGGTGATGAGATTATCGGATATCGTTTAGAGACCAAGCATCTTCTTTCTCCCCTTGAGTATTTTGATCAGTCAAAGATACTAATTAAGTGTCAAACGACGGGGATACCTGTCTATACTAATAAAATGAAAGGTTCGCTTGAAATAAAGCGTTCCATCGCGCAAGGCATGGTCGACTTCAACGCAACCAATGAACTGATAACGAGCACTGGGAGGAGATATTATATAATAAGTCAGCGAATGTACCGAATCATGAAACAATTCACGATCAGAAGTTTCGAGTGTGAACCTATCAAGATAATCCCTGATTAATTGATGCACAACAATATGGAAAAAGGTCAACCTTTGGTGAGTAACCGTGTTTTATATGTCTTATTAATGATAGCTCAGACCACGGTCTTGGCAAACTCACCGTGGGACACGATTGTGTTGCCTAAGCGTTCATATTAGAGTGGTAAGAATGCTCCATGTGGAGCGAATACGAAGACCGTGGTGAGTTCTAATCAGTTACTATGATAAAATGTAAACAATGATCAGTGCCTTAGTTAAACGAATCAATGGCGGGGACTTATGACGGAAATAATCAGAGGAGTATCCTTCACTGCTGAATATAGAGTTAACCTTCTTAAGGTTATTTTTGAGCAAATCAATGTTAAGGAATTCATGTGGGTCAACGTTCTTAGCCAAAATGAAGTATGGAAAAATATTCATGGAGGAACTGCAATCGATCAGGAGTTTTATAATGGTGAAGATTTCTTGTCGATGATCAATTCTGAATACTGGATCATCTTCTTGAAGTTACAGGCTTATCACATCCTTGGTCTCCATACTGACATCCATTCTTATCAAGACTTCATAAACAGCGATTGCATGTTGGTTTGTCTGATCGCAGACAGTAAGTATGTTCAGATTTACGCAAAAGATCAGACGATGATAAGAATTCTGTATGAAAGGGCAATGGCTAATGGATTCACCGAAATCAAATACTTACTGGACAACAATGATACAAGATGGAAATTGGATGTAGTTTAGTGGAGTCTGGGAAAGTATATAAAGCTGATGCTAAATTTAGTTTCGAAGTTACTACTATGATGGAAATTCGATTATGAACATCACTAAAGGAGGTACGGCATGATTATAGAACTTGGACCATATACATTCGATGTTGATATTGAAAAAACAATAATGGCAAATTCTTTATTGGATCAAACTAATTCAGGGTGTGTCTGTAATGTTTGTCAGAACTTTACACCAGCGATCCAAAGAATCGATCAATCCACACTAGATATGTTCAAACGATTTGGACTTGATCCAAAAAGGCCTTCTGAAGTCATGGAGTATGACACCAGAAATGGATCCATGCTTTGTGGTGGAATATATCATATTGCAGGTAAAATTATCAATGTTTCCGCTCCTGAATGGATAATATCTCACGATGGTAAGAAAGAAGGAAATCGCGAGAGGCATATCGTCTTATCGGACTCAGCAGAAATATGGTTTACATCTGATTGTGTATTAGTGCCCCTCGATTTTCCTGAGCCGGTATTTCAAATGGAGATATACTGTAAAGTTCCTTGGGTAATGGATTACCTTGCTGATGTGGATTTATCAAAAAAACAAAAGCACAACGTAATCTCTCATTTTGGCACGCTTGTAGAAAAGCGAACATCTAAAGGATTATTAGGATATAAATTCCTTATGGATTTTGAGGTTGAGAATGGAATAATAAAGTTGGTTGCCACTAAGGACGTGTATGATCTGCATAGTGCAGGGTGGTATGGCATAGTCAATTATCGTAAAGGTAAACTACTATTCATTAATGACATCAAGGACAAATGAAAAAGGATTTTATAAGTTTGGCATTTCCAAATACTTGCATATTACTCTTTATACCAAGGTCTTGGCAAACTCACCGTGGGACACGATTGGGTGTGCCTAAGCGTTCATACTAGATGTGCGAGAATGCTCCACATGGAGCGAATTCGAAGACCGTGGTGGGTTCTGAGAATAGAACGATTGTTGCTTAACAAATCACTCTATAAAGCACATTGTTTCTTTATAAAATAAGGGTCATATCATATTTATAATGAAAAAGTTAGGAGGAAACATGTATTACAGAGAAATGTCTCAAGAAGAGGTAAATGCGTATATATCAAAACTTAGTCATCCCTCAGAAGATTTCAAATATTTTTTGCGTCAATATGTCCTTGGGAGTCCGTGGGCTCGAAGTCGAGGTGAAGAAGACACAAAGGTATGGGGTAAGCTCAAAGGTGACGAACTTGAGATAGCGAAAAATATAATTATTAGTGAACTTGATATTGTTCAAGATGTTTCCTATATTCATGCTATTGGTTATTTTCGGGATCCAAGAGCAATACCTGTCTTGAAAAGGATTATTGATAATTCACCTGCTGTTGAAATAAAGTTAATTGCTGCAAAAGTATTATATGACTGGGTTGGATATGATGATTACCTTGATATGCTGGAAGATGCCTGTAGAGACCCTAACGTTAATTTGCATGATTATTTAAATATTTCCATTTCAGAGTTCATACGTGGGTTAAGTGAAGATAGAAGAGAATATTTCATCAATTTGGTAAAGTAAGAGAATGCTCCACCTGGAGCGAATAAGCAGACCGTGGTGGACTGCATAAGATTTATAAAAGAGCCCTCTAAGGAGCATCATATGGGTAAAATAATCATTGTGACTGGACATTTAGCGGCTTTAAAAACAACAATTTCACAACGACTGGGACGCGATCTCAGTATTGTGTGTCTAAACAAAGATGTGCTTAAGGAGATTCTAGGAGATACCATTGGTTTTACCAATAGGGAAGAGAACCTGAAACTTTCTAGAGCGACCTTTAAGTTGATGGAGTTATATGCTGAAAAAATGCTTGAAGTCGATCAAAACATTATCCTAGAAAGTAACTTTAAGGATTTTGAGCTCAATGAACTTAGAAAGATGTTGGATATGAATAAGCACGCTTGCCTTACCCTTTTCTTAACAGGTAATGTTCAAACTTTATTTGATCGATATGTTTTGCGTCAAGCAATTCGTCATCCTGTTCATACGTCGGCAGGTTTAATGACAATGAAGGATTTTATCGAATCAATGAATATAATTAAAAAAGAGGATACTATTGGTGAAAGTATCAATATAGACACAACTGTGTTTAGTGATGAAGATTATAAGTTCTTGATTAATGAGGTGTCGCGCTTTATTAAACAATAATTTGGGATTCAACACTGATATGACGATATATTTCCATATGATCTGATCTTGATGAAGGCGATGTAATTTTAGAAGAAGAGTTCTCATCTATAAATAACTGGAAATGTGGAATAAATCATCTTTTGTAAAGTCGCGTTATAAAAGTTATTGAGTACATTGACTCAGACTACAATCTTGGCAAACTTACCGTGGGACACGATTGGGTGTGCCTAAGCGTTCATACTAGAATATGGAGAATGCTCCACCTGGAGTGAATACGAAGACCGTGGTGCGTTCAAACAAACAGATAATTATGTTTGTTGTTGAGCTTAAAACACTTTTCTGTTTTGGAATAGTTTAGGGGGTAGAGTATGACACTACATATTCAAAAAACATGTATAATCAAACTGGGAGGATCATTATGAAACGCTTAAAATGGGGAATTATACTACTGATGATCATAGGATTAGTTTTAAGTTCGTGTGCGAAACAAGAAGAAAAAGATCCTGATCCTGAGATCATTCCTGAGTTATTTTCTGAAGTAATTGAATCTGACATTCAGAAACTCCAAGACCTACCTAAAGATCTCATTCGCATCATTGATCAGACCTATACTGTAACTAAAGTATCTGAAACCCACAGCAGAGTAGAGGGGACTTTGGAAATCGAGATGACCACATATGACATGACCTGCAGTTTTCAAATAAACTACTATTATTTCAATAAAGCCTGGATCAAAGAGTCTGAACACTACAACATCGAGCACTATCAAAACATCAGAGTCCAACCAGATCTCCAAAAGATGAATGAGTTGGCTTTTGAGTACGTCAATTCCTGGCCGCCTCAGGAGGTGTATGCGGAAGACTTCCGAGTCTTAGATACTGTATCTGATTTAAAGTCAGGAATGATAAAAACGCGTTACGAGTATGATGAACGATGGGGACCCTTGTTTATTACTTATGATATTTATATGGTAGGTACCTTTGACCCAGTCTTGGGGTGGACTTATCAATATAAACTTACAGAAAATCCAGTGATCAGTAAGACAACATATTCTGGTACCAAGAAGTTCACCTGGGCTACCATTAGTGCAGAAGAGGATTTTATCAAGATCGAAGATCAGGTTGAGGTGACGTTGACCGGAGTCGTTAAAACCATTATTCCAAATGAGGGGACTAGAAGCACCACCATCGAAGAACCATTGATCGCAAGTTTAACTTTCAAAGGGAAGACAGTAAACGCGTCTGCAGTATTGACGACAGTAGAAAGCTTTGGTGGCGCAATGGGAGTCGAATTGAGATGGGGAGAAGGAACTGATGAAGTATTCGTTTTTATTTATGGATTGAAAAATGAAGAGAATGCTCAGTTTCCTTTCTTCTATGTGATAAGCAATGATGGTTCAATCTCTGAGATGTCGTATTGAGAAATTTGGATGAGTAATCGTCTACACTAGAGCTGTGTTGAGAAATCAGGAATCTCTATGACTAAGTATCATAGTGAAGTGAATACCGGTTTCAAAGTGTAACAAATGCGTAACGTATTTCCTTATTTTTAAAGATTTAATCCTAATAAATTTTATTTAATTCGATAAAATGGCTTGTTTATTAAGCCTTTTATCATTTCTGCTACTCAAAAAACTTCCTATTCTCTGCTCTCGGTGATGGCACCATTAAAAATAAACCCTTTGTTTTAAAGGGTTTTTTTGATGCTCATATTGTCCAAGTGTAACAAAAGTGTAACGGATTTAAAAAAGCGATTAAAAAGAAGACAAAAATACACTCATAGTAGGTAGACTAATGGATAAAGAAAAGAGATAATGAAGACAACATAATGAGGGGGTATACTATGATGCTTCAACTTTTGAAAAAATCAACACTTATCTTGTTGGTTTCAATGTTTATTTTTAGTAATCTGACTTCTGGAAAAGTTTTTGCAGTTTCTGATCCAGTTTATGAAGTCGTGGTAAACATCGATGAATCGATTGGTAGTTTATCTGGATTGTTCGATAAAATTAGTCGATTTAATCGATATGGACTTGCAGTCATTTCAAAACAAGTCGATCCAAATGATCCGAGCGATTATCCTGTCAGTACCTACGGGATTATTAATATTAATGGCGAAGTGGTTTTAGAACCGGTTTACAGTAGTATTTCCGATTATAATGATGCTTACTGGAGAATATCCAAAAGTTTTACAGATGATAATGGTTCAAATTATTATTTTCAGGGATTGATCTCGAAAGAAACCGGAGAATTCTTCTTTGAACTGAAATATAACTGGATCCCGGATTTTTCATTTGAAAAGCAACACTTATTAATCAGTTATGCAATACAAACCATCGACGGATTCACAACCGTCAAGCAAACGTTTGACCTGATAGCTAATGAGAACGGAGTAATTCGTGAAGCGGTGTTGCCCTCAGGCATCGATTTGACAGAATATGATAACGTGTATACATTTAACCAGGCTGGGTTTAATTTTATCAGTGGTCATTGGGAAAAACAGTTAGATGACGTAATAACTTGGCAAGATGATGTCTGGTTAGTGAATGAATATGGAGATGCTATATCAGATTTTAGATTTGAAAGCCTCACGGATAAGTATGTTCGTGATGACGGAGCAGTTTTTTTTAGTTTTCAAAATATGAACCACAATGCACCGATACAAGCAGCTTCTGGACTGATCAAATTGACCACTCAAAATGACCAGATTACATTAGAAATGGTCATAAAGGACCCTTCAAATTATCGGGATGTCTGGATCAACGTAAAGGAAAAGCGGGTCTATTATTATGATCTAGTCAATGAGAATTCCGGATACTATGATTTGATCGATGAGACATTCAATACTTTGCCTAATATTATAAGTTCTGAAACAAATATCGTTTGTGGCAGAATGGGAATTAACCAAGTTTATAAATGTGGTTTAAACGCATCGGATGGGACAGTAATTCTTGACCAGACGTATGATTCGATTTATAGGATTACTCCGGGTTACTATGAGGTTGTTTTGAACTCCGGTGATGACACTCTCATCGGTCTTGTCAAAGAAGATGGAACATTTCTACTTGATTTGGATACGAAATACACAAATATGGATTACAATTCTGATTTGAATTGGGTAAGATTATTTGGGAAAATATCAATCAATGATCGGAACAATCCTGGCTCGACCTTTGATGAATCGACATACAGTTATTACGACCTCAAATCAGAAAAGATGGTCGCAGAGAATGTCGAAATTGATATGAGTAAACTGTTTAACAACGGATATTCAATTGTGAGTGTCAATACTGGATATGGGACATCACGATTGGCTAACGAATTGGATGAAGATGGGAACATTATTAATAGTTATATGGAATACATCGCTGAATACACATTTGGAATTATGTTGAAAGACGGAAGCATGGCACTATCTCCAGAGTATATTCAAATAGGTTCACTTGTTGATGATTCAGAAGCTAACACTTCCTATAAAGGGTATTACCAAATTGCAAAATACATTTCGACTGAAACTTGTGGAGAACGCTATTACGACAGCCAAGCGAAACAAATAGTTGAATCAAAATGGTCTTGCGATATTTGGAATTATGGTGTTTTTAGCATTGATGATGGAATGGTGCTTGAACCTGTGTATTCATTAATTTCCTTTTCAGGGTCAGATATAATTGAAACTCAACACAGTGAATTTGTTAAAAAAGAAATTACTCAATATGTGGATGACTTAAGTAGAGATGAGCTGTTTTATAGTTATGGATTAAGAAACACAGAATACGGACTGGCTGACTTGAAAAGTGGAGAGATTTTAACGCCAATCTACTCCGGCTTTTCGTCAATGGAGTATCAATCTCCTCAATCCGGTCAAGTCGTTTTGGATGCTTATGGATGGATGAAGGTCTATAAATTGAATTATGATGGGATTCATGACGAAACCTACTATAATCTGGTTGGTTTGGTAAGCAAAGAAGGTATTGTTGTAAACCCAGAATATAGGGACATCTACATAAAGAATGGGTATCTCTATTTAAAACATGATGATGGAGGATGGTCAATCAAGAAAGTATCTGATCTTTCTGAAGTCATAACTATCCCCGCTGATTCTGCAAATGGTGTAGAAATTGATTCAATTGAACTGATTGATCCCTATATATTGATTGAAACCAAAGTGGTCAGTGATCTTGAATCTTATTCAGAATATGGTGTCATTAATAAAAATTTGTCTTTATTTTTGCCAATAGAATATTCATCTATAACTTTTGACGGAACCTATTGGTATTTAGAGAAATATGACCCTTTGACTGGAGCATATCCAAGAGCGATCATGGACCTCAATAAGTATTTCATTGTTGATTTCTCGTCTAATTATGATTCGCTCAGTGAATATGTTGGCGGTTATGCTGTGGGGCAAAGCGGAGTAAAAACTTTGGTCAATTTAGATCAATTCGCCATAAGCTCATTTAATTCACCTCAGTCTTCAAAATTCGTATTGAATATCATCAATAAGAATGGCATCATCGTAGGTGACTTGAGTAATACTTTTGAATCCGCAACCCTTCTGGGTGAATTCGATGGAGTAGTTAAAGTATTGGTTCAAAAAGAGGGAAAATTCTACTTTGGCACCCTTTCAGAGGGATCAAACATCATAGATCCTAACGATAACAATCAAATTCCAGATACCGGTGAATCTGCCAATAACGGGTGGTTCTTTATGTTGTTAGGCGGAGCTTTAATTTTATTGACTCGCAAAACTAAAATCAGTTAATAATGCCGTACTCAGAAGCGTGATAAGAACTGCGAATTACATCGTTGATATCAGCTATGTGAGTTACAACATAGACGGGACTATATCTCTCACTCTATAGCGAGATGGATTGAACCAAATATTAATACTTGTTGAGTAAGAAAGAGCCATTGTCAGAGCAGTGACGGTTTAAAAGTGATTTTTTAGAATTGCTAATCATTCAAAATTACACGACAAGAAAATGATAGGAATTTCCTAATTACTTCCGATTTGACCTTGATAATTCGAGCTAATTTGATAAAAGACTTGTTTTTTAGCCTTATTTTATAAGGCTTTTTTGATGGTCATTTTGTCCAAGTGGAACAAAAGTGTAACGGATTTCTAGAAAACGATTAAAAAGAAGACAAAATAACACTCATAGTAGGTAGACTTACAGATGAAGAAAAGGGATAATGAGACTTACGAAAGAGGATGATGATTAGATATCTTCTGGAGTATCGAAGCATACCATAAAATTAGTAAATTTAATTTACTAATTTATATCTGAAATTGGATGGTTAATCACTATGTTAGCAAAGAAATGGAGAATAGAAGTTGGATGCAATAAATATGTCATAGGAATTGATAACAAGAATCATCGTAACTGTCTTAGGAGGCGCTATTTTATTTTTAGTACAAAAATATTATGATTATGAATTTAGATCAAGAGGGTATAACACAAAAGTTTTTCGAAGATAAAAGTGAATATTATCAATCCTATTGAAGATGAGATAAATAGAGGGGTACTTAACTGTCAAGGAAATGTCACTTGTAGCGAAAAGCTTCTTCTTTGGGTATTTGTGGAAATTTCAAATCTTATATGGCCAAAGGCAAGGATTGATATTAGACTTGTTAAATCATTCTGTTTGTTTATTAATGAGACTGAGAATCCATCCAAAGATGAATTTGTAATTGTTATATATGCTTTAATAGAGAAAGCATATAATGATAGTGAAACCTTGATGAAAGAAGTAAAATTTAAAGGTATTAGTAGTTATAAAGGCACACACGAACTTGTAAAAGTTAATCTTGTTTATAGTGATTGATGCCAACTTCAATTATTTGCTTAAATTCTTAGAGTATGATTAATTTAAAATCATTAAAGAAAGTCTTAATCCATAGCATCTGGCCATCAATCAACAAAGGAGAATCATTGACTTGTACACTTCACTTAAAAAAAATATCTTATCCCAAACATCTTATTTCTTTTTACTTTATTTTTCTCTACTGTGTCTAAATGAATTTTTATTGCGATTGTTTATACCTGAGGTCGATTTTCATTTAGCACCTATTGTGTTCAATTTATCTTATGCACTCCTTTTAACGTTGATTACTCGATCAATAAAGCATAATCGACTATTTTTGTTTACTATGTTGTTTATTCTGGCTACACTTTTTGCATCTCAAGTGTATTACTATTTTTTCTTTAATACTTTCTATATTGCTTATTCATTATTTCAGGCAGGGATGGTTGCTGAAAGTTATTCAAATGAGATTTCGATTCTCATCTTTAATCATACGGAAGTCGCTTTCGCATTTTTTACCCCTGTTTTTATTTTAATGTTCTTTACCAAATATCTTAAGTCTTCTCCTTGGTCATTTAAAAAAGGAAGCCTCGCATTCATCCTGTTTTTAGTACTATTTGGAGGGACACTGCTCGGAGTTAATTTAAGTAAACGTGATGATGCTGTTTACGCTGCTTTAGTGTATCATTCCGATGTCATAGATTCGATAAATTATTTAGGTGTCGTAACCTCTTTGAATGTCGATGTTACACGCATTGTACGCGAAGGATTCGGGTTAAAAAATGCCATACGTATCCCAGAAGTAATCGATGAAGAAGAACCAGAAATACCAAACCCGATTTTTATCTACAACAAACTTGATATTCCTTTTGAAACACTTATTGCCAACGAAACAAATCCAACGCTTAAAACAATGCATGAATATTATTATAGCCAAAATCCTTCAAAACAAAATGCGAAAACTGGACTTTATAAGGGCTATAATTTGATTTACATCACAGCAGAGACTTTTACACGTTGGTCTGTTCGTCAAGACATCACTCCAACACTTTATAAGTTGGTTAACGAAGGTTACTTCTTTACTAATTTTTATAACCCGCTTTATACCGTATCCACATCAGATGCCGAATATATGGGCTTTACCAGTATGCTTCCAAAATCAGGGGTCTGGAGCCTTAAAGAATCCTCTAAGAACGATATGGGGTTTGTCTTAGGTCATCAATTGAAAGACATGGGTTATTCGACCTATGCTTTTCATGATAATGATTATAAATATTATCGCCGTGACCTTTCTCATCCAAATCTGGGTTATACCTATATGGGGGTTGGAAACGGTTTAACTGATACTGGTGAATGGCCTCAATCTGATTACGATATGATGAAAGAAACAATTCCGATGTTTATCAATGATGATCAATTTCATGTATATTATATGACTGTTTCTGGTCATTCTTATTGGTATTGGGGTTCTAATGCACAGTCAAAGAAAAACCGTGATTTAGTTAGCGATTTACCCTACGACTTTTATGTAAAAGGTTATCTCGCTAGTCAGATCGAACTAGATAAGGCAATGGCTTATTTGTTGGATGAACTTGAAAAGGCTGGTAAACTAGATAAGACATTAATTGTAATGTCTGGTGATCACTATCCATATAATATGGGAATGGAATACATCACAAGTATGAATGAAGGGGTGAAAATAGAGTTGGAATTTGATTTGTATCGAAGTCCTCTAATCATTTATAATCCTAATATCAAACCAGAAACAATAACGAAGTCCATCTCTAGTCTCGATCTTTTACCAACAATCAATAATTTATTGGGTATTCCTTATGATTCGAGAATTTTGATGGGAACAGATATCTTCTCAAATACTGTCCCATTGGTCATCTTCAAAGATCATAGTTTTATTACCTCCGCTGGGAAATATAATGCAAAAACAAAGGAATTTATTTATAATGATGGGTTTGTTGAAAATCAAGGTTATGTTGACCATATGATTGAAGTCGTTAATGCTAAATTCTATTATTCGCAGAAATTCTTAGAGAATGATTATTACAAGATTATTTCTAATAGTCTTACAAGATAATATGGCTTGGCCACTAAAAGTGGATCCAAGTTAGAATAGAAGAAAGTTGAAGTGTATTGAGAAAAACGAAGTCTCTTTACAAATATCATAGTGAACAAACAGTCCTATCCAAAGTGTAAATATGGGTAACGGATTTCCTATTTTTAATAGATTTAATCCTACTTATCTGATATAAATCGATAAAAAGGCTTGTTTATTAAGCCTTTTATCATATCTACCACTTAAAAATACTCCTATTCCTTGCTCTCGATGATGGCACTAGTTATACAGTGAGGCCTTAGAAAAGGCTTTTTCATTGGTTATATGACCCAGCATATGAATTTTCATAAGTTACGGAGCTCCTACTAGTAAAACTATGAATAGATAAGGACAAAACACAGATGCTCTACAATTATCCTTATAAATATACATTAGTCTTACACAACCAACCTAAGCTCAATAATGTTTAGTACTTACAAACGAAAGTGCTGTCTTGTCAATGAGATGATTGTTTGATAAAATGAGACTAACCATCACTTGCTAGACAAGTTCGGCTCTATCCGGGAAAGGATTATCATGAAAAAGAAGAGACATATTTTTAGAAATATCGTACTGATTTTCGTTTTGCTTATTGCGATAGGTGTAGGACTCTTTTTCCTGCCTAAGTCTGTTAATGTAGCGTACACAGAATCCGATTTACAGTCTTACCTCGATAAAGGTGGAATCACCTTAAATGAAAACAGTGCCAGTATTGAAGATATCTTCTTTGGACACTATGTTTCAGTCGGAAGACGTCAAGTAGAAGGGGTCATTACCAGTGCAGAAGCTACGGCGATCCTAAATGAAGTCATCAATGGGGATAGTATTCTTACGAAGATCAGAGTTAAATTCGTTGGGGATAATAAATACATCGCTTCTGCTCAGATAGGAAATGATTTGAGTATGGTATATACGACATTTCCAGCTGCGGAAGATTTTAAAGGTGTTATTGATTCGACTGTAAAAGGTCGTTCAATCTATGGGGAAGGTACCTTGATTCAAGGGACTGGAAAAGCATTCGAGGCAAGCTTTACGAACGTTTCTATTGGATATATTCCATTACCTGTTGATCAAGCCAATGACTATGGGACTTATTTAGGAACTGAAATGAATCGCATCTTTGATAGTTTACCTGGATTCAGTATGGAATCCTTCAAGATCGATGCGGATGGTCTACATTTTAAAGGGACCATTCCAACAGAAATTCAAGGGATCGGTTCTTGATGCCTTCTCTTAAGGCATGATAATCTGATTTACGCATTTCATTTATTGGTAAAGCTTTGAGTATATGATAATGTTTAGGGATACACCAACCATCCAGGTCCTTTAGGGCTTGGGTGGTTTCTTTTGGGATCTTACGAATTCTTGAAGGGTCATTTAAAGTTAAAACTGCGATGAGTTGATCTTTCTCATCGACAAAGATCTTAGCTTCTTCGATGCCTTGAATCGCACATAATTTTTGAATGATCTCACTTGGGTCTACAATGTATCCTTTGGTTTTGATCAGCTCATCTTTACGATGTTTAAAAGACAAGATGCCTTGATTATCTATTGATCCTATATCACCTGTTTTATAGTAAGTGATCTGATCGATGTTTATTAAGACTTGTTGTGTAAGTTCATCTTGCTTGACATAACCATTCATCAGCGTAGGTCCACTGATCAAGATCTCCCCATTCTCATCTGTCGAAGCGAAATGTCCATCTTCTTTAAGAATTATTATTGTATTGCCTCTAAAAGCTTTCCCGACCCCAATGTTTCCTGAGTCTTCTTTATCCATCAAAGTTACTGCAGTTACTGTTTCTGTACATCCATAACCTACTTGAACCACAGCTTTGGATCCTTGTCTTTTTAAGACCTCATTGAAGTTTTTAATCAACGTTAAAGGTACGCCTTCCCCACCCACAAAGACCTGCTTGATGAAAGATAGATCAGCTTTGATAAACTGAGGATCTCTTAGAAGTACTTTTAGTAGATAAGGAACTGCAGCGATATAAGTTGGTTTCTCTTTAAGAAGGGTCTTGATGAGGGTCGCTTTGTGTAAACGAGGTACTAAAATACATCTTCCTCCTAAAGCCAATACTGTATGCATTCCGATGCCTAAACCAAAGCCATGAAAGAAAGGCAAGATACAAAACATAGAATCTATGCCTCGTTGAGGTTCGATCACATCTAGCATTTGATCCACCAAGGCATTGAAAGCTTCATTACTTAGACGAATGCCTTTTTGATGGCCACTGGTCCCACTGGAGAATAAAACGACAGCATCCTTTTGAGGACTGTATTCAATAGGAGTGCTTGTTGGGATCACTTTATCCCATAAGATCTTTTTAGATAAGCTCAAACTTGATTTCAGTTTCAATCCCAAGGCAATAACTCCTGTAGAACTATGAGAGGCGGAAATGATTATCTTTCTAAATGAATCTATGTGACCTTCTAGAGCTTTCTCAAGTACATCCATTACGAAGACAGTCTTACATTGCATCAACTCACAACGTTCTTTTAAAAGCTTTCCTGAGCTTAATGGATGCATCATCACAAGGGTGATCCCCATGGCATTTAAAGCATAAAAAAGTATCACGGTCTCAACGATATTAGGCAAGACTAAAGCAACCCTATCGTTTCTATGAAGACCTAAGGCATCACATTTTTGGATGGCTTCTTTAATCATCATCATCAATTGGTGATAAGAAATATGTTTCCCATTGAGTGTCAAAGCTATCTCACTAGGATAGTGATCTGCGTTATATTGAAGTCGATCAACCATTAAGGTCATCTGGATTCTCCAAAAGATTTCTAAAGGTATCAATGGCTTTAAAGAAGGCAACGCCTTCTGCGATTCTTTCATCTACAGAGAAGGTCACATCCACATCGCCTGATGCCGTGAATTCTCCAATCGTGATCACCATAGAACAAGTTCCCCAGTTAAACAAATGATGAGATACGCTTTGTCCTTTGATACTACCAAGATTAGCGATGACTAGACCTGTATGTAAAGGATCTGATTTTATGATCGCATTGGGTAAAAGATCATATTTATCTAAAAATGAGGCTATTTTAAGTGCGATCGAAAAAACGAAAGTAGGTAAATGAGAAAGAAACCTCATCAATTGATCAGTATCATGTTTCTTTTCTGATCGAGTATGATCTATCAACTGATCCAATAAACCTTGGACATCATGTGTGGTCATATTTTCTTTCAATTCAAACTTCACAAAAGTATTGCTTTTCTCATCTTCTTTATCTCTTTTGATGACAGTAGAGATCAGTATACGTTTATGATCATAGACCTTATGACCTATGACAAAGCGTTTTAGATTTGGATGTTTATTCACGGTCTTAAGACAGCTGTATAAAACATAAGGAAAGAATCGTAACCCGTTGGATTTTAAGTAGGTCACCAGTTTTGGGGCATGGATATGAACTGTGGTAAAGATCGCAGCTTCATTTCGTGTAGGCATGATCAACATCTCGACACGGTCATAATATTCTTGGTTTACTTTTAGGCGATCATAATGGTTCATTTTGGGGTACTCATGTGCTTCTATTGTATCAAAAAAGCATTGTTGTGCGAAAGTTAACTTAAGCTTATCTTAGTTCATCAAAATGAAGTGTTTGATATCTTTCTATTGAGGATAGAAATCTCTAGTTTATTGAACGAAGGAAATGAACAGTGTTAAAATATGGTTAAGGTGAAACCATGACGACTAGTATAAACACAATAAAATTGGGTATCGTAAACTGTTATCTTATACATAGTGATGATTCTTTCGTGTTGATCGATACAGGATATGCTTATCAAAGAGAACTCTTAGAAAAAGCACTGATCGAATATGGTTGTACACCAGGTCAACTAAAATTGATTGTGTTGACTCATGGGGATGCGGATCATGTGGGGAATGCGGCTTATTTAAGAGATCTTTATAACACCAAAGTGGGTATTCATAAACTGGATTCCTTGATGATTGAAACAGGAGATGATTCTAAAAGTAGGAAAACAAAGCCGGATCATTTATCTTTGTTGTTTAAGGTGATTAGAAAGCTAGATTTATTGAGTAAACAAAGCAAGATGGAGCCCTTTAAAGCTGATCTCTATTTAGAAGAAGGTCAAAACTTAGTTGAATATGGATTAGAAGCAAACATAGTATATGTACCAGGTCATACAAATGGATCCATTGGAATACTAACGAAAGACGGAGATTTCTTCTGTGGAGATCTCATTTATAATCTACCAGGTTTTGGATATATCGATGATTCAGTTAAACATCAAGAGAGCATCGAAAGAATTAAACAACTTCATCCTAGAATGATCTATCCAGGTCACGGGAAAGCCTTTCAATTAAGGTCACTAAAAAGGTAACTTTATAATCTTGAAAGCACGCATTGTGAATAAACCCATATAATAAACAAATATTTATATATTGGTGAAATTCAGTGCTAAACTATTCTTAAGGTCATTGAATACTGTTTAATAATAATATAGTGTGAATACATTGAAACCATTAAGGTGAAAGGAAGGGATTTTATGAAACTAGGAAAAATGTGGATTGTGGTATTTTTCGTTTTACTAAGTGGTTGTGCACCTGTTGCGGAAGAATGTGAAGTATGTAAAGAATGCGAAGTATGTAAAGAGTGTGAAGTCAATCCATTCCCAGGTGGTCTTGTTTTACCTCAAGTCTACATCATGGCGAAACTCTATTACACCGCAGAAGATCTTGCTGCACTTCAAACCAATGTGGTTGAACCATTGGTGGCTTATTTTGAATCTCTTGATCAAACTGTAGTTTCTATACAGATCGATAATGATAATCGAGGTGGATCAGACAAACATACTTTTACTGTAGAAGTCATCGTATCAGACAATGATGGAAATTCTGACCCTATCTATCTAGGATTTCTCCATTCTAAAGTTGATGGGCTTATACCGGTTTGGGTAATGGAGACAATGGATTAAAGTATTTTATACAATGAAAAATTATTGAGCTGTTGTTTAAGACGAGGTAGAAAGACTATCTCGTTTTTATTTTTACGGTAGATACAATATTGATTAAAAAGGACATTAATCTTTGAAAATGAACTCAATTAAGTTTTCACTGTGGTGTTATAATGAGCATACGTCTTAAAGGAGTTCATATGGATAAACAATATATCGATCAAATGATCAAAGAAGGTAGAGAATCTATGAAGATGCCTGTAGAGGATCCAGAGTATAAATCCGATCAAGATCTTAAACTACCTCAACCTTTATTGGCTAAACCTGCGATGCGATCTGTTTCAATCGATTTACCGATTGATTTTCAAAATTTACCGATAGAGAATGACTTCTTAAAGATCATCAATACAAGACAATCTATTCGTATTTATAGTGAAGAAAAGATGTCGATATTGGAGTTATCTTATCTACTTTGGTGTACCCAAGGTGTAAAAGAAATACGTGGTCAGAATTACGCGACGATACGTACTGTCCCATGTGGTGGTGCTCGTCATCAATTTGAGACCTATATGATTCTTCAAAATGTTGAGAGTTTAGAAGATGGGTATTATCATTATCTTCCTATGTCTCATAAAATTGAATGTTTATCAGCTCAACAAGATCTCAAGCCTTTTATTAGTATAGCCTTAGGTGATCAAGTGTGGGCTGCCAAGGCAAACATCAACTTCTTCTATAGTGTGGTCGCTTATCGATGCGAGTGGAGATATGGGATCTATGCCCATAGAGTGGCTTTGATCGATGCTGGCCATATCAGTCAAAATATGTATTTAGCCGCAACTTCCATAGGTTTAGGGGGATGTGGTGTTGGCTATATTAATGCAGCAGTACTTAACGAAGCTTTTGAACTGGATGGAGAAGAAGAGTTTATGTTTTATGCATTTCCTGTAGGAAAACGCGATAAGGATCTTAAGCTAAACGAAAAAGATCCCTATTCGTTTATACGATAGAGTGTCTATTCTAGATCGTTTGATCACCAATGGATAGCTTTGCATATAGAAGGTAGTTTTGTTATGATGAATTAAAGATCATGGGGAGGGATACATTATGAAATGGAATTCAGCCGCAGAATATATATCTCTTGTTTTTGTGCTTGTTTTGATTTTTTATTCATGGGATAAAGAAAAGACAAATAGTCTTAAAAATAGGATATTTAGATTATTTCTTCAATTTGTTTTTTTTGAAATTCTACTCTCTATCCTTTCAATCATAGCGATTGAGAATTATAGCCAAATTCCTAGTGGATTAAATCAAACGGTTCAACTCCTCTATTTTCTTCTTACACCTTTATTGTCCTTATTGTTTACGCAATATATGATCGCAGTAGGATGGGAAGAAGACAAAAGAATCAAATCCTATTTGTATATCGTCATCATTCCTTATATTTTGTATAGTATATTTGTTATTTCAAATCTATTTACACATTCACTATATTCGATCGATGAAGTCTTAGGGTTTACCCAAGGCAAGTTGTTTATTCTGACTTATGTTATTCATTTGCTTTATATCTTGTTAATGTTTATTATCGCTTACTTTAGTAGATTTAAGTTAACACAACGTTTACCTAATGTGCTGCTTTCTTTTCCTGTCATCTCATTAACGATGTTGATGCTCCAATTGATATATCCAGAGATCATTTTGTCTGGTTCTGCAGCTGCGCTGGTTTCGTTGATCGTATATCTCTATCTTCAAGACAAGCAACAGCTTGAACTTAAACAGAGCGAAGAACGATTTAGGAATTTATTCACTCTTAAAGGTGATGCTATATTTGTTATTGATCGATTAAAAGGGGATATTCTAGAGGTCAATGATTCTGCGTGTACCATTTATGGATATTCTAGAAATGAGATGTTGAAACTAAAGAATACGGATATGTCATATGAACCTAAAGCAACAGAAAAAGCTGCTAAAGAATTTGAAGGTGGGTATACACAAATCCCACTTAGATATCATAAGAAAAAAGATGAGACTGTTTTTCCGGTTGAAATAAACGCCACATTTTTTACATGGAAAAACAGAGAAGCTATTCTGGTGGTTTCTAAAGACATAACTGATCGCAAAATCTCTGAAAATAAACTCATATACTTAAGCTATCATGATCAATTAACTGGTCTATATAATCGACGCTTTTTTGAAGAAGAGCTTGTACGCTTAGATACCAAACGAAATCTACCCATAAGTATCGCCATGGGTGATGTTAATGGCTTGAAGATGGTAAATGATTCCTTTGGACATTTAAAAGGAGATCAGCTTTTAAAAAGTGTAGCGTTTGCGATGCAAAAAGCTTGTCGAGAAGATGACATAATCGCTCGTTTAGGAGGAGATGAATTTGCAATCATACTTCCAAATACGAATAGCGATGATACTGAAAAAGTAATTTCGAGGATCATGGAAATTGCGAATGAAGAGAAGGTTGACGGATTGAATATATCTATTTCTTTTGGTCATCAAACTAAAACATTAGATCAAGAAAATATGAATACGATCATAAGAGAAGCAGAAGAAAGAATGTATCGTCTCAAACTGAATGAAAGTTCCAGTATGAGAAATAAGACAGTGACCTTGATCATGAATACTTTGTTTGAGAAAAACAATCGTGAGATGGAACATTCTCAACGTGTGAGTGAGATCAGTGTCAAAATAGCCATAGAGATGGGTTTAGATAAGGATTCTCTTAATCGATTACGTACTGCAGCTCTTATGCATGATATAGGTAAGATAGGTATAGATGAGGAAATCCTAAACAGTAAAACTATTTTGACTCAAAAAGAATGGATCGAAGTGAAGAAGCACTCTGAGATAGGGTATCGTATCTTAGCTTCTTCTACAGATTTCTCAGACATCGCTGAGGATGTTTACGCTCATCATGAAAGATGGGATGGGAATGGTTATCCTAGAGGCATAGATAAAGATCATATCACGATCTTCGCCCGTATCATATCGATCGCAGATTCCTATGATGCGATGATCTCAGAGCGTCCATATCGTTTTTATCGTAAATCTATGAGTATCGATGAAGCCATTAAAGAAATAAAGAAAAATGCTGGTACACAATTTGATCCAAGTATCGCGAAGATATTTGTCGAGAAGGTCATGCATTATACCTGGTAATAAACCTTATTTATCAGTTCTATTGGTTTATCCTTTCGATATACAAGAGTGAAAATACATACTCAACACTTAGAATTCCTATTAAAAAAATCCTTTGAGATAAGTCAAGGAGGAGAAGATGAATCTTCAATCTATAAAAAGAGATGAGATCGATCTAGTGGCTACACTTTGTGCAAGCTCTTTTAAGGATGATCCTCTATTTGTTTTCTTTTTTCCTAATCCAAAAGAAAGACAGAAGAAAGCTCAAGTTTTCTTTAAAGCCCAATTGAAGATGTGTCAATCATTTACCTTTGTATTGGAAGATAAAAGCGGAGCCATAATCTATCAAAGACCAAAAGATAAGATAAGACCTTTATCGATAAAAGATGGATTCCTTTTGATTAGTAGTAGTGGGATTCTTAGTCTCATCAAAGCCATAGTTTATCAACGATTCAGTAAGAAGATCCTAAGTGATATAAACAATAAAGAAATGGATCATTTAGTTTTGATCTGTGTTGATGAGAAAGCTAGAAACAAAGGACTTGCGACGAAAATGATTCATGACTTGAGCTCATCCTCTACTTATCTTGAAACACAAAATCCAAACAATCTTACTTTCTATAAAAACTTAGGATTTCAGCTTCATCAAAAAGAGTCTTTTAGGTATTGTGGAGGATCTTATGATCATTATGTTTTGATTAAAGATCCTATTAGAGTAGAGTCTTCTTTATGATTCATCCCATCGATCCTCTCTATAATCAACACTCAAGACTATTGATCCTAGGCTCTTTCCCATCGGTTAAGTCGCGAGAAAGTGGCTTCTACTATGGAAATCCTCAGAATCGCTTTTGGGATGTCTTGCGTAAGTTGTTGGGCTGTGAGAAACCTTTATCCATCAATGAGAAGAAAGAAATGCTTCTTCATCATGGGATAGCCATATGGGATGTGATCAAGTCGTGTGATATTATAGGGTCTAGTGATTCATCGATAGAGAATGGGATCCCTAATGATATCCAATCGATCATAGAAGCTTCTTCGATCACTAAAATATACGCAAATGGGAATAAGGCTTTTGAACTCTATACTAAATACGTTTTCCCTCAAACGAAGATTCCCATCGTCCTTCTTCCTTCCACCAGTCCTGCCAATGCGAGAATGTCTCTTGAACACTTGGTTGAAGTATGGGCTAAAAACTTCCAATAAAGAGATACATAAGGTATTTGTCAGTTTGAGTAAAAGCACTTATAATAGATGTAACGAAGCTTATTACTCTATGAAAGAGGACCATCATGACATCACCTAAACTAACGCCTTGTTCGAAGTGTGATTTCACTTATGATCAAGAGCTGATTGAAACTTGTCCTAATTGCCATGAATATCACTTTAAACAAAGCTTTTTACGAGCCATGAGCGAAACTACCATGCATATTCCTTTGGGTGGTAAAGTTGCGATGTTCTTAACGGCCAATTATGCTATCTACGCAATCATGGAGATGATCTTACAAACATGGTGGATCAATGGGCTTTCTGTATTGATGTATAGTGCTGTCATAGGTTTTTGGATTCAAAAGAAAAAAACGATAGACCCATCGATATGGTTTATCCTCATCGTACTTATGTTTTATCTACCTGTTATCTTATTGATCATTCTCTTAGTATTTTAGAAAGAATCACACTTAACTGACCATTTTCAAGGATAATTCTAGGAGATGGTTTTATTTTCGAATAAAATAATCTTGATAAGGGGGTTTATGAAAAAATCCATACTCGCATTGATTTTAAGTTTGCTTAATAGTGCTTATTTTATTTTGATGCTTTTAATTCTTTTGTTTTCACTAAAAGTAATGAATGAAACAAACGGGAATACTCCAGCTGCGCCATTTGTTTTTGGTTTGGTGTTTATTGTGATGTTACCTCATACGATCTTAGTTATCTTATCGCTTATTTTCTCTTGGGTAGGCTATGGAACCAATAAGACAGGGTTTATTTTGACTCAAGCGATCCTTACGACCATTGGGATCTTGTTATGGTTGCCTACTTGGTTTCTTACATTACCAGTCGCCATCTTTGGTTATGTTACATATGGGTTTATGATCAATGCTAAGAAAAAATTTGAATTAGAGAAGACAAAGACAGTGGTCTCAAACTCATAATTCTCATTGAGTATTTGCCTAAATCACTATACAATAATGATAACGAGGTATCTTATGAAAAATCCTAGTCTAGTGATCTTAGCAGCGGGTATGGGAAGTCGTTATGGTGGTTTAAAACAAATCGATACTGTAGGCAATAATGGAGAGTCCATCATTGATTTTTCCATCTATGATGCGATCCAAGCAGGCTTTAAAAAAGTCTATTTGATCATTAGAAGAGAACACGAAGAGGTCTTTAAGAAATCTTTAGTCGATCAAGTAAGAAAATTCGTAGATGTGGAATTTATCTTCCAAGATATGAAAGAATTACCTCAAGGTTTCACTGCCCCAGAAGGAAGAGAAAAACCATGGGGAACTACCCATGCGTTATGGATCTGCCGTCATCAAGTCAAAGAACCTTTTATGATTTGTAATGCGGATGATTATTATGGAAAAGATGCCTTTAAGAAAATGTTTGATTTCTTGACCCATGAAATTAAAGATGATGTCTATAGTATGGTAGGCTATCGTCTAAGCAATACCTTATCAGATTCAGGTACTGTAAGTAGAGGTGTCTGTGAAGTCTCTAAGGGGTCTTTGGTCAATGTAAAAGAACACGCTAAAATCAAACGTGTTGGGGATCTGATTTTAAGTGGAAGTGATGAATTGGGATGGAATCCTTTAGATCAAGATGCTTTGGTTTCTATGAACTTCTGGGGTTTTACCCCTAAGATATTTGATTTGGCTGGAAAACAACTCACTCTTTATCTTCAAAGAGAACTGTCTAATAATCCGCTTAAATGTGAACACGTTATTCCTACGATGATAGGAGAAACGATTAAATCTAAGACCTTCTCGATCGAAGTGATGTCTTCTGAGAATGAATGGTTTGGGGTGACCTATCAGGAAGATAAACCTTATGTGGTATCTCGCTTTCTAGAATTCAAAGAGAAGGGTTATTATCCTTTCGATCTTTGGGCCTAATCTACAAAAAAAGATGAAATATCATCTTTTTTATTTGAATAGATTTTTGAAGAGATCGATCGATGTCATGATCGATCCGAAACTGGCGAAGATGTTGGCCATCATGACCACCAATAAAATACGTAAGACCCTGTTTTTCCACCAGCCTTTTATATGCATCGCATCATCTTGAAGATTCATAAAATCGGTTACCTTTGGTTTACGCATGTAGGCTTCAGCCAAGCCCGCAAACCATCCTGTCGCTAAGACGGGAGATAAGATCCCAATCGGAGCTGCAACGAAAGCTGTGATGATGGAGACAGGATGACCAAAGGCTAATAAGGTGCCTAATGCCGCTAATGAGCCATTGAAGACGATAAACTTGATGATCGTATTCAAAGCCATATTAGGCGTCATGATCATTGTGATCACGATCAAGGCTACGATCGATAAAGGAAAGATATAAGAGAGGATCTTTGAGCTTGGTTTAGGAGCAGGTACCACCATCAAATCTCTGATTTCTAAATTAGGATTCTCTATATGAGATAAGATTCCAGAGACATGGGCAGCCCCAACGATCGCGACGATGTTTTTTCCTGGTGCGTGTCTTAGTTTATAGGCCATGATTCGATCTCTTTCGAAAATAAGTGCTTCTGCGACTTTAGGGAATTTCGTACTGATTTCTGATAAGGCAGCTTGAAGGATATCTTGTTCCTTAAGTTTTTCTAGATCAGCTTCTGAGATCTCTTCGTTGGTGAAGACTGAGCTAATAAGTTGAGTCAACATACTCATCTTGTCGAAGAAGTTCAAAGCTCGCCATATACGTTGAAAAGTGACTGTGACACTACGATCGATCATAAGTAAGCGAATCTCATGAGCACTTGCGTAATCTATCGCGGTCATCATTTCTTGACCAACTTGGATAGAATTGGCTTTTGCGATACGTTTTTGATACGATGCTAAAACCAACTGGGCCATTAAAAGCCCTGTTTTCTTTTGTTTGATGAGTTGTATGATGTCTGTATTTTCCCAGGATTTATCTTGTTTTAGACCTTTGAAGCGTTCATCATCGAGCTCAATGGCGATCGCATCATAGGATCCACTACTTAGGTTCTCTAGGACTTCTTGAGCCGATAGATGAGACACATGAGCTGTCCCAATCAGGGTAATTGTTTTATTTTCAAGTTGTATTTTTGTGTTCATAGAGTTCATTGTATCACACAAATCTTGTGCTTGCTCTCACACAATTTCACAAGGTTCGGTTTATCACATAATTGAGATTATGTTATAATGTTTGAGACTAAGGAGGGTTTGATCATGTTCGATTACAGCACCATACAAACCATCGTCCAACTGTTTAGAATGATTTTCGATATCCTTATTTTATGGATATTGTTATACTACGGCGTCAAGATAGTGAGAAACAATGCCAGAACATCCCAAATCTTCAAAGGCATTGTTTTTATCTTGTTACTTCAAGCTACCGCCAACTTCTTTGGCTTTACGGCCGTAAGCTGGTTAGCAGGGGTCTTGGTGACATGGGGCTTTCTCGCCATCATCATTATCTTCCAACCTGAAATACGATCCTTATTAGAACGTATCGGTAAGACCACAGTCTTCTCTCGTTTATCGACCTTATCAGGTAATGAGCGCATGAAGTTGGTAGATGCCTTAGTCGATGCTTCTGCAGATTTATCTACCAATAGAATAGGCGCCTTGATCACCATTGAACAAGGTCATCCTTTAAACAATTATATCGCTACAGGAACTCAAATGAATTCGCTAGTAAGCTCAGATCTTATTCAATCGATCTTTGTCCCTACGACTCCTTTACACGATGGGGCCATCATCATCCAAGGCGATCGTATTGCCTGTGCTTCTGCGTATTTTCCCCCAACCACATTAGATCTACCATCTCGTATCGGTGCTCGTCATAGAGCTGCGATTGGGATCAGTGAGATCACTGATTCGATTACGATCGTCATCTCTGAGAAGAGCGGTCGTATATCCATCGCTGAAAAAGGTGAGCTTAAGCTTATAGGTATTTCTGATCTTAGAAATTATCTTGAGAAAGCCATCATCTTAGATCAACCTGAAGTAGATCATACCAAATCGATGAAACCTAAAACGACCCTTACGATCCTTCCTATCGATGGGGAAAGAAAGTCTCGTTTTGGGAGAAGAAATCCTAAAGTAAACGATGAACCTACAAACCTAGAAACCAATGAGAATCCTGAACTCAATATTGATCGTTTAGAGAAACTTAATCTAGAATACAGTGTCTCCGATGAATCCCTTTTGGATGATACAACAGATGATTCTAATCAAGGAGGTGAATAAGCATGGCTACTAAAAGACCTCAAACCCATGATGGGCAAGATAAACTAGAACTGGCGAAACAGATCGCCAATTCAAGTAAAAAAGTCGCGAATACTTATACCACCATCGAACAGATCTTATTAAGAATCTTAAAATTCATTAGTCTATGGTTTGATAAGCTTCTCTACAACAATAAGACAAGTAAACTGGTGACCTTGATTTTAGCGGTCGTCTTATACACCGCCATTAGTTTTAATCTTGGAGAATCTGTATTAAACAATCCTATTCAATCAGGTTGGAAGATCAAGTCTATCCCTGTAACGGTTATCGCCAATACAGAGATCTATGAGGTCTCAGGTATACCTTCAGAAGTCTCAGCTTATGTCATAGGAGATCTCTCTGATATCTCATTGATGAACACACAAAAAGCTTATTCTGTGGTTGCGGATCTTTCAGGACTACTTGAAGGAACCCATGAGATCACCTTAAGTCCTAAAGACTTTTCAACACGACTAGATGTGGCACTCTCTCAAACAACAGCTGTCGTCACCATTAAGAAGAAGATCTCTGAACGCTTCTCTTTAGGGTATGACTTCGTCAATAAAGATCAAATGAATCAAGAGTATGTCTTAGGTGTCCCGACGATGTCTGATCAAGAAGTCATCATCAGAGCTTCTCAAGATACTTTGGATCAAATCGGTATGGTTAAGGTCCTCATCGATGTCTCTAAAGTCACCAGTGATTTTACCAAACAAGGTACAGTTGTCGCTTATGACCAAAACGGAGCCTTGATGAATGTGGATATCTTGCCTTCTAAAGTTACAGTTACTGTAGGGGTATCTTCTCCTAATAAGACCGTTCCTGTATCTGTATCCCCGATCGGTGAGATCCCTTATGGGATGGCCATCGAAAGCGTTACTTATGATCATCAAACGATTACGATCTATGGGCAAGATTCCATCTTAGGTGCCATCAATACAGTTTTGGTTCCTATTGATGCGACGACCTTGACAACAGATACCAATCTGGTTGCGGATATACCACTTCCATCAGGTGTCACAAAGACTTCCGTCAATGTGGTCAATATGCAGATCACTTTAAGTGCAGGTGTAACGAAGTCCTTATCTAATGTCATCATCGAATATTCCAATAACGTAAAAGGATATCGTTTTACTTTAGTTGATCTAGGAGATGTATACACTACGGTCAATCTATTTGGGACTCAAACCAATATAGATCTCGTTAATAGTGAAGATCTCTATGTTTATTTCGATATGAAGAATGTGGTCTTAGGTGAAAACGAAGTAGCTTTATATGTTGAAGGACCTAATCCACTTGTGAAGTATACCTTGGTCAAATCTACGATCAAGATTAAAGTAACCAACTAGGAGCACTATGGGACAATATTTTGGAACGGATGGTGTCAGAGGCAAAGCCAATGTCACTTTGACCGTAGATATGGCTTTTCAGATTGGTCAAGCTTTAGGTGCTATTTATCCTTCGTCGAAGATCGTGGTTGGGATGGATACAAGAATCAGTTCGAGTATGCTTAAATATGCCTTATGCTCAGGCTTAGCCGCATCTTCTGCACACGCTTATGATGTAGGGGTTGTTCCTACACCTACGATAGCGTATCTATGCTCTAAAGAAGATTTTGTGGCTGGGGTAATGATCTCTGCCTCTCATAATCCTTACTATGACAATGGGATAAAGATCTTTAACCATCAAGGGATGAAGATCGATGATTCTATCGAAGCTACCATAGAAAAAGTAATCAATAAAGAAACACATCTTATCTACGCTAATGATACTGAGATTGGTTTGATCAGATCTTATCCAGAAGGCTTAGATCATTATCTACACTTCATCAAATCTTTATATCCTATCGATCTCAAAGGGATGAAGGTCGTCATCGATGCGGCCAATGGGAGTGCTTGTGTAAGTGCTCAACAGGTTTTTGAATCGATGAATGCGAAAGTCTTGATTCTTCATAATGAACCTAATGGGATCAACATCAACACCCATTGTGGATCTACACATCCTGAAGATCTTCAAAAGTTCGTCCTTGAGCATAAAGCAGACATTGGTTTAGCTTTCGATGGGGATGCGGATCGTTTGATCGCGGTCGATGAACAAGGTCAGCTCTTCGATGGGGACAAGACCATTTATGTCTGTGGAGTCAATATGAAGAAACATGGGACCCTTAAACAAGACACAGTCGTCACTACGGTCATGGCTAATCTAGGTCTATATAAAGCCTTAGAAAGAGCCGGTATCAAAACTGAACAGACCCAAGTTGGGGATAAATATGTCTATGATCGTATGCTTCAAAATGATCTGATGTTGGGAGGAGAACAATCTGGCCACATCATCTTTAAACAACACCTCTCTACAGGAGATGGTCTATTAAGTGCCTTGTCTTTACTTTCAATCATGGTAGAAGAAAACAAGTCTCTTTCTGATCTTGCTTCAGATCTTATCATCTATCCTCAAAAATTAGTTAACGTCAAAGTGAAAGATAAAAAAGAAGCTCTAAAGAACCAAAACTTAATCAAGATCATTTCTGATTTAGAGAAAGAACTAGGAACGGATGGTCGTATCTTGGTTCGTCCTTCAGGGACAGAAGCCTTAGTAAGAGTCATGGCTGAAGCATCTACTCAAGACAAATGTGATGCCTTGGTTTCACAAATCGTCAAGCTTATCGAAAGCGAGAACCTCACATGAAAAGAGTCATTTCAATCGTAGAAGATGAAAAAGATCTCAATGAATTGGTTAGACGCTATCTAGAAAAAGATGGCTATGAGGTCAAATCCCATTTGACCTATGAGAGTGCTTATGCGCAGATCCATAATCCAGATATCCAATTGTGGATACTAGATATCATGTTGGATAATCGAAGTGGTTTTGATTTGATCGAAGAGATCAGAAAGATCAATCCTACTGTACCTGTTATTTTTATGTCGGCAAGAGATAAAGAATTTGATCGTATCATTGGTTTAGAAAAAGGCTCAGATGATTATATCACCAAACCTTTCTCGCCTAAAGAACTCGTTTTACGAGTCAACAACATCATGCGTAGAGTCTATAAAGATGATGATCGTATCGAAGTCGATGGCTATGAGATCGATCTGGTCCAACGTAAAGTCTATCAACATGAAATAGAGATTGAACTTACGACGAAAGAATTTGACCTCTTAATGATGTTTGTCCGCAATAAGACGATCGCTTTCTCAAGAGAACAGATCCTTGAACGAGTATGGGAAACCAATTACTTTGGATCTGATCGTGTCGTAGATGATACCTTAAGAAGACTTCGTAAGAAACTAAAAGCACTCAATATCCATACAATCTACGGTTATGGATATAGGCTGGGTTAATGAAAAGAATCAAGACGTTTATAGAGAATATGAGTTTAACCCAACAGTTGGTCAGTCTCGTACTGATCTCCATTTTCCTGTTTGGGTTTTTCTTATTGTCGTATATCTTTACCAACATCAACAACATCGCTCAGAATCAAATGTTTTCTTTGATCCATAGATCTCAAAATGCGGTCATCGAGAACTTTTATAACTTCTATCCAGAAGAGACTTTGTTTTCAAACAGTGATCCAACCATCGTTCATTACGTGATCTATACCGATGATTCTCAAGACATCATGACCAATTCAGCAACTCAGATCGGGATCGATTTGTTTTCTGAGTTTACTTCTAAAATAGGAACACAAACTACAGAAACATCCGATAACATCACCGTGCTTTCTCAACCCAATGTTGCCTATACTACCACTAAGATCGGTAACGATGTCTGGATCGTAAGCTTTATGGTGACCAATACGATGAATCAGTTTAAATCTGCCTTGATCAATGAAGTCGTCAACATCATCTTGATCATGGTTGGATTGATCTTTCTGTTCCTTATGGCTTGGGTTGGTTACTTGATCCATTCTTTAAAACAAATAGAGCTCTACATAAACACCTATAAAAAAGGTGAAAGCGTAGAACTCGTCATCAATCGTCACGATGAGATCGGTGAGTTGGCCACAGCCATTGTCACCATGAACAAAGAACTTAAACGTCAAGAAGAACTCAAAGAAGAAATGATCCATAACATATCCCATGACTTAAAGACCCCGATTGCTACGATCAAATCCTATGGGGAATCCATTAAAGACGGGATCTATCCTTACGATACCTTAGAAGCAAGCGTCGATGTCATCATTGAGCATGCCTCTCGTTTAGAGAAGAAAGTTCATAGTTTACTCTTGCTTAATCGAATGGAATATTTGATCCAAGACGCTAAACCAGGTAAGACAGATATGAAGAGCGTGGTCGAAAAAGCCATCCGTTCAGTCAAGGTCTTAAAACCTGAAATCAAACTGATCACTGAATTGACTTCCTGTTCCTATCTAGGTCAAGAAGAACCTTGGCGAGTGGTCGTTGAGAACCTTCTCGACAATGCCTTAAGATACGCCAAGACCCAAGTCGAGATCCGCTTGACCAAAGATGAGCTCAGTGTCTATAACGATGGGATAAGGATCCCTGAAGATCGTATGGAGCAGTTGTTTAAGCCTTATGAGAGAGGCTCAGGTGGACAGTTTGGTTTAGGACTATCCATCGTTCATCGCGTCATTACAGCCTATGGCTATAAGATCAGAATCCATAATGAAGACAATGGGGTGACCTTCATCATCAGTCTTGAAAACAGAATGAAAGAGACCGAGTATCTTAACTAATCGGTTATACTAAAAAAGGACCATGTCAAATCTACAAATCAACGGAGTTACGATTCACTATACCCAACTAGGCAAAGGACAAGATATCTTGTGTCTACATGGTTGGGGCCAAAACTTAGAGATGTTTCAAGCGTCTCAAGACTTTTTTAGTCCATATTTTAGGGTCACACTCATCGATTTCCCTGGTTTTGGAGAAAGCAGTTTACCTCCTGTAGCTTGGGGCGTAGAAGAATATACCTTAAACTTAAAAGTCTTATGTGATCGATTAGAGATCCATGAGCCTATTATTATTGCCCATTCTTTTGGGGCGAGAGTTGCCTTACTTTATGCAGCTCAATATAAGGTCCATAAACTGGTGCTCACTGGAGCTGCTGGGCTTAAACCTAAACGAGGTCCTGATTACTATATCCGCTTGGCTTTTTATAAAACAGCCAAACAACTGTTTAAACTAAAACCTCTTAAGGCTCATCGAGAAAAGATGGCTGCCTTCTTTGGGAGCACGGATTATAAGAATACCGAAGGGGTGATTCGTCAATCCTTCGTTAAGATCGTCAATTCTGATCTAAGAAAGACCTTGCCTTTGATCACGGTGCCTACTTTGCTTATTTGGGGAGAGTTCGATGAGGCAACTCCTTTATGGATGGGTAAGATCATGGAGAAGGAAATGAAAGATGCTGGTTTGGTCGTCTTTGAGAAAGAAGATCATTATGCTTATCATAATCAATCGGCACGATTCCATAAGATCGTTGAAGTTTTTTTAGAAAAGGACAAGACCTATGAATGAGATGATGACTTTATTGATTAGACCTTTATTGTTTATCGGTTTATGTCTGATGTTTTATGTGCCAGGTAAACATGCCTTACATATGTATCAACAGAACCGATATGAACTGGGTCGTTACCTACAATGGTTCAGTGCGTCTTTAAGAACGTCTATTCTATCGATCTTTCGTTCATTGATCGTGGGCCTTGTGTTAAGTTTGATCATCATCTTCTTTGAACTACCAGGACAACTTCTTACTTTGTCTTTGATTTATCTCTTTGCGATATTTTCGCTTAAACAAGAAAAACGTAAACCTTATATAAAACCTCTAAAAGTGACTTCACGTGTTAAACGACAGATCGTTTTGATGGTTCTATTGACACTGGTCTTTGCGTATTACTTGGTGGCGTATTATAGTTTATCGCCTTTACCTTTATTGGCGATGATGTATGAGAACTCGATCGTTCATTTGATGTTGATCTTGATGGCAGTCATCACAGAACCAATAGAAGCTTTGATCAAACGATTCTACGTTGAGCTCGCTAAACGAGAACTACGTAAACATCATAATCTGATCAAGATAGGTATAACAGGCAGTTATGGGAAGACCAGTTCTAAGAACATCTTAGATGAGATCCTATCCGAAGAATACTATGTCTTAGCTACCCCCGCTTCATTCAATACCCCAATGGGGATCACCATCACCATCCGTCAACAACTCAAAAACCTCCATGAAGTCTTCATCGTTGAGATGGGAGCGGATAAAGTCGGTGAGATCAATACCCTAACGAAGTTCGTTCGTCCTCAATATGGGATCGTAACATCGATCGGTCCTCAACATTTAGCGACTTTTAAATCCATCAACAACATCATCAAAGAAAAAATGAAGATGATTGAAAACTTACCTCAAGATGGGGTAGGGGTTCTCAACTTCGATAACGATTATATCCGTCACTATAAGATCCAAAATACTTGTCGTATCATTACAGTAGGGATCGAATCTATGGATGTAGATTTTAGAGCCATAGACATTACTTATACTCCAGAAGGTTCTGAATTCAAAGTTCAAAGCGAAGATGGATCCGTACAATTCAAGACGCGTCTATTAGGCAAGCACAATGTCTCTAATATCTTAGTGGCCATTGCGGTAGGACGTGCTTTACGTTTACCTTGGGATAAGCTTCAAAAAGCGGTCGCCAACGTCAACTATATTGAACATCGTCTACAACTTAAGAAGATCAATGGTTTGACCTTCATCGATAATGCCTTCAATTCTAATCCAGAAGGATCTCGTATGTCTTTAGAAGTCCTTAAGATGATGCCTGGGAAACGTTTTATCATTACCCCAGGGATGATCGATCTAGGCAATCAACAGAAGATGTATAATTCTGAATTTGGGAAGACGATGAATGGCTGTGCTGATGTGGTCATCTTGGTTGGGAAGAATCAAACCCGTCCTATCTATGAAGGTCTAAAAGAATCTGGATTCGATATGGAGAATGTGTTTGTGTTTACCACCGTTAAAGAAGCTTTCGCTTATGTCCATAAACATGCCTCATCGAAAGATACCATCCTGTTAGAGAATGATCTACCGGATGCGTTTAGTCGCTAAGATGAAGTGGAATGAATTTCTAGCCAAAGTCTTGGCCATCAGTAGAATAGGGCTTAAGTTTTCTAAAGATCCTTATGCCTTAGAGAATTATGAAGAACTACAAAGCTTAGCTTTAAATCAACTCAAAGAACATCAAGAAACCCCAGATGATGCTTTGCCTTATCAAAGAGACATCTATCCTACCCCGAACATCTCTGTAAGAATCATCATCCTTAATCAAGACAATGAGCTTCTTATGGGCCAAGAAAGAAGTGATGGGGCTTACGCAGTACCAGGAGGTTGGTGTGATGTGTTTGAATCCGCCAGTGACAACGCTCGTAAAGAAGTCCTTCAAGAAACAGGATTAAGTGTTAGAATAGATAAGGTTCTTTGTATCTTAAGACGAGATCTCTATCGAGAATACGCTTCGATGATCAGTGAGTATGTCATCTACTTCAGTGCGACTGTGCTAAGTGGAGAACTCCAAAACAATCATGAGATCTTAAGTTTAGGCTATTTCCCTTTAGATAAACTACCCCCTTTAAGTCGTAAGATGACTGAGAAAGAATTAAGAAAAGCATTAGATGTGGTATTGAATAAGACCGATGTGGTCTTTGATTAGGAGGAAGAAGGCATGTTAAAAGTAGCTGTATTATTCGGTGGAGATTCCGTTGAACATGAAGTAAGTATTATATCTGCCATGCAAGCCATGGCAGCTTGTGATGACTCCAAATATAAAGTAATTCCTATATATCTGGCTAAGAATCATAAGTTCTATAGTGCTGCTTCTTTGAAACATATCGAAGCGTATAAAGATCTAGATCTTATCGAGAAAACTGTACCTCAGGTATCAGTTGTCAAAGAAAACCAAAAGTTCTTTATTAAACCTTTGTCTCCTTTGAAACAAAGAACTGAGATCGATTTGGTCATCCCTGTGGTCCATGGGACCCATTGTGAAGATGGTTCTATCGCAGGCTTCTTAGAGACCTTAGGGATCCCTTATAGTGGCTCTGATGTCTTAGGTGGGGCCGTAGGCCAAGATAAAGTCATCATGAAACAGATATTAGAAAGCGCTCATTTACCTATCGTAGATTGGTTATGGTTCTTCGATTATGAGTTTCATAATGATAAGAAATCTATCCTAGAAAAAATTGATAAATTAGGTTATCCTGTCGTCATCAAACCAGCGAATTTAGGATCCAGTGTAGGCATCAGTGTCGCTCATACTGAAAAAGAATTGATCGATGCGGTAGATACAGCATCTCAATATGATGTGAAGATCGTCATCGAAAAAGCAGTTACTCAACTAAGAGAACTTAACTGTTCAGTCTTAGGTTATTATGATCAAAGAAGAGCCTCTGTCTTAGAAGAAGTCATGAAACAAGACAGTATCCTCTCTTATGACAACAAATACAAAGGCAACTCTAAAGCCAAAGGTATGGCTTCTGCGAGCCGACATTGTCCTGCGAAGGTATCAGATGCGTTGACGAAAGAAGTCCAAGCCTATGCCTTAGAAGCGTTTAGGGTGCTTAATGGGGCAGGGGTATGTAGAATCGATTTCCTATTAGATGAAGCTACGGGTAAAGTCTATGTCAATGAGATCAATACGATTCCTGGATCTTTATCCTTCTATCTATGGGAAGCCAGTGGTTTATCTTTCAATAAACTGATGGATGAGCTTGTCGATATCGCCATAAAAAGAACTCGTCAAAAAAATAAGATGATCTTCTCTTATACGACCAATATCTTATCCAACTATAAATCCAATAGTGGAAGCAAAACAAAAACGAGTCGATGACTCGTTTTTTATAGGAATTGGGCAACCATTAAGGCAACCGTACACGCAATGATCAAGATGACTGTGATCGATGAGATCGCATTTTGAAGCTTATTGTTGATGTACTTGCCCATGATACGTTTATCATTGACCAGTAGGATCATAAAGATGATGATGATTGGAGTCAATACCCCAGCGATCTGTTGGGTGCTTAAGATCAGATTCATTAAGTTCAATCCTGGAATTAAAACCAAAGCAGCAGAGATCACGATGATGAAGGTATAGATCCCAAAGAAAGCAGGAGCTTCTTTGAAACTATAGTCGACACCACTTTCCCATCCGAAGGCTTCAGTGATCGCATAGGAAGTCGATAATGGAATGATCGCAGCAGCTAAGACGGAAGCTCCAAACAAGCCTGCCCCAAACAAGATGAAGGCATAATTGCCCGCTAAAGGTTTTAGAGCTAAGGCTGCTTCTGCGGCAGAAGAGACATGAGTACCTGCGACATATAAGGTCGCCGCTGTACATACGATGATGAAGAACTGAACCACATTGGACCATAATGAACTGATATAGACATCCAACTGTTCATACTTATAATCTTTTAGACCTAGTTTTTTATCAACGATGGCTGCTTGAAGATAGAACTGCATATACGGGGTTATGGTGGTTCCTATCATCCCAATGAAGGTTAAGATGAATCCTGTATTCATATCGAAGGTAGGAGTCACAGCGCTTAAAGCAACTTCTCCCCAATTGGGTTCAGGTTTGACCATAAAGGCCGCAAAGATGTATCCAAAGAAAACAAAGGTAAACAACATCAAGATCTTCTCTACTTTAATATAAGAGCCTTTGGTGACTAAGATCCAGATGAATAAGGCAACCAAAGGAACAGAGATATACTTGGTGACCCCAAAGAGTTCCATCGAAGCAGCGACCCCAGCGAAGTCTCCTAAGACGACCCCGAAATTAGCGATAAATAAGATCGTCATCGCAAACAAGGTCAACTTGACCCCAAACTTCTCACGGATTAGATCAGAGAGACCTTTACCAGTGACCACAGCCATACGGGCATTCATTTCTTGGATGACCGCTAATCCAACAGCGATGATGGTTAAACCCCACAACATCTTATAACCGTAATTGGCACCTACGGTCGCGTATGTTGCGATACCGCCTGCATCATTGCCTGCACTTGCGGTGATGATGCCTGGACCGATGATCCCAAAGATGTAGATCAGTTTACGCCATCGTTTTTTAAGTTTATCTTTCATACGTCCACCTTCTTTAAGCGGATGTATTCATAGACGATATCCATCAAAGAAACAATCCCTATAAGATCATCGTTTTCATCGACGACAGGAAGAATCATCAAGTTATACTTCTGCATCTGTTCCATGGCTTCTTCGATCTTATCGTTGTCTCTTAAGATGACTATTTCTGTTTTCATCATCGATCTTAAGACTCGATTGGATTTCGCATGGATCAGATCCACCAAAGAGATGACCCCAACCAATTTCTTATCATCTGTCACATAGACGAAGTTGGTGATGTCTTCTTCTGGTTGTTCCTTACGAAGTTGTTTTAAGACAGATTTAACGTTTTCATCTTTATCAAAAGACATCATATCGGTCATCATCAAGGATCCTACCGTACGATCATCATATTCCATCAATTCTCTGATTTCTTCAGAGATGTGTTCTTCCATTTCGATCAAGAGCTTTTCTGCGGTGATGTCGGTGATTTCTTCTAAGATATCAGCGACTTCATCTTGAGGCATCATCTCTAAGACATCCGCAGCTTGTTCAATAGGGAGTTGTTCCAAAAGGGCTTTTTGGACATCGGATTCTACTTCTTCTAAGACATCCGCAGCTTGTTCAGTATCCAAAGACTTAAAGACTTCGATCTGAGCTTGTTGATCAAGATCTTCGATGATGTCGGCGATGTCTGCCGCATGCATGGTGGTTAGCTTTGTATAAGGTTGATTCAACTTAAGATTATCTCGATTAGAGATCAAAGGTTGAACGTCATCCCATACGACCAGCTTATTATGGAATTCCTTATGTAGAAGATTGGTGACCATGATACCAGCGTATTCTAGACCTAAACGACGAATAAGACCTCTTAATCCAATGTCAGCTGCGATAACGGCCCAGTTGTCTTTGATGAGGCCTATTCTAATGTCGTTGACACGTTCTACTTTTCTTCCGTTGATGTCGATGATTTGACGATCTAAGATATCCTTGGCTAAAAAGATCGCATTTTCTGGAGGTGATGTAAAAGTCACCTGAGTCGATCCAAGTTGTAGATAATATTTATTGGCACTACTGCGATAGATCTGTATGGCTTCACAGTTGATGTAGAAAAGGCGTTTGCCGCTTTTGACTTCTATGGCGGTCAGCGTTGGTTTGATCCCTCTGGAATCGATTAAAACGTCATTGAGGTTACCTATGACAGAATCATCGAGATTACGAATGTCTTTATGAAGGATCTTGCTGAAGAATAAATTGTTGCTAAAGGTCACATTGCTACTCCTCTCAAGTGGTGAGAGGAGCAGTGAGGATCCTCTCTATAGATGTAAACGTATTATAAACAGATGGGGTACTATGAGGGTCTGAGTCCATAAAGAGTCTCCTTTCATTTACACTCATTATAGCTTCTAAATCAGCACTAAACAACCCGCAATTTGAACTTCGTTTCATAGAAAAGATAGGTATGCTATAATTTACTCAAAACCAAGGAGAACTCTATGCCAACACCACACAATAATGCTCAAAAAGGACAAATAGCTTCTATCGTATTAATGCCAGGAGATCCGCTTAGAGCGAAGAAGATCGCCGAGACCTATCTAGAAAACGTCGTTCAATTCAACGATGTTAGAAATATGTTTGGATATACAGGAACCTATAAAGGTCATCCTATCTCTGTGATGGGATCAGGTATGGGAATGCCTTCGATCGGGATCTATTCTTTTGAGCTCTTTAGTCAATATGATGTTAAAAAGATCATTCGTATAGGATCTGCAGGATCTTATCAAGCGGATGTTAAAGTCTATGATGTGGTCTTAGCCAGTAGTGCTTATAGTGAATCTTCGTTTGCGAAGACAGCTTTTGGTTATGATGAAGACACACAAGTTCCTAGTCCTAAACTCAATAAACAATTAGAAGCTGCAGCGAAGAAGCTTAATATTCCATTTAAAACAGGTACGATCCATTCTTCAGATGTCTTCTATCGTGGAAGTGAACAAGACATTTCTAAAATAATCGCAGATAAGCATCTCGTCTGTGTCGAAATGGAATCCTTTGCCTTGTTTGCGAATGCCCGTTATTTAGGTAAAGAAGCTGCTTGTTTATTGACCATCTCAGATTCCTTAGTAACCCACGAAGTTACAAGTGCAGAAGAAAGACAAAACTCCTTTACGAAGATGATGGAGATTGCCTTACAGATCGCTTTGGAGGAATGATGAAAGTCATCCTGATCATAAGAGATTTAAAAACAGAAGAGCAAGCTGAGAAGCTAAGATTGGCTTTAGAAGATACTCGTTTGATCTTTAGCGTCAAACCAAAAGATCATATCGTTGTGATCGAAGGGGATGCAGATGCGGTCTATACCGCAAAAGTAACCATAAGAGAAGCAGGTTTTATCATAGAGTAAAACGAAAATCTGTTTTTAAGTTAAAAGCACTTGAAAAAAGGTTGGGTAGTATGTTAACATTAGAAAGCGCTGTAAGGTGGCCTTGCGGAAGTACTCAAGCGGCTGAAGAGGTGCCCCTGCTAAGGGCATAGGTCGGGTTAAACTGACGCGAGGGTTCAAATCCCTCCTTCCGCGCCAATTTACGTTAGTGTTGTGTAGTGGTCCAGTGGTGTAGCGGTTAACATGCCTCCCTGTCACGGAGGAGACCGCGGGTTCGAATCCCGTCTGGACCGCCATTTTTGCAGGTGTAGTTCAATGGTAGAACGCGACCTTGCCAAGGTCGACACGGGGGTTCGATTCCCCTCACCTGCTCCAGAGTCATTATAAGTCCTTAATCGGGACTTTTTTTATGTCTTGATTATACTGATCATCTATTTTGAGTGTCGTCTATGATGTAATTGTTAAGGATTCAATTTATGCTAAACAAAGCGATAAAGTTTTATGATAAACTCAAAATAGAAGACCACAAGTAAGAGGACAAACCATGATCATTCTTTCTATTTCTATTGTTATCTTTATTGTCTTAGAATTCGCAAATATAATGATACTTTACTTTAAGCCAGATTCTAGAGTCGGTAATGGGGTAGCGGTCTTTAAAGCTTGGGAAGATTCAAAACAAGATGAGAACCTTCATTTATTTGTCCGATACATGACCAATTGGGTAGCAGGCACAAAGCTAATATTTATCTTTCTTTTACTAGTAATATTATTTATTGGTTCGGAAACCATTAAAATGGTTTCAGTTATTGCGATGATCTTATCTATATCTACTTACTTTTGGAGATTACACCCACTCATTGTGAAATTAGATATGAAAGGGGAAATCATCCCTAAAGGATACTCAAAACAACTTAGAACTATGATTACTGGATTTTTAGGATTGTTCATAATAGCGCTAGTGATTTATTTCATTATGAGATAAATAGGTTTAGAAATTAGAGGTGGGAATTGATAACTTGGTAAGCTTACTCAATTCCCACCTCTATTCATTCTAAAACGGAAATCTATCTTGAGATTATTTTGTAGGTTGTGGTAAAATAGATAAGCAATGCAGGTGTAGTTCAATGGTAGAACGCGACCTTCCCAAGGTCGATACGGGGGTTCGATTCCCCTCACCTGCTCCATAAGACAAAAAGCCCATCAAGGGCTTTTCTTTTTGTATTAATTTCCGAAACTATCGATGTTTAAGCGGATATAGTTGGTGATGACTTGACATAGATCTATGTCATCAGATTTTTCATAAAAAACATCGTCTAGATCACTTAGTGGGTCATCTACATAGGATTCTATAAAACTATCAAGTGTTCCATCGTCTAGTGCTTCATATCGTCCTTTTTGATTGGTCACGATATCCATGGCTTCCTTAATTATGGTACTAATCTCAGGAGCTCCAATTTTCTCGTAACCATCAACACACAGATGAACATAATATTTAGTTTCATTGAAGAAGACTTGATTCAATCCACCGTTCATGATTTCACCATAGACTGAGAAACAAACGTAAGCATTTTTAACTGGTTCAGATAGATCCTCTAGTTTTACCATTTTATTCCATCGAAGGTTATGCACCCAATAAAGCATCGCATCAAGCAGCTGACTGTCTTCTAGTTTTGAGAACTCAGCTTTGGATATTTGGTGAAAACGTCTTTCATTTTCTCTCATCTCGGCCACAAATGGGGGTTCAGATCCTAATATCTGCTTCTTTTTGGGTTTAAAAATATTGAACAGTTTCATAAGAATACCTCTTTAGAAATATTATAAACGACATCTTGCCTAAATGGGTGTAAATTAGAGAATGAAAAATGAATATATCCTAAGTGTAATTCGATTATAAATAGGCAAGAATAAGCTTCTTTATTAAATCACTCTTTTTGCTTTTCCATTCTATATAGGTTAAATTGAAGGTACTTAAGAGTAATAAAGGAGTACATATGATTGAAACTTTTAAAGAATATCTAGAAGGAATTCCTGAACCTTCTCAACGTCAAAGAACAGAAGAAGTATTGAATTGGATCCATAAGAAGTATCCAGAATTAGAGACGCGCATTGCCTGGAATCAACCTATGTTTATTGATCATGGGACTTTTATCGTAGGATTCAGTATCTCTAGTAAACATCTTGCGTGTAGTACTGAGTTGGTTGGGATCAAACATTTCTCTGAGGAAATTAAAAAAGCAGGGTATGAACAGACGATGATGTTGATGAAGTTTCCTTGGAATAAAGCCATCGATTATGAGCTTCTCTCAAGAATGATAGAGTTCAATATCGTTGATAAAGCCAACTGTGTGACTTTTTGGAGAAAATGAAGATAGACGTTTAAAAATAAAATCATCAAATTGAACGAAAGTTCGGTAAAACAATTCATGAGCATATATAATATGTATAGATACAGTTTGTGCTAAACTCAATTCAGTTGTCTTTATTTAAACAATACATGAGGATCTATGCAAAAACACATTCAATCAGGAGAAGCGCTTCGTCAAGAAGTGCGTCATCATCTCAAAGCTTACAATTCGAAATTTTTAGAAATTCAAGATGATCTTGAGATCGTTTTTGATGAACGAGATGCCAATGGCAAATTGTTAGGAGGCTTGGTCTGTACCATTGTAGGTCAATGGCTAGAGATCGATTACCTATGGGTAGAAACCAGTCAACGCTACAAAGGATTAGGATCACGTCTATTGATCGAAGCGGAGGCTGAAGCTGTTAAACGAGGTTGTAAGTACGCAGTGCTTCATACCTATAGCTTTCAAGCTCGTCCATTCTATGAAAAACATGGCTATCATCTAGCCTTCGTTCAGAAGCATTATCCTATCGTCAATGTGAAATATCATATGACAAAGACCTTATAAACACTTAAAGCCCTTACAGGCTTTTTTTATAGATCTTTTTCCATTCTTATATCATTGTGCCAAACACCACCAGAATAGGTAATGTGTTCATTGATGATGAAGGGAGTATAACCCATTCTTTCATAGAGTTGTTGAGCTTTAAGATTATGATCAAAAACACCCAACTCGATACGTTTATAGCCTAATCGACGACATTCATCCTCAAGATAACGCATGGCCATCTTAGCGATGCCTTTTCCCCAATAAGACTTCTCTCCGATCAAGATGGATATCCAGGCTGAATCAGGGGTCTTTCTCATCAACCAATGGAAATCCTTAGTGATGGAAATCTCTCCGATGACTTCATCTTCATCCATGATAAATAAATGGGTGATCTGAGCATGAGGTTCAAGTTGTTTCAAGACATCTTCTATGGTAAACACATGAGGATCCTCTTCCTTAAAATTAGGATGAATAAAAGAGGCGATCTCTGGATCGTTATACCACTTCATCATTCGCTGGGCGATTTCATTACTCATTAGTACTTGTTCAAAATGGATGTTCATCTTTTGTTGACCTTATCCTTTAAACATTCTATCACAGTGTCCCTTTAACACTTAGTCATTCAAATGGAAATAATAAGAAAATAACGCTATGATATCACCGTTAAAAGGAGACCTGTATGTCACAAATCATTGAAAAATTCAAACTAGATACTTATAAAGATCTTCCTATAGTCAATATGCCTACTTATCTCAAGAACGAGCTTGATGTTTTAGGATCACATCCACGTCAAGATAAACAAGATGCCTTGCTTATCTTTACCACCACCAATGAAGAATTCTTCTCAACTTTAAGATCTTTGGTTAAAGAAGATCCAATTAAGGATAAGGGAGTTTTGTTTCTCTGTTATCCAAAAAAAGGTAATCCACTGTATCCATCTTATGTCCATCGAGATGAGATCTTTCCTAAGGTAGAGATGGATGATGATGGCTTCATGTTTAAAAGTGCGTATAAGTTTAATCGAATGTTGGCATTCGATGAGGTCTTTACCGTATTGGAAGTAAAGAAAATAGACTCTAAGAAAGTACCTAATGCACGACCTTCTCATATGGGCTCAGATTATATCCATCATATTCCTGAAGTAGAAGCCTTCCTAAAGGATGAACCAAAAGCCTTATCATTCTTTCAAAGCTTAGCTGCAGGTTATCGAAAAGACTGGGCAGTCTATATCTTCTCAACAGAGAATCTTGAGACTAGAAACAAAAGAGTTCATGAAATGATACGTATACTAAATGATGGCCATAAGAATATGACCTTATATCGTCAATCATTGAAGAAACAATAAGCCACCTTATGGGTGGTTTTTCTTTTGGATGCTATAATAGAAACAATGAATTGAGGATAACCATGGCACTAGAAGCAGCATTCGAACATTTAAAAGAATTTAACGTAGAATCTCGCATAAAGGTTTTTGAGGTCTCTAGTGCGACGGTTGAGTTGGCTGCCTTAGCTTTAGGTGTAGATCCAAAGCGTATCGCTAAGACCCTTGCTTTTCGAGATGAAGAAGGGGCACTATTGGTTGTCACTGCAGGTGATGCGAAAATAGATAACGCTAAGTTTAAAAGTCAATTCGGGATGAAGGCAAGGATGCTTAATCCAGAAGAGACCTTAGATAGAGTAGGTCATGGAGTTGGAGGTGTTTGCCCTTTTGGGGTAAAGGCTGACTGTAAAGTATATCTAGATCAATCGATGAGACGCTTTGAGACCGTGTTTCCAGCGGTAGGGAGCTCAAATTCAGCGATTGAACTGGATCTAGAAGAACTTGAAGAAGTTTCAAAATCATTGGGATGGATCGATGTATGTAAACTAAACACCATGCAGGAGGAAACTCATGAGTGAACCAAGACTAACTAAAGTAGGCATCGTTGGGATCGGTGGTATCGCTAAGAAAGCGTACCTACCTGTTTTATGTAATTTAGCTGGAGTAGAAGTGATCCCCTGTACTCGTAATCCTGAGACCGTTAAAGAGATCATGAGCCAATACCATTTAAGATTTGGGATGACTGATCTTAAAGAGCTCATCTTAGAAAAACCAGACATGATTTTTCTATGTTCAGCAACAGAAGCCCACTTTGAGCAAGCCAAGTTGATCATCGAAGCGAAGATCCCACTTCATATCGATAAACCTGTGACCTTATCTTACGCAGAAACCAAAGCGTTGGTGGATCTAGCGAAAGCGCATAAGACACCTGTGATGGTTGGCTTCAATCGACGCTATGTGCCATTCGTTAAAGAGATGGTTACTCAAGGAATACCCGATTTGATTTTCTTTCAGAAAAATAGGATCATCCCTCAAGGAGATGAGATAAGACACTTTATCTTTGATGACTATATCCACGTCATAGATACCTGTTTATATCTGCTTCAAGAACCTGTAATTAAGGTAGACGCAAAAGGAACCTTTAAAAACGGTAAGATGACGATGGTTGTCGTCAATTATTATAGTAAGCATAGTCATGCGATAGGGATCACCAATTATGACAATGGGGTAACCGAAGAAGTCTTAGAAGTCATGCGTCATGGGGAAAAGAAACGTATCCTACAAATGGAAAGCTTAGAAACCTATAAGGATGATGTCTTACAGATCAAAACACGCTCTGCTTGGCAAGCGACCTTAAATAAACGAGGTTTTGAAGATATGATCAAACATTTTATTTCCAGTGTACAAAACAAGACTCCCTTTGATTTCTCGTTTGACGTAAGCCTTACTTCTCATCAAGTCGCAGAAACCATCGTATCCCAATTAGAAAGCCAGCTTTAAAAGCTGGCTTTTATAAACACTTTGACGATGTCTTCCATGAATTTGATTAATTCTGGATCGAATCGATCATAGATGGGAGAGTCTACATCGAGGACCCCATAAAGCTCATCGTTTATGATGATCGGGACCACGACTTCTGAATTAGAAGCACTATCACAGGCCACATGTCCTTCAAAGACATGGACATTGGGGACGTTGATGGTTCTACGTTCAGCTGCACTGGTTCCGCATACACCTTTATGAAGCTGAAGTCGAACACAGGCTACTTGTCCTTGAAAAGGTCCTAAAACCAATTCTCTATCCTTATATATGTAGAAACCTGCCCAATTTAGTTTTGGGATACTGTGAAAGATCAAAGCACTAAGATTGGCCATATTGGCGATTTCATCTTTTTCTGTTTCGATAAGAGAACTTGCTTGAGCCAATAATAAATCGAGATCGTTTGTTCCAATGAGTGTGTTCATGTGTATATTTTACCACAGTATGATAAGATGAACTCGTGAACAGGGGAGCCGTTAGGCTGAGATGTTTGAAGACAGACCCTTATCACCTGATCTGGTTAAAACCAGCGTAGGGAGTTTACATCCTTACGCCTCACATCACAGGAGGTGTATTTTTATGAAACGAGATCGAATAGTTTTGAGGTTGGTTTTTATTGCTTTGTATTCAGCTTTGTTTATCGTCTTGGATTATGCGGCTCATACCTTTGGCTTCTTTACGATGCCTAATGGAGGCTCTCTAGGATTAGGGACCTTGGCCATCTTGATTGCGGCTTATCATTTAGGTTGGAAAGAAGGGGTCTTGGTGGGTCTTATCAGTATCCCGCTTCAGTTTATGATCGTTCAACCTTGGTTTACACCGACTTGGCCTTTAGTTGGCTTCGTCTTAGATTACATCCTTCCCTTTGGGATCTATGGTTTAGCTCCTTTATTTAAGGATCTGAAAATTGGGAAGCTGTCGATCAAGACAGGGGTCATCATCACCAATCTGATTCGATTTGGATCGCATGTGGTAGTAGGGGCCTTATTATGGAATGTGACTTGGTTAGGATCAGTGATCTATAATGGGTCTTATATGTTACCTACTTTGATCTTAGGGGTCATCTTGGTTCCTTTGATCCTTAGTCGTTTACCACTTAATCGTAAGTAAGATCTAGGATGAGACAATCTCATCCTTTCTTTTTGAGCCTCTGTGATATAATAGAAAAGCACTTAAAGGAAACCGCATGAATCTCAAACAAGGACAGATGATCAAAATCCAGTCATACAAACATAACGGGTCTTTACACCGCACTTGGTTGAGAGGCTTAGTTTTGGAAAGTACAGACGAAAGAACCGTGGTGGTCACCAATAAGACTTGGGTGATCGAAGCGGATGGGAGACGATGGTTCACTCGTGAACCAGCCATATGTTTCTTCTATCCAGAGAAATGGTTCAACATCATCGCGATGCTTAGAAAAAGCGGTATCTATTATTATTGTAATTTGGCCTCTCCTTCTTTATATGATGGAGAAGCATTAAAGAACATCGATTATGATTTAGATGTTAAAGTCTATCCTGATGGTGCAACCAATATCCTGGATGAAGATGAATATGCCCTACATGGGGATTTGATGCGTTATAGCGATGATTTGAAGATCATTGTAGAAAGAACTCTGCAGGAACTCTTAGGAATCATACAAGCAAAGCAATCGCCTTTTATCAGGGATGAGATCGAAGATTACTTCGATGTCTATCTTAAAGTACAGCATAAATCACAGGAGTAAAATTTACTTTTCCGCCCCGCCCAAATCTTATTAAAAATAAAATGAGAAATGTGGTTGAAAGTTGTTGACAGGCAAGGGGGCATTTGATATTATAAATAGGCACTCACGAAAACAACGAACAAGACAAGCGCAAGCAAGTCGAGCTCAAATCTAGTGGATGCGGCCGATCTTTGAAAACTAAATAGGAAAAAAACGTCGATTAAAATAACAGAAATGTTGACCGACTTAGGCCGGTTTTAATTAAAAAAAATATGAGCAAATCAAATGGAGAGTTTGATCCTGGCTCAGGATGAACGCTGGCGGCGTGCCTAATACATGCAAGTCGTACGAAGGAGCTTGCTCCTTAGTGGCGAACGGGTGAGTAATACATAAATAATCTGCCTCAATGTCTGGGATAACTATTGGAAACGATAGCTAATACCGGATAGCTTGTTAGAAGACATCTTCTTTCAACTAAAGGAGCGTTCGCTCCGCTTTGAGATGAGTTTATGGCGCATTAGTTAGTTGGCGGGGTAATGGCCCACCAAGACGATGATGCGTAGCCGATCTGAGAGGATGACCGGCCACACTGGGACTGAGACACGGCCCAGACTCCTACGGGAGGCAGCAGTAGGGAATTTTCGGCAATGGGCGAAAGCCTGACCGAGCAACGCCGCGTGAGTGATGAAGGCCTTCGGGTTGTAAAGCTCTGTTGTTAGGGAAGAATGATCAGGATAGGAAATGATCTTGAAGTGACGGTACCTAACCAGAAAGCCACGGCTAACTACGTGCCAGCAGCCGCGGTAATACGTAGGTGGCAAGCGTTATCCGGAATTATTGGGCGTAAAGGGTGCGTAGGCGGTTTCTTAAGTCTTATGTGAAATCTCAGAGCTTAACTCTGGGCTGCATAAGAAACTATTAGACTAGAGTGCAGGAGAGGGCAACGGAATTCCATGTGTAGCGGTAAAATGCGTAGATATATGGAGGAACACCGGTGGCGAAGGCGGTTGCCTGGCCTGTTACTGACGCTGAAGCACGAAAGCGTGGGGAGCAAATAGGATTAGATACCCTAGTAGTCCACGCTGTAAACGATGAATACTAAGTGTTGGGATAAAACTCAGTGCTGCAGTTAACGCAATAAGTATTCCGCCTGGGGAGTACGCACGCAAGTGTGAAACTCAAAGGAATTGACGGGACCCCGCACAAGCGGTGGATTATGTTGTTTAATTCGACGCAACGCGAAGAACCTTACCAGGCCTTGACATACCCAGCAAAGCTATAGAGATATAGTGGAGGTTATCTGGGATACAGGTGGTGCATGGTTGTCGTCAGCTCGTGTCGTGAGATGTTGGGTTAAGTCCCGCAACGAGCGCAACCCTTGTCTTTAGTTACCATCATTAAGTTGGGGACTCTAGAGAGACTGCCGGTGATAAACCGGAGGAAGGTGGGGATGACGTCAAATCATCATGCCCCTTATGGCCTGGGCTACAAACGTAATACAATGGCGTATACAAAGGGATGCGAAGTGGTGACATGGAGCAAAACTCATAAAGTACGTCTCAGTTCGGATTGAAGTCTGCAACTCGACTTCATGAAGCTGGAATCGCTAGTAATCGCGGATCAGCATGCCGCGGTGAATACGTTCTCGGGGTTTGTACACACCGCCCGTCAAACCATGAGAGTTGATAATACCCGAAGCCGGTGGCCTAACCGTAAGGAAGGAGCCGTCGAAGGTAGGATCGATGATTGGGGTTAAGTCGTAACAAGGTATCCCTACGGGAACGTGGGGATGGATCACCTCCTTTCTAAGGAGAAAGAATTGCATATAATCGACACTATTTCCTATTTAGTTTTGAGAGCTCGGCTCTCTTTTATACTCAGTTCGTTCTTTGAAAACCGAATAACAGATAGAAAAATGTATAAAAACATGATCTTTCTGAATAGTTGAAAACTAAAACTAAGATTTTTATTACGAGAACAAAAACAGTTTTAAATAAACAGTAAATCAAGCAAAATTAGAATACAGTAGTTAAACACTCGTTTAAAACAAGTGATTAAATTAGAAAGAGCGTACGGTGGATGCCTTGGCATTAAGAGCAGATGAAGGACGCAACTAACGGCGAAACGCTTCGGGGAGTGGTAAGTACACAATGATCCGGAGATATCCGAATGGGGAAACCCAGTAGCGGTAATGCGCTATTATCCACCACTGAATCAATAGGTGATGAGAAGACAACCCAGTGAATTGAAACATCTTAGTAGCTGGAGGAGAAGAAAATAACAATGATTCCCTTAGTAGTGGCGAGCGAAAAGGGAAGAGCCCAAACCAACTTTGTGTTGGGGTTGTAGGGCTGCGATGTGAGACTGAAACGGTTAGAAGAACGGCATTGAAAGGCCGGCCATAGAGGGTGCAAGCCCCGTATTCGAAAACCCAATCAGCTCTAGCAGTACCCTGAGTACGGCGAGGCACGTGAAACCTTGTCGGAATCCACCGGGACCATCCGGTAAGGCTAAATACTCCTTAATGACCGATAGTGAACCAGTACCATGAGGGAAAGGTGAAAAGAACCGCGGAAGCGGAGTGAAATAGATCCTGAAACCGTATGCTTACAACAAGTCAGAGCCCGTTAATGGGTGATGGCGTGCCTTTTGTAGAATGAACCGGCGAGTTACCATATCGTGCGAGGTTAAGCAGAAAATGCGGAGCCGTAGCGAAAGCGAGTCTTAATAGGGCGATAGTACGATGCGGTAGACCCGAAACCAGGCGATCTAGACATGACCAGGTTGAAGGTTAGGTGATACTAACTGGAGGACCGAACCGACCCCCGTTGAAAAGTTGGCGGATGAGTTGTGTCTAGGGGAGAAATTCCAATCGAGCTTGGAGATAGCTGGTTCTCTCCGAAATAGCTTTAGGGCTAGCGTCGAGGTTGAGTCGTATGGAGGTAGAGCACTGAATGATTGATGGCCACATCTCGTGGTACTGATATCAATCAAACTCCGAATGCCATAATGATATACTCGGCAGTCAGACTGTGGGTGATAAGGTCCATGGTCAAAAGGGAAACAGCCCAGATCGTCAGATAAGGTCCCAAAATTCATGCTAAGTGGAAAAGGATGTGGGGATGCACAGACAACTAGGAGGTTGGCTTAGAAGCAGCCACCCTTCAAAGAGTGCGTAACAGCTCACTAGTCGAGTGACCCTGCGCCGAAAATTTACCGGGGCTAAGCATGATACCGAATCTACGGATTCCAGTAATGGAGTGGTAGGAGAGCGTTCTATACGCGTTGAAGGTGTACCGTGAGGAGCGCTGGAGTGTATAGAAGTGAGAATGCCGGTGTGAGTAGCGAAATGTCAGTGAGAATCTGACACGCCGATTGCACAAGGTTTCCAGGGGAAGGTTCGTCCGCCCTGGGTAAGTCGGGACCTAAGATCAGGCCGAAAGGCGTAGTCGATGGACAACAGGTTGATATTCCTGTACCCGCGTACAAGTGATGGAGTGACGGAGAAGGCTAGGATGAGCCGGCGATTGGTAGAGCCGGTCTAAGCAAAGTAGAGGTGGTGTTGGCAAATCCGCACCACAACTCGAAAGTGTGATGGGGAGCGAACGGGTGACCAAGTAGCGAAGCATCTGATGCCAGCTTCCAAGAAAAGCTTCTAGCGTTAATTGTATTGCGGCCCGTACCGAAACCGACACAGGTGTGCTAGGAGAGAATCCTGAGGCGAGCGAGAGAACTGTTGCCAAGGAACTCGGCAAAATGACCCCGTACGTTCGCAAGAAGGGGTGCACGAAAGTGCCGCAGTGAAGAGGCCCAAGCAACTGTTTAACTAAAACACAGCTCTATGCAAAGTCGCAAGACGACGTATATGGGGTGACGCCTGCCCGGTGCTGGAAGGTTAAGGGGAGTTGTTAGCCGCAAGGCGAAGCTTTGAACCGAAGCCCCAGTGAACGGCGGCCGTAACTATAACGGTCCTAAGGTAGCGAAATTCCTTGTCAGGTAAGTTCTGACCCGCACGAATGGCGTAATGATTTGGGCGCTGTCTCGGCAGCAGACTCGGTGAAATCTTAGTACCTGTGAAGATGCAGGTTACCCGCAACTAGACGGAAAGACCCCATGGAGCTTTACTGTAGCTTGATATTGAGTTTTGAACAAACATGTACAGGATAGGTGGGAGGCTTTGAAGCAGGGTCGTCAGATTCTGTGGAGCCGCCGTTGGGATACCACTCTTGTTTGTTTGAAATTCTAACCGACACCCATGAGCTGGGTGCGGGACCGTGTCAGGTGGGCAGTTTGACTGGGGCGGTCGCCTCCTAAAGAGTAACGGAGGCGCTCAAAGGTACCCTCAGATTGGTTGGAAATCAATCGACGAGCGTAAAGGCAGAAGGGTGCTTGACTGCGAGACTTACAAGTCGAGCAGGGACGAAAGTCGGACTTAGTGATCCGGCGGTGCAGTATGGAATGGCCGTCGCTTAACGGATAAAAGCTACCCTGGGGATAACAGGCTGATCTCGCCCAAGAGTTCACATCGACGGCGAGGTTTGGCACCTCGATGTCGGCTCATCGCATCCTGGAGGTGAATTCGCTTCCAAGGGTTGGGCTGTCCGCCCATTAAAGCGGTACGTGAGCTGGGTTCAGAACGTCGTGAGACAGTTCGGTCCCTATCTGTTGTGGGCGTAGGAAATTTGAGGAGTTCTGTCTTTAGTACGAGAGGACCGAGATGGACATACCTCTGGTGCACCAGTTGTCCTGCCAAGGGCATAGCTGGGTAGCCAAGTATGGATCGGATAAACGCTGAAGGCATCTAAGCGTGAAACCGGCTCCGAGATGAGATTTCCCATTCCTTGTGAAGTAAGACCCCTTGAAGACGACGAGGTTGATAGGTCAGAGATGTAAGTGCAGCAATGCATTCAGTTTACTGATACTAATAGGTCGAGGATTTAATCACACCCATAACTTAGACATCAATTATTTAGATTGATCGTCCTGAATACACAACTATCTATCTGATATTCGGTTTTGAGAGAATAAACTCTCAGATCTGGTGACAATAGCGAAGTGGTCACACCTGTTCCCATCCCGAACACAGAAGTTAAGCACTTCAGCGGTAAATATAGCTATGCTAGCCGTAGTGAAAAGAGCACGTTGCCAGTTAGAAAAACTCCCCCCAAGGGAGTTTTTCTTTTGTCTCATTGATTTTTTGATATAATAGGTAAGCACTATGAAAAAACAAATTACGACACACTCAGCTCAAGAAACTAAAGCCTTAGCGCATACGATTGCGCTGCTTTTAAATGAAGGATCAGTGATCGCCCTTAGTGGTGATCTAGGCGCAGGCAAGACGACTTTTACCCAAGGCCTCGCCAAAGGATTAGAGATCCAAAAGATGGTTTCTAGCCCAACCTTCACCATCATGAAGATGTATAGCGGTAGATTAAAACTGACCCATATCGATGCGTATCGTTTAGAAGGTCTCCACCAAGACCTTGGATTTGAAGAATTGATAGGGACACAAGGTGTTTGTGTCATAGAATGGCCAGAATACATCAAAGAACTTTTACCTCAAGACTACCTTGAGATCACATTGACCCGTTTAGATGAGGATGATCGTTTGATTGAGCTGATCGCTCATGGGGATAACTATATCCAGATCTTGGAGAAACTCATATGAAAACTCTTGCTTTAGATACATCCCATAGCTTTTTAACGATCGCTTTGATCGAAAATGATGACTTGGTTCAATCGATTCAGACTCCAGCTTTTAAAACACAATCTGAAACCATTATGGTTGAGATCAATCGTTTATTTAAACTCGCAAGATGGAATCCAAATGACTTGAATGCCTTGGTTTTAACTGATGGGCCAGGTTCTTATACTGGACTACGTATTTCTATGACCGTTGCGAAGGTATTAGGTCTGATCCAAGGGATACAACTGTATACGATCAGTAGTTTACAACTCTTATCTGGAAATTTACCTGATGTCTATGCGGTAATGGATGCGAGAGCGAAACGAGTTTACTTAGGACATTATAAAAATGGGATCGCAGTTGAAGAAGACAGGGCAGTATTGATCGAAGAAGCAGATGTTCTTATTGAATCTGATGCGATCATCGTAGGGGATGCGCACTTGATTGATAGAAAAGCCACTGAAATCTTTTGTCCTCAACATTTCATAGATCTTAAAGATCATTGGATAAAAGTTGAGAATCTACATACCCTAACCCCAAGATACCTTAAGGAAACGGAAGATTATCATTCATGATTAGAAAGATGACGATAGATGATTTACCTGAGATCATGATTCTGGAAAGATCACTTTTTGGATCTCCATGGAGCGAAGAGAATTATCGCTTTGAGATTCTGGAGAATCCTTATGCCCATTATGTGGTAGAGGATGAACAAGGATTAAGAGGATATCTAGGACTCTGGTTGAATGAAGATACACTTCAGATCACTACTTTAGGTGTAGCTTCTAGCCATCAAGGTAAAGGTCTAGGATCGAGCTTGGTTAAGTATGCGTTGGAGTATGCCATATCAAATAAGGTCTTGATAATGACTCTCGAGGTAAGAGTTTCAAACGCAAAAGCTATTCATTTATATGAAAAAAATGGCTTCGAAAAAGCAGCCACAAGAAAGCAATATTACTCTCATCCAGATGAAGATGCGATCCTAATGATGAAGACTTTTGAACAAATGTGAGCGTGAAAGCGCTCTTTTTATTTGGCGAAAATATTGAAAGCGTTTACTTGTGAAAAATATAACAATAGCTCTTGACACCATAAACCGTTGTGATATAGTGAACTCGTGAAAAGAATAACAAGTAACGGAGGAACGTATGACAAAGAAAGAAAGCGTTGTTGCAGAAGCAGTTAACCCACTAGTTGCCATTGAGAAAGATGTCGATCAGTTGGTTGCGAAAGGTGTTGTAGCTTTAGATGGATTTTTACAATTGAATCAAGAACAGATCGATTACATCGTCGCTAAAGCAAGTGTTGCAGCTTTAGATCAACATGGTGAGTTGGCTATGTTAGCGGTCAAGGAAACTGGAAGAGGCGTCTTTGAAGACAAAGCTACTAAGAATCTATTTGCGTGTGAGTTCGTCGTCAATGATATGCGCCATTTAAGAACTGTTGGAATTGTATCTCAAAATGAAGCCACAGGTATTACTGAAATCGCAGAACCAGTAGGGGTCATCGCAGGTATCACGCCTATTACGAATCCTACCTCAACGGTCATCTTTAAGTGTTTGATCTCGCTGAAGACAAGAAACCCTATTATTTTCTCTTTCCATCCAGGAGCTCAACTATGCTCTGCAGAAGCAGCTAAGGTTGTGTATGAGGCAGCTGTAAAAGCAGGTGCACCTGAAAACTGTATCCAATGGATCGATAAACCTTCAAAAGAAGGAACAGGGTTCTTAATGAATCATAAAGATGTTGCGACGATCTTAGCTACAGGTGGAAATGCGATGGTCAAAGCTGCTTACTCTTGTGGTAAACCAGCATTAGGGGTAGGGGCAGGTAATGTGCCTGCTTATATGGAAAAGTCCTGTAATCTAAGACAAGCAGTTAATGATATCGTTATGTCTAAAGCATTCGATAATGGGATGATCTGTGCTTCTGAACAATGTGTCATCATCGATCAGGAAATCAATGATCAAGCTTTAGAGCTTTTTAAGAAGTATGGGGTTTACTTCGTTACTGAAGCAGAGAAAGCAAAACTTGAACAATTCTGTTTTGGAGCGACTTGTGGTGGAACCAACTGCGCAGGGGCTGCTTTGAATCCTGCCATTGTTGGACGTCCTGCTTCTTGGATTGCTGAACAAGCCGGTTTCAAAGTACCGGAAAATACTGTCATCTTAGGGGTTAAGGTTAAAGAAATTGGTCCTAATGAACCTTGTACAAGAGAGAAATTAAGCCCAGTCTTATCCTTCATTGTTTCGAACTCTACTGAAGAAGGCATTCGTTATAGTAAAGAAATGGTTGAGTTTAATGGACTAGGGCATTCCGCAGCCATACATACTGAAGATAAGAAAATCGCCGAAGAATATGGGAAAGCTTGTAAGGCTATCCGTATCATCTGGAATTCCCCAGCGACCTTTGGTGGGATAGGGAATGTCTATAATGCGTTTATTCCTTCGTTGACCTTAGGATGTGGATCTTATGGTCACAACTCAGTCTCTAATAATGTCTCCGCTATCAACCTACTCAACATCAAGCGCATCGGTCGCAGGAACAACAATATGCAATGGTTCAAGATCCCTTCTAAGATTTATTTTGAAAGAAATTCGATTCAGTATCTTCAACAAATGAAAGATGTAGAGCGTGTCTTCGTTGTAACAGATCGTTCTATGGTTGATTTGGGCTATTACGCTAAGATTGTTGATCAACTCAATCTCAGACGCAATAAAGTTCAGATCCAATTGTTCTGTGATGTTGAACCAGATCCATCACTGGATACAGTTAGAAAAGGATATGAATTGATGGATGCATTTAAACCAGATACGATCATCGCATTAGGTGGAGGTTCGCCTATGGATGCGGCTAAAGGGATGTGGCTCTTCTATGAACATCCAGATGTTGATTTCGACGATCTAAAACAAAAGTTTATGGATATCCGTAAACGTGCATTCAAGTATCCTGAACTTGGTAAGAAGACGCAGTTGGTATGTATCCCTACGACCTCAGGAACAGGTTCTGAAGTGACTCCTTTTGCGGTATTGACCGATAAGCGTGTTAATAAGAAATATCCATTAGCGGATTACTCTTTGACCCCAACGGTTGCGATTGTAGATTCTACCTTTACGATGAATCTTCCTGCCTCTGTCACAGCGGATACTGGGATGGATGTATTGACTCATGCGACTGAAGCCTATGTATCAACCTTAGCTTCTGACTTCACCGATGGTCTGTGTCTACAAGCCATCAAGATGGTCTTTGATTACTTACCTAGAGCTGTTAAAGATGGGAAGAATGATCCAGAGGCACGTGAGAAGATGCATAATGCTTCTACCATCGCTGGGATGGCATTCGCCAATAGTTTCCTGGGAATTAACCATTCCTTAGCTCATAAGATAGGTGGTACTTGGCATGTGCCTCATGGAAGAGCCAATGCGATCTTGATGCCTCATGTCATTCGATTCAATGGGACCCATCCTTCTAAGCCAGCTACTTGGCCAAAATACAATTACTATAAAGCCAATGAGAAATATCAGACTTTAGCGAAGATGCTGGGGCTTCCTGCAGAGACACCTGAACAAGGTGTTGAATCCTATGCTCAAGCTTGCTACGATTTGGCTGAAGGTTGTGGGATCGTGATGAATCTTGCGGCTCAAAAGATCACCCCAGAAATGTTTGCGGGTGAAGTTGATTTGGTTTCTATGATGGCGTATGAAGATCAATGTACTCCATGTAATCCACGATTACCTTTGGTAGCTGATCTTAAAGCGATTCTTAAACAAGCCTATGGTAGACAAAAATAGATAATTCATCCGTTCTGTGATAAAATTGAACGGTAAACGAAAACCCCGCTTACACGGGGTTTTGTTTTCTAAGGAGCTCTATGAGAATCTGTGCAGTAGAAAGTTCATGTGATGAAACAGCGGTTGCGATCATCGATGATGGAAAGATCGTTCTTTCCAATATCGTTTCATCTCAAATCAATGTCCATTCTAAATTTGGTGGCGTTATACCTGAGGTTGCCTCTCGTTTACACATCGAGAATATCTCGGTGGTGATCGAAGAAGCCCTTCAGAAAGCCAATACGACACTCAATGAAATCGACGCCATTGCGGTGACCCAAGGTCCTGGTTTGGTAGGGTCTCTTCATGTGGGTCTTTTAGCTGCGAAGACTTTGGCGTGGTCTAGTGGTAAACCACTTATCCCCATTCATCATATCGCAGGTCATATCTACGCCAATGCTTTTGTAGATGAGATTGAATATCCTTTATTGGCGCTTGTGGTTTCTGGTGGTCATACTGAACTGGTCTACTTAAAAACAGAATGGGACTTTCAGATCTTAGGATCTACCCAAGATGATGCGGTAGGCGAGGCCTATGATAAAGTCGCTCGTGTATTACATCTACCTTATCCAGGAGGACCCGCCATTGATAAGTTGGCTAAACTAGGTCATCCTCACTACACTTTACCTAAAGTAAGGACTGAAGAACCTTTGAATTTCTCGTTTAGTGGACTTAAATCTGCTGTGCTTCAATTGGTTCAAAGAGAAGCAAAATTAAACCAAGACATCAACCAGGAAGATCTCGCCTATGCCTTCCAGGAGGCTGTGTTAGGTGAACTCCTACGTAAGACAAAACTCGTTTTAGATACCTATGAGGTCAAGCACCTTGTCTTGGCGGGAGGTGTCGCAGCGAACTCTCGTTTACGAGTTTTGATCAATGAACTCAATAGTGAATACCCTGAATTAAAGATCACGATTCCACCTTTATGGTGCTGCACAGACAATGCGGCAATGATCGGAGCTGCTGCAGAAGTGGCGTATCGACATGGAATTCGTGGAAATCTTCAAATCAGTGCCAATCCTGGCCTAGAGTATAAGTGAATTTCAAAGAACATATTCACAAATACTTGTGAATATGTTATCATTAGGGCTAGGAAGGTGGAAATATGTCAAATCATCAAAACGTGCCCAAGGCAACACTTCAACGTTATCCCGTTTATTTAAAGGCTTTAAGGAAGCTTCAGCATCTAGGTATCAGTCGCATCATGTCGAGAGAGCTCTCTGAGTTCGTTGATGTAGAACCTACGACCATTCGCCGCGATTTCTCATTTCTAGGATCGCTTGGTAAACAAGGTTATGGGTATGATGTTGGTAGTTTAATAGAGATCTTCGATGCCCATTTAGGTGGAGCCTTCCAAGAAAAACTGATCATCGTAGGGGCTGGTAATCTAGGCCGTGCTTTAATGAACTATAACCGTTGGAATCACGTTGTTGGGGAAATCGCTTGTGCTTTTGACATCAACGCAGACAAGAGTGGGAATGCTTATGAGATTCCTGTCTATGCGATGAGCCAACTTAAAGAAAAGCTTCCTGAAGGATGTCGTATCGCCATCCTAACCATCTCATCTAATGTCCAAGAAACCGTCGATCAATTGGTCTCGGTAGGCATTAAAGGTATAGTAGACTTTACCCATGAACATATCCAGGTCCCCAAAGGGGTGACCGTTAAAGAAGTCGACGTTGTCAGTATGATCCAAGAACTGGTATTTGAAACCAACGCGCTTAAGTGAGGAACCCATGATTACTTATATGACCGTTAGAGAATCTTATGAATTGATTAACGAAGGCAATCCCATTGAGATCGATGGGATAGAGTATGTCCAACTACAAGGTTGGGTCAGAACCAATCGAAACAATGGAAGTATTGGCTTTATCGAACTTAATGATGGGACCTATTTTAGAAACATCCAATTGGTCTATGCGAGTACTTTGCCTGAGTTTGAAACCTATACAAAATACTTAACAGGTTGTTCATTGACTGTCACTGGAATGTTTAAAAAGACCCCAGGTGCCAAACAACCTTTTGAGATCGAAGTCACTGAACTTAAATTAGAAGGGGAATGCGATCCTGATTATCCTCTTCAAAAGAAACGTCATTCTTTTGAATACCTTAGAGAGATCGCTCACCTTAGACCTAGAACCAATACTTTCTCAGCTGTTTTTAGAGTGCGTTCCGTTCTATCTATGGCCATTCATGAATTCTTTCAGAATCAAGGCTTTGTATATGTCCACGCACCTCTTATTACAGGTAATGATGCGGAAGGCGCTGGGGAAGTCTTTACAGTAACTACCAGAACCGATACGAAATACGATGAAGATTTCTTTGGGAAGAAAGCTTCTTTAACTGTTTCAGGTCAACTTCAAGCTGAAGCTTTTGCCTTGGCTTTTAGAGATGTCTATACTTTTGGGCCAACCTTTAGAGCTGAAAATTCAAACACCGCAAGACATGCGAGTGAATTCTGGATGATCGAACCTGAGATCGCTTTTGCCGATCTCAATGATGATATGGACTTGATCGAAGATATGGTCAAAAGCTGTATCGACTATGTTATGGAAAACTGCCCAGAAGAAATGAAGTTCTTCAACGAAATGATCGATACGACTTTGATCGAACGACTCAATAAAGTAAAAACTGCACCTTTCTATCGTATGTCCTATACAGAAGCAATCGAGCACTTAAAGAAGGCTCCTGTTAAGTTTGAATATCCTGTTGATTGGGGAACTGATCTACAGTCTGAACATGAACGTTACCTTTGTGAACAAGTCATCCAGGGTCCTGTTTTCTTAACGGATTATCCTAAAGACATCAAAGCATTTTATATGCGTCTCAATGATGATCAAAAGACCGTCGCAGCTTGTGACCTCTTGGTTCCTTCAATCGGAGAACTGGTAGGAGGCTCTCAGCGTGAAGAACGCTTAGATGCTTTAAAAGCGCGTATGGCAGAGATGGGGATCCATGAAGAAAGTCTTCAATGGTATCTCGATCTTAGACGCTACGGTGGATGTAAACACGCAGGCTTTGGATTAGGTTTAGATCGTTTCTTGATGTACATCACTGGGATGACGAATATTCGCGATGTCTTGCCCTTTGCGAGAACTCCGAAAAATCTCCTGTTCTAATATGGAATCTTACCTTTTAAAAACCAATCCAGATGGATCACAGATCACCGTTCGTGATGTCCAAATGGTTCTTTTAGAAATGCTAAAAGACATAGATGCGCTTTGTCGCAAACATAATATCCCTTACTTTCTCAATGGAGGCAGTGCTTTAGGTGCGGTCAGACATCAAGGATTCATCCCTTGGGATGATGATGCGGATATTTCGATGATGATCGATGATTATCGTGCTTTTCAAAAGATTGCTCATGAATTAGGCGATAAATACATCATTCATTGTTTTGAAACCAATAAACGATATAATGTCTTGATTCCAGGGATGAAGATACGTAAAAAAGGGACTTACCTAAAAGAAGTAAATGCATTATTAGGCAATCGTTGTACAGACTCTGATGGAGTCTTCGTCGATGTTTTTGTCTATGACTACGCTACTCCTAATCATTTCTTAGATTTACCTTTACGACTAACCAATCAACTTTTGATGCCTTTTATCATTTTATTTGAGAACATTAAGATCAATCCTCTTCCATTAAAATACTGGTTTTTAGGAAATGCTCGTTTATATGGAAAACTAAATCGTAAATCCAAATACATAGGTTTTGATTTGACGTGGACCTTTAAGACGCCTTTTCATCCTTTTATCTTTAAGAAAGATGATATCTATCCTGTTCAATATGTGCCTTTTGAAGATACGATGTTACCGATTGCGGCTCATCCTCATGAATATCTGTGTACAGCGATTGCACCTTCGTATGGTACTTTACCTCCTGTAGAAGCACGTTTACCCAAACATATCGTAGATATTCGTTTATGAGAAAAGTAAAAAGAGATGCTCGTTCTAGAAGACGTAAAATAAGATGGAAGCTTGTACTTCCGTTTTTAGTCTTGATCAGTTTAATTCTATACATCGTCTTGACCTTAATGTTTCCTCATAAGGTAGAAGTCATACAACCTAAATATACCGTCTGTGATTATAGTTTATCCAAAGCCCAAGCTGTTTTTAAAACCATGTCTTATACAGATACAGAAAATTTGTCTGAACATCTTTATTATGGGGAAACTCTAAATATCTATAATAAACCTTTTGAGTTAGGTAAAACAGATCCTTTTGTAGGTAAGACGGTGATCTTAAGAAACATTTGTGATGGGACTGAATTGGTCTATATGATGGAAAGCAACATCGATCGACAGATCCCACTAGATAC
>JAAXXT010000045.1 GCA_013334325.1 Erysipelotrichaceae bacterium | reverse complement strand
ACAAACTGGTTTGGACGATGCCTTTGATCTTACCCATCTCAACAGGAACGATATCGATGTCTTCAGGACGTAAGACGATATCGACGGGTGTCATTTCGGTATAACCTGAGTCGATGCATTCGAAGTCAGTTTCATCGAAACGGACGCGATAATCATCGACCATGACCCCTTCCATGATGTTGGATTCACCGATGAAGTCCGCAACGAAACGATTTTCAGGTTCATTGTAGATGTCAGTAGGTGTTCCGATCTGTTGGATTTCGCCGTTGTTCATAACGACGATGGTATCTGACATGGTCAAAGCTTCTTCTTGATCATGAGTGACATAGATGAAGGTGATCCCTACTTCTTGTTGGATCTTCTTCAATTCATGTTGCATTTCTTTACGCAACTTAAGATCTAATGCTCCCAAAGGTTCATCTAGAAGAAGGACCATAGGTTCATTGACCAAAGCACGAGCGATCGCAACACGTTGTTGCTGACCCCCAGACATTAAAGTGACTGGACGATTTTCATAACCTTCTAAGCCAACCAATTTAAGCATACGAGTTACTTTTTGTTTGATCGTATTCTTATCTTGTTTTTTGATGTTTAAGCCAAATGCGATGTTATCATACACATTCATATGTGGAAACAAAGCATAGCGTTGAAAGACGGTGTTGATTTCTCTTTTATAAGGAGGGACATTACTGATCTCTATCCCATCGAAGAAGACTTCCCCTTCGCTTTGAGATAAAAATCCTCCTAAGATCCTGAGTAAGGTTGTCTTACCGCAACCAGAAGGTCCCAGTAAAGTAACGAACTCATTTTCGTGGATGACGAGGTTGATGCCTTTTAGGACCAATACGCCATTGAATTCTTTGACTACATTTTTAAATTCGATCAATTGTCTCATGTGGTTCTCCTTAGAAGATCGGTGGGGTACTGACCCAGACTACACTGGCTTTACTATCACTGTCGTTACGCAATACATGACTATGAGTTCCTTTGACGTAGAAGGTTTGGCCCTTTTTAAGGACTGTTGCTTTTCCGTTTTGGACTAGGCTTAGTTTACCACTAAGCACATAACCGAATTCTTCACCACTATGAGGTGGTACTTCGAAGGAGGATTGATGAGGTAAGACCTCGATCAATAATGGCTCCATCGCATTCTTTTTGGCGTTAGGAACGATCCAATGTAGGATGGATCCTTCTTTCTCATCGATAAAGAAATCACTTTGAGAAAATACGATCTTCTCATCGATGTCTTCTTGAAAGAATTGAGCCAAGGAGAGACCTAATGCTCCAGCGATATCTCCTAAGGTTGCGATCGACGGTGAAGTCAGATCTCTTTCCAATTGAGAGATAAAGCCTTTAGTAAGCTCTGTACGACTGGCCAATTCATCTAGGGTCAGATCGTTTTTAAGTCGTAATCGATTTATACGTTGACCAATGTTCATGAGGCCCTTTCTTAGTTTAGTAAAAGTAAACAAATAATATGTTTTTACTAAACAGGAATATTATACAAAAAAATCTCGCAGATGCAAGATTTTTTTTATTTATTTTAATAAAAAAAAGAGATCACTAAGATCTCTTGTTTATTTGACTATAAAGCTCTGTTGATCAACGCGGCCAATTGGGCCTTTTGTTGAAAACCGACAGCCTTGCCTACAGCTTCACCATCTTTAAAGACGATCAAGGTAGGAATAGACATGACACCAAAACTTTGAGCGACATCAGGTGATGCATCGACATCCAATTTAACGATGTGAGCCTTGCCTTCAAACTCTGTTGAGAGCTGTTCTAGGACAGGGGCAATCATCTTACAAGGACCACACCAATCGGCGTAAAAATCGACGAGGGTGACACCTTTCGCAATGGCACTTTTGAATTCTGTTGAGTTGACTACTTTCATATGTTTGTTACCTCCAAGTGATTTTAGTATAGCACAAGATATTTTTAATGCATCGTTTATGACTGATTCAAAATATACTTATTGATGATATGTGCGACCCCGTTTTGAGAGTTGGTCAAAGTGACTTCAGAAGCGATGGTTAAGATCTCTTCTTCAGCGTTGCCCATAGCGATTCCTCTAGGAAAAGCATGGATCATCGTGAGATCGTTTTGGGAGTCTCCTACGGTCATAACTTCATCATAGTTGATGTGATGGATGGCCATGACTTGTTGGATGCCTGTAAGCTTGGTAATGCCTTTAGGAGAACCATCGATCCATAGACCACCAACTCTCATCAGTTCAAGATTCGCTGAGAGTCTTTCTCTGATGATGGGTTCTACCTTAAGCATCTTAGGTCCTATATGAGCGAAACCTGCTTTTTGATATTCACCTACGACATCATCGACACTCTTCAGCATTCTTAAATGACTTGATTTAAGAAATCCAAAGAGTTGAAGAAAATTGAAGTGTTGAAAGATAAAACCAAAATAAGGTAATATTTTATTGATGACTTGATAAAGAGCTCTCACAGGGACCAGTTCTTTAGGGGTATAGAAAGCTAAGCCATGAGCTGAAGATAAGATCAGTTGAAGATGATACTCTTTCGCTACTTTAAAAGCTTCTTGAGCGTCTTTAGCGGAGATGACCCCGTTGGTTTGAAGATATTGGCTCGTTAGATCATACATCTGTTGACCATTGTTGGTGACAAGGTATCCACCATATTTATCCATCTGAAGTTCTTTGGCGTAAGCGATGGTTGAATCCATACCTCTTCCAGTTGCCAATATGACTTTAACACCCATCTCTTGAGCTTTGATGACTGCTTCTTTATTTTCATTAGAGATGGTCTTAGAGTTGTTTAACATCGTTCCATCTAGATCACTGACAAAGAGTTTAATCATCTAATAAACTGGCAGCTTCCTTATCCAGGATCAATACGACATCTGGATGTTTCTGCAAGATGGTACAAGGCACTTCTTCTCTGATTTTCCCATGGATCATTTCTTTAACAGCCAAGGCTTTTTTATTTCCTATCGCAATTAGGACAATCTTTTTAGCGGCCATGATTTCAGTGATACCCATAGATACCGCATATTCAGGGACTTCATCGATACTATTAAAGAAACGAGCATTGTCTTGTCTTGTTTCCTCTTTTAAAGCCACGACATGCGTAATTGAATCAAAAGGTGTTCCAGGTTCATTAAATCCGATATGACCGTTAGAACCTATCCCTAAGACCTGTACATCGACATGAGCAGCTAATACAGCCTTACTGTATTCTTGAGCGTCTTTCTTAAGATCATCACTATGAGCTGAAGGCATATGGATGTTTTGTCTTGGGATATCAACATAATCGAAAAGGTTCTCATTCATAAAGCTTAGGTAGCTTTGAAGATGACCTTTAGGTAGCCCTACATATTCATCAAGATTATAACTAGAGACTTGTTTATATGAAGTCCCGTTTTTTTCATGATCTTCAACCAAACGTGCATACATACCTACAGGAGAAGAACCTGTCGCTAAACCTAAAGTAACAGGATGATCAACATCGACGATCTTTTTTACGATCTCAAAAGCTTTTTGACTGACTTCATCGACACTCTTATACACATGGATCTTAAACATGATTCTCCTTAGTGGATCTCGCAGTTCTGCGGAACTCTGGCGGTTAGCCATTTTGGATGCATAATGAACTTATATTCTTGAAGATGGAAGACTTCCCCATCGATCTGAGACGCTATCGCTTCCGCTGGTGTTTTGATTTCTACTTTATCAGCTTTATAGAAGTGAGCTTGTTTCTCATGGGTATGTTTCCCAAACATATACTTAGGCAAGAGTCTTAAGATGGTGCCTAAACTACAGTAATCGACCAAGCATACATCGAATAAGCCATCTTGAACGGAGGCATCAGGGGTTGGTTTAAATCCTCCCCCATAATATTTCCCATTCATAACGGCACATAAGATCATCTGATGAACGGTGGTCTTCCCATCTAAAGTAAGATGAAGTTCAACAGGCGCTCTTTCTTTTAAGGTCAGAAATAAACTGACGATATAAACAAGTTTACTTGGTAAGATAAGTTTCTTACCTACCTTCTCAGCTTTGATGGTGACCTTCGCATCTAATCCCATGGTAGTACAGTTATGAAATAAGATCCCATTGGCTTCACCGATATCAATTTGGACATTACGGCCTTCGATGGTTTGGATCAAGATTTCTTTTAGATCTTTTAAGTGTTTTGGATATTGAAAACTACGGGTAAAATCATTGCCTGTTCCTGAAGGAATAACCGCCATAGGTACACCTTTTTGGATTCCATTAAGCACTTCATAAGCAGTCCCGTCTCCGCCACAGGAGTATACCGTAACATCGTCTTTGACACTATACTGAGATGCCAATTGACTCGCATGACCTTTCCCCGTGGTCATATGAATCTCATATTCGTCTTCTCGATTCATGA
>JAAXXT010000033.1 GCA_013334325.1 Erysipelotrichaceae bacterium | reverse complement strand
ATTTCGACGACTTCTTCGAAACTGACATCTTCGACTTGATCTAAGATGATAAGGGGTCCTTTAATTTCTTTTAAACCTATATATTGACGGCTCATGGTTGACCTCCTTACTTCACACTGGCTAACGCCAGGTCTATTTTTTCATAATAAGTATCTAGTTTTTCGATCTCACTGTTTTTGACATCATATTTGATCTTGATGAGTTCTTCGAAAATACCAGTGGCTGTAATGGCTCTAATGGTTCTATGGGTACTTAATAAACGCATCGATTGAGCTCTTAGATAAGAGATCAATTGAAGCATCTTGAATTGTTTCTCAAAAGGAACATAAGTATCCTCTGGATGGAAGGCATTCTGTTGAAGGAAACCTACACGAATGACACGTGCGATCTCTAAGACAAGTTTTTGATCATCAGGTAATACATCTGAACCGATCAACTTAACGATTTCCATCAATTGGGTCTCCTCATGGAGAACACCCATCATTTCAGCTCTTAACCCAACAAACTTACGATCTACGTTGACGTCATACCATTTTCTAAGATCATCCATATATTCTGAATAAGAGATATTCCAGTTGATCGCAGGAAAATGACGCGCATAGGCTAAGGATTTATCCAAAGCCCAGAAAGATCTTACGAAACGTTTTGTATTTTGAGTGACTGGTTCTGAGAAGTCTGCCCCTTGAGGAGATACTGCCCCAATGATGGTGACAGAGCCTTCGGAGTGGTTGATGTTTTCAACGTAACCAGCACGTTCATAGAATTGGGAAATACGAGATGGTAAATACGCTGGGAAACCTTCTTCCGCAGGCATTTCTTCTAATCGACCTGAGATCTCACGTAAGGCTTCAGCCCAACGAGAAGTTGAATCGGCCATCAACGCGACATGATAACCCATATCACGATAATACTCAGCTAAAGTGATCCCTGTATAGATGGAAGCTTCACGAGCGGCTACAGGCATATTGGAGGTATTTGCGATCAAGACCGTACGATCGGTCAAAGGTTTATGGGATTTAGGATCCACAAGTTCTGAGAATTCTTCTAAGACTTGGGTCATCTCATTACCACGTTCACCACAGCCTACATAAACGATGATGTCGGCGTCGCACCATTTGGCCAACTGATGTTGGGTCATGGTCTTACCGGCCCCAAAGCCTCCTGGTACTGCTGCTGCGCCACCTTTGGCGATAGGAAAGAAGGTATCGATGACACGTTGCCCTGTGATCAAAGGCACTGAAATGACTTGGCGTTTACCGACAGGTCGTGCTTGTCTAATAGGCCACTTTTGAACTGAAGTCAAAGGATATTCTAGCCCATATTCGTCGGTAACGATCATGAGTTTTTCGTTGATGTTGTAAGAACCATTAGGTTTGATATAAGTAATGGTGCCTTTTATGTTATTAGGAACCATTAATCGATGTTGAATCAAAGATGTTTCTGGGATGGTTGCGAAGATGTCTCCGCCTAAGACTTTATCGCCTAGTTTAAGGGTAAAAGTAATATCCCATAACTTGGTTTCGTTTAAAGAATTCAAGCCTCTTCCTTCAGAGACATACATCCCTGAGATTTCAGCCATCTCTTTTAAAGGTCTCTGTATCCCATCAAAAATATTGGTTAAGATACCAGGACCTAAGGTTGCACCTAAAGGACTATTCGATTTAAAAATAGGTTCTCCTATTTTTAAGCCTGTGGTGCTCTCATAGACTTGGATGGTGGTATAGATGTCATCTATCCCAATGACCTCTCCTAACAGCTCCTTATGACCTACATAGACCATTTCTAACATTTGAAAACCAACAGCCAGTTTAGTCTTTACAACAGGACCATTGATCGAATAGATGCTTGCATTTGCTTTCATCTTGACCTCCTAAAAATCCAGTTGAGAATGGGTCGTAAACCATTCCTTCTGAACTCTCAATGTATAATCTAAAGATTCATCGATTTCAAGAAGACCCGCTTTATCTTTCAAGATAAAACCACCGATTCGAATTCGATCACTTACCACTACTAAGGCGTCTTTTCCACTGATGCTTTTAAACAAAGCCTCATCATTGGCTTTCACCAATAAGGTATAGCCTTCTAAAGGATTTTCTTTTAATACCTTAAGTAGAGCTTCTTTTACGAAATCTGTATATTCTTTCGATTTAGTAAACTCAATCAGTTCTTGTTTAACCTTTAAAAAGAGCCCATCTACCAATTCAGCCCTACGGATAAAAAGGTCTTTTTTGACTTTCCATTTAGATTGGGACTCATTTTGAACCAAAGAATTTCTCAGTTCAGATAAGGCCAATTCACTATAGACATTGGCTTCTTCCGTCGCTTCTTGTCTAAAACGTTCGATCATTTCTGAACGCTGGCTTTCATAGTCCGCTTGTAGGTTGTTTAATCGTTCTTGGCTTTGGCTTTGAATGGCCTTGACAAGATTCTCTGCTAGTTTTTCTTGTTCCATAGGGGCTCCTAAATCTTGATACCGATGGCTTCACTGATGTAGGCATCAATGGCTTCACCGATTTTGACTGAACCGTGGCGATCTGGGATCTCAACGATAAGAGGTCTGGATAATTTAAGCTTCAACTCAGCGATTTCTACTGGCGCTGTGTCTACAGCCAAAGTCGTCATTAAAACGATGGCGATGGTGTCATCTTTTATGGCGTTATTGAGTTCTTTTAAAACTTCTTCTTTGGTGTGGACAACGACCCCATCTATGCCTGCTAAACGAAGACCCATTTGGGTATCGGTGTTATCGCTGATTAAAAAGAATTTCATGTTTATAGTTTGTTGATGATAAGGATAGAGATCAAAAGACCGTAGATGGCGACCCCTTCAGCCAAAGCAACGAAGATCATCGCTTTACCAAAGTTATCAGAGTTTTCTGAAATGGCACCGATCGCAGCAGGTGCTGCAGCAGCAACGGCGAAACCAGCACCGATACAAGAAGCTGAGGTTGAAATCGCAGCAGCGATGAAACCCATCCCTTGAGCGTTGGTGCCTGTGATCGATCCAGTGACTGTTTCAGTAACCGCATGAGCCGCTAAGCCATTGATCTGAAAGACCAAGACGCCTAAGAAGGCAGCAGCAAACATACTGATTTGAGTCAAGACTCTAAACTTAGCATTTTTGGCATTGACTTTGCCAGAGAGAACCGGAATGACCGGAAGTGAGATTAATGCGATGACTAATAATGGGGCGACTGCTTCGAAGATCGTTAACATGGTTGTTTCCTCCTGGTGATCTAAAGTGTTGTGGTGGGGATGTATTTTTTGCCCCCGCCTTCATAATAGCGACTAAACATTTCATAATACTGTAATCTTAAGGTCTGAATACCGACGATGAGGCCTTCTAGGGCCATTACGAAGATATTTCCTAAGACCAAGACGATGGGACCAAACATCCCTGTCATTTCCATTAAGGTCATGACCACAAGCATCATACCCGCATGAGAGAGAACGAATCCTCCTACACGCAAGAAGCTCATCGTATTAGAGACAAAGCTCAATAGGACTTCGATCATTTCGAAGATGGCTTCAACGAAGTAACCTAACCACCCTTCATGAGGGGTCATGGCCATTTTCTTGATGAGATTCTTTAACGGGACACGCATGAGGATAATGACCACAGGGATCCCGAAGAAGATGATTTCAGTGACAAGGTTAAGGACTTTTATCTTAAGCATCATTTCCATCGTCAACATGACGATGATGGATCCATAGAAGATAAAGCCTGCCAAGCCGTTATGTGAGAAGAGAGCTTCTCCATAATCTTTACGTCTAATCCTTAAGACGATATTAATAAACATGGAGATAAGGATCAAGGTTGCCCCGATCGCTATGGCACCTAAGAGTAAGACATTGACAGATTCCCCTGCCATGACTTCTAAAGGTTTACCACTCATCCCAATCGCGTGATACAAAGGATCTAAGAGGGTTTCTAATCCAAAGACAGAACCATATAGAAATCCAAAGATCATTGAGAAGAAGCCCATACGCATCGCTGCGGCAGCCAACTTCATCTTCTTAAATTTCCATAAAGCCCATCCACCTAAGATTAAGACAAAGCCTTGACCCACATCTCCAAACATGATCCCAAATAAGAGACAGTAAGTAAGTGCGAGATAGAAAGTAGGATCGAAATCGCCATAGTGAGGCAATGAATACATTTCTACGAAGAGTTCGAAAGGTTTTGAGAACCAACCATTCTTTAGGATGGTTGGAGGCTCTAGGCCTTCTTCTAGACCCGCTGGGAAATCTTGGATCGTAACATCAGTCATTTCTCCAAACATCGATTTAAACGCTTTTACGCGCTTCTTAGGTACGAAACCTGTCACTACAGCGATCTCATCGAAGATGGCCATATATTTATAATACTTACGGACTTCTGCGTTGTGTTGGACAAAGCCATAGATCTTACCGATGGTGGATTCACAGTCTAAGGCGAGCTGTTTCTCGTCGACTTTAGGAATCGCGATGGGTTCGAAGAAGAGGCTTTCTAATACACTTTGATTTATTTTAGCGTCATCCGCATTACTGATGATGAAGATCCATACATAGTGACTATTTTTTTGAACGATTTGATGAACGAAACCTTTTTCAGCTAATAGACTAAGCTTCGCTTGAGAACTGAGGGGTAATCTACCAAAGGTTACTGCAGTGAAGCTGAGTTGATTGATCGCTGCGATATTGAAACTACGTAGTTCAATCAAAGCTTCTTTATCTTCTTTGGTTAAGATGGATTGATTGATCTGTTGTTCATTGATCTTCTCGTAGTTTTCTTCAGCTAAGCGTAAATGACGTTCGATTTCTACATTGGTGAATTCACTGATCCCATCATAAGCACAGGTAAAATCAGAATGTAGATTGGAGAAGATCAATTGGATACGGTTAAAATAATCCGCATAGGTACTGTCTTCAGGCATGACATGTCCACCTGTACCTTCATTGATGACATGGCTCGCCAATTCAGCATGCATATCGTCGGATGAAAAGGCTGTGAGCAGTATCTTCTCTATGTTTGATTTGGATCCTGCCAGTCTAAGTAATCTCATTGGTTCTATGGCCATGGGTTCCTCCTAGTAGATAAGCAATTTGGCGATCTTGTCGGTTTCGACTTTATATCGGACGCCTTCGATGATATCGATGATGTTTCTTGTCTCAATTTCAAGCAAGTTCATATACGCCACTAAGACCACATTAGGATCTGTTGCGAATCGAATGAAGTGCTTATTGATGTTATACATGATCGAATCCATATGATATTCAATATAAACGAAGTCTTTACGATTGATGGCTGATTTATAGGCACTGTTTGAGAGTGCTTCTACGAATTCATCGGCACTTTTTGTTTCTATCCATTTATGAAGTAGTTTCTTAGGAATCTTCACATAGGTAGGATGAAGCACTTTGATGATGTCTTCAGGGCTTGATTTATAGTATTTCTTTAAACGATAGATCTTAGTGATATTATCGAGTTCGATTTGGGTATTGAAGACTTCTAGGATCTGTTTCTTAGCGGTACCTGTGAATTCTTTATTGATATGACTTAGGACTTCTCGATGATAGTAAGAGTTCAACTCTACTTCACAAGAGGTATAATCGAGTTCTTCACCTGGTTTAGGTTTAAGTGGTACTAGAATTGCGACATAAGGCGTTTCTTTTAGGACCGTCAATAACTCATCATAGGAGTTCACATTGACCAACTTTTGAAGATCAAAGGAGGTCATCTTATTCGCAAACAAAGGCAATTGAGAGATTTGTCCACCCTTCTCAGTTTCTTTTAAGAAACGTAAGGTTAATAAGATCTGTTTGATTTCGATCTGTAGGATCCCATATTGATAGAAGTTATGATTCTGTGTTTCTCCATATCGAATAAGCTGCATGAAATCTAAAAATAAGCGCTGGCGAATCAGCACCTCTAGGTAACCGCGATGGATAGAGGATTCATTGATGCCTTCCAAGATCTTATCGTAATGGGTATCGTTTTTTAAATAGCCTGCGATTTCCTGAACGGAGCGCTTTCTGAGGAGTTCTTCATAATCGGACTTGGTCAGATGGGCCCCATACATCGCTTTGGCTTTCGCAGCCAAGGCTTGGGTTGAACTCATGAACTAAATGTCCTTCTTTAGGCAACGCGCCATTAACGTACTATACCAAGCTTCTTCATGCGCTTTAAAATTATCTTCTAAGATCTTTAAGGCAGATTGATATTGCTGAACACTGTCAGCTTGGGCTTTTTCCAATTGGGTCGTTAAACGAACTCTTTCAGCTTCAACTTGTTCTTTTACTTTATTCCAGACTTCGTCTTGGATATGGGTCTTTTCCTTATGGATGTTCATCAACACTTCGTTGATCTTCTCCTGGGCAAGTTTGTAAGCTTCTTGAGCTTTAAGATCTTCTTCAATAATGGATTTGATTCGTGTTTCCATCTGAGCTCCTTTAAACAACTATTTTATTATACGCTTGTATTTTTCACAATTCAATTAAAAACAGGGCAAGCTTTTTTTAAAAGCCACACCCTGTTTAGTTTAATTAGATTTTTAAGATCTTCTTATAAGATTCTAATTCTTTTGTATTGGCCCAAACGAAGTGATCCTTTGAGATTTCTACGAAAGAAGGAAGATCTGTACTATAGTCGTGTTCTGATCCATCATAGAAGAGCGGGACTTTCTTACTTTCCAAGATAGGATCCGGCATAGGAATGGCGGATAATAAGCTCTTGGTGTAAGGGTGAAGAGGATTCTTGAAGAGTTCTTCAGTGTCAGCCAATTCTACGATACGACCCAAATGAATGACTGCGATACGATCTGAAATGAAGCGTACTACAGAAAGATCATGGGCGATAAAGAGATAGGTTAGACCTTTTGTCTCTTGAAGGGTCTTCATCAGATTCAAAACTTGAGCTCTGATCGAGACATCCAAAGCGGAGATAGGTTCATCGGCGACGATCAGTCGTGGTTCCATAGCCATAGCTCTGGCGATCCCAATGCGTTGTCTTTGTCCACCTGAGAATTCATGAGGATAACGGGTAATATGTTCATCCAAGAGACCAACTTCTGTTAAGCTCTTGAGAACTTTCGCTTTGCGATCGGCTTCATCTTTATACATATGGAAGTTATATAGACCTTCCGAGATGATGTAGTCGACAGTGGCACGTTCATTAAGTGAGGTCGCAGGATCTTGGAAGATCATCTGAATGGATTTGGTAACCCATTTGGTTTCTTCCATGCCTAGTTTTTCACTGATGAGCTTGCCTTCAAATTCGATCGAGCCTTTTGCGACTGGATTGATTCTAACGATGGCACGACCAATGGTGGTCTTGCCTGAGCCTGATTCTCCTACTAATGCGAAGGTTTCACCTTTATAGATATCGAAGGAGGCATCTTTTACAGCTGTGAATACTCCCTTTCCTTTTGGGAAAGTGATGGTCACGTCTTTTAGAGACAGTAATACTTCTTTGGAAGTCATTTTATACCCCTTCCTTTCCGTAGATCTTTACGATGGTCGCATGCAGATCGCGAATGGCACTAGGGAGCTCTACTTTAGGTGCTCTAGGATCTTGTAGCCATGTTTTCGCAAAATGAGACTCAGTAATCATAAAGAACGGAGGTTCTTCTTCAAAATCGATGTTCATCGCATAAGGATTACGTTGAGCGAAGGCATCACCCTTAACTTCATAGAATAATGAAGGAGGTGTACCTGGGATAGAATACAGTTTTTCGCCTTTGATACCCAATTGAGGCAAGGATGATAAGAGTGCCCATGTATAAGGGTGTTTAGGTGAATAGAAGATTTCATGACTGGTGCCATACTCAACGATCTGACCAGCATACATAACGGCCACACGTTGAGCGACATTGGCGACGACGCCTAAGTCATGGGTAATATAGATCGTAGTAAATCCAAATTCCTTCTGCAGATTCTTGATGAGTTCTAGGATCTGGGCTTGGATAGTAACATCCAAAGCCGTAGTAGGTTCATCACAAATCAAGATCTTAGGACGACAAGCCAAGGCAATCGCGATAACGATACGTTGTCTCATCCCTCCAGAATATTGAAATGGATACTCATTGAAACGATCAGCTGCGTTAGGAATCCCAACCTTATCCATCAAATCGATGGCGATCTCACGGGCTTCTTTACTGTTTTTCTTTTGATGTTTGATGATGACTTCTGTGATCTGAGTCCCAATCGTTCTGATAGGATTCAAAGAAGACATAGGATCTTGGAAAACGGTCGCGATCTTAGATCCACGAATCTTTTCCCAAGTCTTGTTGTTTTTGATTTGAACGAGGTCTTGATCTTCAAAGAAGATCTTGCCTTCAGCGATAAACCCATTGCTTTCCAGCATACCAGTGAAGGTCTTCGTCAAGACAGTTTTACCTGATCCTGATTCACCTACGATGGCGAGGGTTTCCCCTTCATAGAGGTCTAATGATACTTTACGAATGGCCGTTAAGACGCGGTCGCGAACGCGGAATTTTACGACGACATCACGGGCAGATAAGATTACTTTTCTTTCCATAGTGAGCTCCTTAGCGGTGTGTCTTAGGATCAGACGCATCCGCAAAGGTCTGACCTACGATATAGAAAGACACGGATATTGAAGCCAAGACGGCTACAGGGATCCAGAATAAGTACGGATAAGTTCCATAATACGTAATATAAATAGAAATCAATTTACCCAACGAAGTGATTTGTGGAGGTAACCCTACACCTAAGAATGATAGGAAGGATTCACTCGAAATAATCGAAGGAATTTCACGAGACAATAAGGTAACGATGACCGAGGTCAAAAATGGCAAGATATTTCTAGAAATCATACGGACTGAACTGGTCCCTAATGTACGGGATACCAAGTTATACTCACGGTCACGAATGATCATGACTTGGGTACGAATGAAGTAAGCAATGCTTAACCATTCTGTCATACACAAGACGAAGATCAACTGCCAGAAACCAGGACCTAATACATACATCAACATGATCGCAACCAACAAGAACGGAACGTTAGCGACGACATTATAGATTTCAAGTAGATACTTGTCTAAGATTTTGTTGTAGCCCCAGATCGCACCTACAGCGATGCCCAAGCCCATATTAATACTTGTAGCTAATAAAGCGATGGTAATCGATGTACGAGCTCCAGACCATACGGCATCAAACAAGGAGTTGCCCCAGTGATCAGTCCCAAACCAGAACGTTAAGTTTGGTCGATTGAAACGGATACTGAAATCACTGATGTCTGGAGATGCCATAGGATTATAATTACTAAACAAAGGTTGAATCATAGAGATCGAGAAGATAACCGCAGCCATGATCAACATGGCTATGGCTAGCTTACTCTTGAAGAATTGTTTGAAAACAGATTTCCAATAAGAATAATGTGGCGCTGAAATATGTTCAGACGCAAATTCGTCGATTTTTACGAATTGAAACTTTTCGTTAGCGTTTGACATGTTTCTTCTTACCTTTCTTCTTATCATCGAGACTGATACGTGGGTCGATACGAGTAATCAACAAGTCACCCAATAAAACAGATAGAATAGCCAAGGCTGTAAAGATAAACGTTAATGTAATAACCATATTATTGTTGAAGACTCTAATGGAATCATTCAACATTTTACCCATCCCAGGGATGGCATAGATACGTTCAGTAATGATGGCTCCACCAATGGCTCCAATAATGGCTCCAGGTAGTCCGTGAGCGATAGGAATGATCGCATTGCGTAGAATATGCTTAAGATAGATTTGACCTTCAGAGAGGCCTTTAGAACGCGCAAACTTAACATAGTCTGCAGTATTCTGGTCAACCATATAACGTCTTGTCCACATCAACAAACCTGCGATCGAAGGCAGAGCCAAGGAGATGGTAGGCATGATGTAGGAGAGGATATTATTAGGACCTAAGGATGGATAGGATTCTGGTAATGAAAAAACAGATGAACCTATATACCTAAATAAATAGATATAAGCCAAAGCAGGAACAGCAATAACGAAAACAATGTAAGCCATACCAAATTTATCTATAACTTTACCTTTGTGAGAAGCCATATACATTCCTAAAGGAATAGAAATGAGATATGAGAAAATCAAAGCCAAAATTCCAAATATGAAGGATGTGCCCATCATCGATGGAGCATCCTTATTCAAAGAACAGTCTGCATAGTTGTCGGTATACTTCGTTTGATCTAAAGAGTCCAAACTAGATTTGTAAGCACAAGTGTATTCTAAAACTCCACTTTCTACGGTAATACCTGAAGGGAAAGTGATTGGTTTTAAGACGTTAACTCCTTGATCCATTGTCAACACTTCAAAAGTAGGGATCCCATAAAAGTTAGGCATAGATCTCCCGAAATTTATACTTACTACGTTCTGATGAATGAATGGAAAAGCCCAATCAAAATAAACTAAATATTTATGTTCACAACCACTACACATAAGTGCATAGGATGTTTTGTTCCAGTTTTGTCCAATGTAGATTTTGCGTTCTAATTCAGGATGAGCCTCATCTTGAATCGCATTTGGATTATCGATGACGATCATCTTGGTAAAGAAGGACCATAATCTTTCAAAGACAGGGATCTCCCGAGTTGCATAGACAACTCCTGTCAATTCGATGGTCTTAAACACATAGCCTTCGGCTTCATATTTAACCTTGATCTTTTTGAAAAGGGATGAAGTAGTGTCCATACAAATGGTATAGGCTGATGTTGCAGCACCATATGTATCACGACAAATTTCATCTTGTGCAGAGAAATTGAGATAGCCGAGTTCCTCATACTTTTGGTTGACATACAGAGGTAACTGCTCTGGATGATTTGAGATCTTTGCATACATTCCATCATTCTCAAACACACGATTGCGAGGTACAAACTCAAAAATGAGCATGTAGGCGATCGAGGTTACGACTAAAATGGAAAAAATGGATCTCAATATTCGAATTAGGATATATTTCTTCATACGTACCTCAGGGTAATAAAGGATTAGGTTTCCCTAATCCTTTTATTAGTTTCAATTATACTTGATTAGTAAAAATATTTCAATGATTACTTAGCGCGTGCAGCTTCCCAAGCAGCTTTAGCGGTAGCACGTTCTGCACCCGTAATAACGTGGTCAGTAACCTGCAAGAATTTGTACTTGTCGCCAGAAGTTCCATAATCTGCATAAGAGCCAGAGTAAGGAAGAACTCTAGAAACAGCGTAGTTTCCGCCTTGTGAAACGTTAGGAAGGATGATAGCATGGCCGATTAAATACGCTTCGGCAGCAGCGTAAGCAGTAAAACGAGCGTCCATATCAGTCAAGATAACATTCGCGGCTTCATTTAAGTCACCGAATTCGAAGAATCCAGCAGCTGTTTTAGCATCGACGTCAGCATTTAGACCATTTAATAAACCGAAGGATTTCAGCAAGTCGCCGTTATCTGGGTTCAGAGTATTAACGTAGGTCTTAGGATCGCCATAGTCAGGACCCCAACCAGAACCTAAATTGATGTCATAGTTCTGTTGGTCGGCTGTGGAAGTATAGTAGAAGGAGTTGACATATTCAGCGGAAGTCGTTGCGTAATGGATATCAACAACTACGTCACCTGGGAATGCTTCTTCCATCATTTGTTTGAATGCCAAACGAGTCTTAATATTAATATCACCTAAAGAAGCATTAACGTCGATGACGATTGGCCATTCGACAGCAGACAATTCAGCTTTAGCAGCAGCCATTAAGGATTTTGCCAAATCCAAATCATAATAAGGATCTTGAGAATCGGAAAGATCGAAGCCAGCTGGGAAGTCTGTGGCGGAAATCTTTGTCAGTTCAGCAGATACCAAGTCAGCATAGGATTTACCATCGCTTGTAGAAACAAACAATGGAGCAGTATAGGTGTTACGGAGGGCGTTAGCCTTCAAGGTTTCACCAACACCTTGTTTATTCAATTCAGCACGGTCGATTCCACGGAAGATAGCCTTACGGAAGTTTTCATTCAGAATGGCAGCCTTTGTGGCTTCTTTTTGAGCATCGGTCTTGTTAGAAACCAAAGCTGCAGGTGTTTCAGGATTGTTATCATCGAAGTTTTCGAATGCGCGACGGTTGTAGTTAAACGTAATGTAATAAGTTGTTGTATTCAAACGGCCAACATAGATGCTATCGCCATATTTAGCAACGGCAGCTTCATAAAAGGCTGGATCGTCTGTATAAACAGGAGCGGCAACATAATCGCCCTTGTCGAAAGCTCTGTACAAGGATTGCTTGTCAGATCCATCATAGAATATCAACTTAACAGACGGGATATAAACGTGTTTCTTATCCCAGTAAGTTGGGTTCTGAACATATTCGATGACTGATGCAGCGGTGTTGTTGCTTAACAAGTAAGCGCCGTTGTACAAGATCGAAGATGCTTCAGTTGAACCGAAGTTACAGGTAGCAGGATCAGGATCGCCAAGCTTACAGCCTGCGCCTTGTCCTTCTAAGAATTCACGATTGACTCCGCCCAATACGCCGTATGAGAACATTGTATCGAAGTAAGGAGTAGGAGATTCCAAGGTATATTCCAAGGTGTTGTCATCAAGTGCTTTGATACCGACTTGTGAGAAGTCTGTAATTTCACCATTGAAGTATTGGGTATAGTTCTTGATAACCCCAAACAAGATATAAGCAGTTTCTGATTCGAAATCAGCACCGTGTTGCAAGCCAGCAACCCAGTCATCGGCTTTAACAGTTGCGGCAACTTCACCATCAACGGTTACCCATTTGACGTTTTTGCGGATCTTGAAGGTCCAAACGGTTTTGTCAGCATTGGATTCCCAAGAAGTGGCGATTGCCCCAACCAGTTGTCCCAATGGATTGTGTTCAACCAAGCCGTCTACGAAGTTTGTCGTATGTTGAGCATTGGTCTGTTCATACGCCGTCAGATAATCCAATTGAGATATATCTGTGGTATAGACGTACGTGTAAGCGTTACGATATGCGGTGTCTTTTGGCGTACAGCCTGTAAGAACCATCGTAACTAGCAGTAGAGCTACTAATAACTTTTTCATCATTTTCCTCCTTTTAAGAAAGTACAGATGTGTACTATACCTTGATTATAAAGATGTGTCTAAATTATGTCAATTCTAATTTCACTGTATTTTCACAAAATGCTCAATTTTCACAATAAATTTCTGAAACAATTTTCATTGAGAAAAACATCACGATGTTTTGCCTATTTTAGGGCTTTTTGGTATACTTATGAAGCATTATGGAGGAATACCCAAGTGGTTGAAGGGGGCGGTTTCGAAAACCGCTAGGAGTTGCAAGGCTCGCGCGGGTTCAAATCCTGCTTCCTCCGCCAAATATTAAGACAAAAGCACCTTGTTTGGTGCTTTTTATTTGAAATAACTTTTCATGACTTTCATCATCAGTTTCAAATCATTTGCCCACTCCATTTATTTCGTGTCCTTTTTTTTACCCATCGTAAGATATAGCTAACCCTGTGAGGTAAGATAGAGTAGAAGTGGAGAACGATTATGGATAAAATCAAAAACGGACTATTAGGAGTACTTATCGGGGATGCCTTGGGCTTACCTGTTCAATTTAATGATCGCTCATGGTTTAGTAAGCATCCTGTCACAACCATGATTGGGAATGGTGTATTCAATAAGCCTTTGGGATCTTGGTCAGATGATGGAAGTTTAACCTTAGCTTTGGCTTCTTCTTTATCTCATGGTTACAATTTAGAAAACATTATGAAAGAATTTGAAGAATGGCTATTCTATGGGAAGTATACTCAAGAGGGTCAAGCTTATGATATGGGTCAAACCACCATGAATGCGATCATGAATTATCATCGAGGTGTTCCAGTATCTAAGTGTGGTGGTAAAACCTATTATGATAATGGGAATGGTTCATTGATGAGGATCCTACCCTTGGTTTTTTATCTACGTGCTAAGTATGGAAAATATTTTACTCAGAGTACGCAAGCCATGACCATCATTCATGAGGTCAGTGGATTAACACACGCTCATGAATTGGCGAAGATGAGTTGTGGGATCTATCTATCGATCGCCAACGAATTGTGTAATGGGGAAGCTTTAAGGGAAGGTATAGAACTTGGAATCCAAAAAGCCATGATCTATTATTCAAGTGATCCTTCGTTTAAAAAAGTATCATTAGAATTTGAACGACTTTTAGATTTAGAAAGCTTTTCAAAGTTAAGTGTAAAATATATAGGTTCATCTGGGTTCGTAAAGGATACATTAGAGGCATCCCTCTGGTGTTTATTAAATAGCTCATCCTACCAAGAAGCAGTTTTGAAGGCAGTCAATCTTGGGAATGATACGGATACGACTGCTGCAGTCTGTGGAGGACTTGCGGCCCTCGCTTATGAAAATATCCCTGCCGAATGGATAAGTGCCCTTCACGAAAGTGAACAGGTAGATACAATTTGTATCGCATTTAAAAAACATCTAGATAAAACGAAAGCAGCCTAAGCTGCTTTTCGTTTGATTATTTCTTATAGTAAGGTTTTACGTAAGCTGGAACACCATTATGATAAATGATGACCGGTTGACCTTCAATCAAAGGTCTCATATAAGCGATGGCTTTCTCGTTGACGCCTCTGAAGTTAGGATTAGCCCATTCAACTGGGAAATTCTTAACGTGATTGGCAACATTGGAAGCTGCAGTTGCGAAGTATTCAACATCATAGACTTTAGAATCTTTGCGTTTAACGCCTACCATTTGACCTGTAAACTTAGGATCTTGAGATCTCATATGAGCACTCATTCCTAACTTAAAGGATTCTTCAACATCTACTAGGGATTGTTCAGAAGCATGGCAACGTTGAGCGGTCGAGAGGTCTTGGACCTTAGCTCTATTGGCGACACCACTGGTCAAGATCAAGTCTTTAACTGCGTTGGCTGCGCCACCTAAGATTGCATGTCCGAAACCATCATTCTTAGCTTCTCCTGCTGCGAGATATGTCCCATCAGCATAACGAGCGCCTTCAGAAACAACGACATAACATTTATTGGTTTCATCGATTGATTTTTTAACTTCTTTTAAGAAGACTTCTTTATCAAAAGGAATTTCAGGCAAGATAACGAGATCGACGATACCGCTTAAACAAGCAGAAGCAGCCAACCAACCCGCATCTCTTCCCATGGTTTCTAAGATAAAGACTTCCTGACGTGTATAGACATTAACATCCAACCAAGTTTGTAAAGCCGTGGTCGCGATGAATTTCGCTGCTGAACCATAACCTGGGCAATGATCCGTCATCATCAAGTCATTGTCTACAGTTTTAGGACATCCTACAAATCTACGATTGGTGATCTTATTGGCTAAGGCATATTCGCTTAATGCAAATACGGTATCCATTGAATCATTCCCACCGATATAGAATAAGGTATCTACATCATATTTTTCCATAACCGCAAACAGTTTTTCAAAATCAGCCGTATTGCTTCTTTTGAGTTTATAACGACAAGATCCTAAAGCACTGGATGGGGTCTGTCTTAAGATACGATTTTCTTCTTCGCTCATATGACTTAAATCAACAAGCTTTTCTTGAAGAATGCCTTCGATTCCATTGAGTCCACCAAATACTTTGGTATAGATTGGATTCATCTGATTTGCTTTAACAACGCCTGCTAAGGTCGCATTGATGACCGATGTTGGTCCTCCAGATTGCGCTACGATACAATTTCCCATAATGTCCTCCTGAGTTCGAAAATATTATACAACTTCTACACGAACCTTACTACCTGAGTTTTAATCAAAAATACAATTATGGTTATGCATCCTTCTCTGTGATAAGATGAACATATGAAGTATTCGCCTGATGATTTCACTACCATTTATCACGCTACCCTAACTCAAGTCAGTAAATTCGTTCATTTTAAAGTGAATGATTTTGAAGATGCCCAGGAGTTGGTCCAAAATGTTTATTTGGACTTTTATAAATACATCTGTAGAAATGATAAAAACATCGATAATGTTTCAGCTTATCTAATATCTATGGCTAAGAATGAATTGACTCGCTACTATAAGACAAAAAGTGAGACACCTAAGATCATCACCGACGAAGACAATATGATGCTTGAACAAATCTCTGATGATCAAGATCTAGAAGTCGAAGTTATCAATGATCTTAGTTGTCAAGAAATATGGGCCATTATCGAATCCATGCCTGCCTTAGACAAGCAGATATTGATCGCTCATTATCGTTTTGATTTGCCCTTCTCTGAGATCGCTCGTTCTCTCAATATGCCAGGTTCAACCGTTAGAAGTAGACATCAAACGGCCATAGAAACCATTAAATCAAAAATTAAATGATTATTTTCCGTCATTGTTCACAAAGTTTTACTCTTATCTAGTGTAAGGAAAGGTGTCCATGAGCAACAAATTAAAACAAAGCATCCAAGAACATGCGTACAATGAAACAAAAATGCTTCGTCATATAATGAACTCTGCTCATTCCCAAGGCATCGTCCCAATGAAGAAGCAACCTTTCTTTATGACCAAAACATTTAGATTGGGTCTTAGTTTCGCCTTGGTCATGATCCTTGCGATTGTTGGGATCTTTCAATTCAACACACTTGATCTCTTTGAAGATAAAGCAATCACTGCAGTATATGCCTTAGATGTCAATCCTAGTTTCGAGATCTCTGTCAATAAAAATGATAAGGTCATCTCGATCACAGCCATCAATGAAGATGCCTTAAAGATAGAAGTTGAAGATCTGTTTGGGAAATCCGCCACAAGTGTCATTGAGACCTTGATCAAAAGATCTGAAGAATTAGGTTTCATCAACACTACCGACCTCGTTGATGACTACATCTTGGTATCTGTCATCCCAATGGATGATAAACAAACAACTCAAACCAATGGTTTAGAAGAAAGAATCGCAGAAGCTTCTAAAGACAGTTCTTACCTACAAAACTTAAATGTCGCTGTCATTAAATCTACTTTGATTGAATTAAGAGAAGCAGAAGCTAAAAAAATCCCTATTGGGCTGTATGTGATAAACGGAATGGTAAAAGAACCTGAAGGAGAGATCATCAGTGCCAAAGAGTTCTTCTCTGATCCTGTCAATCGAGCCACTTTTCAAACTAAAGGCGTTATAAAGACCGATAAAGTAGATCGATTAAAGGCAAGAATCCTCATCGCTCTAGGCAAACTGGATGCGATCGGTGTCGATACGACAGACATCAAGAATCGCTTGATTACAGCCAAAGACAAAGACCTCATCGATATCCAAAACGAGGTCCGTAAGTTACTTAATAAACATCATCTAGGTTCCACCTCAGAAGTCAACGCTAAAGACGAAATCTACATATAAACAAAAAGACGCTAGCGTCTTTTTCTTAATCTGATTTAGGTTTTTGAAGTTCTTGAATTTTAGAACTCACCAATTCCCAGTCTTTGAGGAAGGCATTGAGCTCATTATGGATCTGATCGATTTGATCATTTAAGAGATTCATTTGGGCTTGATCATGATAATAAGCAGGGTCATAACGTTTTTCTCTATACTCTTGAAGTTCAGCTTCTTTTAGGGTGATGGATTCTTCTAACTTTATAAGCTGTTTATTTAATCGACCTATCGATTCTTTAGATTGATCTCGATGGGTTCCTTTTATAAGAGGTTCTGGTTTTACCTCTACTGTATTAAGCGCATATTCTGGATAAGATAAAGGATAATAATCAGCCTTGCCATTTTCAATACTCAATACTGCAGTGGCCATTTTTTGAATGAAATAACGATCATGAGAGACAAAGATAAGGGTCCCATCATAATCACTTAAGGCATCTTCTAAAGCTTCTTTCCCAAGGATATCCAAGTGATTGGTAGGTTCATCTAAGATCAAAAGGTTAGCTCTCTGAAGTAGTAGTTTAGCGAGACTAAGTCTTACCTTTTCTCCCCCACTTAAGACATTGACACTTTTAAAAACTTCATCGGCGGTAAATAAGAAACGACCTAAGACCGTTCTTACTTGAGTATGGGTCAGTTCAGGAAAGCCATCCCAAAGTTCTTCTAGGACAGTTTTTTCGCTTTTATAATCACTAAGTTCTTGATCGAAATAACCGATCTCGATTTGATGACCTAAAAGGATCTCTCCACTTAAAGCAGGGATCTTACCTATAATGGTTTTTAGGAAAGTAGATTTCCCATGACCATTAGGACCAATCACTGCGAGTCTAGTCCCATGCATCAAGGTAAGATCTACGCTCGCTAAGGCTCTATCATAACCAATCGCAAGCGCATCGCTTTTTAGGACCTGTTTGCCTCCTCTTAGTCGAGAAGAAAATTGAGCTTTGAAATTTTTAACATCCGCATTAGGCGCATCGATCTTATCCATACGATCAAGATATTTGATTTTAGATTGAGCGAATTTCGCTTTGGATCGTTTATAACGAAACTTTTCAATCAAGACTTCTAAACGTTCTATGTCTTTTTGTTGACGTTTATAGGCTTGAAGTTGTTTCTCTTGATTAAGGGCTTTGGCGGCTTGATATTGAGAATAGTTACCTGTATAGGAGGTAAGATTCCCAAATTCTATCTCATTGATATAATCAGCCACATGATCGATAAACATACGGTCATGAGAAACAAAAAGAATGGCCTTATCGTAATACTTGAGATAGCTCTCTAACCATTCAATGGTAGCCATATCTAGATGATTGGTTGGTTCATCTAACAGTAATAGATCAGGTTTACTCAATAGAAGCCTTACGAAGGCAAGTCTCGTCTTTTGACCAGAAGAGAAAGTAGATAAGGGTCGATATTGATCACTGGCTTCAAAACCAAACTTTGTAAATACGGTCATCATTTCTGACTTATAAGTATAGCCACCTTTATCTTCAAAGGCATGCTGAAGATTCGCATAGGTCTCTAGTAGTTTTTCACTATGATCCAAAACCATTTGTTCACCTAACTTATTCAGTTGAGCTTCACAATCAAAAAGCGGCTGATAGATGGTAAGAAGCATCTGTTCAACCGTAATGGTCTCATCTTCAAATGTGATCTGTGATAAGGTCTCTATTCTTAAGTCTCTAGGACGAATCAAATCCCCTTTATCTAGGGTTTGTTCACCACTTAAGATCCTAAGTAAAGTTGTTTTTCCACTCCCATTACGACCAACTAAAGCTATCTTTTGTCGATCACGTATTTCAAAATCGATGTCTTCAAAGACATCTTGAGTTCCAAAAGCCTTGGTTCCTTTTTGAATCGATACGATCATGGGCTAACCTTTTCTAGTTGTAGGTAATTCGCAAAGCCTAAAGCGATGTTTTCAATCAACGCATCATGTTGAGTGGTATATAGATCAAAGTCATGTTGATTTGAGATAAAGAGAAGATCCAATAAAACAGCCTGAACCCCATATGGATTATTCATAGCAAATGTTTCATTCTCAGCGGAGGTTTCAGAATACTTGGCAGCACCTAAGATCTTGCCTCCTGTTTCTCTGACATCCGTATTGACATCCATCTTATCTTCCAAGACACGACCACTGATGATTCCTAGTTTATTGCCTGATGAACCAACCCCATAGATCGTGAGATCATCTAGTTCAAGATAGGCATCAAAAAGCGCTGTCGCAAAACGATTTGATGTGTAATGAGAATAGATGATTCTTGCACCTTTGTCGTTGGCGTTGGCACTACCGTTGATGTCTAGGGCTATATAATACTTAGCTTTGACGTTATATATCTTCGCCATACGTCCTTCTAAGCCCCATCGATCTATGATTTCATTATCACGAGTGATAAATACTTTGAGTCCATAAGCTTCTAGTTTTTCTTTAAGTAAGACTGCTGAATCAAACAGAGCTTCCGCGACATTAAGATCATTCTTTACGATATTATCACCAGGGGTTTGATACTTACTTGGATCTATAACCACATCATAAATAGCTTCTGGGACTTCTTTTTCAGTAACTCTAATAAACACATAGTTCTTATCTAAAATGGTTTGGTTCTCTATTGGTGATTCAATCAAATCTTTATCCGCAACGATCTCTACTTCCATCCCTAATCCATTATTTCGACGTATCGTAAAGAATTCATCATAAAAGACATCTTGAGAAATCAATCTTGTCTTAACGAGATTCTCCATCACATAGACTTCATAAAAACCTTGAGTTAAGGTATCTAGTGGGATCTGTCGATCGATGTTGCTTTCCATCATATAGACCAATTCAGTCCCATCACAAATGTTTCTTAAGATCACCGTCTTACCTACAAAAGGATCTGTTTTACCTAACTCAAAAGGTT
>JAAXXT010000044.1 GCA_013334325.1 Erysipelotrichaceae bacterium | reverse complement strand
AATGATACCTATGGATTCACCTTGAGGAAAGGAACGTCCCATACCAGTTTGTTGAAAAGAAGGCGCAACGATTAGTAATTCTCCCAGATCACTTACTGCTTCTGATAAGGCCAATAGTCCAGGAGATTGTATCCCATCATCATTGGTGATTAGAAAATATGATTTCATACGATCCTTTCTAAAAAGCAAGGCAGGCAATATTTTGCCTGCCTAGTGTTTTATTTGTTTAAACCATCATAGACCGTTTTAAGGGTCGCTTCCATCAACTTAGGCAAGTCTTTATAAGCGCCTACGTTGAACTTTTCATAAAGCTCATGATTGGCCATATTCGGAGTAAATTCATCTTTGACTTCGATCATATGATCGACAGCATCAGCGAAACCCGTATAGAGACCGGTTGCGACAGCTACACAGATGGCAGAACCCATAGCAGCAGCACCGTTTACTTTATTACGTACGGCTTTTACTCCATAGATATCAGCGATCATCTGCATATACAAGTCACTATTGGATCCACCACCAGATACGATGATCTTTTGTGGAATAGAACCTAATTCTGTATTCATCGCATCATAACTATTTTTAAGGGTCAATGCGATGCCTTCTAGAATGGATCTATAGATATGGCCACGTGTATGTCTTTCATCAAATCCGATCATGACGCCTTTACGATAGAGCTGAGAAGCAGGTGCCAACCAATCAGGAATGGTCATAAGGCCATCTGATCCAGGAGGAACGTTCCAAGCTTCTTTCGCTAAAGCATCCTCTGGGATCATCCCATCGAGTTTAGCTTTTAAAGCATATTCATCCCCGATGATGTTTTTATACCAAGAAACCAACCACATACCACGTCTAATGCCTCCGCTTTCGTAGAGATATTGATGAGGGATACAAGACAAGTTCGTAAAGAAACTTTGACCTGTGGTGATGTTTTTATGGCCATGGACCATAGACGCAATATAGGTACCTAAAGATAAGAGACCTACATTAGGCTTGATGAGACCTGAACCTAAAGCTTCAACAGCCTTATCATTGGCAGTAGAAACTACAGGTAAGCCTACAGGTAGACCTGTTTCTTTGGAGGCCCATTCGTTGACATAACCTAAGATCGCCCCTGGAACTTCAATATCCAAAAGCTTTTCTTTAGGGATCCCAAATCCATTAAAGTATTCTGAATCCTTAGACCAATTCCACGTGTCCATATCGACAGGGAATTGCCACTGATAAGCATTCGCTGACATTTCTTTGAAAGCGCCTGTTAAACGATGAGTTAAATAGCCTGAGGTCGAACATGTATAACCGATTTCAGGTTTATCTTCGAATTTCTGATACGCTCTGACATCCATCCAGCTCATGATTGGAGCCGCTAAGGTCCCATCGTGTTTCATAAAGACTCTGCAACATCTGATCGAACATAAGCCAACCCCTAGAATATCTTTAGGATCGCCTTTGAATTCTTTCATGACTTTTTTTAAGACGACTTTTAATGAATCCCATAGATCATCATCAGGATGTTCAACATGACCTAGTTTATTGGTCATCATTGGTTTTAAGCCTTCTGATGCTGTAGCGATGATTTCGCCTTTCTGATTGAAGATGATGACCTTGGTACTTTGAGAACCACTGTCTACACCTATTAGATATTTTTCTTTCATTTTATCTCCTTTTGAAGAAAATGATGCTTGCGCATCATTATCTCATTAGATATCCGCCATCAACGGTAACGGTAGTCCCATTGACGTAATTGGAAGCATCACTGGATAAAAAGACACAGGTTCCCATCAAATCAGCCAACCAACCCCAACGATTAGCAGGGATATGAGACAAGATTGTGGCATTACGTTCAGGATTAGAACGTGTCTTTTCGGTCAACTTCGTTGCGAAATAGCCCGGAGCGATCGCATTGACTTGAATGTTGAATTGAGCCAATTCATCACACATCGACTTGGTTAAACCAACGATGCCGTGTTTTGTGGCTGCATAAGCAGGAGACCATTGTCCGCCTAAGAAAGCAAACAAGGAAGCGATATTGATGATCTTACCAGATTTCTGTTTGATCATGAACTTGCAGGATTCGTGGATCATTTCGAAGGCAGCGGTCAAGTTGACAGCGACCATCTTATCCCAAGGCTTACGATCGAATTGAGTGACGTCTTCGATATTGATACAGATCCCAGCACAGTTGACCAAGATGTCGATACTGCCCCAAGTGTTGACGCAATCTTCAACGACGCGTTTGCATTCTCCATCAGCTGTGATGTCTGCGAAAACGTGTTTGTATTGTACGCCGCATGCTTCGATCATGCCTTTGGTTTCTCCACCATCGTCCATGATACTAACTGCCATAACGTTTGCTCCACCTTTAGCCAAAGCTGTAGCGAATGCTTGTCCTAAACCACTATTACCACCTGTAACGATTGCGTTTTTTCCTTTTAGGGAAAAGAAATCCATATTAAAGTCTTGAATGTTCATTGTGTTTCCTCCTTGAAATTCAAACTATTTTTTTAATCTTAGTACTGAGTTTATCTATAAAGTCGACTGCGTCTCCTTCAACCACAAGAGTGGCTAAGCTGCAAATCGGGGCATTCTTATTGGTATTGACCGCGATAATGGTTTCTACGTTCTTTAGTCCTTCGATGTGTTGGACTGAACCTGAAATGCCCAAGGCGATATAGAGTTTTGGACTCACTGTTTTTCCAGATTGACCAACTTGGATCCTACGAGAAACTAAGCCTGAATCAACGACCCTTCGGCTCGCTGAAACTTGTGCGTTAAGTAAAGTGGCTAGTTCTTCTAGATGATCAAAGTGTTCAAGGACGCCTCCTCCACCTGAAATAAGGATCTTACTATCACGTATGTCTTCAGTTGAAGGTTTTAATCGTGTTTGTAAAAGGATGATTTGGGATGGTTTTGGTTGATATCCATGGAGTTCACGGATATTGGTGGATTTAAGTTGGACTGCTTTGGGTTGAAAGACCCCAGGTCTTACGCTCATCATCAAAGGACCAGTTCCTAATGCTTCAATGTGAGCTAAGAGCTTTCCACTGTAAGCAGGACGAATCATTTCGATGATGCCATGATTTAGATGTAGATCTGTAACATCCGCAACCAAGCCCACATGAAGCGCAATGGCCACTCTAGGCGCAAGGATTCTTCCGAGTTGGGTCGATGGAAAGAGGATGATGTCGTAGTTATTCTTTTGATGAACTTCTGTGATAAGATCGCATAGATTCATCGTGTCATAAGCCATAATCTTTTGATCATCTATAAGCAAGATCTCATCATAAACACTGTTTCCACTTGGGCAATGTTCTTTATAACCTATGGCTGTCAACGAAACTTCTTCATCGACCATAAGCTCAACAGCCCCAACTAAACTCAGATCTTCTGGTTTTGTATCACAATAGATAAGGATCTTCTTCATTTCAGAAATCCTTTGTCTTTCAGATAGTCGTAAACCGTTTGGATCCCAGCCTCATCGGTGGTCACTTCGATTTTAGTTTGTTTCTTCAACGTTTGAGCGAAGGTCTTGATGACTTTCGTCTTAGATCCTTCAAAACCAACGTCTTCTCGTTTAAGATCGAAATCTTTTAGACTAAGCATCTTTAAACGTTCAGAGACATCTTTATTGAGGTCTTCAAAACGTACATAAGGTAATTTATAAGGCGCTTCTTTTTGTAGGCTTAAGACGGCTGGCGTTGACACTGCGAAGCTCATGATCTCCTGATCATGATCTACACTGAGTTCCAACCGTCCTAAGTCTATTGAATTCATATGGATACTGTTGACGTTTGAGAGGTGAGGAAGGCCCAACCATTGAGCGATCTGCGCTGGAACATGTGAGGTATCACCGTCGAGCGTATGCGTCCCTGTCAAAATCAAATCAACCTTATGCTTATTAAGATAGTGCGCTATGATACGGCTCGTTGCGTAGGTGTCGCTTCCGACAAAGGCAAGATCCGTAATCAAGGTCGCTTGATCAAGGTCTAATCTCAAGAGTTCTTCCAGTTTAGGGATGATGGACTGTGGTCCCATGGATACAAGTTCTATAGTGGTGCTAGGATAATACTTCTTCACGTTAAGTGCAAAAGCAACAGCGACCGCATCTTCAGGGTTAAGAATTTGATTCATCTTTTCCCGTATCAAGACATTGCGTTCATGATCATACTTGAAGTCTTCCACATCTGGAATGAATTTTATGAGACAGACGATTTTCATTTTATTTGTGAGCTTTGTTTTCCTTTTTCAAGACTACACCGAAGATGAAGACTAAGAGGACCCCAGCCATCGCAAATGCTGCACTGGATAGGAAGTAAGCATTGAATCCGCCCAAATCTCCGAATGTCTTCCACAAGAATGTGTTGAAATCAGGAAGGATGATGTCTGGCATGTAACCGATGAAGGATACAGCACCGATAGCGGTTCCGATGATGAATGCGTCTAATTTAAGATCGCCCAACAGTGACCAGTAGGTACCGCGGATAGCATACAAGAAGATACCCAAGACGATGATTAAAGGTTGGAATAAGCCTGCATTGCCAGTAACTGGAATTACAGAGATCGCAACTAAACAAGCAGCAGCGCCTGTCAAGGCAATCATTTGAACGGTCGTTCTACCAATCTTATCAGCCATGTAACCACCAATGAAGCCGCCTACTGGACGCATCCACAAGACAACTACCATTGTAC
>JAAXXT010000032.1 GCA_013334325.1 Erysipelotrichaceae bacterium | reverse complement strand
GCAACTAAACAAGCAGCAGCGCCTGTCAAGGCAATCATTTGAACGGTCGTTCTACCAATCTTATCAGCCATGTAACCACCAATGAAGCCGCCTACTGGACGCATCCACAAGACAACTACCATTGTACCAGCTACTGATACTGGATCGATACCAACGTATGTTTCCAAGAACCATGAGAGATAATATACAGTCCAGAATACAGCATATCCCATAAAGATAATACCACCTAGAATGTATACTTTTTTGTTTTTGAACAAGTTGCCTAATTCAGAGAACTTGAATTCAGGAGATTTAGTAGCAGCTTTCTTATCAGCATCCAAAGCCAAGACTTTTTTGTCATCTTGAACGAAGAACCAAACAAGAACAGCAGTAACGATCAATACAGCAGAATACATGTAGATAACAGCGATTAAAGCAGATGCTTTATCAGCAAGAACCAAGCTGTCGCCTAAGATACCGGAGAAGATAAACAAAGCCAAACTCGCCAACAAGGCTTCAACAACTCCACGTCCGCCATCCAAGATACCAAAGAAGGTTCCTTGTTCTTTTTCAGTCGCCAATAATTTGACGATCTTCATGTGAGCAGACCAGAATGTGAATACTGAGAAGAATCCCCAGATTGCGAAGATAACCATTACGTATTCATAAGCAGGAACTTGTGCGAACCATAATCCACCTAAACCGGTGAAGAACAGTGAGATCGCCAACAATTTCTTCGCTGAGAAACGGTCACTCAAGATTCCTGATGGGAGATATCCGAAGACGAATACCCAACCCAAAATTGTATACATAGAATTTAATTGTGCATTAGACATATTGAAGACTTGTAAGATTGTTTCTTGATAGTTGCTCTTAAGATAAATCAATGGATAGATCGATCCTGCAGCTAGTACTACCAAAAAGAACTGAAAATACTTCTTAAATTTTTCCTGGCTCATAGGCCCTCCTTGTTTATTATTAATCCGCTTAAAGCGATTTCTTAGACTTACTACGTCCCCCGACAGAAAGTATGTAAGTGCAATACTCTGCCTGAATCAGCGAATGATAATACAGACTTATTTCTGATACTTCTTGCCGTCTTCTTGTGGGAAGATGGTCCCATAATTCATAATGCCTTTAGGATCGAATGCTTCTTTTAGTTTTTCTAACATGAAGTAAGCTGATCCATGTTCCTGCTTGGTCCATTCATTACGATATTTACCGATCCCATGATGATGACACATCGATCCACCCAATTTCAGCGTTTCTTCAACGATGATGGTCTGTAGTGGGTGATGATAGATTCTGAGTTCATCTTCTGGATTACAGTTGATCTTGTAGTTATAAACGAAATACATATTGGTCCCATTGATATAACTGTGGGAAGAATGACCACCCAATAGGGTCAAATCATTGGCTCTTGGGAATTCTTTGGTGATACGACGCATAACGTTTTTATAGATCTGAACGATGGTTTCCCAATCGGCAGAGACTTCTGTGGTGAATCCAGCATGATAATCTTTTTCTAACATGCCTTCGATTTCATCATCGATGTCTTTTTGAGACCAATTCAAATGATTGAACCAATCTTCGATGAGCTTACTATCGACTTTCTCAAGGATTCCATCACTGAATTTATCAACAGCTTTTAAGATGCCTTTAGCGGTAGCTTCAACGATGTCTACGTTACCTTCAGCCATAAACAATAAGACGCATTTTCCTTTATGGAAATGATAGAAGTGTTGACCAGCATCGCCTTCAGAATAAGTTCTGGCGACGGAAGGGCGATAACCATTGACCATGACTTCACGTAAGATCGAGATACCTGTATCGACATCTTTGATCAAGTAACCAAAGAATTGATTGTTTTGAGGATAGTATTTGAAGAGTTTAACAGTAACTTCAGTGATGTAGCACAAGGTGCCTTCATTACCGATGGCGATGTGACGGATATCAGGTCCACCAGCTCTACGAGAAACATTCTTGATCAGTGAGATATGTCCATTAGGGAAGACACATTCTAATCCAACGACCATATCTTCGATTCCACCGTATAAGGTAGAGAACTGACCGATACTACGGGTCGCAACCAAGCCGCCGAATTTAGCGACAGGTTTGGATTGAGGAGAATGTCCAGTGGTAAAGCCCATTTGACGTACGACATCTTCTAAGGTCTGTAAGGCAACACCAGCTTGAACAGTAGCTTGCATATTGTAGTAATCAACTTTGATGATCTTGTCTAAGAACTTCGCATCGATGATGAGCGTTGTTTCTTTCCAATTCTCAAGTCCACCTTCAGTAGCCGTCTTCCCACCACGAGCGATGACGTTGATGTCATTGTCGTTGCAGAATTTTAATAGAGTACTGACTTCTCTGGTCGATTTAGGATAGATGATGGCGACAGGAGCCGGAACGTTGAGCACTTTTCTAGCCTTCGCATATTTCTTATAACGGTCTGCAGAAGCATCATAAAGTTCCTCTTGATTGGTGTTAATCTGTTCTTTCCCAAGCATTTTGGATAATTCAATAAGCAATGTGTCGTGATTCATGTTCTAGTTCCTCCTAGTCGGTTGTTATGTTCATCGAAGTACATTTTTAAGTGTATACGCTTACATCATAGGACTAGGAAAAACCCTTGTCAAGATAATTTTCTACTTTATTTACTTTTAGTGTAGTTATATGGAAAGTTTTCCTTAAATGAAGCTTTTTAATAAATTCATTGTTTTCGATAATCTCTTTGTGATACACTATTTATAGAAAATTTTCCATTAGAAAAAGATAATCGTAGAGGGGGTCTTATCATGATCAATTTAGATCTTAGTCGTTTGAATCCATTGGAGCTTAAAGTCTATCAAGCGATCCACGCTTATGCGGCTGAACACCCCAATCTAAACATCACCGAAGCTGCACTTATCAGTGAATGCTCCATCTCAAAAGTATCTAAACTTTCTAAGAAGCTGGGCTTTGCGAACTTTAAACAATATATGGATTTCGTTTATGGAAGAACCCCTATTGAGAAAGTAAGTTCTAGTGAATTAGAACGACTTAAGAAATTCATCGATGATTTTGATTCTAAGCTCGTCACAGATTTTATCGATATCCTAGACAATTACGATAAGATCATCTTGTTTGGATATGGCCCATCGTATCTCATCGCTCAATACTTCGAATATAAACTACGCATCTTCACCAATAAGACCGTCATCGCTTTGACGGATGAGCTCTCTGTAAGATCGATGGTAGATAATAAGACCTTATTGGTCGTACTTACTACCACCGGGACTTTCAAATCCTTTCAAAACATCTTTGAGATCGTAAAAGCCAAAGGCGGGGAAGTCTTGGTCGTCTCTGAAGAATACAATCCTTCATTGATCTCGACCTGCGATAAAATGTTTTGGTTGTCGAAGTTTCCTCAACCTACTGAGTTTCAACCTCACGAGAAAACAAGAACCGCATTTCTGATCTTCATCGAAGAAGTCATCGATCGTTTAAGAAGACCTCACTAAAGCTCCTCACGGAGCTTTTTTAATGAGAATTAGACAGAATTGACCTGATTTTACATAGAAAAAATAGTCTTATCCTTTAATAGAAAATTTTCCATATTTATTCTATATATGGCTTTTTATAAGAAAATTATCTTGACAATCAAAAAGTAAGCGTTTACGATGATGTCATAAGTGCTTTATTTTTTTGTTTAGGATTCATCATAGTGAAGTTATTTAGACGCTTACGAACTTTCCCCGACACTGTTTGTAACGCCTCAAAGAAAGGATTCTATGAGCCAGAGTCAGATTAAAAAATACTTTCAATTGTTTTTGGTTGTTTTAGCTGCTGGATCCATTTATCCCTTGATCTTCTTAAAACAAGGCTATCAAGAAACAATGCTTCAGGTCTTCAATATGACCTTACCTCAGTTGAATACGATGTATTCTGTTATCGGTTTGGTCTTCGTCTTCGGCTATGCGCCGAGTGGTTATCTAAGTGATGTCTTCTCAGCGAAAAAATTACTCGCTGTGTCCTTATTCTTCACCGGTGTTGGTGGCTTATGGTTCGCCCAGATCCCAAGTTACGACAATGTTGTCATTATATTTGGTTTATGGGGAATCTTCTCCGTATTCACTTTCTGGTCTGCCCATATGAAAATTGTTCGTTTATTAGGCAATGACAATGAGCAAGGCAAATTCTTCGGAATCTTAGATGGTGGACGTGGTTTGGTTGAAGCGTTATTGGCCAGTGTTGCTTTGTTTATCTTCTCAACCATCGTAGGGAATCAAGTAGATTTAGGTTCTAAGCGTGAAGCTTTGATCGCCGTCATCTATATGTATTCCATTACCTTGTTGGTGGTATCTGCCTTGATTATGCTCTTTGTTCAAGATGACAAGAAAATTCTTAAAGAAAAAGGTGCCGTTGATAATAAGTCCGACAAATTTCAATGGTCCTATGTCATCCTGTTGTTTAAAAATAAGAACGTTTATCTTCATGGAGCCATCATCTTTATGGGCTATATCGTATTCTGGACAGTCTACTATATCGGTGGCTTCTTAGAATCCAATGTAGGTCTAGATTCCGTTACTGTCGCTTCGATCATGGTTGTCGTCTTATGGATGAGACCGATCGGTGGCTTTATTGGAGGTCTATTGGCGGATAAGTTTGGTCGTACTAAGGTCCAAATGGTTGCGTTAGTTATAGCCAGCACCTGTTTGATCACCGCTGCAGTATTACCAGTTGGTTTAGGGAAAGCGGTATTCTTCCCACTCGTAGTTGTCTTAGCGATCTTCTTTTACACCATTAGAGGAACCTATTGGTCACTCCTTGGGGATTATAAGCTAGAAGCTTTCATCTTAGGAACAGCCATTGGGGTCGTATCTTTTATAGGATATCTACCTGATGTCTTGATTCCGATCTTTAATACCTTCTTATGGAACACCTTTGGTGCTCAAGGTGGATACAATGCCTATTTCATCGCCAGCGGACTCTTTGGGTTTGTAGGCTTCCTATTGGTTATTGTCTTCGCTAAAATGATTAAGAAAAAAGCCTAATTCTCTCCCTTTATATAGAAGTAGACAAAAACCGTTTCAATGAAGACGGTTTTTGTTTATGATAGGGGTAGTAATCTTTACACAAAACATCAAGATAAGGATCTTACTATGATTTAGGATAGTCTTAGAAAGGAGCGACTTTGAACCCTATGAGAAATCTACTAGTTTTAGCTTCAGCCTTAGAAATCGTAGAAGATAAACTTAAAGAACCTTTATCAGTAGAAGAATTAGCCAAGTCAAGCTATGTCTCCGTATCAGGACTTCAGAAGCTTTTTCGCTATGTCTTTGGATGTTCAGTTAAGGAATATATCTCTAAACGTAAGCTCTCAAACGCTGCTTATGACCTTATACATCATGATCAAACCATAACCGAGATCGCTTTGACCTATCATTACGATTCTCCAGAAGTCTTCTCCAAAGCCTTTAAACGCTTCTATGGAAGTTTACCTTCTAACTATCGTACTCAACATGATTTCTCAGAGCTTTTCCCTAAATTCAAAGTCGAATCAACTCAAATGGAACCCCTTATGGAAGACAGAAGAAACGTAGACGTCAGTGATTTATATGAGGCCATAAAAGATCTAAGAGGATCGATCGTCTTATGTACAGATATCGTCGATCTTAGAGGGATCAACGAAAATTATGGCTATAGTGCAGGTGATCTCGCCATTGCGGAATCCGCCAAACGTATAGATAAAGCCATAGAGAAAGACATGTTGATGTTTAGAATAGGACGAGATGAATTTGCTATCATCACAAAGCTAACGACTATGGATGATGCCTTAATGCTCGCTGAAAAGATTACTGCCTATAATACACAGAATCTACACAGTGAGGGCAAGACCTTTAATCTATCTCTAAGGATCGCCATCAATCGTATTCCTGAAGGTCCATTAAGCTATAAAGAAATATTGGATAAGATGTTTAGTACCCTTCATAAAATAAGAGAAGACAAAGCAACCATCGGGATTAGTGAATAGATAAAACATTATCGCTCCTTAACTTTTTATTTAAGCACAATCAAAATCATCGCTTGATTGTCTAGGGTTTTAATCCTGTGTATAATGAGTCTTGTATAAACAACCCCAAGGAGCTGTCTTTTGAATCAATTCACCAGAATAGAATTACAGCTTGGTAAAGAAGCTATCATTCATTTATCTCAGTGTAGAGTCGCTGTTTTTGGGATAGGTGGTGTCGGTGGTTTTGCGGTAGAAGCTTTGGTGAGAAGCGGAATAGGCGCAATTGATATCTTTGATAATGATACCGTTAGTTTAACCAATCTTAATCGCCAGATCATTGCGACAAACAAGACTATAGGGCTATATAAGGTGGATGTGATGAAAGAGCGTATCTTAGACATCAATCCTAAATGTATCGTTACTACTCATAAGATCTTCCTTTTACCTGAGAATTCTTCTGAGATCGATTTTACACAGTTTGATTACGTTATCGACGCAGTAGATACTGTTGCGGCTAAGATAGAAATCGTTTTAAAATGCCTCCAAGCCAAGGTCCCCATCATCAGTGCGATGGGTGCAGGTAATAAACTAGATCCTACGAAGTTCATCGTCACAGACATCACAAAGACTTCTATTTGTCCTTTGGCTAGAGTCATGCGTCATGAGCTTAAAAAGCGTGGGGTTGATCATCTTAAAGTTGTGTATTCTACAGAAAAACCTACAGAACGATTCGAGGAAGTTACTTTAGAAGATCCAAACACTGGATCACAACCATCAGAGCCCATTGTCTTCCATAATCAACGACGTCCTGTCCCTGGTAGTAATGCCTTTGTCCCATCTGTCTGTGGTTTGATCGCAGCTGGAGAAGTCATCAAAGATCTATCCGCTTTAGCCCATAAACAACAAGTTTAACTTAAATAAATGAAAGCTAACCATCTAGTTAGCTTTTTATTTAGATATAATACATGGCCTCATCATTGAGTGATCCACTCAATTCATCGATTGATATTGAAGCTAAAGCAGATTTGACACTTTGACTTAAAGGATAATAAACCTTATCTTCTAAAAGCGCACCTAATGTTTTCTGTGGACTAGAGATATCATCACTGGTCAAATTGGGTTCCAAGACAGATAAGACATCATACACTGTGAAATGGGACTCAGTCTTGATGAAGTAGCCTCCTGTAGGTCCTTTGATTGAGCTTACGATCTGATGAGATTTCAAGACCGCTAAGATCTGTTCAAGATAGATCTTAGAAAGATCTAGACTAGTAGAAATCGATAAGAGGGAAGTCGTTTGACCTTTATGTCTATTCAATAGGATGACTACTGCGAGGCCATAACGACCTTTGGTGGATAGTTTCATGTGTTCTCCTTGACTATATCGATGCAGTTCTGTATAATCCAATTATAACATATATAACATAGTATATTAATATGTTTAGGAGAAATATGACAAAAGTCGTTGAAAACATCACTGAACTGATTGGGAATACCCCTTTGGTTCGTCTACATCGTTTTGAGAAGCTTCATGGGTTAAACATAAAGCTTTATGGGAAGATTGAATCATTAAATCCTGCTGGTAGTGTCAAAGATCGCATTGGTTTAGCCATGATCGAGACCGCTGAAAAAGCTGGGCTCTTAAAAGAAGGCTCCGTCATCGTAGAGCCTACAAGTGGAAATACCGGGATCGGTCTAGCGGCCGTTGCGGCCTCTAAAGGTTATCGGATCATCTTAGCCATGCCTGAAACCATGTCTATTGAAAGACGTAAGTTACTTAAAGCTTATGGGGCAGAACTAGTCTTAACCGAAGGCGCTAAAGGAATGAAAGGGGCGATTGCGAAAGCTGAAGAGCTTCTCTCAACGATCCCCAATGCGTTTATGCCTTCTCAATTCGAAAACCCTGCCAATCCAGCAGTCCACTTCGCCACCACAGGACCTGAGATATACTCAGCTTTGGATGGGAAAGTAGATATATTGGTTGCGGGTATAGGAACAGGCGGTACGATCAGTGGAGCTGGAGCTTATCTCAAATCAAAAAATCCTGCGATCAAAGTCATCGCTTCGGAACCTTTTGATTCACCAATGCTTTCTGAAGGTCGTACAGGTCCTCATAAGATCCAAGGTTGGGGTCCAGGTTTCGTCCCTAAGACCTTAGATACCAAAGTCTACGATGAGGTCCTTACCGTACAGACTCAACAAGCTTTCGATCGTGCACGTGAACTCGCGAAAAACGAAGGAATCTTAGTAGGTATCTCATCTGGAGCGGCTTTACAGTCCGCACTTGATGTCGCATTACGTCCTGAAAACAAAGGAAAATCTATCGTAGTCATCTTCCCTGATAATGGGGAGCGTTACTTGTCGACATTACTATTTGAAGTCGAATAGTTTATAGTCAAGTATTTTAGTTAAATCATCTTCTCTAAGTTTAGTTTAAGGGAAGATGATTTTTTTTCGTATTAGGTAATAACGATCAATTTTCAATTGATTATTCTTGCGAAATCAACTATACTCTGTTTGTAATATGTACGTTATTATGAACATTATTACGTACAGTTAAGGAGAACTCTATGACTTTACCCATCGTTAAGGCAACCAATGTAACTACGTTTAGAAACACTCTCAAAAAACAACTCGACATCGTATCTAGTGATAATGTGGCTTTGATCGTTACACGTGGAGAAGATAAAAATGTTGTAGTTTTATCTGAACTTGAATATGAGACTATGATCAAAAGCATCAATAATCTTAAGTACAGTCTTAAGCTTTTGAAATCTGCTTTGGAAGCAGAGAATCGTGATCTCGCCTACCACACATTAGAATCTCTTGAGAGCCACGAGGAATGAATGTTCTTTTTACTCCTACTGGTTGGAATGAATATCTCATATGGCAAACAGAAGACCGAAAAACACTCATCAAGATAAATCGATTGATTAAGTCGATTATGATTGATGGAGCTCTAAAAGGTGAAGGTAAACCTGAAATCCTTCGATACATAAATGGTTATTCACGTAGAATAGATGAACAAAATCGCTTGGTCTATCAGTATACAAAAACTGACATCATTATTCTCTCCTGCGAAGGTCATTATGATGAATAATTACTTGATTATTAATATACTAAAAGGACATCTCATTGGAGATGTCCTTTATATTAACTATGAATGTTCCTTTTCAATCATGCTTTCTAACCAGATTGGATCTTTTTGTATCCCAAGAAGATCTGTAACGGTAGAAGCGATGTTGGCGAGTCCGAAGTTTCCATACTTCAATTTGACTTTAGCGCCGTAGATGAAGAAAGGTACTGGACTTAAGGTATGAGATGTCTTGGCTTTAGGTTTAGCGTTAGGATCTTTTGATTTCTCATACATCTCATCCGCATTCCCATGGTCAGCCGTTACGATCAAGATCCCATCCAACTTTTTAATGACAGGCAAGATTCTTGCGAGCTGTAGATCGACAGTTTCAACGGATACGATGGTGGCAGGATAAGATCCCGTATGACCCACCATATCCCCATTAGGATAATTGACTCTTAAGAATCCATATTTACCTGATTCGATGGCTTCGATGAGCGCATCGGTGATGTCGGCAGCTTTCATCCAAGGACGTTGTTCAAAAGGAACGAGGTCTGATCTGATTTCCACATAGGTTTCTAAGTTCTCATCGAACTTTTCTGTTCTATTCCCATTCCAGAAGTAGGTCACATGACCGAATTTCTGTGTTTCTGAGAGGGCATATTGAGAGATCTTATGTTTAACCAAGAGTTCTGATAGTGTATTGGTGATATGAGGAGGAGAGACTAAGAATTTCTTAGGGATCTGTAGATCTCCATCGTATTGAAGCATCCCTGCGTAGAAGACTTTAGGTGTTCTAACACGATTGAAATACTTGAATTCTGAACCTTGCTCAAAGGCTTTTGAGATCTCTATGGCTCTATCTCCTCTAAAGTTGAAGAAGATGACCGCATCTCCATCTTGGATCGTGCCTACAGGTTTGCCTTTCTCATGAATAACGAAAGCAGGTAAGAACTGATCCGTATATTGGCCTTCGATTCTAAAGGTTTCTATCGCATCTTTCGCAGAGACAAAGCCTCTTCCTTCACCTAAGACATGAGTCTTCCATCCTAATTCAACCATACCCCAATCTGCTTCATATCGATCCATGGTGACTTTCATACGACCACCACCTGATGCGATAAGCGCATTGAAATCAGGTCCATTCAGTTCAGCTAATGCTTTTTCTAATTGTTCCACATACAGTAATGCACTGGTCTCAGGGACATCTCGTCCATCCAATAAGATATGGACTCTTACTTGTTTGATCTTTTCTGTTTTGGCTTGTTTGATCAACTCTAAAAGTTGATCGATATGGGAATGGACATTCCCATCTGATAATAAGCCGATAAAATGTAAAGTATGATCCTTAGCTTGGGCACTTAGTGCTTTCCAAGTCTCAGATTGATAGATTTCTTTCGATAAGATGGACGCATTAACGAGCTTAGCGCCTTGAGCGTAGATCTGTCCACAGCCTATGGCGTTATGACCTACTTCAGAGTTGCCCATATCCTCATCAGAAGGCAAACCTACGGCTGTCCCATGGGCTTTTATGGTTATAAAAGAAGCTGTTTTTTCGAGTTCGTCTAAGGTTGGGGTATAGGCATTGTTGACGGCGTTTCCGTAACTATTGTCTGTATAACCTATCCCATCCATAACGATAAGTACCACTGGTTTTTTCATTGTGTTCTCCTTGTTGCCTTCTTATTTTATCACTTCTATGTCTATTATTATAGATTTATGCCAAACAAGAAAAAGAGTGAACGATGTTCACTCTACTTAACGGTATTGTCTTTGAAATAATAGACTTTTTCAGTATCCTTAGAAAGCATATAGATGCCTCTAGCGTAACTGATCACGTAATCAGTATCTAAGAGTTTATCTCTTTGAAGGGTCAAAGTCTCGTTTTCGACACTTAAGGCACTCAGTTTGGTATTGACCTCATCCAGTGATTTTTTTAAAGCGATGGTAGTCATTACTTCTTGGATGACTGGAACCATCATAAAACCCGATATGGTAAATAAAACTAAGGCAATCGCTAAGGATTTAAATTTGAAACGTCTTCTTGTTTTGGTCATGGTAAGTTCATTATACCTTTGTGTTCATCTTAATCAAGTGTTTTAGGTTGAGTTTCATCAACTTGGGGATAAATCCGCTCATCGATGAGGATCTCATACAGCGTCATAGACATGGCTTTCTTGATCGAGTCAGCTAATTCTAAAACTTTGACTTTTAAATGTCTATGACCGAAGTAAAGATCGATCTCATCCCCGATTTTGACATCCGTCGATGGTTTCGCATGTCTTCCGTTGATGGTGATGCGATCTTGATTGGCCAATTCTTTTGAGATGGGACGTCGTTTAACCAAACGGGCTATTTTTAGATATAGATCGATGCGCATTTTAACTCCTTTGAGGTACTTTCGTACTGGCAACTAAAACAGATGTGGCTAGAAAGAGCCAATCATCTTGTTTAGGGATGATCAAAACAATTTGTTCATGGGTATACTTTAGAGTAATCGAAGGCGAGATCGAAGTGATTTTCTCAAAGAGCTTGACCCCATCGATCGACGAAGACCAATGTTTAGTAAAGGTCAACATCATTTGATGTTTTAGCTCTTTCGCAGAATCGATAATAGGTGAATTCAATAAGAGTTCCCAGCGTTTCTTTTCGAATAAGAGCTGAACTGATTTAGGAAGCTTCCCATAAAGGTCTGTGGTTTCTTCTTGAAGTTTACGTAAGGCAAACTCAGTATCGGCTTTTTCTATGGTTTGATAAAGGCTTAGTTTTTCGAAATCTTTATGTTCAAAAGTAGATGGGATATATCCATCGATCCCCATTGGGGTCTTGATGACGGGATCTTGTTCAGGAATCTGTATCCCAGATTTCTTTTCTTTGATGGCTTGTTCAAGCATCTCGATGTACATATCGATCCCTACTGTATCGATGAAACCACTTTGCATATCCCCTAACATCTCACCTGCACCACGAATCGTAAGATCTCGCATGGCGATCTTATAGCCAGAGCCCAATTCTGTGAATTCTTTGATCGATTGAAGACGTTTCGCTGCGATCTCAGAGAGTTGTTTCTTAGGGTTATACATCAAGTAAGCATAAGCCAGTCGATCTGATCGACCTACTCTTCCTTTGATTTGATAGAGCTGAGATAAACCAAAAGTATCCGCTTGATCGATGATCATCGTATTCGCATTAGGGATATCGATCCCTGTCTCGATGATGGTGGTACAGATCAAGACATTGACCTCATTGTTGGTAAAGCGCATCATCACATCTTCGATCTCATCCCTGTGCATTTGCCCATGAGCGACAGCGATCTCAGCGTCAGGCAGATCCATTTTTAATTTAGCGGCGACTTGTAGGATATCTTCAACCTTATTGTAGAGATAAAAGACTTGACCTTTTCTACCTAATTCTCTTTGGATGATGTCTTTGATGACGGCTCGATTCTTTTCGATCACATAGGTCAAGATCGGTAAACGATTTAGTGGAGGAGAATCCAGTTGAGAAAGCGATCTTACCCCAACCAAAGACATCTGTAGGGTACGAGGAATAGGGGTCGCACTAAGCGATAAGACGTGGACTCCTGTCTTGATTTCTTTTATTTTTTCTTTATGTTCGACCCCAAAGCGTTGTTCCTCATCGATAACCAAGAGACCTAGATCCTTAAATTCGACATTTTTAGATAAAAGCTTATGGGTCCCAATCAACACATCGACTTTGCCTTCTTTTAAGGCATGTAGGATGGTTTTGACTTGATTGTCTGGAACGAAACGATTAAGCAAGGCAACAGATATCGGATAATTAGCGAATCGATGAGAGAAGGTATGAAAGTGCTGAGCTGATAAGATGGTCGTAGGACATAGGATCGCTACTTGTTTCTTCTCGATGACTGCTTTAAAGGCCGCTCTTATGGCGACTTCTGTTTTCCCAAATCCTACATCACCACACAATAAGCGATCCATAGGTACAGTACTCATCATGTCTTTTTTGATTTCAGTGATGGCGGTAGCTTGATCATGAGTCAAAGGATATTCGAACTCTGCTTCAAAATCCTTCTGCATCTGGGTATCTGGCCCAAAGGCAGGCGCAATATCGGTCTCTCTTTGGCCATATAAGGCAATCAAACGTTCCGCAAGATCCAAGACATTTTCTTTGATCCTTGCCTTGGTTTTCTTCCATTCACCAGATCCTAAAGTATGAAGCTTAGGTACGACCCCTTCTTTAGAGACAAACTTACGGACCAGTTGAAACTGTTCTAAAGGCACAAATAGTGAAGTATCGTGACGATAAACGATGTGTAGATAATCTCGATGTTGGCCTTCGCTTTCTTTCGTGATGATCCCGATGTATTTTCCTACCCCGTGTTGATGATGGACCACATAGTCCCCTGGTTGTAGATCTTGATAAGAATGTAGGGTCTCTGCTTCTTTGAACTTGGTATTGTATCGTCCTATAAAGACCTTATGATTAAACAATTCTTTAGAACTATAGACGATGATGTCTTGAGAGATCAACTCAAAACCTTCATCGAGATCCTGTAGGATAACGATCAAATGAGGTTCATCAAGATCCTTTAAACGTAAAGAATAGGTGATCCCGTTTTCTTGTAGACAAGGAATCAACTGTTTGATTTCAGCGTCTTTTAGACAACAGACAACGGTCTTCGTCTTAAGATCTTCACTGATCATCTTCACGTGTTGAAGTAAAGATTGAGATGGGACATCGATCTCTCTAAAAGGAAGATGAATATTATGCGTCGTTTCGAATCGACGAAGATCATTGGTCCTAACCTTAGGAATAATACGTTGATAATCCGCAAAGACTTCAAAGAAAGGCAAGGCTTTATGATCGGTTACCAATTCTAAGAGATAATCTAAGGTCTCCTCATGAAGGATCGTGTTGTGTTCTTTGACATCCTCTAGCGTAGAAGCGATCACCAAAGGATCTTTTACGTAGTCGATTAATGTTTGACTGTTGTCTAATAAAGCTCTGTATCGATAAAGATGGTTCTCTTTCAACTTGAGTCTCATCAACTCAAGATCATTCTCTAAGGTCTCTTTTAAAAGCTCAGTGCCTTCTTTTCCTTCTCGTTCACTCACAAGCAAGGCTAGTTTTGTCTCTAAAAACGAGATCTCTTCTTGAGTAAACAAAAGATCACTGGCAGGCTGGACCGTAATCGACTCTAAAACTTCAATAGAGTGTTGAGTTGATAAATCAAAACTACGGATACTTTCGATCTCATTATCAAAGAATTCTAATCGGATAGGGATCTCACTGTTGACAGGGAAGATATCGATGATACCGCCTCGATGAGCGACAGTACAGGGCTGATCCACTCGATTGGTCTCTGTATAGCCCATCTGTCTAAACTGTTCGAATAAAAGCTTAGGTTGGATCACTTGATTGAGTTGAATGTTGATGGTTAAGTTTTGAAATTGTTGAGCAGGAGGTAGATATCTTAAAAAGGCCCCTACATGCGTTACTACGACTTTAAACGCTTCTTTTTGAACTCTCGATAAGACATCAATCCTTCCTACATTGAGCTCTGGTGATGCGGCTATGGCTTCTACACGCAAAGATTCTTCAGCCGCATAGAGTAAGACATCGTCTTGTAGCCAGAGTTGTAGTTTCTCTACTAAGTGTTGAGCTTGATAGAGATTAGACTTGATGATGATCATGTTTTGAGGATAAAATTTAAACGAAGAAGCTACTAATAGTGCTTCCTGCATTAAACTAAGATGCGAAAAAGTGACTTTCCTTTGAGAAAAGTCACGGATCAAAGCTTCATTTTTTAAACGATCTAGAAGTGCTTTCATTCTTTATTGTAGCGGTTCATCAGTTCAGTAAAGCTCATCTTAGGAAAATCCAAGGCCGCTTTCTTGGCTTTCAATATGGCTTCTATGACACTGTCTTCTTCTTGTTTAGAAAACTTACCTAAGACATAATCTACAGTTTCATACATGGGATTCTTATCGATCCCTAATCTACATCTAGGAAAGTCTTGGGTCCCACAATGTTGAATGATCGATTTCATCCCATTATGACCACCAGCACTGCCTTTTTCACGTAAACGAACTTTACCTACAGGTAGATCTAGATCATCATAGATCACAAAGATATCCTTGACGTCGATCTTATAGAAATCCATCACTAATCTTACAGATTCTCCAGAAGCATTCATATAGGTATGGGGCTTTAAAAAGATCACCGTTTCAGAATTAATGGATGTTTGAGCGATTTCTCCTTTGAATTTGGCTTGAACTTTCAAACCTAAGTCATTGATAAGCGCATTGACGACCATAAAACCGACATTGTGTCGTGTTAATGCATATTCTTTTCCTGGATTACCCAGTCCTACGATCAGTTTCATATTTATTATTATAACGCAATTCAAGACAGCTTGTCTGTCTTCATGAGGTCCTTAAAGACAAGAATCATCTTACTCATAGCCACTTTACTTTGAGGATAGAAGAATTTCGTATGAAAACTATGAGGCAACATCATTCTTAAGGGGTAATAATCATACACGAAAGGTATTTTCTCTTGGATAAATTTTTTTCTTAAACGTAAAGTCTGTGGACTTAAGAAATCCCAGGCAGAAGTCATAAGATAAGTAGGTGGAAACTCAGAAGTCATGAGTTGTAGAGGAGAAGCTGATCGATATAAAGGATGATTCTTAAAATCTTGTCTCATAAAGATCTCCGCTATAGTCGCTTTTCGATAAGGGACCCATTTTAGATCAGATAGAAAAGACGCATAATCATAGATCCCACAGCTTAATCCCATTCCTTTTAATTTGAACTCAAAAGCGAAAGGATAAAGATCCTTAAGTTTTGGATTACTTAAAATAGCACCTAATAAACTGCTTAAGGTAGCCCCTGCGGATTCACCAACCACAAAACACCGTGACAAATCGAGGTGATATCTGGATTCATTCTCAAGCAGAAATTTTAAAGCCCCAAAGAGATCTTCAATGGGGGCAGGATAAGCCACATCTCCCGCTAAACGATAGCTCACATTCGCCACCACAAATCCATGAGTCGCCAAACGAGCCGCATAATCCAGATAGAAGCGAGTATGATTCCCGCTTACGAATCCTCCCCCATGAACCAAAAGGATCACAGGATAGCTTTCGCTTTCTTCTAATGGATAAAGCAGATCAAGGCTTTGATTGTCTTTAGTGTATTTTGTATAGGTTAGATTACGTAGGATACTGATTTCAGGAGATCCGCTGTCTAAAAGAGCTATCCTATCTTCAATCGAATTGAGTCCATTCCAAAAGGTTTTTAAGAGACGATGCTTGTTCATAGACTCATTATAAGGTTTTATCGTCGTGGTTAAAAGTCGTTAGGGTCTTCTTTATGAAAAGTATCTATGCTTTCTAGAAGTTGTTTGATCTTAAGTTCACGTTCTTTGTTTTCTATCGTATGGTTGTTTCTTAACATGGTCTCATCAAAGATCGTATTCATTGCGAAACTAGGATTACATTCCTCATTAAGGATCGTAATGATTTCTTTTTCTTCAGTTTGAGGACCCATAAGATCTTCATAATAGAAAATACTGTCCCGTATCGTTGGGAATTCAAATCGATCTTGAGAAGATCTTGTGTTTATGGAGGAAAGGGAGATGTTGTTCATAACTATATCTTAAGTTTATGATCGTCATCATTCATCAATGGCTCGTTAAGAAAGTGTTAAATCTTAATAACGAAAACCGAATCATAACTCATAAAAAAACAGCCTTGAGGCTGTTAGTTCTTGTTTTTATCGTAAACGATCTTGAGTCGACGTTGATTGCCTTCTCCGATGGATTCCGTTTTGATATGAGGCATTTCACTGAGATACTGGTGAATGACCTTACGTTCATCATTAGGAAGAGGATCTAAGGTAGCTGTCGTCTTGGATCTCAACACTGAACGGGCTACTCTGTCCGCTAAGGCTTTGACCTTTTCATAACGATCTTGTTTATAGTTGTTGATGTCGACTAAGACATTGAATTTGCCTTTGAAGTGCGAATTGACAGCGCCTCTTACAACAGTATTGATGGCTTGTAGGGTTTGACCTGCTTTACCAATCAAGATCGCATTGTTTTCCGCATCCAACATGACACTGAATCCTTCTGCTTCTTGTTTGACCATCACATTGACTTCAACTTCAATGTTTCTAAAATACGTTTCTAGATAGTCTTGGACGAAAGACATGACGTCTTCTGGACCAGTGACTTCAATGGTCACTAAGGTACCCATACCTAAGAAACCAGTTTTCTCTTCAGTTTTTGTATAACGTAACGCTTCAGCTTCAAGACCCGTATCTTTGGTGGCTTGAGCCAAGCAATCTTCCAACGTTTTTCCGCTGTAACGCTTCATTATACGACCTCTTTCTCGATATAAGCTTTCTGGATGTAGTAGGTCTGAGCGATCTGAGCAGCGGAGCTAACGAACCAGTAAAGGCTCATTGCGGTAGGCCAAGTAAACGCAAAGAATAAGATCATCCCCATCGAGGTATACATCATCATATCGGTATTAGGAGCTTTCGCAGGTTTATCGCCTAAACGAACTGGTTGTTTCTTCGCTTTAGCTTTATTCAACCACATTGGGAGTTTCATAGAAACGAATTGGGAAACACCCATTAAAACAAAGATAATCACAAACAACCATTGACCAGCACTGATGGCCTGTTGAGGTGAATTCGATAAGGCATATCCAAACAAGGAACTTGTCTTAACAGCTGATGCATGTTGAACAGCGGTATACATCGCGATGATGACAGGGAATTGAATAAACATGGTTCCGATCGCTCCGAAAGGATTGATGTTGTGCTTAGCGTATAAGCCATTCATTTCTTGAGACATCTTCATCTTGGATTCGTTGTCGTTTTTACCAGCGTATTTAGCTTGGATCTTCGTCAATTCAGGTTGAATGGTCTGCATCTTTTGAGAAGCTACGGTTGATTTGACAGTCAGTCCAAAGGTCAACAACTTCACTAAGATCGTACAGAGGATGATGGCTCCTGTGACCGTAACGTACGGTGTGAGCCAGTTAAGGGCTTGCGCCAATGGGAATACGAACAGGGCTTCAAACCAACTGTTGGATCCTGACCACATGGTTGAGAAAGGTGTATCTAGGGTAATGATAAAATCAGTCGCCATACATCCACTCAACGACACAAGGACAATTAAGGAAAGAATGAGTTTTTTGTTTTTTAATAAACGTGTCATAGAATCTCCTTTATAAAGATTGCATCTTTATTCTAACTGTATTAAGGCATTTTTCCAATTCTTTTTTATTCTGTTCAAAAGAATGTTTTAAGTATGCTCCTCTGATCAAAATAATACAATCGAAGTTCTCTTTAAACTCAGTCAGATCTTGAACCATCATACGTACTTGACGCTTGACGAGATTGCGCTGTACAGCGCCACCCAATTTCTTTCCGACCGATAATCCAACTCGACTAACTTCTTCTCTTTTGGGCGTGTAATACACCGTTAAAACCGGGCAACTCACAAATCGCTTCACGCCCATGATGCGCTGGAATTCTTGGTTTTTTTTAACGCGGTATAGTTTTTTCATACGAGAATAAAAAAGTCACCCTAGGTGACTCTTAAGCTGACAAAACTTCTCTGCCTTTGGCACGACGACGAGCCAGCACTTTGCGGCCACCCGCAGTCTTCATTCTCGCTCTGAAACCGGCCATTTTCTGATGTTTTCTTTTGCTCGGTTGATAAGTTCTCTTCATTGTGAGCACCTCCACTTCTTATTTGATACGATTGAGCAATGCCCATAGATTATAAACAAAATCCTTTGTAATGTCAAATAAAGTTTATGAGGCCTTTTTTAGAGCTATAAAGAAGGAAAGTCTTGTATCTTTTTAGTGTGGGTTATACAATACCACCAATGCCAAACACCATCTTGATCGCCTTTCTACTCTATGCTTTCTCAACGGCCATAACTCCGGGTCCTAATAATATATTGACCTTAAATACGGTCAGTCGTTTTGGCTTGAAGAAAAGCGCAAAGATGATGAGTGGGATCTTAGCTGGGATCATGATCATCCTAAGCATCACCGCTACTTTAAGTTTTATCCTTAGTCGCTATATTCCTGAGTTGACCCAGATCGCTAAATACCTAGGTGCCATCTATATTCTTTATCTATCTTATAAGATCTACACTTCTAAGCCCGTTGAGATCGACTCTACAGTCAAAGAACCTCGCTTTATGACTGGACTGATCAATCAGTTCCTTAACGTAAAGATCATCCTTTATGCGATAACATCATTAAATAGCTTTGTCTTACCTTATACATCCAATCCACTAGAGATTATTTTCTATGCCTTTATCTTAACGATGATCAGTGCCGTTAGTTTAATGGCTTGGGCTGTGATCGGGGTCTTATTGAGTGATTTAATGAGAAGAAAATACAAGCTCATCAATACAATCTTAGCTTTGATCTTACTAGAAAGCGTCTTTAGCCTTTTTTTCTAAGTTGTCCACAATAGACATAAGTGGAAAAGTTGTTTTTTTGACCACAATGATTATAATGAATTGCCCACGAATTTGTGGTAAAGTGGATAAGTCTACTAGGCCTTACTATTAAAGGCTTTTTTAATGGTTTTAGACTATGGATAAGTCATAGTTTTGATTCATGGTGTCCACAATTTTACCACTTAACCACATGGGGATAAGTTTATCCACAATTGGTGCTTAGATTAAGTTGGGGATTATTGTGGAAAACTACCTTAAACCTTGACAATTAAAGGGGATAACGAGCCTTGACTTGTGGATAACCTGAGATGAAAATTTTTACATCAGCCAAGCGGCTAAGAACTTGCTAAAATTAGTCTACATAAGGGGATAGCATATGACCGGAGTGGAACATTTTTATCAAGATGTTTGGAGTAAAGCAAAAACGATCATACGGGAAGAAAGTTCCATCGATAAGATCGTTTATGATGCTTATTTCGACGAATCCAGCCTCGCTTTTCTCAATGAAGAGCGTGCAATCATCACAGTACCAAGTTTCGTTCAGAAAGCTGTGCTTTCTCAAAGGATTCCTTTAATCAAGGATATCCTAGAAGGCTTGGGCTATTTGGTTACAGTAGAGATCCTTTTAAACGATGAATATGGACCTCAAAGCACCGAAAGCACCATCGTTCATAACGATCAAGTGAGAGTCGAGTATACTTTCGACAATTTCATTGTAGGGCCAAGCAATAAAGAGGCCCATTCTGCAGCTTTAGCGTGTGCTTTTACACCAGGTAAGTTTTATTCACCTTTGTTTATACACGGGAACTCTGGTTTAGGTAAGACCCATCTATTAAATGCGATCGGTAACTACATCAAGAAATATCACCCTGAGATGAAGGTCTTATACACCTCTGGATCGGAATTTGTGACCGCAGTGGTCGAATCCATCACCAGTAAAACAGAATCGATCGAAAACTTTAAGAAACGGATGTTTTCTTTAGATGTATTATTGATCGATGATATCCAATTCATCGCAGGCAAAGAAAAATCCCATGAGATCTTCTTCCATATCTTCAATGAACTAGTCAACAATAAGAAACAGATCGTCTTGACTTCTGATCGAGATCCTTCTGAGATCAAAGGCTTAGAAGAGCGCTTGATCAGTCGTTTCTCATCAGGCTTGACTGTAGGTCTAGATTCTCCTGAATTTGAGACAGCCTTGGCCATCATCAAAGCACGACTCAATACCCAAACTTTAGAAGGCGTCGGTGTCGTTCAAGAAGATGTCTTAAGCTACATCGCCACCAATTTCGCCAAAGACGTCCGTAAACTAGAAGGCGCATTGAATAGACTCTTATTCTATGCAGTCCAGTTCGGTAACGGAGGAACCATCGACTTCAAGCTTGCGATGGGAGCCTTCAAAGGGGCAGGCAACGTCTCTGAAAAGAACGAAGTCTCGATCAATAAGATCAAGCGTATCGTCTCAGATTACTTCGGATTGACTCGTCAACAACTCATCTCCAACTCTCGTACAAAAAATATCGCTTCCGCAAGACATATTGCGATGTATCTCAGTCGAAAGCTCTTGGATCTTCCTTTTATTAAGATTGGGGAAGAATTCGGTAAACGAGATCACTCTACGGTCATGAATGCCTGTGAAAAGGTAGAGACCACATTAAAGTCAGATATTAATTATAAAAACATGGTTGTAGAACTCGAAAAGCAGATTTTACAGACCTAAATTATCCACAATTACCCCCTATGAAATCACACTGAAAAGTGTTAAAATATCTATAGAATAAAAGACTTTTTAAGACTTATCCTACTTATCCACACGCTTAATAATAATTATCCTAAAAAGATAATTATGAAGGAGGAAACCCCATTGAACTTCAAAATTTCTAAACGTATATTCTTCAACGCATTATCGGTGGTCTCTCGTGCCATCTCAGCCAATTCACCTTTACCATGGTTAACTGGCATCAAGATCGAAATCAAAGATGGAGAATTAACCTTAACCGGTAGTGACTCTGATATTTCGATTCAAAAAGTCATTTTAAAAAATGATGAAGATTATGTCTTTGAAGTATTAGCGGAAGGATCCATCGTCATTGAGGCAAAATATATTCTTGATATCGTAAGAAAAATCGACGCTGATGAGATCAACGTCCAAGTCTTGGATGGAAACTTAACCAAGATCAGTGGTCATTCTGCTGAGTTCAACATCAACGGGATGAAATCTTCTGAATATCCTTCCATCGATTTCACGATGCCGACAAAGCAATTTGAAATCAATGCGGACCAACTTTTAAAAATCATCACGCAAACCAGCTTTGCGACCAGCGATAAAGAAACTCGTCCTGTCTTGACAGGCGTCAACTTCAAATGCGAAGGCAACATTCTAGAATGTGTCGCGACAGATAGTTTCCGTTTAGCGAAGAAAACCATCAAACTTGATGGAGAAAACAGATTCAACGTCACCATCCCAGCGAAGACTTTAGGTGAAGTCGCTAAGACGATTGAAAGAGATGTCAAAGTCTTGATCTGTATCAGCGATAAGAAAGCCCAATTCTGGATTGACAACACTGTTATTCAAACCCGTTTGATCGACGGATTATATCCTGAGACTTCACGACTTATTCCCCAGGAATTCTTATATGAATTGACTTTAGATTCAAGAGACATCCTCAACGCGATCGACAGAGCCTCTTTCATCAAATCTGAAGGGGTCAGTATCATTAAACTGAGTGCCAGTGGAAAAGAAATCTTGATCAGTTCTAAATCTCAAGAAGTTGGATCTTCCTTAGAAAAACTGACTGCGATCCATTATAAAGGCAATCCTTTAGAGATCTCCTTTAGTGGTCGTTATGTGTTTGATGCGGTAAGAGTTCTCAACGGAACGGTCGTTAAGATCGAGTTCAGCGGAGAGATGAAACCTTTCATCATCCGTAACGCTGAAGATGACACCATCCTACAGTTGATCTTACCAGTTAGAACCTATTCATAAAGCCTATTTCTAAGATTTTAAGACCCTGTAAAACAGGGTTTTTTTATGCTATACTTTAATAAAGATTAAACAAAATCAATCAATTAATTCAATAATTTTTTGATTTAGAAAGGGTAAATTGTGGAACTCATCACCTTGCCTGAGAATATTGTAACCATCATCAATATTGTCTTGATTACGCTTGCAATCGTGTTGGCTTTGATTGGCTATTTAAGAGGCTTTGTATCTCAAGCATATGACCTTATCATCATAGGTCTAGGACTCTTATTAGGAAGCTTGATTGCGCCTGTTTTAGCCACTAATATGTCGCTGGTTCCTTCATCGATCAACTTCAACGATATTCCCTTTGTGGGATCTGGTTTGGTTCTTATGATCGATAAGATCTTATGGACGATCATCTTCGTCTTCATCTTTTTGATTATTGGATTTATCTTTAAGGGACTCATCATCAAGAAAGTCCTGCGTTATAAGAAAAAGGTCTTGGTCGATCGAATTGGTGGAGCTGTCTTTGGTTTGGTTCCAGTTTTGGTTATCGGTTTTGTGATAGCACTTATGTTAAGTGTTCCTATGTTTTCTAATGGGGTCGATCTATTAAAAGCGAGTGTTCTTGGTCCTATTGAACCTGTAACTTCTGATCTTATTGCGAGTTTGATCGAAGACAATCCAACTTTAA
>JAAXXT010000004.1 GCA_013334325.1 Erysipelotrichaceae bacterium | reverse complement strand
ACAATCAGACCCGACAAGACAGTGGGAATGATGATGCTGAAGACTCTTCTTTGGTTTGGATATTGATAGACTTTGTTCAAGGGATGTCCTCTTTCATAAACCACAAGTTCTAAAAGGATTATTCGCCTTTAGCTTGTTTTGCGATACGTTTGAAATTGACGAAGGCCATGCCTGCAGTAATAGCAGCCAAGATAGCGATACCAATTTCTTTGAATTCATAGATCTTAACAAATGCCCAGCTTAATGGGGAAGCACCATCAGCGATACTGGAAATCAAGGAAGAGCCAACAGGCATTGTAAAGCCTGAATCAGCAGCAGCTTGAGTCAATAACGGAGCGATGTCTGTCGCGATGTATAAGCCTGCAACAACAATGAAGATACCAACAACTAGAGTTCTGAATAGATCGCCCTTAGTAATAGGAACAACCAAGACGAACAAGAAAGGTAATACAGCCAAGTCAGCAAATGGCAAGAACTGATTGCCTGGCAAGATGGCAGCGATCAAGACTGATAACGGAACAAGAATCAAGGAAACAGCTAAAGTAGTAGGATGACCGATACCTACAGCAGCATCCAAACCGATGTAGATTTTAGCGTTGGATTTGAAATGTTTTTCAACGAATTCAGAAGCAGCATCAGAAATAGGAATTAAACCTTCCATGAGTAATCCAGCCATCTTAGGAATAAGAACCAAAGCAGCACCCATGGTGATACCTAAGGTTAAGAAGCCTTTTAGATCGTAACCAGCTAATGCGCCGATTGCAGCCCCTAAGACTGAGCCAACCAAGATTGGTTCTCCGAATAGACCGAATTTTTTCTGAACAGCAACAGCATCCATGTTGATCTTATTGATCCCAGGAATATAATCCAAGACTTTATTGATAACTAAAGCAACAGGAACGAAAGCAACGGACAATCCATGAGGAATCGAAACACCTGGTAAACCGCAATATTCTTCAACGCCTTTGGCAGTCCAGTCAGCCAAGATCAAAGTCATAGCCGCTTGGATCGCAGCAGCGATCAAACCGAAAGCGAGATTATTTGTAGCGAAATAAACCAATGAACCAGTAAAGGCATAATGCCAGAAGTTCCAAACGTCGATGTTGACAGTTTGAGTCGTTTTGGTCAAGATCATAACGATATTAACAGCCAAAGCGATAGGAATAACCAAAGCGCCGACTTTTGTCGCAAACGCGATCGCAGCAGCTGCAGGCCATCCAACATCGATGACAGTTAAGCTTAAACCATAATTGGTAACCATTTGCTGAACGGCTGGGCCTAAGTTTCCGCCCAACATGCCGATAACCAAATTTAATCCAATGAAGCCAACACCAACCGTTAAACCAGCTCTAATGGCTTTACCTGGTTTTGCGCCCATAATAAGGCCCAATAAGGTAATAACGATAGGCATCATAACTGATGAGCCTAATCCAACGACGAAATTAATTCCGTCCATGATAATTTGAAAGATATCCACAATTTTCTCCTTTTTGTGTGTTTACTACTTGAGTCCTAATGTATCGAGTATGTCTTGTAAAACTGGTTCAGTACCCCTTCCGATCAGAAAAGCTACACCCATGATCACCTTAACGGGCATCGGTTTACTGTTGTGTGCCGTCGTAACTATAAGATCATATTTAGAAGCTTTAGATTCCATTTCGGCGACAGTACAGGTTGATACTTCAACCATGTCAGCGAGGCCTCTTTCCTTAAAAATATTCTCTAGTTTTCGGGCTACGGCGACTGATGTAGCTACCCCAGTGCCACAGGCAACCAGTATTCTTTTCTTAATCATCGCTACCTCCTTTCCTTGTCTTCAAGCAATATTCGCACTCATCAGCTCATAAAGTGACTCTTGAGTGTGTGCTTCCTTGATTTGGGTCAATAGTGCTTCGTTTTGGATCACATCCATCAAACTCTGCAATACCGACATATGCGAATGCGATTCTTTAAGTGCCAACATAAACAAGACTTCTGCTTCGATCAATTCATCATGATTTCCCATCATTCTAAATTGGACAGGATGACGCATGATCCCAATTGCTAAAGCGGAGACATTGACGTGTTCTGGATCCGCGTGAGGGATCGCGACGCCTCGTCCAAATCCTGGTAGACCGGTTGAGAATTCAGCTTCACGATCTAAGATCGCTTGGGTAAAGCTTTCTTTGACGATGCCTTCTTCGATCAATTTCTTAGACATGAAAGTCAAGGCTTCTTCAGCACTAGACGCTTCAATATCTAGAATCATCAAGTTTTTATGGAAGAGAGGATTACTCATTTGTTTTCCTCCACCAAGATCTGGGTTGCCTTCAACTCAACAGGTGTAAAACTGACCACCTGATTCTCAGAAAGCTTACGTAGACCAGTTCCGACGATCTCCATCATCTTGAACGAATATTCTTTGTGATCTTCGCCTACTAATACGCCAGCGCCTTTCACTAAACTATAGAATTTCACGATGCCCTTCATAAGTACCTCTCGTTTTTTTTATTTATAATCTCGCACTTCACAAATGATTCCGTGAAATTCAACTGCTGATCAACAGTACTTCGCCTAAAGTCTGAGCTAAGTCTTCTTTATTTTTCATCCCACAGATACGATTCCACAGCGCTGTGTCATCACAATGATCCGCAAGATGAGTAAAGAACGGAATATAGTCTGAAGCATCTTCTTTCGTAGAAACCACATTGAGGATCATTTTGACCTCATTGTCTCCATCCCATTTCACAGGATGAACTAGAGTTACGATTTGGATACAACTCTTTAGGACCGCTTCATAAGCCCCATGAGGAATCGCGATCATCGATGAGATCACTGTCGGTCCCATCGCTTCTCTGTCCCATAAACTCTTAAGATAGTCTTCAGTAACGAGTTTCTTAGATAATAAGTTATCGTTGAGATAATTCAGGATCTCTTCTTTCGATTTTAGATCGACTTGAAGATGGATATCTTCTTTAGATAGACTTGCCTTCGTTGAGGATTGGATCTTCTTACCTTCAACGACTTCTCTGATTGTATTCATATCGTATTGAGGCAATAAGGCATTGATGACGATGGTCTTTACTTTAGATTGAACCGCAACGGTCGAGATGATCAAATCGATCATTGTCTCATCGTACTTAGACACATCCATCGTTGAAGTCACATCGACGATCTCTAAGTTATTGAAAGCACGTTTCAGTTTCGCAACGATCAACTGAGAGGTTCCTAAACCAGAAGCACACATCACCAAGACTCGAATAGGCTTGATGTTTCTTTCTCGTGCAGCTGCGAAATGTAGGGCTAAATAAGCGATCTCATTGGCAGGCATCTCAATATGAAACATGTTTTTAAACAAGTACACATTGTTGGCGATGGAAGTATAGATCGAAGGATAAGAGAACTTGATCTCTTCAAACATAGGATTCTCTAAAGATAATCCATAAAGTAATCTATTGATCGTAGGCTTAAGATGTAGGATCAAACTATTGAAGAGTTGGGTATCTGATTCTAGAAATAGATTCAGTTCCAATTGGACATTCTGGATGAACTTTAAGATGAGGTCTTCTAAGACAGGTGTATCTGAAGAAAGCTTGAAGTTTAATACATTGAGACCTTCTTTGATACGCTTGGCTCCCATAAAATGAAGCAAGATATAATAAGTCTCAGTCTCTGATAAGACCACTTTAAACACTTCATTGATACGGGCTGCAGTCTCAAAGGCGATATCGTATTCTTTTTGATGATCTAAAGCTGAAATCAATTCTTCTGTTAAACGAATATTGTTGCCTTGTTGAGTTCTTCGTATCGCAATTGCGATATGAATGATCAAATTGATTCTAGCTTCTGTTGAGAAGGAATAACCCAACTTGGTTTCAGCTTCCGCAACGATCTCTTCAACTTTCTTATAATCCAATTGAAGGGATTCTTGAAAACGATTCATGAAGGAATGAGAACTACGTTCATTCTCATCGTTCATGTAGTAAACGAGGTTCTTGTTTTCTTCAAAAGGAACCAGTTTAGCCAATGCTTTACGTTTAGCGCTCTCTTCACCGAGTATTACGATGCCTTCACCTTTTTGATACTCAACCACCAAGCGGAAATCTTTGATCATCTCATTGATTTCACTGATGTCTTTGGTGATGGTAGAACGGCTCACATAATAATCTAAGCCAAGTTCCTTGATCATCAAGGGTCTATTTTCCGCAAACAGTTTCGCTAAGATGCTTCTTTGACGCTCTGCCGGACTTAAGTAACTATAATCGTGTCTTGTCTTGAAGTAACTGATCAGTGCTTGTTTATCACTGGCTTCACCTATGATCGATATCCCTTGACCAGGTTTACGAATGATGGTCAAATGATGATCAACAAGGATCGGCTCAATAAGATCTAGTTCATTACGAACAGTCTTGGGTGAAGTATTGATCGCTTTTGCGATCACATCTACACTGACAAGTGATTTCTCATTCAGGATGAATTTTACGATTTCTTCTTTTCTGTTCATGGGCCCTCACGATTGTGATCTGTTTACGATGTTTGCCGATGCACACGATACGTTGTTTTTCGTGCAATTCTACCTTACACTAATTCTAACAAGAACGCATTTAATATGATGGGTCGATTGGTCAACAATCTTTCCACATCATTGTGGTAAATATCGAACAGTTTCATCTTATCTAATTATGATAACTATTTTGACTAATTATGATTATTATTTTATAATATGGCAATGGAAATCGAATCACTAAACTCAATTATTGGATTACCTCGATGGGAAGATCTACCAGACATTGATCTTTATATGGATCAAGTCATCAAACTTACAGATAAACATTTATCCCCTTTAGGCGTGAAACCTGTCACCGCAGCCATGATCAATAATTATGTCAAGCTCAAGCTTCTACCTTCACCAGTAGGAAAAAAATATAGTCGACTACATGTCGCATTTATCTTTTCAATCGCGATCCTTAAAGATGTTTTTGAGATCATCCAAATCAGAGAAGGTATTCTCTATGAGACAAAGACCCTAGGTCTAAAACCTGCTTATAACCTCTTTGTGACAGAAGTTGAAAATGCGGTAAGATTGGTAGGTAATCAAGCACTTCAAACCCAACCAACACTCTTACTGGAGGGTGAATTGACTTTAGAAAATCGTATCCTAAAATTAGCTGCTTTGGCTTTCGCAACCCAAAGAGTCGCCAAATATCTGATTCAAATCGAATCTGAAGGAGAAAAGAAACATGATTGAGAAGATTGCCATTTTAACGGATTCAGGAAGTGATGTCCCTAAAGAGATCGTCAAGAAGTTAGGGATCTTTGTATTACCTCTACAAGTCAATTATAAGACACAAAGCTTTTCAGATGGGGTAGATATCGACGCCCAAACCATTTATGAAGGCCTAAAGACGGAAGTCCCCACCACTTCTTTACCTACAGGTAAAGTTGTATCTGAGACCTTAGCGAAAATAGAAAAACAAGGTTATACCCATATCTTAGCAGTCGTCTTATCATCTGGACTATCAGGTACCCATAATATGATCCGTTTGATGGCTGATCAATCTAAGATCCCTATGAGAGTCATCGACTCTAAGAATATCGGGATAGGTAGTGGTTTAAGTGTCATCAAAGCTGCCCAATGGGCCAATGATGGCTTCAGCTTCGTAGATCTCGCGGATAAAGTTGAAGATATCATCGAGAAAACGAAAGTCTACTTCGTCTTATCGACTTTAGAGTATCTTCAAAAAGGTGGTCGTATTGGGAAAGTATCTGCCTTTGTAGGGCAAACCTTAGATCTAAAACCCATCATTACCTGTAATGATGAAGGCATCTATACCACCGTCACTAAAGTAAGAGGAAGAAAAGGATCCTTAACCAGAATCAAAGAAATCGCAGTAGCTTATGCGGAAGGCGGTAAAAACATCAATATCGCTTTCGCTCATGGGAATGCGATGGAAGAGATCCTAAAAATAAAGACCGATGTCCTCTCAAGAGTCCAAAACGTTAGAAATACTTATTTAGGACCTGTATCTCCTGCTTTAGGTGTTCATACTGGACCTGGTTTGATTGGGATCGCAGTTCAAATCGAAGATTAATTAAAGTGGTTTAAACTTTAAGTATCACCTCATAAATGAATTAAAAAAGCTAAGGAGATCCTTAGCTTTAATTTTTATATAGACTCAAACCTAATAGGTCAATATGATATCCAGAATATCAGCACTTGAACATAAAGTACCTACTGAAACTGATTGAGTGATACTGATCACATCTGAATCTGGATCATCTACCGTTGTGATCCTTATAGTGACATTGGCTGTTTTCGCCGCTGCGAGAATAGCGTTGTAGGTCCCGTGATAATCACTAGAATCTAAGGATGAGAAATCCGGGACTTTAACCAACGCGCCCAAGGAAACCACCACTTCGATCATTGATCCACGACTGACTTCTGCATCATTCACACTGATGGCGATGACACGATTCACTGAGACCGTTGAAGAATATTGGGTCGCGATCTCAAGTGTCAATTGTGCACCCAATAGATTTTGAGCCTCTATGAAACTCTTAAGTGAACTCAAAGTCGAGTTGACATATGAACCAAATGAGATACTGTTGCCTAAAGAATAAACGACTGTAAGCTTAGATTTTGATTCAACAGAAGTATTGGCCTTTACGCTTTGACTGATCAGGCTTCCTTCAGCTACGTTTGAATAAATGGTCTCAACAGATAAGATAAGATTATTATCTACTGCCCATGTCTTGGCTTCACTGCTGTCCATGGTTCTAAAATCAGCGACTAAGATAGCTGGTCCTTTGGATAAAGTAAGCACCAAAGTCGAACCACTATTTATGATGGAATTATCAGCTACACTTTGAGATACAACTTTTCCTACAGGTACAAGATCACTGAATGCTTCAAGCACATTTAATTGGATGTCTGAGTCTGAAGCCCAAACTTGAATATCAGCAAGCAAGGAAGTACTAAGATCTGGCATGATCAATGTTTCTACTACTGCAGTTTGATTGATCAAGAAAACGATCTCATCACTTCGTTGATATGCATTAGAAGGATCACTGACTGTATAAGATACCAACATATTGTTTCCTAATTGAGGATCAACTACAATTTCAAAGCGGTAATTAGGGATCTGTTGATCCGTTACCCATTTCAACAATGCTGTCTTATCCCAAGTAGAATCAAAACTAGGCAATACCAAGACTTCATCAGGATCTACGCCTTGGGATACTTCTACTACCAAGACCCCATCAGATTTGATTTGTGTTCCTGCTTGAAGATCCTGCGATACGATAAGGTCTACTGGAAGCTCACTGTAGATGGCCTTATAGACCAACTGGATCTCATGACTATCAGTCCAGCTATTCACATCAGTAAGCGTCCATTGAGTAAAATCTGGAACTTCCGTGGATTGATTGAAGAAAAACCATGAACCTGAACCCGCGATAACCAACACCAAGACAATAATCCAAATTGGTTTCTTCTTCGCTGAGATCTTAACGAATTTCTCTTGTTTAAAGCTTTCTAATGATTCTTCTTTTTCATTCACTTCATTTAGAAATCCTGGCTTCATGAGATGTTTCCTTTCTGTTCTATCAATTTCCCATCACGTAAATGAAGCTGAATATCACTTGTATTAGCGACTTCATCTGAGTGGGTAACCACAATGACACAAGTATCATAATCCGTTGCGAGTGATCTTAAGATGGCGACGATTTCTCGTTGAGTGGCTGAATCTAGATTCCCTGTAGGTTCATCCGCTAAGATCAACCCTACATTGGTTGATAAGGCCCTAGCGATCGCAACACGTTGTTGTTCACCACCTGATAAGGTCATTACATTTCTTCTTGCTTTGCTTTCTACAATGCCCAATCTATTCAATAATGCCAAGGCTGTTTTCTCTTTATCTTTAGGTAACTCATTCGATGTGATGTTCATTACGTTAAGTAAGTTTTCTAAAGGTGTCATATAAGTAATCAAATTGAACTGTTGAAAAACGATGGCTTGATTATTCTTTCGATAATTGGTATATCCTATATCTTCAAGTTTCTTCCCATCAAAGCGAATGACTCCGCCTTGAGTTTTCTCAAGAGCTCCTATTAAAGACAATAAGGTAGTCTTGCCTGATCCAGAAGGTCCAAGTATGGTATAGAACTTGCCCTTCTCGAAGTTATAACTGAGTTCATTTAAGATAATGCGTTTTTTAGTTCCGTCGATATAGCCGTAACTGATGTTTTCTAGTTGAAGTAAGGTCATGGTTGTTCTCCTATCCATTGTTTGTCAAGATCTGCTTAGGATTAAAACGAGTCACATATAAAGCTGGAATCAATACAGAGATGATCGAAATCAAGATCCCTGCCGAGAAGAATTCAAACATAACCAGAGGTTCAAATCTAAATTCTAGTTCTACTGGTGTAAGTGTTGAAGGATCAACGGTGGTTGTATTGTTTTTACCACTTCCTGTGGTAGTAACAGTAGGTTCTTCAGTCGCTAAGAAAGTATCTAGAGTTGCACTACTGATGACCTTTCCTATTTCCATTCCTGTAAAGGTCGATAAGGTAAAGGCCAATAAAGCAATCGCAACGGTTTCTACAACGAATTGTCCAACAATCTTGAATTTGCTTTCGCCGATGGCCAATAAGATCCCAATCTCATTCTTACGTTGAGATATGGTCAGGGCTGTAATTAAGGATAGAATAGAAGCTCCTGCGATAACCACGATCCAAACTAAGATAGCACTCAGACTTCCTAAGGTTTCAAGAGGTCCAGCTAAGGTTTCATACACAGTATCATTGGCACTGATGATCCCATAGGTCATAGAGATCAAACCTTCGATCGAAGCCATATAGGGTTCGATATTGACAGGATCATTTAAAGTAATGATGGCTTTATCTAAGACGATATTGCCTAAGTCTGTATCAGAATAGCCCATAGAAGATAGTGTATTAAAAGGAGTATAGATACGGTTTTGAGGCAAGAGTGAAGTTCCTAAACTACTTAAGGTTTTATCGTCTATGATCTCAGTACTTTCATAGATCCCAATGATCGTATACTCAAGCGCATTTTGATCATAGCCTACCATCGTAGGTGTTAAACTCATCACATCCCCTACTTCTAATCCATTGATCTGAGCTAAATTTGTCTCAATGATGGCCACATAAGCCCCATCACTGATTTCAGCTTCAGTAGCGAAGCGTCCTTCAATTAAGGTAGCAGTTTCACTTGAGAAATCAAATGGTTCTGGTCGACTAAAGGTTTCAAAACTAAGATCGCCTGTAGACGTCGCTGTACCCAAGATGATTTTACTTCCACCTGTAACAGCTGTAGGTTCAGTGGTTCTTGTATCATAAGGAACCAAGACATCACTGGTCACTTCATACGTACTGACCATATCGTAACTTTCTAAATAAGGTGAATCCAATAAGAGTTGGACATTGCTGACCAAGGGAATACCCTCTAGAGTCGTTTTGTCTGTAGTCGCATCAATGATGTTGTTTTTGTAATCGATGTTGATCTTCGAAGAGTTGGCAGTATACAGTATGTCTGCGCCTAATTCTTGGCGAGTCAATATAACTGCAGCTTCAGAAGTACTCTGAATGGATAGTCCTGCTAAAACAATATTTGCTATAAGGAAGAATAAGACTAATAGTAAGATCGTTTTTGCTTTTTGCTTTTTGATATAAAGGAAAGCACGTTTAATAAAGTACATGGGTTAAACCCTCCTGATAAGAGAATATAAGTTTTGTATTACGAATCTGTGTTTAGGATGTGCCGAAAGTGTAACAATTTCTAATTGATCCAAGAAAGTAAAAAAAAGAGATGAAGTGATCATCTCTTTGTTCAATCTAGAATTTGGAAGCGTTTCTACTAAAGGCTTGAAGGTGGTTTTCAGAAGCAGCCATAAGAGCTTCAAATACATCTCTTACATCTTGGGGTAGATCTTGTTTAAGGAAGCTTTCATACATCCCAATATTGTTGACTTCAGCTTGTACACCAATCTCATAAGCTTCTTGTAGAGTGCTTGGTAAGGCAACGAGGCTTGCTGCGTTGTCGACAGGTACACTTACATCGTAAGCTTCAAACAAAGGCAATAACTCTTCGATGTGTGTTACTTCTGCGTTGATGATGTTGGCGAATGGATTAATATTCCCATAAGCGTCTAAGATGATCTCATATTCTTTATGTGCCAGATACTCATCAGTAATGGCCATGGTAATCATCTGATCTAATGTATACGTTTCATCGTAAGTCACAGTAGCATCAGGTGTTTCATAGGTTGTACTTTCATTGACCTGATTACCAACTCGATCATTATTCACATCGCCTGTTTCAGCGAATTGATCGCGACCTCTACCAGCATACTCTTCTTGATTCGATAGATCACTTGTAACGATGATCGTTCCCGCAACTACAGCAGTTAATCCTAGTAATCCGCCTAAGGCAATCCATACAGTTTTATTTTTCATATTTTGTTTCTCCGTTGATAAGGTTTTCTTATCTGAGACCCATTCTAGTGTTTATATGTGTTGAAAGTGTCACGGACTTGTGTCTAAATTGAAACAAAATCAAATCTTTGAATATTTTTAGTAACGATTGAAAATTATGCTCAACTTAGCTCATGATATAATTGAAAAAGAACTGGAGATACTATGTTAAGTCAATCAGCTAAGATTTTAATCTCAGGTTTAAAATTCATACGACTCAAAGATCGAGTTGATTTTACTCATCCTAAACGATCAGGGAAACCATTAGAACCACATTTCCCGTCCTCAAAATATACTAGTCATAAAACACTTATCCAAAATAGAAATGTGATCTCGTTAAGTCTTATAGACAACCCAACTCATAAACATGTGGTCTACTTTCATGGGGGTGGCTACTCACTTGAAGCCACGAATCTTCATTTTAACCTTATCAAAAAATTTATTGATTACTCTCACGCAACGTTTACCTTTGTGGATTATCCTTTAGCGCCTGAAGCAAACGTAGATGAAACCATCAGTATGGCTTTAGAAAGTTATGAACATCTATTATCCAATTATCCTTCAGATGAATTCATCTTGATGGGTGATTCCGCTGGTGGTGGACTTGCCTTAGCTTTATCACTAATAATAAGAGATAAGAAAATTAAACCAAATGAAAAGATCATACTCTTATCACCTTGGTTGGATCTAGGATGTAATCATCCAAAAATATCAGAACTAGCCTCATTGGATACAATACTGGATGTTTCTTCTTTAAGGAAAATCGGAGATTTGTATCGAGCAAGCCATGAAGAAAACGATCCGATTGTTTCTCCAAGCAATGGACAATTTGATGGATTAGGTGAAATCCATATTTTCGTAGGAACACATGAGATTTTCTATTATGATTGTATTGAGTTAATAGATCATCACTTAAATGAAGATGTTAAAATCAAAACTTATGTATATGATGAAATGCCTCATGATTGGCTTCTTCTACCTATTCCTGAAAGTAAACAAGCAATTCTTGAGATTGTTGAGATCATCAATCAATAAAAAGCAATCCAATTGGATTGCTTTGTTTAAGCTAGTTTCATTAAATCAATGAAGAGCTGATGACATGATATGTAAGTAGTATTTTAGATACTCCTATGATTCCTATAAGATACAGCAAGACGTCGGCTAACTTTTGTTTTGGCGTTTTGTTCATAGACAAAGATTATCATAAGATCTTCATTTTGAAAAACTATTTGCTCAATAATTTATATTTTCTGAGCGAACAAACCCATCGTCGTAGAACTCGTGTTCCAAGGATCCCCTTGTAGATTACGATATAAACCAGTTATTCTAAATCCATGTTCAATGATAAGATTGGTTATCTCACTCATCGTAAACAAGCGATCATAGTTGCGTATGATACGAACATGTCCTGCTTCATCCATAATGGTATATTGATCTGCTCTTATCAAAGGATCTTTATAGATAAGCTTACGATGTATTTCCATATAAGGTTCAGGACTCCAAAATCCTTTTTGATGAAATTTCACATCGATGGACTCTACTTGTCTTGCTTGATCCGTTAATACATCCAAGACAAAGATTCCATCTTTTTTTAATACACGATGAACATTATCTAATAGCTTAGCTTGTTCTTGTAGATTCAACGCTCCAAAATCATAATAAATTAATGTAGCTAAATCAAAACGAGATTCTTCTTGTAGATCTAGATAGTTCATTTTAATAAAGGAGACATTCTTATGTTGAGGAAGAATCGTTTTAGATGCATAATCTAAGGAATTCTGTGAAAGATCAATCCCTAGTACAGATCCTGCTTTCTTTGCGAATTCATTTACGTAAAGTCCAGGTCCACATCCTAAGTCGATCACTGCTTTTGTTTTATCCAATTTAACTGTTTCTTCAATAAAAGCTGTTTCAGCTAAAATGGTTTCTGCTTTTTTACTGGCAGCTTCTACTTCAGGATCCAAATGAAAATTCAACATCTGTGTAGAAATATACGGATCATCCCAAAACGGAACCGTTGATTTCTGATACGCATGTGGTTTTGAGATGGCGTTCTCTAAAGCTAAGAAGTTGATCTTATTATGATCTAGAATGTTCATAATAAACTTTCCTTGTTTACCACTTGTTGGCGACTTTTTCGGCAAATCCTAAGAAATCTTTGATGATGATCTTTTTCCCATCATCTAAGATTGCTGTTCCACTAAACTTCCCAAAGACTTGATGTTGATCAGATTCTAAAATCAAAAGGGAGGTCTTTGAGAAACGATCTAGAATAGGTTCAAAGCTCATCTCAAACCTTCCATCATCACTACTAAAGGTCCATGTCTTTAGATAATCTTCTTTCCCATCTTTCAGTGGAATATTAAAAGTAACTGCGGAAAGCTTATGAGCTTTTCCATTATAGATCAACATGTTTTCTGTTGCGGCACTTGTATTCCCAAAACCATATCCGATATTGAATCCAAAACTAAAGCCATCCACGACACCTGATGCACTTCCCCAATACCAGGTGTTCTTATAGGTCCATACGCCTCTTCCCCAATCTAATACCGCAAAGGAACTCTCAGGTGTAAACACATAAGGTTTCCCTGCCATCGTTACTGTTCCTTCTACTCTCATACAATTGATTTTCTGATTGAAGTAAAAATGTTTTGGTTTATCAAAAGGTGTCGCGATCACCATAGATTCTTGAGGAGCACTGCTTAATATAAGTCTCCCAATCAAGGGCTGACCTTCAGTAAAGTTTTCTACTTTAAAATCCAATAAACGTTGATTGTCTTTTAAAGTAAACTCGATGATGTATTTTTTATCAACGACTCTTATGTTTCCTTTTGAGGAAGACGAAGGCAAATTCTTCTTCCCAAAGGTAAAGAACTTCATAAAGCTCGATGTGATCTCTGTCTTATCATCGAAATTAAAGAAAGTAATAGAATCTAAGCCCATATAGGAATTATCCGCTACCGTAAGTGCGATCCCAAAATGGTTATTTCCTGCGAAATAATAATCCCATTCTTTGATTCTTAAACCATTGGCTTTTATATCACTTCTTTTATAAATGGGTAGTAGTGTCTTTGCGTAACCAGGTTCAAAAATATTACCTTCTTTATCCAGCAAAGGTGTTGATTTTAATATTTCGTGTTGCATATGGAACTCAATTTAATTTCTGTGTTTCTTGCGATAAAATGATAAACCACCAAAACCACTTATGATGGCCATATAATAACCTAAGTCATACCAGAAACCAGAATTGGCGACTTCATAGATATGGATATTCTTATCGAAAATACTGATGATCAAGGTAAGAGGTGCTAGCCAACCATGCCAGATACCCCAGAAGAAACCAGCTGGATGGGCTACTGATGAAGTCGCATCTCCTGGAATACATCCTGATAAGGCAACTAAGACAAAGAGACTCACCACTAGAAATAGAATTTTGTTTTTCATTATTTTTATCCTCTTTCTTCTTCTCTATTGTATCACTTCAAGAAACAGCTATGAATAATCAATCGTTCTCGATAAAAAGAATCCTTAGTTAGGATTCTTATGTTTGAGTTTCTCAAGTGTTTCTTTGATTCTCATAAGAATATAGAGTCGATCATCAACTGAACTTTCAAAATCTAGATGGTCTACATTGATGATCAAGATAGGTGATTGATCATAAGTTGAGAAATATTCTTCATATTTTTGATTAAGCTTTTCCCAGTAAGAACGTTCAACGGATTGTTCAAAATCTCGACCTCTTTTTTGGATACGTTTCATCGCCACATCGACACTCACTTGTAGATACACCAAGAGATCAGGTTTTTTGACTTCATCGATCATGACCTTATAGAGTTGTTCATAGACACCATACTCTTCAGCTTCCATCGTCTTAGTTTCTTTATGCATAGCCGCAAAGATCCCATCCCCATAGATACTACGATCCATGACCGCATCTTCTACTTGGGCAGCAGCTGTTAAGTGCTCAAATCTTTTCGCTAAAAAGAAGACCTGTAAAGGAAAAGCATATCGTTTACGATCATAATAGAAACGATCTAAGATTGGATTATTAACGACAGGTTCAGGAAAAGGAGTAAATCCTTCCTCAACCAAATAATTCATTAGCGAACTCTTCCCTACCCCTACTACTCCCTCAATGATCAACATACCTTCTCCTTTAGATCTTTATAAAATTATACCCTTAAGTGTACTATGTTTGGTTTATTTAAGTGTGCTCTTAGCTTTCTTTAAAAGCACATCCAACACATTCTTATCAACGATCAATCCTTCGTTTACTCTTTCCTCAAAGTTTTCCCAACCACAGAAATTATCGAATGCTTTTCTAGTCTGTTCATTGTATTCCCCATTGAGTTGTCCTTTATAATAGCCTAAGCTTTTAAGAGCTTCTTGGATCTTAAGGGCGATTTTTGAATCAATCGTAAGTTTATCTTCCTCTTCTGTCTTATTGAAATACATCTGATGTAGATGTAGCAGAGCCATTAATTTCTTGATGGGTTGAGGATCATCATCGACTCTTAGATCGATGTAGCGATCATTGTATCCCCCATAGCTTCCATTGGCTTTGACCACCAACAAAGCTGCGGATTGTCTTCCTCGTTTATCACCACCAGCTTCTTGAGCTGCTTCTAGCGCTTTAACCAAACGATACGCAAGTGAACCTTGTGTGGATTTAAATGTCTTCGCCAAAGCATTTACCGTGTCTTTTCCTACAAGGATATTACCTTGACAGGCTAAGTTCTCTTCTGCGATACCTCCCGCATAATCAAAACAATTCTTTCCTGTAAAGGTGGCAGATCTTCCTTTAGAATCTACGATCCCAAATTGTCTATCTTCAATATGAGGATCTCGTGCTTTAAGAGAATCGCAGACTTTCTGCGCTGAATATCCTTTTTGAAGTAGATCAAGTCCTACAGGACCAAATTCCAGATTCGCTAAAGCTTGGGTCGCAATCGCACCTACATTCGCTCTAGCCCAAGGGACAGCGGAACCTACAGCTAAAAACTTAGATGAGACAGCGATCCCGATCTCCCCAGTTAGTGGATCACGAGCGACGATGGAAAATGTTGCGATGGTTTTCATAAATATCCTTTCACTTAAACTTCTGTTACTTTAGGTTCATCATATCATATTCTAAACACTCAATAGGATGTTCACGCCTATTCAATTTCACTTCTCTAAGCAAGCTTTCAACTAATAACTTATAATGAATACTAAGAGGATATCTAATGGAAAATCTGATTGAGAAAACAAGAATCTACGTCAAAAACTTAATGAGTCAAGAATCTACCGGTCATGATTGGTGGCATACACAACGTGTATGTGAGATGGCTCTTAGGTTAGCTAAGGCTGAGAAGGATCCACTAAACGAAGAAGTCATCATTCTAGCGAGCACTCTTCATGATATCTTAGACTATAAACTTTCTGGCGATGAGGCAGCTGGACCACAAGCTGCATATGATTGGCTCTCTAAAAATAACGCATCCAAGGATCTTATCGATCAAGTCGTTGAGATCATATCTACCCTATCTTTTAAAGGAAAAGTTCATCGTCCTATGAGCACCAGAGAAGGGATGATCGTTCAAGATGCGGATCGTTTAGACGCCGTAGGTGCGATAGGTATCGCAAGAACATTCGCTTATGGTGGATCGCATCATCGAGAAATCTTCAATCCTGAACTTAAATTTAGATCTCAACTAAGTTCTGAAGACTATAAAAACAAGGATCTTCCTACCGCAAGTCTTAATCATTTCTATGAGAAATTACTTAAATTAAACGGGAACTACAATACAGCCTTAGCCAATGAAATCGGGAAAGAACGTCATGAGTTTATGAAGACATATCTATTAAAATTCTTAGAAGAGGCCAACGAAGAAGATAGTGATTTCGCAAGAGAACTAAAGTTATACTAAAAGTCCTCTGATCATTCAGAGGACTTTATTCTTGAGATAAGATCGATGAGTTGGTCTTGCCACTTCTGGCCTTCACTCATCGACATGGCTGGGGTATTCCCTAAAGGATAATCATACTCTAAAGTTTCATATTTTGATTTGCCTAGAGTATGATAAGGCAAGATCTCTATTTTTTCTACGTTCTTCAATTTCGCGATGCGTTGGGCAGTCACTAAGAGATTGACTTGGTTGTCGTTTAGATGAGGCACCAAGACTTGTCTTATCCATAAAGGCGTACCTTGTTTCTGTGCTAGATCTAAGAATCTTTCAGTCACGTCCATTTTTCTAGAAGTGATCTTCTCATATAAAGCACCATCTGCGGCTTTTAGATCGTAGATGATCAGATCTGTATACTCTAATATTTCAGGAAGTAGTGGAGATAATGAATATCCTGAAGTATCTAATGCAGTATGAATCCCTACAGCTTTTAGCGATTTTAAACATTCTAGAAGAAACTCTGGTTGATTGAGAGGTTCACCTCCACTAAAGGTTACCCCTCCATTACTACCGTAATAAGGCTTATTTTTAAGTGCCATTTCTGTCAATTCAGCGGCTGTATAACGATTCCCAATGTGGGCTTGCCAAGTCTCAGGGTTATGACAATACACACATCTTAAAGGACAACCCGAAAGGAAAATGATCGATCGTATCCCTGGCCCATCGAAGGTCCCAAAAGGTTCTATTTTACTGATGTAACCTAAATTAGATTGACTCATGGAAGGTCCTATTGAGCACTTCCAATTGTTGAGCTCTCGTTAAGCGATGGAAGTGAACCGCATAGCCGGAGACACGGATGGTGAGGTTAGGATAGAGTTCAGGATGAGCCATGGCTTTCTCTAAGACATCTCTTGAATAGACATTGACGTTTAAATGATGTGCCTTTTGAGCGAAGTAGCCTTCTAATATAGATACCGTATTGATGACTTGTTCCTTCTGTGTCTTACCTAAAGTTTCAGGTAAGATAGAGAACGTATTGGAGACCCCATCTTGACAGATGTCCCCATAAGGGATCTTAGCCACTGAGTTAAGTGAAGCCAAAGCACCACTCTTATCACGTCCATGCATTGGATTGGCTCCAGGTGCGAAAGGTTCACCCTTCTTACGCCCATCAGGAGTCGTTCCTGTCTTTAATCCATAGACCACATTAGAAGTAATCGTTAAGATAGACAAGGTATGGACAGCTTCTCGATGAAGCGGGTGTTCTTTCAGCATCCCTGAAAACATTGTAACGAGTTCTACTGCGATATCATCAACACGATTATCATCATTCCCAAACTTAGGGAAGTCTCCTACGATCTCAAAATCCGTTGCGATCCCAAATTCATTACGAATCGGTTTAACTTTCGCATATTTGATCGCAGATAAAGAATCCGCAACGACAGATAATCCTGCAGCTCCAAAGGCCATTAAACGTGTAACATGCGTATCATGTAGGGCAAACATACTCTTCTCATAGGCGTATTTATCATGCATATAATGGATGATGTTCATCGTATCTACATAAAGCGCAGATACTTTCTTTAAGGTCAAGATATAAAGCTCCATGACTTTCTCATAGTCTAGGATCTCATCGTTTATGACAGGGATCCCATCGATGATCTTCTCGTTGTAGATCTCATCATAGCCTCCATTGATGGCGTAAAGTAAAGCTTTCGCAAGATTAGTTCTCGCCCCAAAGTACTGGATCTGTTTACCTACTTCCATCGCACTGACACAGCACGCAATCGCATAATCATTGCGATATAAAGGAGACATCAAATCATCATTCTCATATTGAATGGCACCAGTCTCAATAGACATCTTGGCACAGTATTGTTTAAACGATTCAGGTAATTTTTCAGACCACAAGATGGTCATATTAGGTTCAGGCGCAGGTCCTAAATTGGTGAGTGAATGAAGATAACGGAAAGAGTTCTTTGTCACCAAAGGTCTTCCATCAAAGGCAACGCCTCCGATAGATTCAGTGACCCAAGTAGGATCTCCCGCAAACAATTCATCGTATTCAGGTGAACGTAAATGACGAACCAATCTCAGTTTAATGATGAACTGATCGATAAGATCTTGAGCTTGTTCTTCTGTGATCAGACCACTTTCTAGATCTCTTTCGATATAGATGTCTAAGAAAGAGGATGTTCTTCCTAAAGACATCGCAGCCCCATTGTTTTCTTTAACGGCAGCCAAGTACGCAAAATATAACCACTGTACCGCTTCTTGAGCAGTAGAAGCAGGTAAAGAAATATCAAATCCATAGCTTAAAGCCATTTTCTTCATGTCTTTTAAAGCTCGGATCTGATCACTGACTTCTTCACGTAATTGAATGGTTACATCGTTAATCTCGGTTATAAAACTAAGATCTAGTTTCTTAGATTCAATCAAATGATCTATCCCATACAAAGCAACTCTACGATAATCTCCAATGATTCTTCCTCGTCCATAAGCATCCGGTAATCCAGTCAAAAGCCCAGTATGACGAGCTTTCTTCATCTCTGGAGTATAGGCATCAAAGACCCCTTGATTATGCGTCTTTGAGTAATCGTTGAAGAAGGTCTCAAATTCAGGTTTCATCTTACGTCCATAACCTTCTACGATCTTAGAGGCCAGTTTGATGCCACCATAAGGGTTGATGATACGTTTTAAAGGGGCATCTGTTTGAAGTCCTACGATGGATTCTTTCTCTTTTAAGATATAACCTGGTTTAAAATTATTGACGCCTGATACAGCGTCCATCTCAATGTCTAGGACACCTAAACGTTGTTCCTCTTTGAGTAAGACTTCACATCTTTCCCAAACTGCTTTTGTATTGGATGAGATCGGAGCTAAGAAATGATCATCACCTGTATAGACTGTAAAGTTTAGGCTTATAAAATCTTCGACGTTGATGTCGCTTTGCCACACTCCAGCTTTGAATGATTCCCATGTTTTGTGCATATTGGCCTCCTAAGTGCGTGATTATTTTACCACGACTATTCTCAATATGATGTGACTTTAATCACATTTCGTACCCTATTTTTAATTAAGCGCTTTCATGTTTAAACTTCCAACATAAATCATAAATATGATCAATTATAGAACTACCACCTTATCCCAAAATATAAAAAGCCATCTCTTTCGAGATGGCTAAATTTCTAGTATTACTTAACGAAGCTTCCTACGACTTCCAAAGTCGCAAGTAAGGAAGCTGTATGAGGAGAATTTGCGAAGGCCGCAGTTAGATCAACACCAGCAGTATAACCTTTATGTCCACCGTTTTTCCATTGAGCGACATTGGTGACATCATAGACTTTTCCACTAACTGCAATGTAAGCTTTTGCGCCATTCTTCCCATTAAATGCGGATAATGTTTTTGTAGAATACTCGGTTACTGTTTGACCACCTGTCTGTCCGTCAGTTTGTCCACCGGTCTGATCAGTAGTACCTGGATCAGTATTGGGTTTAGCAGTTGCTGTACATGCTCCTAACAACATCAATAAACTTAGTAATACGACATATTTTTTCATTTAGTGCTCCTTAGTGCAATCACAGATCATTTTAGATTGTGAAATTTGATAGGTTTTGTTTGCCTATGCTCTCATACTAAAGGTCAATTGTGGCGACATTATGTCTCATGCTTTTTTGAATTGTTAAGAAAAAGCCACAATTGTGTGGCTTACTTAACGTTTAAGGTAAAAGCTATACTTATGTTTCTTTCGATATCGTAAATATCCAACGACTCCTAAACAGAAGGCAAGACCTAAAGTAAATCGCAACCATTGTTGAAGATAGAGACTGCTTAGTGTAAATACACTAAAATGAAACAGTAGTAGAATCAATAGATCTGAATTTAGTTTTAACTTCCGTTTAGGATAAAACCAAATCATATAAATAGCGATCCCAATAAACTCCACATCCATAAATAAACTCCAGAAATTAGAAGACTGGAAATCCTGATACGCTGAACTTAGAAGGAAGACAAGACCCAATCCATACATAAACAAAAGCGCATCTTTCATCTTCATAGTACTATCCTCGTTTTAACTTTTTCCTGTTTTGGTTTACTTAAAGTATTCACTGGACATATGGTACACCACATCCTTGGGGTATATAGGAATCCTAAAATCAAACCAATAAGCAAAGTAGAGCTCATCATCGATAAGATTCTATACGAGAAATGAAGCATCGCTAATGGAAGTTCAAACTGAATAAGTTGAGGCAAAATGAATGGAGCTTTATAAAACATAAAGAACCGAATATAGAGAAGAGCTTCAACCCTACCCAATCCAACCATAATCGTAGACATGATCGCGAAGAAGAGGTTTAGACTTAAATATATAACAAAGAAACTTTTTATATTCGAAGATCCTAACCAAGTAGGTCTTTTTAAATGAAGACTTAATTTACCTAGAGTTTTGTTTAGAAAACTCGCTCTGGGACACACTTTTTGACACCATGTCTTATTATGATACTTTAGATAATATACAAAAGGTCCTATATAACATAATGATCCAATCAGAGCTAAACTAACATTTATAAGACTAAGACCTAAGATCGCTAAAGTAATCAGAAAGGACCAGTCTTGCCAGCTTATAGTGTTTCTTTTTGTCATACTTAAATCTCTAATTGAATGGCTCGTTCATGGATCTCGTCGAGTTCCTTATGACCTAAAACCTTTTCGCTTATAAATGCGATCCCTAGTATTCCAAAAATGTTGATAAGAAAGCGAGTTACAGTAAAAGTCAGTCCCATCGAGGCTGCTTCAAACAATAGAAGTGGGATCTTTGTGGTAGACCAAGCCCCTATCATGATCAATACATTCTTAAAAGAACTGCCTTTTCTTAAAAGTGTTAGCGCAACCGGGAAAGCCGCATACAAGGGTCCTGCCGCAGCTGATCCTAAAAAGAATGCGAGTAATATACCCATCAAACCACTGTCATTTCCCATCGCTTTGACCATAGTTTCTCGCTTGACCCAAACATCTAATAAACCAAGTAAAATAAACACGGGAGGTAAAACCAGCACCATCTCGATCATACTGTTGTAAGCTTTGGTGGTACTGGCGATAAAAAGATTCTGTTCTACGAAGTAAAGTACCCCATATAAACCAAGCATGATCAGAAATAAACGGTAGCGTTTAAAAGTCTTCTTCATTTAAGAATCACCCCCATGATCAAAGCCACAAGAAGTGAGAAGATAAACGCTAATCCATTTCTTAGATATGCTGCTTTCTTTCCAAAGAATTTGATTTCCATTGGGATAGTTACAATCCCAACCATCATCAAGGTTGAGATAAACGCTGCAATCTGCATATAGCCAGCACCACTTTGAATAAGCGCTGCTGCTAATGGAAAGGCGATAAAGCCTGGTATCAGAGTAATTGAGCCTAAGATCGAAGCCAACATGACGCCCCACCACCCTGAATCTCCCCCTATAAGAGAAGATATTTGTTGAGGTGTAAGAATACTCAATACAAATCCAATCAACAAAAGAATGCTTAAGAACTGAGGCAATATATTTTCAAAAGACTTCCACGCTTTCTTTAGAGCCTGAAGTGTTTTTTCTTTAGATTTAAAGAATGAAATTCCCAAAGCTACAAAAGCAATAAGGTAAGCCGTATTATCCATGGGTATGACCTTTATGATCATGAGATCCACAACCCGAACATTCGTGAGCTTCTAGAATGGTCGTTAAGGTCTTATTAAGGTATGAGCTTAAAGCATCTTCAATACTTTTATCTTCAGCTGATACGCATTTGATGTTTAGTGCGACCAAACGATTGTAGGCTCCTTTTCCCATACCATTCATAATCAAGACATCAACACCTTTGTCTTTTAAAAACTGAGGACGGTCATGATGCACATGAACCTCATCATGAAGATCTTCTTGGTGAACGACAATGTTATTCTCAACATCTACGATCCTAAAATCATTGCACTGTCCAAAATGACCAGCTACCTTTTCTCCATCTATACCGATTGCGATTTTCATACTTATTTCTCCTTTTTCATTGGTTAATGATGATTCATAAATGTCACGATCGACAACACTGACTGGTCCACCTTCTATCTCAAGAACTTTACTAAGTACAATAGCTTCAGCGATCTTCAGTCGTGCACTGGCATAGATCCGTTGAACAGTAGTTCGACTGATCTGCATCACCGTTGCACAGTTTTCTTGACTTAATCTTTCATGATCGCATCGACGAATGACTTCATACTCATCCAAGGTTAAGATCACCGAACCAGCTTCACCGATCTTTTCTGGACTAAACTTACAACATAAAGGTTTCTCTTGAATATTTCTGGATTTATAAGGTCTAGGCATAGATCTCCTTTATGAACATATGTTCATAATAAGTATACTCGATTATTCTTTAATCTCAAGTAAAACAAATAAAAACCTCAATCATCTGAGGTTCTTAATCTGTTTATCTAACTAAGCCGAATTTCCATGAGCCGACGCCACCAATATTATGTACATTGGTATACCCAGCTTTCTTAAGGAAATCCGTCGCATCTGAAGCACGAGCTCCACTTAAACAAATCACGAAAATGGTTTGTTCTTTATTAGGAAGCATGCCTGAGTATTTCTGAGGTAAGGTATTCAAAGGAATATTGACAGCCCCTTTGACGTGACCATCTTTGAATTCACCTGATGTACGGACATCGATCAATTTGATCGTTTTGTCTTGTTGAAGCTGTTCGTAAGCTTTGTCTTGACTAAGATTGGATGATTTTAAGAAGTTGAACATGTGTTGGTCCTCGCTGTTGTTCTGTTATTTCATTAAGTCTAAGAGTCTACTGATTCTTTCAATATCGATAAAGCGGCTTTCTCGTAAGTGTTCTTTGCCTTCACTCATCACTAAGATGGTTGGGGATACAAAGACTCTATGTTGGCCTGCGATGTCTGGATGAAGTGAGACATCGATTTCGATCATTTCTATATCTTCTTCTTTGAGTGCTTCGTTTAATTTAGGAAGCATCGCATGACATACACCACAGTTGGGTGTTGAGAAGTAAAGTAGAAATGGTTTTATATCTCTAAGAGATTCTATGGATTCATTTGATCCAAGTGATCTAGTCTTCATAGACTAGAGGGATTCAATACTAGACAAGAAGGTTTCAATCGGTTGATTCCCAATCAATTCGATCGTGTCATTGATGACGATCTTAGGAACACCAGAGACATTGTATTTCTCTGAGAGTTCATAGAAGGTTTGGGCTTCGATCATTTCCCCAACCACATTCTTATTCATCATCGCCAGTTTATGAGCTTTTTGAACTGCACCTGGACAATGCGGACAACTCATCGTCACGAAGACTTTGATGTTGATGGGTTTGTCGATTTTTGCGACACGTTGAGCGAAATCTTCAGGGACTTCACTTTCAACACCAGACATCTCAACCAAAGCAGACAAGAAGGAATTGAATTCATGTCCTGCAGGGATCCCATTGAACTTGACGCCTTTATAAGTATCATCTTTATCTAAGATGATAAAGCTTGGGGCCATCTCAATGTTGTACTTATTGACTTCATCGATATCTGTATCCAAGTCGTAGACCTTCACGCTAACCATTTCGCTGAGTTCAGCGACTTCATTGATGATCTGTAGTGTAGGCTCACAGGATTCACAATCGTTTGTTTTCGTAAATAGAACGATCGTTATTTTATCCTTCATTGGTTTTAATATTTTCTGTACTTGTTTTTCTAAATCTTTATTCAGTAGTTTTTCCATGGTTTTATTTCCTTACGCACACATTATACGGGGACACTTCTTGAATTTCAAGCGAAATAATCATTTAGTGCTCAGAATCTTAGAAACTGAGGATTCACTGATCTCAAATAAGAGACCCAAAGTCTTTAGCGAACAATTACTGGTCTTTCTAAATTCATGGATACATTGATTTCTCATGGATTTATTTCGTTTCATCTCTAATGGATCACAGCCTTTTTGTCTCATCCAAGATTCTAGCTTTAATTTTGCCTCTTCTACATTTAAGGATGAATCGATCTGTTTAATCTCTAGATTATGAAGATCCAACTTTATTTTGAACTCTTCAGGTCTTTTCGCTTCTTGACAATGAAAACAAAAACTATTGTATTGGCTGTTTGTTTTCTGATGAATCAACTCGATCTCATCCTCCAACTCTTTTTCACTTTTCAACTCTTTACTCATAAATCGACCACTGAAGAGTTTACCTTCTACTTGTCGATATGAACTGTAAGACATTAGAATTGAAGCCATGATTGTTGAGATGCTTCTACCTTTGGTGTCTAGGATGAGTTTAAAGATATGCTCATCTAGTAAACAATAGGCAAAACATTCATAGTCGAATGTAGCTTGAGCTTGTTTTAAGATCTCTAGCATCATCTTACGATCTTCATCATTTCTAAATAATTGTTGATGAGATCTCTGTGTGATCGAGAGTAATGTACTAGTGGTTTCTTTTCTTGCTTTTCTTGCCATGGGTTCCTCTTAGCCACAATACCATAGTCTTTTCATCTTTTCAAGAAATGTCCCCATCGATTTTTCATTTCATTTAGTCTAAGTCACTGATTTGGGTCTCTATGTATATAAGAAACATAAAGTGTTTTTTTAAAGTAAGACTTTTTATCGATACTTATTTCTATTTTACTCTAGGAGGGCTTAGTTCTATACTAGTGCTATGAGATATACACCTGAAGACTTCGAAACCATCTATCGCGCTACTGTAACACAAGTAAGTAAACATGTGTTCTTTAAAGTACAGAATCTTCAAGATGCCCAAGACTTGGTTCAGGATCTCTACTATGATCTATATAAACATATGACCACTTGTACAGAAAAAATCGATAATCCTCAAGCCTATCTACTTCAAATGGCCAATCATGAACTTACGAATTATTATCGAGATAAATTAAGAAGACCTGTGACCCTTATCGATGATGAGCTCAATCTTATGGAATCTATCCCAGATGATTTCGAACTTGAAACTGAGGTCCTTGATAAGATCACCTCGGAAACATTATGGAGTGAGATCGATAAATATCCTGAACTCGAAAAAAGTTTACTGGTGGCTCGATTCAAATATGAGAAGAGTTTCATCGAGATGTCTAAGATCTATGATCTTCCTGAAACAACCATAAAAAGTAAGGTCTATAAAACTTTAGAAGATTTAAAGAAAAGATTTAATAAATAGTTTAGTCTAAATCATTAATGTAAGGCTCTATAGAAGCGAAAGGACTTAAACCATATGAACCAGTTCAAAAAATCAATCAAAGAAAACGCCTTAAATGAAGATGTGATGTTCGCAAACATCATTCAACGCGCAGAAAATGATGGCTTAAGATCCGCTTGGGCAAAAGCCCCTAAGGAGTCTTCTATGAAAAAGAGAAGTTTATTCGTTATCGGCTTAGCCTTTGTCTTGACCTTCGCCATCTTTATCTTTAATCCATTATCCTCAGGTAAGGATCAATCAAAAGTCGTTGCGGCAGTGATCTCAGTAGACATCAATCCTAGCTTTGAATTATCAGTTAACCCTGCAGGCTTGGTCATTAAGATCGATGCCTTAAACGATGACGCTAAAACAATAGTCATCACAGATTTGATCGGTGATCCTGTAGAAGAAGTCGTAGATGCAATCATTGCCTTATCCGCAGAAGCAGGCTTTATCGATATTACCGATCTAGAAGATGATTATGTGGTCGTAAGCACCGTAGTATCAGAAGGCATAAGCGCTGAAATCGGTGATACACTTCAAACCAGACTTCATGATCGTATCCAATTAAGCGATACACTACAATGCATCAACTTAGTCCAAATCAAAGCAACCCTTCAGGAACAAGCCTTAGCCAGAGGTGAAGATGTTCCAGTAGGACTCTATGTCATCAACGGTATGATCCAAACTCAAGATGGAGTCATGTTGAGCGTTAAAGAATTCTTCTCAAACAGCGATAATAAACTCGCCATTCAAAGCAGAGCTCAGATTACAGAGATTACTCAGACCCAAATTCGTGAACGTTTAGAGATCGCTTTAGATAAAATGGATCTTGATGGAATCGATACTACAGAGCTTAGAACTCGTTTAGAAAACGCAGGATCCTTAGATTTAGTCAAACTTCAAAGTGAAGTTAAGACTCAAATGAATAAACCAGATGATCATGGAAACAATGAGAATGGGAATGGATCTAACTCCCCTACCAATACTCCTTCAGAGAACGGGACTTCAACACAAGAATCTAATCAAGATCAACTTGGTTCCCCAACAGGAGAAACTGGTGGTCTTGGTAATCCAGAGTCAGGCACAAGCACTGGCGGTAGTGGATCAGGAGCTCACTAAGAGATGTTAGATATCCCTTCATCACCTTGAAACAGAAGGGTACCTATAAAGAATTCCAATTGGAATTCTTTTTTTTTAATTTTGATTTTGTGACAGTAAAAACACAAATTTTAGATAAACTAGCCTCAGAAAAGGGGCACCTATGAAAAAGAAGATACCGTATCGTAAGATCAGTCAAATTTTATTCTTTATTATAATTGGAGGTATCGCAGTCAATAACGCACTTGAAGAGATGGGAAATGGTTTACCATTCATCCCAGCTTTATCCCTTCATGCGATCTGTCCTTTTGGTGGGGTTGAAACGTTGTATAATCTCGCAACCATAGGAAACTACGTTAAAAACATAGCCGCATCATCCGTCATCATCTTAAGTTTAAGTATCGTATTAAGTATTATATTTGGACCTGTGATATGTGGTTGGGTCTGCCCACTAGGAAGTCTACAAGAATGGACTGGGGCAATAGGTAAGAAGATCTTTAAGAAAAAATACAATCATTTTGTAGATCCTAAAGTAGATAAATATTTAAGATACTTACGTTATGGGGTCTTGATTTGGGTCTTGTATGTGACAGCTCGATCAGGCACTTTGGTCTTTAAGACAGTTGATCCATATTTCGCCTTATTTAATTTCTTCACAGGAGAAGTCGCTCCACAGGCTCTCATTATTCTAGGTTTGACTGTAGGTGGTTCCTTATTCATTGAGCGTCCTTGGTGTAAGTATGCTTGTCCTTATGGAGCTGTCTTGGGTGTAAGCAATAAATTTAGAATATTTAAAATCAGACGTGTTAAAGAAACGTGTATCAATTGTAAGAAGTGTGATAAAGAATGTCCTATGAACATCACGATCTCTAATCAAGAAATCATTACGGATCATCAATGTATCAGTTGTATGAAATGTACATCTGATCAAGCTTGTCCTGTCAAAAAGACAGTAGAATTTAAAACGAAGTAAGGAGCCTTATGGTACTCAATTCAAAAGTAATGTTGTTTATTCTACCTGTATTCCTGTTTCTAGGTATTGGAGTCAGTATGCTTGCTGGGGTATGGAACAGCGGTGATAAAGAGCCTACTCGATATGAAGAGAATGAACTCAATCCTTATGATCCTCAATCGATTTCAGGTTCCTATAGTTTCTCTCTTGTTTCTGAATTCTATGAGATCCCTATTGAGGTTCTCTATGATGCCTTCAGTATTTCATCTACATTCGATCCTCTAGAATTCAAAGCTAAAAACTTAGGCATGATCTATGAAGCTACTGAACTTGAAATAGGTACAGAAGCACTCCAAGCCTTTGTCGCTCTATATAAGGATCTACCTTATGAATTGGTCGATGTGGTATTACCTGTTCAAGCAGTGAATTTGGTTCTAGAACACAACCTTCTATTAACTGAGGATCAGAAATCATACTTAGCTACGCATACTATTACAGTTATTGCTTTAGATCCTTCACTGGTCACTTTCACAGATGAAGAAGAAAGCACTACGGATTTCGCAGTAAAAGGACCTACAACCATTCAAGAAGTATTGGATGCTGGATTAACGAAAGCAGAATTTGAATCTATCGTAGGGACAAGCGTTGCTTTCACCAATGAAACAGTTAAAGATTTCTGTATAGAAAAAGGCCTCTCCTTCTCTGAGATAAAGATCCAATTAGAAGACGCCATCAATCCATAAAAAAAGAGTCATAACCAAGCGTTATGACTCTTTTTTTACTTCTTAGTGTTTGTTTTTAAACCCAAAGCCAAATAGATTGGACAGACACGTACACTTGCGGTAACGACCATTACGGCCGCTAAAATATACAATACGATAGAGATGAGTGAACCAGCTCCTAGAACCAAACCCACAATAACCATCCCAACAGCCAAACCATAACGAATCATAGAATCCATATTCCCAACGTTTTTCATAGAGATAATCTCCTTCGTTTGTAGTATGCGCTGAAAACTATAAATTTAAAGTAGAATGACCATAATCGATAATGATGCCTTATAATTGAACCATCTAAGGAGATCCTTATGCGTAGAAAAGATAGAGAAATCACAGATTTCAAAGACATCATTCAATTGATTTCGAGTATAAAAGTTATTAGATTAGGTCTCATCGATGACGACGTCCCCTACATTGTTCCCTTGAATTTTGGATTCCATGTCAAAAACGATAAGATCACCTTTTATTTTCACTCTGCACTTAAAGGTCGAAAAATAGACATCTTAACTAAACATCCCAAAGTATGTTTTGAGATGGATACTGATCATCAACTAGTCGAAGGTGACATTGCCTGTGATAGTACTTTTGATTTCGCGAGTGTCATGGGTCTAGGAGATATATCTTTTATTGAGGATCCTCTTTTAAAAATCGAAGCTCTTGATTTTTTAATGGGTCATCAAAGTAAGCATACAACTTTTAAATATTCACCAACAGATCTCAAGCAAGTCTTACTCTATAAATTAGAAGTCACTGAGATCTCAGGGAAAAGACACCTCATAAAAAACTAGAAGACCATTTATGGTCTTCTTTTATTTCATAGATAATTTTTCTAGTTGGATGGCTTTTCTAAACCAAGGATCATTTTCTTTTAAGTCTTTACACTTACCCTTTAAACGTACCTTACCTTCAAATAAGATGACCACATCTTCATCATCTTGAAGAGATGATAAACGATGTGTAACAGACAATACGATACGTTTCTTATTTACTTCTCTTAAGACTTCTTGGATATGGGCACTGCTTATCGCATCTAGTCCTGAACTAATCTCATCCAGAATCAAGACAGGGGGATCTAAAACGATGGCTCGTGCGATCGCGATCAATTGTTTCTGACCTTCTGAAGGTTGTAGATCGATAGGAATCAAGGCATCTAATCCTTTATCGCTTTGAGAGATAAGCTGAGTCAAGCCTACTTTATGAAGTGCTTTTATGACCAAGTCATCCGTTATCGTAGGATCTCCTAAAGTGATTTGTTGTCTCAAACTGCCTTTGATCATAGGGAAGTTTTGATCGACGCTTCCATAGAGGTAGCGTTGATAGGCATGAGGGATCTTAAAGACATCGATGGAGTTTAATGTGATCTCGCCTTCACTTACCGGTAATAGACCCAACACAAGTTTTAGTAAGGTGCTTTTCCCAACTCCTGTACGCCCCACAAAGCTTACTTGTTGACCTCCAAGGATCTCTAAATTGATCTTATCTAAAACGACTTGGTCTTCTTCATATGAGAAAGATACTTGATTGAATCTTAATGAAGAGAGTCCTTTATTTAAAATACTTGTAAGATCGAAATGTGGATCTCGTGGGCTTTCTTCTTTTTGAGCTAAGTACTCATCGATCCTGTCTATCGCTGCGATGGCTTGCTGAATCGATTGGAGTTCACTTCCTATGTTTTCTATTGGATCGAAGAGATTAGAAATGAGTTCTATTGCCGCAATGATAGATCCTATACTTATAAAGAGCTGATTTCCCATTAAGAAGGAGGTAATCAAAGCCCCTATAGATATTGCTTTTATGACTTGAATAACGGTAGGGTATAAGGAATCATAGCTATTTATCTTTTCATTACTTAAGACATGTTTAGTAAGGGTCACTTTAAATCGATTCATCATTGTCAATTCATGTCCATTGGCTTTGATCACCAAAGCATTTCTTAAAGTTTCAGAGACTTGTTGATTCATCTTTCCAATCAAGGATCGACTTTGTCTTTGTGCTTTCAACATACCTTTTTGAAAGATACGAGTTAATAAAGCGATGATAGGGATAAGAATCAAAGTCACGATCCCTATTCTAAAACTAAGATAAAAGATAGAAAACAGTATCCCAAAGACCTTAAGCAAATCGATGCTCATATTCACGATGCCTCCTGTAAACAAGACATCTACAGCTTCTGTGTCGTTGATGATTCTAGAAACTGTTTCCCCTTCTATGGTTTCGGTAAAGTAGGAAGGATCCAGTCTATGCATCTTAGCCATACTTTGGCTTCTAAGTTGAGTGATGATTTTTTGACCCAGTTGAGTTAAAACCAGTCCCTTCAAGAAATCAGTCAAACCGATCCCATAAAGCACGAGAAGATAAATGATCGCACTACCCATTAAACCTTCAGAACTTCCTTTAACCAAATTCTGATCGATGACTTGTTTGAGAAGTAGAGGTGGAATGAGACCACTTATGACCACCGTGATCGCACAAGCGACCAAGGCAATACTTAAGCTTTTATGTTTAGTAAGTGTCGATAGAACGATAGATTTTACAGTCTTAGTTTTCATCGTCGATCTCACTTTCTTGAAGTTCAAAGATGTTTCTATAGAGTTCTGATTTTTTGATCAATTCTTCAGAACTTCCAATTATCGCTTTTCCTTTTGCTTCTAAAAATAAGACTTGATCAAATTGACTAAACATCGCCACTCGATGAGACACTAATAAAATAATCGTTTCAGGATAAGTTTCTTTTAGTGCCTTGATGATCTTTTGTTCAGTGGCGATATCAACAGAGGCAAAAGGATCATCCAATAATAGTAATCGACGTTGAGAAAACAGGGCTCTTGATAATGCAACACGCGCTTTCTGTCCTCCTGATAAGCGAGATCCAAGATTACCCGCAGAAGTTTCTTTTTGAAGGGTCATGGCTTTGACTTCATCTTTAAGTTGGGTCAATTCTAAGACCTCATCGATGTCTCCACCACTTTCCCAGGTAATATTATCAACGAGGCTTTCCCCAAACAATTGAGCTCTTTGAGGTAAATAGGCGATCCAAGAACTTCGTTCTTCAGGATCCATCTCTCTTAACTCTTTCCCATTGATCAAGATACACCCTTGATAAGGCAATAGACCCGTTAGCACACTTAATAAGGTGCTTTTACCACACGCAATAGGACCTGTGATCCCACATATCTGACCACTCTCTAATTTAAGATTGATGTCTTTTAAAAGCAAAGCGTCCCCATAACTAAAAGAAAGATCTTTGAACTCTAGACTGAGTTCCTTTTCTTGGGATGCTTTAGAATCAAAAAGTTCTTGATATGGTTTCATATAGGGTTTGATTCTTGCCCATGATACGGATGATTTTTGAACACTGTTGAATAGTTTAGCTGCTTTTGAGGATTTTAAAGACATAGCTGTAAAGATCACATAGAAGGCTGTAAAGCTTCCTATCGTCCATTCACCTTGGATCACTTTATTTCCACCTAAAAGAAACACAAAGATAACTCCTGTCATCGAGATCGCATTATACAGAGGCTGCATCGAATTCTCTAAGACATTGGCGTTTATGGCTTTCTTTTGAAGATCCAGTAAAGCTTCGTCGTAAGCTTTCTCAATGACAGGATCTACTCCACTGATACGATAAAGAAGCGCATTCTCACTGGCTTCTATCGTCAACGAAGTTACAACCGCATTCTGTTGACGATAAGACGAGGATGCTTTTACGATTACTTTTTTTAGCTTCTCAGCGATCAACATCGCCACAGGAATAAATAAGATCGAAACCAAACCTATGGTCAAATCAAAACTTATCATCGTTACGACATAAGCCGTCATCAATACTCCTGTATCAAATAGCTCAGTCGTGAATTTACGCATCCCTTCAACACAGGCATCCACATCTCCTATGATTCTACTTAGAAAGTTTCCTGGATCTGTAGTTAGAAAGGATGAGAATGGTTGAGATAAGATCGAGTTGAAGACATGAGATCTCATCGACGCCAAAGTTCGATTCGCAAAACGTCGAATATAGAAACGCTTTACGAAACGAAGTGCTTGTATAAATAAGATGACTTCCAGATAGGTAATGATGCCTTGTATGATGGGTGTTGGACCTGATGAGATCAAGATCGTATCCATCAATTTACCTAAGGTAACTGCTCCCCAAGGCATCAATATATTAAACGCCAAACCAAAAATAACGATCATTGAGACAATGAAAGGTTGATGAATCCAATAGGAAATGATTTTGTGTGGTTCTTGATAGAGTTTTATCTTTTTAGAAGGCATAAATTGTTGAATTCTCCGTCTATATTATACTCATTATTAAATACTTAATCTAAGCTTCCCATTTATTTCGTATCTTGTCATTTAATTTATTATTATGAATTGAATATTAATTATTTTGACTTTATTTGATTTATTTTCTCCTTTATTCACATATTTTTTTACTTTATTCTATTTTTTCTGTTTTTATTTACATTTTATTCATTTATTTTTCATTTTTTGTTTACATTTTCCGTTTTTACATTTAAACTACTTTCAAACGTTGATTAGGACAGGTAGATTCAAGTCATCCGGATAAGCGAGTTGGGACTGGTGTAAGCCAATCGGAACCTTGAAAACTATAACCCCTATGAGTGTCGCTTGAAGAAAAGTAGAGTGGATCGGGTGTTCCCGTTATCGAACGAGGGTTTATTAGAACCCAAACAAGTGACCTTAATCAGGTAAGACGGGTGGTACCGCGGAGCTCAACAGTCTTCGTCCCAAAAGGATTTAGACTGTTTTTTTATGAATTGAAGTTGAGCTGGATTATTCATCATCGAGTATTCATCACACTGAAAGGAGCCTACCATGTCTAACACCACACGCCATTTGAGTAGATCATCTCGATCAACTCAAAAAACCACTTCTTCCATTTTTAAAATCATGAGACCATTAGAGAATCTTCGTTCTCTATCACTTGAGGTGATCCTATGATCTTATCGAGAAAATTCAAAATGGGTTTATTGTTGTTTGCGGCAGCAACTGTCGCTGTCTTGGCTTTATCTTATCTCTTTCATGGAGATTCTTCTGCGGTTGATCCTACAGGAGCCAGTTATACTACTCCCACAGGCAATAGTACTTTAGATGGGATCGCTGAGATCGCCAATAAAGGATTCATGGGATCCAACTATGTATGGGTCATGATATGTGGATTTATGGTCTTCTTCTTTCAAGCAGGTTTTGCGATGGTAGAGACTGGCTTTACTCGTGCGAAGAATGCCGCTCATACGATGACGATGAACTTTATGGTGTTCTTAGTTGGAGCCATTGGTTACTTCTTGATAGGATTCGCCCTTCAAATGGGAGGATCAGGAGGCGCTGCGACTTTAGGTTCAGGAGGAAGTGCTTTAAATGCCTTATTGAAGATACCTGGTTTAGGAGGCATCTTAGGGTATAAAGGCTTTGGTTTAGTAGGGACCTATGATGCGGGAATCTATGCCTTGTTTTTCTTTCAGATGGTCTTCATGGATACGACCGTTACGATACCTACAGGGGCGATGGCTGAACGTGTAAAGTATTCCGCCATCATCATTACATCCTTCTTTATTTCTATGTTTCTATATCCTTTATTTGCGAACTGGGTCTGGGGTGGAGGATGGTTATCTACCTTAGGAAAAACCTTTGGGATCGGTCATGGGGTCGTCGATTTCGCAGGCTCTGCGGTCGTTCATACGATGGGTGGAATGATTGCCTTAGCGGGAGCCATTGTTATTGGACCTCGAATTGCGAAGTTTAAAAAAGATGGGACAGCACGTGCTTTCCCAGGTCATGATATCCCGATGGCGATCATTGGGACCATCATCTTATTCTTCTGTTGGTTTGCGTTCAATGCGGGTTCTACTCTAAATGCCTCTGATTTTAGATTGGCTGTAGTTGCGACAAACACGATGATCGCAGGTGCGATCGGTGGTTTGGTTGCGATGTTCTATATGTGGGTCAAGTTTGGGAAACCTGATCCTTCGATGACTGCGAATGGAGCTTTGGCTGGATTGGTTGCGATCACTGCGCCTTGTGCGTTTGTCGATGGGATGGCTTCACTACTTATTGGAACCATTGCGGGTCTCTTGGTTTGTTTCGCTGTTCCTTTCATAGAGAATAAGTTTAAGATCGATGATCCTGTAGGTGCGATCTCCGTTCATGGGATCAATGGGATCTGGGGCGTCATCGCTGTTGGTTTGTTTGCGGATGGGACTTATGGGGATGGGCTCAATGGGGTCGCAGGTGGCGTAAGAGGCTTGTTTTATGGAGATGCCTCACAGTTAGGTGCTCAGTTGATTGCGGTGCTTGTGCTTATCGTATGGGGCTTTGGAGTATCCTATCTTTTCTTTAGATTCCTAGATAAAGTATGGGGTTTAAGGGTTAAACCTGAAGATGAACTAGAAGGTTTAGACATTCCTGAAATGGGTGTACTTGCCTATCCAAGCAATATGTTGACAAGATCTGAATTGGATTATGATTCACCAGAAAACGCACATATTAAACAATTGAATCGTTTTCATTATTATGAGCCTAGTCAACAAACTAAACTAAACAAAGAAGAGGTCAAGATCGATCAGGCCGTTCCTGTGGAGGTCATTTCTGCCCCTTCTACCACCATGGTTTCAGACATCAAGCTTACTAAGATCGACATCATCACTCGTCAAAGTAGATTTGAGGCTTTAAAAGAAGCTATGGCTGAGATTGGGATCACAGGGATGACTGTAACACAAGTCTTAGGTTGTGGAATCCAAAAAGGTAAGACAGAATACTATCGAGGGGCCGAAACTGAAATGAACTTGCTTCCTAAAGTTCAAGTAGAGATCGTCGTCGCGAAAGTACCAGTAAGGCTGGTCATAGAGACCGCTAAACGAGTTCTATATACTGGCAACATCGGTGATGGGAAAATCTTTGTCTATGGCGTAGAAAACGTCATTAAGGTTCGTACCGGTGAAGAAGGATACGACGCGCTTCAAAACGAAGCTTAATTAAATAAGACCCATCTGTTTATTAGATGGGTCTTTACTTTTCTTCTGGGGATTTTGGACCTTTTAGATCTAGTTGATAAAAAGCTAAATCTAACCACTTCCCAAACTTATAACCCGCATTATGTATCATTCCTGAATAGGAGAAACCACATTCTAGGTGAAGCTGTATACTGGCTAAATTGGCTGAGTCTGTACCTCCAACCATCGTCTTAAATCCAGATTCATTAGCCTTCTCAATGAGGAATTTAAGTAAAGCTTTCCCATAACCTTTATTTCTATGTTGGACATCCACATAAACTGAATGTTCAATCGTGTACTTGTAGGCAGGTCTCGTTCTAAAAGATCCATAAGTCGCATAGCCTATGACCAACTCATTTTCTACACCTACATAAACAGGATAGCCTTCATCGATCTTATGATGAAACCAATCCAATTGATCTTTTAAAGTTGCGGGTTCATACGCATAGACCGAAGTCGAATGGATGAGTGCTTCATTGAAGATCTCAAGGATCCTTAAGACATCTGATTCTTTGGCTTCTCTTATGATCATAGAAACTCCTTATTACTATAAGTGTACACCATCCAATAAGCTTCTTCTAATCACTTCAATCAAATCACAAAAAAACCATCCTAGAAGATGGTTTAATTGCCTTTGGAGGAAGGGAACAATGAACTGTTAAGTTGGAGATGGAGATTTAATTGTCTGCTTAGATTGAATATTGAAGATGACTGAAATAATTAAGAAAACCAGAGTACTCAGTCACTAAATCCGTTAGGATGTTTCTGATGAAAAGCCCAAGCACTTTGGATAATGGTTGAAAGCTCAAAATACTGAGGTTTCCAACCTAATTCATCACACGCTTTTTGAGAAGAAGCCAATAGTATGGCAGGATCACCTGGACGTCTTTCAATGGACAATGTCGGAATAGGATGACCTGTGACCTTACGAGCGGTCTGAATGACCTCTTGAACAGAGTATCCTTGACCATTGCCTAAGTTATATATCTTGGATTGACGTGTTTCTTGAACCTTGTTTAGCGCTAAGAAATGAGCTTCAGCCAGATCCATGACATGAATATAATCTCGTATACAGGTTCCATCTTTCGTTGGATAGTCTGTCCCAAAGATCTTGAGAGATGGAGACTTACCTAAAGCAACATTTAGAATCAAAGGAATGAGATGGGATTCAGGTTGATGGTCTTCTCCTATGTCTCCACTAGGATGAGCACCTGCCACATTGAAGTAACGCAAAGCGATGTATTTTATCCCATACGCATGATCACACCACTTTAATAATTTCTCCACAGCCAATTTAGATTCCCCATAAGGGCTTGTGGGTATCGTGGGATCTTCTTCAAGAATAGGTGTTGAGACAGGTTCCCCATATGTAGCCGCAGTAGATGAAAAGATGATGGTTTTTACCTTGTGTTGATTCATGACTTCTAAGAGTGTTAGTGTGCCCATTACGTTGTTTTGGTAATACTTTAGGGGCTCTAATACACTTTCACCCACCAAAGAATCCGCAGCGAAATGGATAACACCTTCAATTTTATTTTCTGAGAAGACCTTATCTAAAAAAACTCGGTCTCTTAAATCACCTTGATAGAAAGGAATATTAGGATCCACAGATAAGCGATGACCTTTGGACAGATTATCTATGACGATAATATCTAATCCATGATCAAAAAGACATCTTACAGCGTGACTTCCTATATAACCTGCTCCACCACATACACAAATAGACATATTTCTCCCTTTTTCAGCGCAAGACTTGCTTGCCTGAAGCTAGATATATTTCATACCATTCCTCTAGATCTAAACGAAGTGATAAAGCATCGACCGCATTTTTTAGTCGATCGATCTTTTGACTACCACTGATCACCATCCCTTTGACAGGATGCATTAGTAACCAGGCATACACAACGGTATCCATCTCACAATGATGGTTTTGGGCAATTCTGCTTAAGACTTGTCGAACTTCAGCACACGCAGGATCATCTGAAGTGAAGATGGATCCTCCAGCTAAAGGAGACCAAAACATAGGATGAACATTTTCCATTTGAAGAAGATCCATCATTCCAGAATTGAAATGCTCAAACTGTAATGGAGATACTTCAATTTGATTGGTCACCAAGGCATGATCGGTTACTTCATTAAACGCATGGAACTTTATTGGATCATAATTACATACCCCATAAGCTCTGATTTTTCCTTGAGCTTTTAGTTCTGCGAATGCTTTCGCAGCTCCATGATGATCAAAGAAAGGATCTTCACGATGAATCAAATAAACATCAATATAATCTGTATTTAGTTTCTCTAAACTCTTATTACACGATGAGATGATCTTCTCATAACTCGTCTCATAGTGTTTGGTTCGATATGGATAATCAGGATGAGGCTTATTGATTCCAGTCTTAGTGATGATTTGGATCTTTGATCTTAAGCTTGGATCTAATCTTAGAGCTGCCCCTAATTGAGCTTCTGCCTCATAGTCTCCATAGATCTCCGCTGTATCAAAAGTAGTGACCCCTAGTTTTATCGCTTCATGAATGAAATCGCAAAGTTGTATAGGGGTAAAATGCCAGCTTTGTAGACGCCAGAATCCTTGAATGACTCTAGATAGTTTTAGTTCAGGTGATATTGTGATGGTTTCCATGGTTCCTTAGATAAAGCAAGTGTGGTTGACACACTTGCTCATGTTTTTATTTCTTTGCAAGATACTTACGAATATCTATGGCAACAGCGATAACGATGACTGTACCGATCGCAACATATTGTAGATCTGAAGGTACACGTAAGAACTGTAAACTTGTTTTCAACATTTCGAAGACCAAGACCCCAGATACGATACCTTGGATCTTACCTACACCACCAGCGGTACTTACACCACCGATCGTACATGCAGCAATGGCTTCCAATTCATATCCGATACCATAGTTGGCTGTAGCCCCACCGCTTTTTGCAGCAAGCAAGAAACCAGCCAAACCATAAAACAAACCTGCGAGGATATAAACTCTAATCTTTGTCCATTTGATGTTGACCCCTGCGACTTCAGCAGCGGATTCATTACCACCAATGGCATAGATATATTTACCAAATTTGGTCATATTCAATAAGAACCACATAACCACAATCATCGCAATAGCTATTATAATCAGGATAGGTATATTAGCAATTCTTCCAGAGGCAAGATAAGTATAATCATCTTTCAAGCCCCCAATCGGTTGAGATTTGGTATAGATCAATGCCAACCCATACAATATAGATTGCATCCCTAAGGTTGCGATAAACGGAGGTACATGCAGATAAGAGATGACCAATCCATTCACTAAACCGATAAGGGCTGTGATCGTTACAGCGAGCAATAGTATGCCTAAGACGGGCATATCTGCCAATCCTGGAAAAAACTTAGCCGCATAGTCAGGACGTTGCAACAAGGTCCCCCCTATAACAGCCCCTACACCTACGATTCTCCCCGCGGATAAGTCAGTACCACGCGTAATAAGGGCACCGCTGACGCCTAAGGCGATAAGGATTCGGATCGATGAGTTCATTAAAATATTGGTGAGATTATTTGCTGATAGAAACAATGGTTGAGCAATTGATACCGACACCAATATGCTTAACAAAATGAGATACATGGCATTGTCTACTAAGGTGTTCTTTAAGTTAGGACCTTTGAAATTATTTAAGAATTTTTTCATGATTTTCTCCTTACATGTACGCTGTCGCCAGAGCCATGATCTTTTCTTGATTTGCATCTGAACGATCGAGTATTCCACTTAATCTACCTTCACACATAACCATGATCCTATCACTGATTCCCAATAACTCTGACATCTCTGAGCTGATCATGATGATGGTCTTACCTTGGTTGGCAAGATCTAGCATGATGCTGTAGATTTCGTATTTGGCACCAACATCAATTCCTCGAGTAGGTTCATCAAGAATGAAGATATCTGGATTGACTGCCAACCATCTTGAGATGATAACCTTTTGTTGATTACCCCCTGATAGGGTTTGAATTTTAGTTTTTGTGCTAGGGGTTTTAATGCTTAGCTTCTTAATGTTGGTTTCAGCCAATTGGTTGAGTTTAGCATTATTAAGCATGAAGTGAAATTGGACGAATTCATCTAAAGAAGCCACAGCGACATTATCTCTTACCGATAATACGCCAAAGATTCCATTGCCTCTACGATCTTCTGTAACCAAAGCGAGACCCTGCTTAACAGCACTGTGAGGTTGTTTGATATCTATCTTTTTGTTATGTAAATATATTTCACCTGACTTGATGGATCGAAGACCGAATATCCCTTCAACGAGTTCAGTTCTTTGCGCTCCAACCAAGCCTCCAATACCAAATATTTCACCTCGATGGGCACTAAACGAAATATTCTTAAAAGACTTTGGATTTGTAGAACTTAAGTCCTTGACTTCAAAAGAGACTTCGCCTGGTACATTTGTTTTAGGAGGATATAGATTAGTCAATTCACGTCCAACCATACTCTTAATGATTTTCTCCATCGTTAATTCCTTAGACAACCATGTTCCAATGTACTTCCCATCTCTCATGATGGTTACTTCATCTGAGATCTTTAAAATCTCTTCCATCTTATGAGAGATATAGATAATGGATACACCAAGATTCTTTAAGGTAGTAATGATCTCAAACAACTGATTAACTTCAGCTTGAGTTAAGGATGATGTAGGTTCATCCATAATAATGACTTTGGCATTATATGAAATGGCTTTCGCAATTTCGATCGACTGGATTTGAGATACAGAGAGTTCTTTTAGTAAGGTATTTGGATTAAGATTTAGCCCAACTCTCTTTAACAGATCTTCTGAACTCTTTTTCATTTGCTTGTGATCGACAATAGAGAATAAACCTAGAATCTTTTTGGTTGGATAACGTCCTACCCAAAGGTTTTCTGCGATGTTTCGATAAGGTATCGGTTGTAGTTCTTGATGAATCATAGAAATCCCAGCTTTGAGAGCATCTTCAGGATTATGAAAATGAACTTGTTTACCGTCAAATAGAATCTCACCCTCATCTAAGGAGTAGATCCCAAAGAGACATTTCATTAATGTGGATTTTCCAGCTCCGTTTTCACCCATTAAAGCATGTACTGTGCCACGTCTAACGTGAAAAGACACATCATCCAATGCTTTTACCCCAGGAAAACTTTTACTGACATGATTCATGGCTAATATAATATCGAGATGTTGCATATAACCTCTTTCTAACGAGATAGAAAATCAAGTGTGTTTGACCACACTTGATTTTCTGGATCAGTTAAGCTTATTTAAAATCTTCGAAATTTTCTGGAGTAACCTTAACATAAGGAACCCAGTATTCTTTAACAAGAGTATCACCCTTTAACAAGGCTAACGCTTTGTCGACTGAAGTGTGTGCCTGACCAACGCTGTCATTCAAGACAGTTCCAGCCAAATCACCCAATCCAATAGAATCCAATGCAGGAGCAGTAGCATCAACACCGATTACAGGAACGACCATATTGGCAGCCTTTAATGCTTGGATAGCACCTAAAGCCATGTCATCATTGTTTCCAAAGACAACTTCAATCTTGTCTCCGTATTGAGCAATAGCGGAAGCCATTTGGACCTGACCTTCGTCACGGTTCCAGTTAGCACGTTCTTCAAACAATTTTTCAACTTTAACGCCAGCATCTACTAATTTTTTGATTGAATATTCTGTACGTAAAGCAGCATCTTGGTGGATAGCTTGGCCCATCAACATTACATATTGAAGGATACCATCACCATTTTTGTCCATTGTTGATCCAGCAGCATTCCAGAGGTCCAAAGCGATTTCGCCTTGATAGGTCCCTGAATCTTCAGCTTTTGCACCAACGTAAGTGATCTTGTCCCAAAGGGCCATATCAGCTACGGAAGGTTGACGATTAATGAATACAGTAGGGATACCTGCTGCTTTTACCTTAGCAATAATAGCGCCGGCTGCAGTTAAATCTACTAAATTGATAATCAATACATCATAAGATTGAGCAATGAAACTGTCGATTTGTTCAGTTTGTGTTGCTTGATCATTCTTACCGTCGGTAACGGTGATTTCATATTTGGTATCAGTTGTTTCCAATGATTTCAAATAGGTTCCCATTTCGGTACGATAATTTGTCATGAAGGTGTCATCAAACTTATAGATGGCGATACCTACTTTGACTGGTCCTTTTGGTTTAGCAGTACAAGCAGTGAAACTGCCCAAAACCAATGCGGTTAATGCGACTAAGAGCAAAAACTTTTTCATTTATTCCTCCTGTGTAGATTACACATTTTCATTATAGAAAAGTAAGCCCTTACATAACATTGAATAAACGATACTGTTTTTGTGAAATATTACTCACAATTCAAAATCTATTCATCAAGGGTCATTTTTTGATAATTAACCCACACATATTTACCGTTGGTGATCTCATAAGGAAAGTCAACGAGTGATTTCTCTTCTAATAACCACTTCGATAACTCAATGATGATCAAGGCCATATTTTGAGAATCGTTTTTGACAGTACCATAAAGATAACCTGATTTGATCGAGTCTATGGCTGCAGTGATCCCATCTATCCCAACGACAGGTACCCATGGTTCACTATCGCGATCAATGACCCCATTTTTATTGGTGTCATCAAACACTAATTTTTCTTTCATTCGTTGAATGGCACCAAGTGCCATCGCATCATTATTGGAAATCAATAGTTCCATAGATTCTCTATACTCATCCAATAATCCATCCATCAAACCATAAGCGATGTCTCTATCCCAATTGGCGATGACGATGTCTAAGACTTCAACTTGATATCCAGCAACGGTCAATCGTTCTATAACGAACTTCGTTCTGGCTTCCGCATCTTGATGACCTTGTTCACCTTTTAGAATCAAGGCTTGGATGATCCCATCATGGTTCTTATCAAATTTGTTTAGATTTTTTGGATCATTCCCAAACAGATCCATGATTAGACTGGCTTGAAGCTCAGCGGATTGGGTAGCATCTGCACCTACATAAAATGCTTTATCATAGGCTGCTAAGTCAGAAGCTAAAGGTTCACGATTAAAGAAAATAATCGTGGTATTGGATTGTTTAGCCTTCTCAATGATGGCGTATACACTTAATCTATCTACTGGATTGATGATCAATAGAGGATGTTTTTCTTTAAAAGCTTGATCGATTTGTTCATTCTGGATGATCTGAGAGTTTTGACTCACATAGGTCTTGATGAGGAAATCATCTTGATCTACGCTTTGGATCTTCTTCTCAAATTCTTTGATGTAGGCATCATTGCCATCATAGATGAATAAAGGTACGGTTTCTATTGGACTACTACAACCATTTAATAAAAATAGGACAATAATAATGAAACGCTTCATAGTGATTCCTCCATTCCCAAAGGCATCTTCATAATGACTTTTGTATATTCATCCAATTCACTTTCTAAGATAAGATCTGCTTGATCACCATAGTATAGTTTTAATCGTTGATAGACATTCTTAAGCCCCATACTGGAAGTATTCTGATTGGATTGGATCATAGAATGGATCTCTTGAATACGTTCTTTAGAGATACCATATCCTTCATTGAATACTTCAATATAAAGGAAATTATCTTTGGCGTAGCCTTTGATCAATATGGTTGAATACTCATCATCTGGATGAATACCATGCAAGATGGCGTTCTCTACTAAAGGTTGAAGCGATAGCTTGATGACTTTGTGATGAAGGATCTCCTCATCGATCTCAAAATCAAAGACGAAGGTATTTTGATAACGGATCTGTTGAATCAGTAAATAGTTTCTAACGTGCTCAATCTCATCTTTTAACTCTACCAAATTCATCTCATTGGAAATACTCATCCTAAAGAATTTAGATAACGCGATAATGGCATTTTCTACATCTTTGTTTCGATTGTTTTCACTTAAAGAGACAATAGAATCTAAAGTATTATATAGAAAATGAGGATTGATCTGATTCTGTAAGGCAATGAATTGGGTCTTTCGTTTTTCATTTTGTTCAGTAAACACCTTATCCATCAGTTCTCTAATACGATTACTCATTGTATTGAATGCTTCAGCTAAAAGTGTAACTTCTTTTAAGCCTGAGACATGAACTCTGGATTCAAAATCACCTTTTTCTATCAAAGCAATATGACTTTTCAGGGTATTCATAGGAAGTGTGATTCTTCGGGTGAAATATGAAGAAATAAGTGAGGTCGTAAGTAAAGTTAAAGCAAAAATCAAAATCAAACGAATTAGGATGTCTGCTTTGGTAGAAACTATCTCATTGACGTTGATAAAGGTGGCGATCTTCCATCGAGTATCTCTTATAGTATTCACATTGACATACATGTTTAGATTATTCCATTTAACCAAGCGACCACCTAAGCCTATTTCCTTAAGTATCTCTGCAGAGGTACAATCATCTCCATAACATAAAGGATCAGAGGAATAAATAACCTTTTCTCCTTGAGATGCGATTACGATATGACCCTTTTCACCTAGATTGGTTTGTTGAGCCAAGGTCTTAAAATTACTGGTATCGATGTCTATCATCAATACCCCTCTGGTGGCAACATTATTCACAAAATACTGAACGCTTTTAGAAACAGTAAATACTTCTTTCTTCCCTAACATAAAGAAGTTTTCAGTGTGTAAACCACTAAAATGATGGATGTCTGGTGTTTTCTTAGCTTCAAGAAACCATTCGATATCTAAAATATTAGGATTGATTTTAACGTCAACGCTTGAGGCTACCAATAGTCCATCATCTGAGATCAAAGCCACATTAAGAATATTTTTTTCAATATTTGTGGTCAATACAAACAAACGAGACAATTCCTCAAAGTCATTGGCCTGTGTTGTATCGATGATGTATTCCTGTAATGAATTCGATATCCCAATCATATTACTTAAATAATTCTCATAGTTCATAATAACTTGCTTATTGATTTCTTTAGAAGTGCTCTCAATAAGACGATCCGTTCTATCGAAAATCAGTTGATTTGAGAGAATTGTAGATATGGTCAAAAAACCTGTAAAAATGAGGATCGTTATGAAGATAGACTTCCCAATCGATAACTCATTCAGTCTTTTGATCATGACGATACTCCTTTGGAGAAAGCCCCGTATATTTCTTAAAACTGTAGCTAAAATAATAGATGTCATTGTAGCCGACTTGATTGGCAACTTCATAGATCTTATCATCGCTGAACTTTAAAAGTTCCATTGCTTTTTCCATTCGAGTCTTAACCAAATACTTGTTGAAAGTGGTATCCTCTATCTTCTTAAAGAGATTACTTAGATAAGATATACTGATGCCAAGATCATCACATACAAACTCCATCGAAATATTTGGATTTGTATAGTTCGTATTTAAATACAAAAGCGCTTCTTCTAAGAGTAGATTGGCTGATGTCTTAGATCGATGTAGGTTCATTTCACGACAATCAAAGACCATTTTCTTTAGGAAATTAAACATATCTTGAAGTTGTGTAAATCCCGATAATTTATCAAAAAAGTTTCCTTCTAGGATATCATCCAACTCTACATTAAGACCATTGGCGAATTCTATAAAAATATGGGCTAGATTTACCAGGTAATATTGTTTATTAAGAAGATAATCTTGACGCATATCTTTATTCTTAAGTAAGTTTACGAACAGATCATCCACTTCTTTTACAGTTCCAAACTTAATAACATAACTGATCTCATCGATTTCACTTTTAGAAAGCTTCAAATCTACCTTCTTTTTCGTGGTGATGTCTTTATAGTAAATGATGGTTCCGATGTTGAGGTAATTACTATAGGAGAGTGCCTTTTTAGCTTGTAGTACCTTACTAGAAACCAATTTAAAATCCTCAAAAGTTTCAGACACCCCAATTTGGACCCGAATATTTGAATATTGCTTCTTAGTGAGAACGACTTCATAAAGCTTGGACTCTATGTCTTTTACATTCATGCTCATTTGATGAATGATAAATATAAGCCCAAATCCACTATTGATATAGTAGAGATCTTTATAGTCTTCAAATTTTTTCTTTAGTAGGTTCAGTAAAAAGATTCGTAAATATTCAATCTCTAGAAAATCTGCATCTGCATCGATTTCAATGATCCCAACTGTAAAAGATCCGATACTAAGATCAATATCAAAAACTTTAAAACGCTGTAGATCTTGTTCAGTGATGTTGGAATAATGAAGCAATGAGTTGAATTGATTTTCTATCAAGGCTGGAAGATTAGCTTGATATACTTCATCCAATCGTTCTTGGTTGAATAGTGCTTGGTATTCTTCATCCATTCTTGACTTCAGTTTCGAAAGAAAATGATTCACTTCTTCTTGAGTGATTGGTTTAGAAAGATAACTGACTACATTGAGTTCAATGGCTTCTTTTGCATATTCAAATTCATCATATCCTGATATAAAAGCAACCTTGGTTTTAGGATGTTCTTTACTTATGATCTTAGCCAACTCCATACCATTTACGAAAGGCATACGAATATCCGTAATGACTACATCCGGTTTGAGTTTTTCGATCAGATCGATCGCATCATAACCATTGGCAGCTTGACCAATGACTTCAAAACCTGATTCAGGATGGATTTTAGATATGATGCGCTTTCTAACTTCTTCTTCATCATCCACTAAAAGGATGGTGTAATCTCTATCCATTTGATTCACCGTTTTCTAACACTAAGGTTAGCTATATCATTCTCATTATAATATGAATGACTCTGATTAGATAGTAAGGACAAGGACCATCCCAAGATTTTATATCATTTGTCTCACTTTTCGTAAATTATTGATAGCGCTCTCAATGGTATACTGATTTCAATCACCATAAGGTAAGGGTAACCCATGAAAACTAAAGAATTTCTCTCTTATATCCAAAGTAATGCCTCTACTAAACAACTCACTGAGTTATATGGCAGTGAACAAGTCTCTTTTCAAAAAAATCGATATTCATCGATGGCAACTCATTTTGAGACGCTTTTTAATCATGACTCCCTAGATGTATTCAGTGCATCTGGTCGAATAGAAGTAGGTGGTAATCACACCGATCATCAATTAGGCCGTGTTTTAGCCATGACAGTTGATCTGGATAGTGTCGCTTTCGCCTCAAGAAACAATGAGAACGTCATCAGAGTGAGATCTAAAGATTATGAGATTGAACCTATCGATTTATTTGATCTTAGTATTGATGAGAATGAATACTATACTACTATGGGATTGATTAGAGGGATAGCACATTATTTCAAAGAGGCAACTGGTAAAGTAGGAGGTTTCGATGCCTACATAGAAAGCACGGTCTTTTCAGGTTCAGGCTTATCCTCATCAGCTTCTATTGAAGTTCTACTGGTCAAGATTTTAGACAGCTATTACGGATCGGGCACATTGAGCGCAAGTGATTATGCGATTATTTCTCAGAAAACAGAAAACAATTATTTCAATAAACCTTGTGGACTTATGGATCAAATGGTCATCGCTCATGGAGGGTTTTGCGCCATTGATTTTTTCGATAAAAATAATCCAGTAGTAAATAAGATCGACAGTCACAATCTCTTTGATCCCTATGACATCTGCTTGGTTCAAAGCGGAGGATCTCACGCTGATCTGTCTAGTGATTATGCTGAGATATTTGAAGACTGTAAACTTTTATCTGGGGCTTTTAATCAAAGCACTTTATCTAGAGTAAACCCAGATGATTTTTATGCTCAACTACCAAGATTGAATGATCTTTTCGATACTCGCATCATTCTAAGAGGTCATCATTTCTTCCAAGAAAACAAAAGAGTATTGGATCTAATGGAAGCACTTAATACATCAAATATTGATGCCTTTCTAAATCTGATTTTAGCTTCTGGAAGATCCTCTCATATTCATCTTCAAAATGTCTGGAATAAGCATTCCTCTAAACAAGGTCTCGCTTTAGCTTTAATGATGGCTGAAGAAGCATTAGGTGGAAAAGGAGCCTTCAGGGTACACGGTGGAGGATTCGCAGGAACTATCTTACTCTTTGTTCCTAAAGCACTAACACCCACATTAAAATCCAAATACAACAGTGTATTTGGAGAAGGTAGTTTCATTCAGATCAGACTAAGAGAAGCTGGAGAAATACAAGTTTTCTAGAGTTAGTTCTTACTTATTTATAAGTACATTTGAAATCATCTTATATGTCTATGTCTTATTCGATAAACAATTCTTAAGATTATCGTTTGTCAATATACATCTCTATACAAAAGAAACAAAGAGGTATTCTATGAAAAATCCAAGTTTAGTCATCTTAGCAGCGGGTATGGGAAGTCGTTATGGCGGATTGAAACAAATCGATACAGTAGGCAATAATGGTGAGTCGATCATTGACTTTTCAATCTATGATGCGATACAAGCAGGATTTAAAAAAGTGTATTTGATTATTCGTAAGGAACATGAGGAAGCTTTTAAGAAAGCTTTGGTTGATCAGGTTCGTCGCTTTGTCGATGTTGAGTTCATTTTTCAAGATATGAAAGAATTGCCTCAAGGTTTTAGTGCTCCTGAGGGAAGAGAAAAACCTTGGGGAACGACCCATGCCTTATGGATCTGTCGTCATCAAGTTAAAGAACCTTTTATGATCTGTAATGCTGATGATTATTATGGAAAAGATGCCTTTAAGAAAATGTTTGATTTCTTGAACCATGAAGTCAAAGATGATCTTTATAGTATGGTTGGATATCGCCTAAGCAAGACCCTTTCTGATTCTGGCACTGTAAGTAGAGGTGTTTGTGATGTCTCAGATGAGATCCTTATCGATGTGAATGAATACGCAAAAATTAAAAAAGTCGATGGGGTGATATCGAGCGGATCGGACGAAAATGGATGGAAAGCTCTAAATCAAGATGCTTTCGTGTCTATGAATTTCTGGGGATTTACCCCAAAGATCTTCGATCTTGCTGAAAAACAACTGACTTCATTTCTTCAAAGGGAACTTTTAAATAATCCGCTTAAATGTGAACACGTCATCCCAACGATGATAGGAGAAACCATTAAATCAAACACTTTCACGATTAAAGTATTAGCTTCTGAAAGTGAATGGTTTGGAGTTACCTATCTCGAAGATAAACCTTATGTGGTATCTCGTTTCTTAGAATTCAAAAATCAAAATATGTATCCTTTTGATCTTTGGGAAAATAAATAGTCAATTGAAGCAGTGCATAAGATAGTAGCTTAATATTACACACAAGTCTTTATCTAGATTTAAAACAATGGATGCCTTCATAGGCATCCATTTTATTTGATTTTAATAAAGAAAAATTAGAGATACGTTTGGATTTCTTTTCGATTCAAGAAAGCTTTGGTGAGTTCTTTCTCATCGACACAATTGAAGTTTCCAAGTTTTATGGAAGGTTTTGATTTCCCATGGAAATCACTACCCAAGGTCATAAGTAAATTTCTAGACAACGCTTTTTCTCGATAGAATTGAGTCTTTATCACATCATGATAAGAACTATAAACTTCAATACCTTCGAGTCCTAAATCTAGGATGTCTTTTAGAAGCTCTTCATCCATCCCAATGTTGTTTCCAGGATGAGCGAACACCGCAAATCCCCCAGCAGCCTTGATTCTTTGGATCGCTTCCTCGGCGCTTATAAAATTTACTTCCACATAAGCGATCTTGCCTTGGGCCATAAAATCCCAATAAAAGTTTACGAAAGGATTATCAGATCTGCTTCCGCCACTACGATAAGCTTTTAGAAAGACATTGTCATCGTTACGTTTATCCTCTAACGCGACTTCTCCTATCATTTCTCCAGTTAAGATACCATTGATTCTATGTTTATTGAGTTCATCATCTTCTAAGAATATTCCTAGCTCTCGAATCTTATTCGCTCTTAGATCAGATAAATTGCGGTCTTCCTCATCGATGGTTTGACTGTATTTTGAAAACCATGGTTCATCAGGATCTATCCCATAACCTAGGATATGAAGATTAACACCTTTGTGTGTACAATCTAGTTCGATCGCAGGAATCAACTTAAGATCTAATTTTTGATCACTGATGGCTTGTTGAGCGATATGAAAAGCTCCTATTGAATTATGATCCGCGATCGCGATGATCTCTAATCCACTTTCGGCGCACATTTTCATAACCTGATTGGGAGAAAACTGCGCATCATTACTGACACTTGAATGCAAATGTAGATCTATTTTATTGAGTCGCATGATTGTATTTCCTTTATTTTTGATGATGGTCTTAAGCCTCTTTATCATATAACACTTCAACACTTTTCTCAAACTGGGATTATAATTAAAACCATCAAGGTGATGGCTTACGTTAAGAGATTTATTGAGATAAGATGAGTAGATCAAATCCACCTGCTTTCAATATTAAGTATTTAATTAACACCTTCTATCACTTTTTTGCCTGCGATTCTTCCCATCACAAGGCACTCTGTGACTGAACAACTACCCAAACGATTGGCCCCATGGGTCAATCCAGTTACTTCCCCAACCGCATATAGTCCTTGTAGGATTTGACCTTGATGATCAAGGACCTGTGTATCCACATTGGTCACTACACCCCCTAACGAGTAATGTGTCTTAGGATTAATTCTCATCGAATAAAAAGGCGCACTCAAAGAAGACATCCAGTCTTCAATATGTTTATTAAACTGTTCATCTTTCTTTGAGATGATCGTTTGATTATAGTGATCCAGAGTTTCTCTTAAATGATCCTTAGGTATTGTATACATATCTGCCAAGTCACTAATTGACTCATGTTTCTTGATGATGCCTTTTTGAAGAGCACTCTTTAGATCCCATCCAGAAGCAAGAACACTTCTTTCGTCTGCGATCCCTACTACATCTTTTACATGAAGTATCTTTTCCGCCAATTCTTTTCGATTGGCTTGTTCATTGATGAAGCGTTGTCCTGTTTTAGAATCAATTAAGATCCCATAGGAAGATACAATATAATCTCCAAATAAACCACCTCGTCCATATCCTATCTCATCATTCGTAGTCCAAGGCATCCATTGGATCAAATCTAAATTAGCTGTCTGAGCGTTGATGTCCATACACGCTTGTAGGACTTCAGCACTGGTAAAGCGTTTATTCGTTGTTTGAATCTCATCATTGATATCAGAATGAGCTTGTCTTCTAAAAGCCACATCAGCTGCGTAACCACCTGACGCAACGATGACACCTTTTGAGGCATATATCTGTTGGAGTTCTTTTTTATGATCAGGATCTAGGCTATAGTTACTATCCACATTTAATCCAATAACACTTTTGTTTTCATCTTGGATAAATGATAAAACGGATACACCACAAAGAATCTTAATACCTAGTGCTTCACACTTTTCTCTCATCTTAAGAATGATGGTTGAACCAGAGAAAGGATCTGGGGTGTAACAACGAGGTACTTGATGACCTCCAAAAATATCGACCCTAGGCATATAGTTTATTCCTACGATGTCTTTTGACCATTGATAAGTATCACTCGCCTTCTCGCAAATGGTTCTCGTAATCTTAGGATCACTTAAGCCTTCCGCAGACTTCATCATATCTTCAAACATCAACTCCGCAGAATCATGGATTCCTAATAGTTCTTGTTCAGGAGTATTAGGCGCAGCGATTCCCCCATCACTGATGATGGAGTTACCACCGATGGCTTTCATCTTCTCTAAAACGATGACTTGGCCACCTTTCATTCTGCATTCTATAGCCGCTGTAAGTCCTGCGAATCCAGAACCTATGACGATGACTTCTGATCGATAGGGAATCTTATTTTGATTGGATGTCATATGTTTCCTTTCTTAAGAATTTAAATAAAAGTCATTCAAAATGAATGACTTAGGGGTTATTGTTCAATCATACTGAGCGATACTTTATGACGCTCTAAATCAACTTCCAGAACAGTTACGGTGACGATATCTCCTACCGCAACCTTCTCATAAGGGGAAGAGATACGATCCTTACTGAGTTTGGAGATATGGACCAAGCCATCATTCTTTAATCCGATATCGACGAAAGCTCCGAAATCAGTTACGTTTCTTACAGTACCTTCTAAAGAGATGCCTACTTTTAGATCTTCGATCTTTACGATATCGCTGTGTAATAAAGGCGCATCGAAACGATCTCTATAGTCTCTAAAAGGCACAGCGAGTATCCCTAGGATGTCTTTTACTGTATAGATATCTGAGTTTAGCTTCATCGCTAAATCGCTTGCGTTGGCACTCGCTAAAGCCAATGAACGATGTTCATCAAGAAGTGAACTAATGCCACATTCCTTCATGATCTTATGGGCTAAGTCATAAGATTCAGGATGTATGGCTGTACGATCCAATTCATCTTTCGCTAAAGGAATACGTAAGAAACCTGCAGCTTGTTGATAAGCTTTGGCACCCATACCTTTTACTTTATTGAGTTGAGCTCTAGAGTTAAATAAACCATTCTCATTACGATAAGCAACCAAAGATTTCGCAACTGTTTTGTTTAATCCAGCGATGTGTCTTAAGAGTTCTTCACTGGCTGTATTCACATCAGCTCCAACTCTATTGACTGTTTTTACTACTGCGAAATCTAATCTTTCTTGAAGACGAGCTGGGGCTAGATCGTGTTGATACTGACCTACTCCAATACTCTTAGGATCTATCTTGATGAGTTCTGACAAAGGATCTAATAGACGTCTTGCGATCGATACAGCTGATCTTTGTTCAACGTGGAGATCAGGGAATTCTTCACGTGCGAGATCACCTGCACTATACACTGAAGCTCCTGCTTCTGAAACGATCACATATCGAGCTTCGATCTTAGGATTGTTTCTTAAGATCTCAGCGATAAAAGCTTCTGATTCTCTACTCGCTGTCCCATTCCCGATCGCAATCAAATTGACCTTATATTTCTCGATAAGTTCTATGGTTTTCTTTAAAGCTTCTTCCTTTTTATTGACTGGTTGATGAGGATAGATCACATCGATGTGGCATAACTTACCTGTCCCATCAATGACGGCTAATTTACAACCTGTTCTATAAGCAGGATCCAAACCTAAGATGATGGATCCTTTCATAGGTACTTGAGACAATAAACGTTCTAGATTGGATGAGAAAACATCGATCGATTTCTCTTGAGCTTTCTCAGTAAGCATCGCTCTTATTTCTCGTTCAATAGAAGGATAAACCAAGCGCTTGAGCCCATCACGAACGGCTTCATCGATCAAAGTATTGACGATGGAAGTTTGATTCTTCGTTAGTCTATTAAATTGATAGGTTGCGAAACGTTCACGATTATATTCCATACTGACATCTAAGATCTTCTCACGTTCACCACGATTTATAGCCATGATTCTATGAGGTGCTAAACTAGAACACCGTTCACTATAGGCATAATAAACACGATAGGTCTTCATCTCATCGACCGCATTCTTCATTAGTTTAACGATGATCTTAGCTTCAGACATCATATGATCACGAATGAGTTTACGTAGAGCTGCCTCATCAGAGACACCTTCTGCGATGATGTCTTTTGCGCCTTGAAGGGCTTCTTCTATTGTCTTTACTTTTTCAGTAAGATACTTCGTCGCTTCTGCTTGGATGTCTCCAGTTTTAGGACAAGACAAGATCCATTCCGCTAAAGGTTTTAAGCCATTGGCGATCGCATCAGTAGCCCTTGTTTTACGTTTCTGTTGATATGGACGATAAATATCTTCAACCAAAGATAAGGTCTCACAAGCATCGATCTGAGCGATAAGTTCAGGAGTTAACTTCCCTTGGGTTTCAATCAAACGTTTCACGTCTTCTTTTCGTTTGGCGAGGTTCTTTTGGTATTGGTATTGTTCATCGATGTATCTGATTTGTTCTTCATCGAGATCTTTCGTTATTTCTTTGCGATAACGCGCAATAAAAGGAATCGTATTTCCTTCCGCTAAAAGATCTAAAGTATTCTTAACTTGAGCGAAACTGATACTTAAGGTTTTCGCAATAGGGGCTATTAGTTTTTCCATGTTTCCTCTTTGAGATAAAAAAAGCAAAGTCAGGGACTCTGCTTAACGTCCATAAAAATCTTAACTGATTTCACTCAATTAATCAAGAAGAGCTCAGTGAGATAATTGCTATACTATTAGGAGTTAAGAAACCCTCTTAAGATAAATATGGTTATTCTAGAATCTTCTACTTGAACAGATATCTCTTTTTTGATAGATTATGATTATATTGAACGAGGTACTTAAATGAGTCAACTAAAAAGCTTAAGATTTGAGGATTATCCCATTAGAACTTTCGATAAAGTTAGATATAGCGATACAGATCGACAAGGCCATATCAACAATGCTGTTTTCTCGGTTTTCTTAGAAACAGGAAGAGTAGAATTGCTTTATAATCCTGAGAAACCTTTATATGACAAGGACTCCTCTTTCGTCATCGTAAATATCAATCTCAGTTTACTATCTGAAATCAAATGGCCAGGAACCGTTGAGATCGGTTCAGCCGTTTCTAAACTAGGAAATAGTTCGATCAATTTCGTTCAAGGTCTTTATCAAAACAATCAACTTGTCGCAACCGCAGAAACCATCATCGTTCATGTAGACAATACTACAAAAAGATCTAAACCTTTATCTCAAGAAACACGAAACCTATTGAATCAATATATATTAAAAACAGAGATCATTTAGATCTCTGCTTTTTTAATGAAGTTTATTGTTTGACCCAAGATCCACCAATAAATAGGTAAGTTCCTGCACCTTGAGCGAGATAAGTATCTCTAAAGGCATTGTTGTTTCTAAAGACATTGGTCTCAAAGGTCACATTAGGTCCTATTGTAATTTTTGTGATAGGATTGTTATTAAAGGCGGCGTAATCTAGTTTTGTGACAGTGTTAGGAATGGTCACTTCGGTGAGATTATTGTTATTGAAAGCACGCGCATGAATCTCTGTAATAACACATGCTGGATCAAAATAAAGTGAGGTTAATCCTTTACCATTAAAGACATCTTGATAAACATGAGTTATATTAACATTGTTTAAGGTAAGCGGCATAACAAGATCAAGCGTAGATCCTGAATATGATCCCTTGATGTAACCTTTATGACCACCTGTTCCCATGGTGACTCCATTTAAATCGCTTGGTACTTTAGAATTCGCCATCATCCATTGTTGAGTATCCGTTTTCCAAGTAAAATATACATTTTTTTGTTTAGGAACCACTGCTTCTGATAAATAATTATGTGTAATCAAAGCATTCATACGATCAGAATCAGTCGTTAGACCAGTAAACAGATCCTCTTGGATGGGATTTGATTCAAAACGATAGAGTTGGCTAACACTATTTAATGATCTAAGATTGGCGATATCAGTGGCTGTATTGGCTTTCTCAATATACCCAGTAACTGTTGGAATAAGAATCGTAGCTAAAACAGCCATAATAGCTATGACGATGATTAATTCTAGTAAAGTAAAGCCTTTTTTATATAATACTCTTCTCAAATGAGCTCCTTCTAAATTCAATCTGAATTATTTTTTATTTCACAAATAACTATTAATATAGTATTCTATAGACTTAGATTTATCAAGGTTTGTTTATGATTTATAGAGATATTTATGGTTCTCTCGATTAAACAATTAGAAAAAAAGTCATCACTTTCGTGATGACCTTAGTTTATTTTAGAAATTGATTTCTCTTTTAGTGATGAAATTAAATAATAGAGTGCACACAGGATACATAAGGCTAAATAAACAAGCATCATGTATTTCCCATAAAACGAAGATTCACCTTGAATACCTTGAAGTTTTAATCCGAGACTTCCTGAGAGATACGCAATTGGGATAATACCTAATACATAAGGTGCTAGATGTTTTGCCTTCTTTAATATAAGTAGATAGATTAATCCTGTGAGGATATTTGAAATCCCAAAGGCTCCCAACATCATCAGTGAATCAGGATTTGGGACCATTTGAGCGAAAGTCTCATTGGCCCATAAGATATTGAACGTATGAAGAAATCCTCTCACGAGATCTAAGATCGCTAGAAACCATAAATAGGCAATGCTTAGTCTAAGCGCTTTTTCTTTTGTCAACATAGTGTTCTCCATATGCCTTTATTATAACGGTTTTTACTAAGATATCTTCGCTAAGGCAACAGCGACTTGGGCACCTACTTTAGCGTTATTGTAGACGAGTTGGATATTGGAATCTAGTGAATCACCACCTGTTAATTCTTTTACTTTCGCTAAGAGATAAGGCGTTGATTCTTTTCCTTTGATCCCATCTCTTTGAGCTTGTTTAAGGGCTTCTTCGATCGCTTTAGTGATCGTATCGAGATCCATCGCATAGGCTTCAGGAATAGGATTGGCGATGATGAGTCCACCTTTTAGTTTAAGATCCCATTTCGCTTTTAATGTTTGAGCCATTTCTTCTGGACTATCGATTCTATAATCTACCCCAAATCCACTTTTACGTGTATAGAAAGCTGGTAATTCATCGGTTTGATAACCAACTACTGGAACCCCATTGGTTTCTAGATATTCTAAAGTTAAACCAATATCCAATATAGATTTCGCACCTGCGCATACTACTGCAACATCCGTTTGAGCGAGTTCTAATAGATCAGCAGAGATATCAAACGTTTCTTGAGCTCCACGATGAACACCACCTACACCACCTGTCGCAAAGATCTTGATGCCTGCCATAGAGGCAAGAATCATCGTTGAAGCTACTGTGGTTGCCCCATCGAGCTTTTTAGCGATAATGAAAGGTATATCTCTTCTAGAACACTTGACCACATCTTTAGCTTTGCCTAAGTATTCGATCTCATCAGCGGTGAGTCCTACTTTAAGTCTTCCTTTTAAGATTGCGATCGTTGCGGGTATGGCTCCGTTTTCTCTAACGATTTTTTCTACGTTGAGCGCTGTTTCTACGTTTTTAGGATAAGGCATCCCATGAGAGATGATTGTGGATTCTAAGGCTACTACAGCTTTACCGTTTTTTAAAGCGGCTGCGACTTCTAGGTTAATATCGAGGTATTTTTCAAACATGTGTTTTCTCCTTGAGTTTTTCATTTAGTGTTTCTTGAGATAAGCTAGGATTGATCGTATCTTCATGAGCTAAGGCAATAGATGAACACGCCATCGCTATCTGTGAAGCTTCTTTGGTTGGCTTGCCTTGAATATAGGCGTAAGCCAAACCCGCCATAAACGCATCTCCTGCCCCTGTGGCGTTGATAATTTGAACTGGTGGAGCTGGATATCGAGCACTCTTACCTTGGTCACTGACGAAGACACCTTCTGAACCACAACTGATAAAGATTCTTTGAACGCCTTGAGCGTGAAGGATCGTAGAAGCCTTTATCAGGTCTTCATCGTTTTTTATCTTGATGCCAGATAAGATCTCTGCTTCTAGCTTATTGGGTTTGATCGTATGGAACTTCCCAATCAATGGTTTAACTTTTAGTGCCTTTGCGGTAGAGACAGTATCTAGAAAGAAATCTGTTTTTCTAAAGGTCGTGACTAAGGTCTCTATGACCTCATAAGGAAGATTCGTATCGAGGATGACTACTTCAGCGTTTTCGATGAGTTGTCTTTTAGAACGTATATAAGTAGAAGTCATTCGTTCAATAGAATCCATATGGGCTATGGCGACAGCCATATCATGGGTCTCATCGAGGATACTTAAATAAGTTGAAGTTGCTTCACCTTTAAGCACTAAGCTCTCAGACATATCTAAGCCGATGGAGCGTGCTTCATCTAGAATCTTATGTCCATAAGGATCATCGCCTACAGCGCTGATAAGACGTGTTTCTATGCCTAAGCGAGCTAAGTTTTCAGCGATGTTTCTACCTACTCCACCTAGTGAAATCTTTACTTTCCCAATATTGGAATCAGCCATGATGAGCTTGTTTTGAGGAAAACCTTGGATATCGATGTTGGAACCACCGATCACACAGACATAAGGATTATCTTTTACGATGTAGCCTTTACCTAAGATGTGACCTTTCTTTAATAGATTGGTGATATGAACAGCGACTGAGGATCGTGTGATCCCTAAAGAATCTGCCAGTTCTTGTTGAGATATCGCAGGGTTCTTTTTTAAGATGTTTAAGATTTCTTGTTCTCTCTGAGTCATAAATCTCCTTTATTTATGCTTATGTTCTAATCTAATGCTTATTATAATGATTAGAGTTAGACTTGTCAATATTTAAATAAAAAACTGTAAGCTGACTCAATCTTATGATTAAGTTTCTTACAGTTTAGGTGCTACTCTGATTTTAATAAGAGTGATAGTTTATCCAATAAACTCTTCACATCATTTAAGCTATCTTGAGAAACCAAATAATTACTCAAGAGAATCTTTTCTATGCCTACACCTTCTCTGATGGATTCTCTTCTAGCCCAATCAAAATCTTTTTGAGTTAAATAATTGGATTTAATCAAAACATCTTCTAGTTTAGGACAATCAAGCATCTCAAGATCACTACGATTCATTTTCAATACAGCTGCTTTTATTCCATTTAGGATATGAGCTGTTTGGGATGAGATGAAGTGATTATTAACCAAAGATTGCATCAACAGGTCTTTATCAGGGACATTGTCTAGGATCTGATCGCCTACTAAACCACAACCTTTAAGCAGCAGTTCTAGATCGATATTTCCCAAGACATAATTCTTTAAGAAGGCATCTTGTTCATCCTTGTTTAGATTCTGTTGGGATAAGGATGCTTCCTTTTGAGGGTTTAAGCGTTCTTTTTCTACTTTTGATAAGTGTTCAATCGTTTGATAGATCGTTGAAGGTAAGGTCACAACCAATTCTACTTCTACTTTATACACTTCTGCACAAGCTTCTGCGATGCCTTTTCGAGATGGGTTAGCACATACTACGACCAGCTTACCATCTTTCTTAAGTCCTAAAGGAAGTGCTTCTAAAGCACGAGCTCTGTTTAAGGTAAACTTCTTCAAGAGTTCTTCATCGATCATAAGCGATGAAGAATCTAGATGAAGGAATCTAATATTGGCTTGAGCAGCTAAGGTACTATAGAGGGTCGTCTCATCGATAAAACCCAACTCCATTAAGCTGATGCCCAATTGACGATCGAACTTCTGTTGATAGAGTAAGCCAACTTCGAGTTGTTCAGGAAGGATCGCATTGGATTCTAGTAGGATCTTACCTAACAATTTCTTCTCACCTTTAGATCTATTCTTCTTACGTTGAGGATCAAAAGTATAGATAAGTGTTTCTTCTAAGACATGATACTTTTCTTTATCCGCATCATAGATAACACGTTTATCCAAGTCGATGGCTAAATCAACCAAGCCTTCTAAAGTGTTGACGTTGATGTTGATGTGATCTTTTGTAGAGACACTCCCATCAGTGATCCATTCTTTATATTTACGATGTTGACGTTTGTTTTCACTAACACTTCTGTTTCTTAAATAAACAATGATAAGTAAAGATAATACACTTAATGAAACTAATCCGAAAGGGAGAGGAGTGGTTTGGATCTCTTGAACCAAGTTATAGGAAGTTCCCACAGGATTCACAGAGAGGCTAATCTTTGTGATACTGTCAGATGTTTTTGGGACGTTGAAACCAACTCCATCAAAGCTAAGTACTAATGGTGAATTTAAGGTATTGTTTAGAGAAACATTGTTTACTTTACCTGTGTATTGAACTTGCACATTAACGATCAATTGAAAAATCGCATTGGTGAAGTTAAGCTCTGAACTGATTGAATCGATGATGGCTGTGATCTCTGAGATCTTGATATCGACACTTCCCAAATCGATGGATTGGTTACCCGCAGTGATCTGAAAGTTTTCACTAGGGTTTTGAAGATACACTGTGGTCCAATAGACTTCTTGTTTATCATTAACAGCTTGAATGGTTAATGTGATTTGAGCAGTCCCATTTAAACCAGCGCTATTGGCTCCAATCAAAGTTAAACTGGGCGTATAATGAACCATTGGTTCAACTGCGTAGAAATAAGCCTTATTACCTTGATCAAGGATCGTATTTTCAGGCCATAATATACTGGCTTTGGTTGTCTTAATTTGATAATCAGGATCCACTTGAAGCGTTACCTCATCGTAGATAGATTCAGGTAGTGGTTTATACGTGGTATAACTGTAAAAAGATGAAGCGATTAAGGCAATCATCAAGAGAGTAAGTATTCCGTTTTTCTTTATCCAAGTTTTCATAAGATCCGCCTTTATCGAGCTGTATACGATTGCCTACGAGGAGAGTTTGCGCTATCCGCAATCACAATGTTTAAGATGTTTGTTTTTATGCCTTCAAACCTAAAGGATGTAGGGGCTTGAAAATTCGATGTAGACCCTACTGAGAGTCTTGCCTGTACTGTATACGTAACTCCAGAAGCTAACGATACTGCGGTTGTCCATTGAGCTCCAGGATTGTTTACTCCTGTACCTGAGAATGTTTTGGTGGTCAATGAAGTGTTACTTTGATTCAGTATTCTAAATGTTAATGTCCAAGTCGTAGAGCTTTTGTTTGTTTTTGTAATATTGGGATCGATATAGATTCTTAAGCTTAAAGTCTGATTACTGTTGTTTTTTATGGTTCCAATATTCATATAAGTCGATGTCAACACAAAGCTGGTGTTATTGAAACCAATAGGAGCCAAAACGGATGAATCATCGATGATGGTTGTACTACCAACGCTGCTTCTATTGATGTTGAGGGTACTAAGAGCTGCGCTTCCATTCAAATTCAAAATCGCGATCATCGACCCGATGATAATAAGTACTATTGCAGATTTTATCTTCATGATCGAGACCTCCTTCTACCAAACATCGAATTAAGAAATATATTTACTCTTCTAAACAAAGCTTTGTCTTTTAACGCATGAAGAGGTATCCAAGATTCTACTTTGAATAGATATTCAAAGATCTTTATGATGAGTAATAACCACAGATAACTTGCGATGGCTACTGCACCTAATGCGATATAGGGACTCATTTGAAATAAAACATCTAATACTTTTAGTGGTAGGACTGTAGGGATATTGTACACACGTACATAACCTTGAAACCAACCGATATCTTTTTGAGGATCTACTGAAATCGTAAAGGTTCTTGAGGAGAACGGACTTATGATTTCCGATTTTAAAGTGGTTTTAAGAGGAAGGATTCCTGATACATAATTCGCAACTGGAAATAAGCTTGAGTTTTTTACAGTACCTATGACTTCACCCGCTTGATTGGTGGTGACTTGTAGACCATCTGTGCCGGGACTATCACTGACCAAATAGTTTACAGTCTGCATCGAGGAGCCCATTAAGATACTTAAGACCAAGATTCCAGAGATGAGGATGGCTGCGCCTTGATAGACATCGCGCAATCTCCAACGTCTTCTACTTTTACGTTTCTTCTTAGGAAATAGTAGGTTCCATAAGATGATCATGACTCCACTACTGATCAATGTTGATGAAACAAGGGCCGTATTGGATCCGATAAGTTCTTGTAGACCTGAAACAAATAAACCTAATTTAGAAATCGTAAATACTGAACCATTTAAAATGAGGACTTTACCGATGATCCGATCAGATGTGACTAAGGGTTCTCCTGCTTCTTGATCTGAAGAAAGCGAGGCATCACCTTTAGTTCCATAACCGTTAGAATCGATACTGATGATTCTATGGGTAATAAGTGCTGCCTCGAGCTTTAAGGGTCGATACAACACAATGTCACCTAATTTGATTTGACTGACTGGGATAACGATGAAACCATCACCTGTATGAATGACTGGTTCCATACTACCGGAATAAACGTAAGAGATGTTAGGGGCACTCTGTGATACAGATCCAACCCCTAAAATCGCGAGTACAATCCCTATTACCACTAGTGCTCCTAACATCAATTTCTTCATAAGTTTACTAGATTAACGAACTTGGATCGTTCCGCCAATAGCGGTACTCTTAGCGATCCCTGTGCTATCAATGGTGAAGTAATAGTTAGCAGAGGCGCCAGAAGCAACAGATGCACTACCAACCAATACCAAGCCACCAGTAGCGCCGCTTAGTGCGACAGTAACAGCGTCATCAGAATTGTTGGTTAGAACAAATACAGGTAATAATGCAGTTCCGATTTGGAATTGAGCATCGGTGTTAAATCCATTTGCGGAGTTAACGAGCAATTTGCTTAGATCGAAGGCAACCTTTCCATCGGCGCTTTCAGACAATACACTAGCGTAACCTGTTCCGGCTGCGAATTTAACTGCGACATTGGCGTTTGTATCGGCCAAGACGGTGCCTGATTCAACTGTTCTGTCAATGCTAAGGGAAGTCAATGCTGCTGCTGATAAGCTAGAGATCAATAATACAGCTAAGAATGCTAATACGGTAAGTTTGAGTTTCATGTGGTAAACCACCTTTCTTTTGTATTCAACTTATGATACTATCATATATAACTTAGCAACTAAATAATATGGTACTAAAGTATACTTTTTACGAGTAATGTAATTATATAAAACAGGAGTATTTATGGATAAAGAACTTGATTCTAAAATCACCGAAGAACTCTTCAAACAACTGTTTGACCATTATCGTTTTGTTGATCCTGAGAAACATATCCTCATCGAAGGTGATTTTGGACATGATGACACTAAAGCTTCAAAAGCTCATCATTGTTATGAGATCTGGTCAAATGAGTTAAGTTGTATTAATTGTATTTCTAAGAAAGCTTACACCGAAGATAAAAGTTACTCTAAGATTGTTTATCATAATGGAAAAGCTTCGATGGTGACTGCTTTGCCTATTGTTAAAGATGGTAAGAAGATGGTCATTGAGCTTTTTAAAGACATCACCAATACAGGTCTTGTTGAAATCGAGAAGAAAAGCGAAGGCCTCATAGTTCAAGTCATCGAAGAGATGCATTCTAAAGCAAATCGAGATTCTCTAACAGGCGCCTTTAATGGACGCTATGCGATGGAACAACTTCCTATGCTTATTAAGACTTCACATAAACAAAAACTACCTATATCTTTGATCTTCGTCAGCATCAACAATATTCTCGCCATCAATAAGACCTATGGATTTAAGATCGGCGATGATGTCTTAAAACATGTTGGAAGACTTATGATTCCCTTTTGTCTACATCAAGAAGATTTTCTTGCCAGATATCATGGATTACGTTTTATTTTAGTACTTAATAATACAGATGAAAAAGAAGCTTATAAAACTACCCGACGATTATTTAAGAAAATTACCTCTACAAAGCTCATCATCGGAAATACAGATGTTAAATTCTCAATCAATATTGGTTCCTATACCAATGAAAACGAAAACATCACCGCTGCAGATTTTATAAAGAAAGCTCAAAACAATGTCTACATCAATAGTGAGGCAGTCGCCGAAACTTTAATTGAACCAAAGCAACTTCAACATCACGACACTACTTTCTTAACATTAAGAGAGAAAGATGTGGCGGATCTTGTCTTATCAGGTATGGGAAACAGTGAGATCTCGCATAAGTTATACATCAGCGAACCTACCGTTAAAAAACACATCTCTAAGATTTTTGAGAAATCACTTGTACGATCAAGAGCAGAGTTTATTTCTAAGTTTAGTCGAAAACCTGTTTAAGAAATCCATTAGTAAAGGCCATCACTGAGTGATGGCCTTTACTAATTTTGAGAATAGTTTAGATTGTTTCACTTTTATTTATAGGGATAGACACAGTAAAGGTCGTAAAAAAAGACTCTTCGCTTTCAAAAGAAATATTCCCTTCTAATTTATCTACGATCGTTTTACAGATCGATAAACCTAAACCACTGCTTTGACTACTTCTAGAACGATCCGCAACGAAGAAGAGTTTAAAGATGCTTTCCTTATCTTGATCAGCGATACCTAATCCATGATCAGTGATCTTAAAGATCAATTCATTTTCTATTTCATTTAAAGTAATATCGATTACCCCATCTTGCTTTGAGAATCTGATCGCATTGGTGATGAGGTTTTGCCATAGAAGATGTAACCAATCTTTGTTTAATGAAGTAGACACTTCATCGAGTTGTAGATTGAACTCTAAGTTTTTTCGTTCCCAATCTTGTTGATGAAGTTGGATGATGTTTCTTATTTGTTCAGCTACTTTATAAGGCTCATCTCGTTTAATGATCATAGTAGAATCTATTTGAGAAAGCTGAAGCATACTTTGACTTAGTCGAGATAAACGTGATGATTCATCGATGATGATCCTTAGATATTCTTTATTCTCTGGACTACTTTCGGAGGCTTCGATCAGTTCTGCATAACCTTTGATCGAACTGATCGGTGTTTTGATCTCGTGAGAGAAATTTCGAATAAAGTCTTTATGAAGATAATCATTGGCTTTAAGGGTCTCAGTCATGATGTTGAAATTTTGAGTCAAGGCACTAATTTCATCTTTACCACGAACCGGTATACTTACTTCAAAATCACCCTGGGCTATCTTTTTCGTAGCTTGGGCAATCTTTCTCAAACGTTTTATAATCAGGACATTTATCCCAAAACCAAATAGTAAAAGTGAACAAGCTGTAGTAATGATCATCCCAATGAAAAATTCATTAGAACCTATCATACTGGATACATCATTGGCTCCTACGAAGAAAATAAACAATCTGGGAAACAAGGAAGTCGTCACTAACGTCAGAAATAGAATAAGGATAATCTTAGCACTGAGTTTGTTCATTTGAGTACCGCCTTATAACCTAAACCACGTACGGTAATGATTTCAAAATCATCACAGTTTACCAAATCACGTAATCTTTTAATATGAGTATCTACTGTTCTATCGTAGCTTTGAGAATCATAACCCCAAATGTCATTCATCAACTGTTCTCGTGTAAAAATTATATTGGGATAAGACAAGAGTTTAAACAATAATTTTAGTTCCTTTTTAGTAAGCTCTATGGATATACCGGAGACCAAACACAAATTGTTGGCTTGATCTAGAAGAAGGCTCTTTAATACAATCTTGTCTTCCATGATGATTTTATATCGTCTGATCAAAGCTTTGATTCTCATCAAGAGTTCTTTTAGATCAATTGGTTTAACCATATAATCATCGGTTCCACTGATAAAACCCTTTTCTTTATCTTCCATACTTTCTAAGGCACTTAATATTAAAATAGGCACATCTTTTTGAGAACTTCTTATTTTTTGAGTTAAGGAAAACCCATCCATTTTAGGCATCATAAGATCAGTGATAACCACATCTATTTTTTCACTTTGAAAAATTGACCAGGCACTCATCCCATTATCACTCTCAAGGACATTGAATCCTTGAGAGGATAGATAAGTGACAATCAGTTTACGAATATGAGCATCATCTTCACACAATAGGATCTTAGTCATGGGCTTACCCTTTTCTAGGTTTACTATACCATAATCAAACTTATTCAGTACGCAAGGCAATAACAGGATCTTGATTGGCGGCGACTCTGCTTGGGATCAAACCCGCGACTAAAGTCAACGCTGTACTTAGAACTAACAAGGATGCTCCATTGGTGAAGGACAGATAGGCGAAATTAGGAACACTGATCATATTATTGATCACCATATTGATGGGGATCATTAAGAGTAAAGATAACCCAACACCTAAGAAACCAGCACTTAATCCAATCAATACCGTTTCAGCGTTGAAGATACGAGAGATATCACGTTTACGAGCACCTAAGCTTCTCATGATCCCGATTTCTTTTGTACGTTCAATGACAGACACATAAGTAATGATTCCTATCATGATCGATGAGACAACCAATGAAATACCCGCAAAAGCAGCCAAGATCAAAGTAATGGTATTGATCAAGGAAGAAATTGTAGAAGAGATAGTTTCAGCTAAATCACTATAAACGATGGTTTGTTCATCTGCTTTATCAATATTATAAGCATCTAGATAAGCTTTGATAGCATCTTTGGATTCAAAGGATGTTGGATAGATCTCAATCGTAGTAGGTGTAACATCGCCACCAATATTCTGCATCACGCTTTGATAACTGATTTGTGTATTGAAGGGCTTTCCTGTTAAGACATTGATGTCAGGTGTTGCAATCTGAGCTAAAACAATCTGTGAGCCTTGGGCAGAATCTAACATCATCTCTGTCAACATTGTGGTATAACCAATACCAGTGCTTAGAACTTCACTTGAAGCTTCAGGATTAACTCTTAAGATTCCAACGACTTTCAAAGTGATCGCCTCTGTTGATTCATAAAGAGACGCAATATCCGTATTAGGCAAATAAGCCCCATAAAACTCTGAATAATTCAAATCATTCGGAATGACTTTAACCTCAGTTCCAATCAAAGATTCAAAAGTATACTTTTCATCGATTGAAATACCTAAAGCATTTAATACAGATACATCCAGTTGATTCTGTGAATCAATGACAAGTACTAAATCATAAGCAGTACTTGGATATACACCATACAAAACATCATATTGAGATTGAATAAATTCAGGATTGTTAGGAATCGATGAAAACACACTAGATGAGGTTAATCCCATACCTGATAAGGCCCCAGTATTTCCAGTCGAGGTTTTAATTACTTCACCTGAACTGGTCCTTGCTAAGATATTCAATGCGATTCCACTGGTGGTCGAGATTGAGTTGGATAATGTAGGATCCATTGCATCTAGATAAGCTAAGAAATCATCATCTAGTATATTAGTATGAATAATCGTACTGGCTTGTCGATCAAAAGAGTAGATCAAAGATTCCGTTGGGAAATCATTGGTTGTTCCGTTGATTGCTCCAGTAGCTGTATCTTGTCTTTGAGCGAAGATACTGGTAGATACATTTTGATTGATCACCAGTGGAAATCCTGCTAAGGTATCACTTTGCATACTATTCACATAAGTCGTCATACCACTGGAAATCGAAAGGACTAAGGCAATCCCAATGATCCCAATACTACCCGCAAAGGCTGTGATGATAGTTCTACCTTTTTTAGTCAGTAGATTCATCATGCTTGTTTTGATGGCGGTAAGATATGGCATCGTCGTGCGCTTTGTTTTTAGTTTAGCATGTGCTTCAGAATCCTTTTTGAGTTCAGTAGGATTAGAATCAGAAATGACTTCTCCATCGAGTAAACGAATGATTCGATCACTGTATTTCTCTGCGATCTCAGAATTATGGGTAACCATGATTACCAAGCGATCCTTAGCGATTTCTTTGATGAGATCCATGATTTGATCACTGGTCTTGCTATCAATGGCCCCTGTTGGTTCATCTGCTAAGAGGACCTTGGGATTATTGACCAAAGCTCTCGCAATGGCCACTCTTTGCATCTGTCCTCCAGACATCTGATTTGGTTTCTTATGAAGCTGATCCGCTAGACCAACTTGGGTCAATACTTTAACAGCTCTTTCACGACGCTCTTTAGAAGATACACCAGATAAGCGTAAAGACATCTCAACATTATCTAATACTGATAGATGTGAGATAAGGTTGTAGCTTTGAAAGACAAAACCTATCGTTGAGTTTCGATAAGCATCCCATTCCGCATCACTAAAATCTTTAGTAGATTTTCCTTCAACTAAAAGATCTCCTGAGGTATAGCGATCTAAACCACCAATAAGATTGAGTAGGGTTGTTTTACCACAACCAGAAGGTCCTAATATCGAAACAAATTCTTGAGCTTTAAACTCTAAATCTATGCCCTTTAAAGCAGGAATCCATTGACCTGCCAATTTGTAGGATTTTTTAATATTTCTTAGTTCTAACATACTGTGTCTCCTTTGACCTTTGTAGTCTATAACTGTATTGTGAAGTGAATTTGAAGTATTTAAATTTACTCGGGCATCTGTACTTTTCCTATAAGAATAGAAAAAGCCATCCACATTGGATGGCTTCAGACCTTATCTGTCTACTTTTTCTTCAGTTCTTTAAGTAATTTAAGAACAATATAAGGAATAAACAATCCTATCGCTACGATTCTGTTTGGGACTGTAGAGGCATTCACAATCAAATGGATCAGGATCAATCCATAAGATAAGTAAGCCCATTTCTGTAGACTAGACCATGTCTTCGCTTTCATTTTCTTTCTAATGCTGATATAGCTGGTGATAAAGAGCGGAATCATCACTAAGAAAGCACCTAATCCAAACCAAGGGATTGCGATTGTACCACTTAGGACCTTGATAGAATAGGATAAAGGATGAGCGATAAGTAGCGTAAATCCTAGGATTGAATAAGAGGTCCTTACACTTCTCAGTCTCTTAGTCAAAGTCCATTTAGGATCTAATGCTCCTGTGATCATGACCACATAGAAGAATGCGAATCCTACATATCCTTTAACCAAAGGCGTTAGAAATACAAGGTCTTTAAACACGACAACCAAAACCATTACGATCCAAGCTACCGTATACCATATCTTCTTCTGTTTAAGAATCTGAGCAGTATAAACATAGGCAAGCAAGATCAATAATAAGATAATGACAGGACTTAACACTACGGTTTCCTCGACGATTTCTCGTTCTTTCGCTTTCTATAATGACCTAAGATTAGGCTTGGTCAACTTTGAGCTTATCTGCTTTCTTCTCTTTTCTTGTCTTCTTTACGATGGCTCTATCTACTAAGACAATCAGTGGTGGCAAGATGATGAAGGTACTCAATAAAGCCAAACTGATATTGATGACGGTCATAAATCCAAAGTCTTTTAGGATCATAAAATTAGAGAACAAGAGCACTGCGAATCCACCAACTGTGGTTAAACCAGAAGCAACGATGGCTTTACCGATCATTGTAACTGAAACAACCATAGCTTCGATTTTAGGTAAACCTGCATGACGTTCTTCAACATATCTCTCCATCAACATAACTGTCATTTCAGTTCCCATACCTAAGACAAGAGCACCTAATGTTGCGGTAATGGGGGTAAATTTGATTCCGGTTAGATACATGACACCACTGGATATCCCAATGATCAATATGACAGGAATGATTGGTAAGATCGCCTTGATGAGATTACGATAGATTAATAGTAAAGCCATAAATACTAGACCTAAACCCAATAAAGTCATATTGATTCTTCCTGAAGTTAATCCATTGACCATTTCAACATCCAAGACACTCTTACCTGTGATCTCAAGTTTCATCGTTGTGTTGGATAGATCAGATTTAAGATTGGCGATGAGATCTTTATAGGCTTGGGTAGAAAGATGTTTCGTATTGATCAGTAAGACTGTTTCTTTATGATCAACACTTACAAACATAGAGCGTTGGGTATCAGGTAGATCATTCAGCATGGTCAAGACATCTGTATACGCTGTCTCTTTCCCATCGGTTATCAACTGAATCAATGAATCTATAGATTTGATGGATACAACGGATTCTGGATACTTAGCTATGATATTTTCAGAGCTATTTTTGATCCAAGTAAGATTAGATTCTTTTAAGACATTGTCTGTGGTGATGTAGACAACGATTTGATCGGTTGTCCCAACTGCAGCACGAATGGTATGGATATCGGTAAGGGCTTGTAGATCTTGAGGCATGAATTTTTCGATGTCTGTCTCAACTGCGACATATTGATCCACCGCAAAACCTGCTCCCGCAACCAATACAAACAACAATAATACAGGGACCGTTAACTTGATCATAAGTCTTGTTGTAGCTGCTAAGAATTTATCCATGACGCCTGCGTTGTTTAATTTATCTTCAACCTTTGTGATCTTTTTTGGTTTCTCATTTTGAGATCCAATATGTAGGATAGGGAATAATAAGAAGATACTACCTAAGAAACTGATGATGACCCCAATCGTAAGCATCTTCCCAAAGTCTTGGATCATAGGAACAGGTGATGCATACAAGGAAATGAATCCTAAGATGGTCGCAAAGACCGCGATCGCAATGGCTTTCCCTATCTTTTCTGTGGTTTCTTTGACTGATTTTTCTTCTTCATAGCGATTATGGAATTGAATGGAATAATCAATACCTAAGCCAATGATGATGGGGAATACCGCCATCGATACCATTGTGACAGGCACTTTGATCCAACCCATAAAGCCTAAGGTTGCAATAACAGAGATAAATACCACTGCTAAACTTAACATTCTCCACTTTACTTTAAATACTAAGAGTAAGACCCCAAACATAACCAATACTGCCAATCCGATCATCATCATCATACTGGATTTCATTTCAGCTCTTAAAGCTGCATCCAAGACTGTCTTTCCAGACATGGTGGTGGTCAATTGAGTGAAGTTGGCCTTATCGATGACTTTCGCAATATTCGCAGTTAAGCGATCTTTTTCTGTATCTTTTAAGTTACCCGCTAAACGAATGACCATAAGTGCTTGATGATCATTAAGGACGACTTCAGAGAAAGCACTTCTCATCACGTTATTGGTGTCATAGATCATAGCTGTTAGTTCTGTATCTATTGTAGGCACCGCAGGAATCATCATCGAACTCTTGACCCCAAACATTGTGAGTCCTTCTGAAATCGATTGAAGTTTATCTCCCATTAAAACGAAGTTATCTGCCATCGTTTTTAATTGATCAGGTGTTAGACCTTGGTCTAAGCCATCTTTCATAGAACTCAATTCAGAAGCAAGTTTATTACTGATATTGGTTAAGGCTGTGGCTGTATTGGAAGTCCCAGTTTGAAGATTTCCTGAGTTGGTTCCTATCGTCTTAACCCCATTAGAAGTAACGCTTAGATTAGCTGCCATCGCATTGAGCGTGGTTTGTAAACTACCTGCAGGTTGAGCAGAAGCTAAGTTGGATAATTGTTGAGACAGGGTCAATAAACCATCTGCAACAGTAGATAATCCTGAACTGATTTGACCTGCTCCAGTAGACATCGAATTCTGTGCTGCGATGAGTTGTCCAAAAGTACTGGTCATCGAAGTTAAACTATTAAGTTTGGTTAAGATTACGGCTGGATCCTTGATGTCTTTAGAGAGTAGTTCATTGCCTAAAGTGGTCATATTGGTGCCCATTTCAGATAAACCGCTCGCAATGACTTTAAGTTGTTTAATGATCTCTATGGATTGTTTGGTGGTGATTTGATGAACCACAGTCGCAGGACTTACAATCGAGAAGATATTCTCCTCATAACTAAGTTCTTGTTCAATCGTATAGAGCTTTGTAATGTTATCTAATAAAAGCAAATCTGTGTTGTCTTTTGATTCTAATAAAATCAAAATGGAATCTCCCCCAAAGGTTTCTTCCATTGCTTTATTTGAGATCAAAACAGAATTGTCTGATTGAACTAGGGTCTCATTACCAGTCGCTAGTCTCATTTGACTGGCTCCTGCAATCATGGCCGCTACGATCAATAAGGTCAACAAGAGCGACTTAAAAGGTTTTCTCTGGATTAGAGAACCAATGAAAATAAAAATCTTGGTCATATTATTTTTCCTCTTTCTTTAGGACTACTTCTTCAACATCAATTCTGATAGTCGTTTAGCGTACTCTTTTACGAGTTCTTCTTTAGATTCTGGTTGATACAGAAAGGATAGGAAGGATCCCATTAAGAGCCTAATCGTAAACTCATCACAAACTACTTTATTTTTCTCTAGCAATTCTTTTAAACTGAAGACCATCTTATGGATGTAGTTCTCATCCTTTTGATTCAACATATTCTCATTCAAGATCAACTTCACAATACCTCGATTGTCTTCTAGAAATTTAATTCTATTGAAGATGATCTGTTCGATCTGTTTTGAATCGAAGTTCTCATTACCTGGCGTGATGTCTTTATCCATCGCTTTCAATAGAATAGGTTCTATACCTGCATAGAAGATTTCCTTTTTAGAACTAAAATTCCTAAAGAGGGTTACTTCTGAAATATCCGCTGCTTTAGCGATTTCAGAAGTGGTGGTAGAGGCAAAGCCTTTCTCTATGAAAACACCTAAGGCAGCTTGAATAATCTGTTCACGTCGATCATCTCGACTTAATCTTTTACCGACTTCTTCTTTCATAGTACCCTTCCTTATGTAAGTAAGCACTTACTTATCTTACAATGATTAAAACAACCTGTCAATAAGATTAGGAAAATAACGAGATAAATTATTAAACATTTGAGATTAAGAAAAATACCCCCATATAAATAAGCATTAATCTTTGAAAATCTAGATTTCAAGACTACACTGTGTTTGAATAAATCTCATAGGAGAAAAACATGACAAGCAATAACTTAGTTTTAGATCAAGCTAAAAAAGCATTTATCGATCAACCAAAAAGAATCAATTTTTTTCTTAAGATTGGGATCAATATTTCTCATAAAATCACAGGTAAGGACCTATTGGTTCCTAAACTACTCGCTTGGGCTCCTAAGGTTGCGATCAGTTCAGGTGTACTAGAGTCATTGGTGGCTCATGGGAATCATGATTTAGATCGTAGATTACTAAAGCTCATTCGTATCCAAACTTCTCTTTCAGTTTCATGTCCCTTCTGTATCGATATGAATACTTTTGATTATCAGAAAGACGGGATTACTAATGATGAATTGGAAGTCCTTAAAGGAAGAAAATCTGAAAATGAAATCCATAGTTTTAGTGAAAGAGAAAGCGCAACTTTAGATTACGTCAAACACCTTACTCGTAGTCCCATTGTCATGCCTAAAGAAGTATCTGATCGGATCATTCGTAATTTCACCCCTAGAGAAATCGTTATCTTAGCGAGCACTGTCGCTCAAGTAGATTATTGGGCGAGACTAATCCAAGGATTAGGTGTTCCTCCAGAAGGTTTTATGGATCAATGCGATTTGTAAATAAAAACTGATATTTACTTAGGATGAATGACTATACTGTAAGTAGTCGAGAAGAATTCAATATTTATGGATTCTACTATCTCGAAAGGAAAGATCATGACACACTATAAAGTTATATTTCATGTGGATGAGATGGATAAATGGCCTCTGCTTATCACCAACACAAGAAATCTATTGGAAGCTTTAAAGGATTCTAAACTTGAAATTGAAATTTTAGCGAATTCAATCGCAGTTAAGAACTTGATTTCAGTTGAGTCAAATGAATATAAAGATACACTTCTTAACCTAAGTAAATCAGTTCAATTTTCTGCATGCAACAATTCTTTGAAAGCTTTAAAGATAGATCCTAAGGACTTATATGACTTCGTGAAAGTGGTACCTTCGGGAGTTGCTGAACTCACCATCAAACAACACCAAGGTTTTTCTTACATCAAACCTTAAACTCATTTTAAAAAAAGCCATCATTTTTATGATGGCTTTACCTATTTATCAAAAAGAGTAAATTAACTTCTAATCATCTTGATACACCAGATAAGCCCCAATCAACATGACTATAAAAGCACCAATGAAAATAATTGATGGAATTTGTTTAAAGATAATCAGGGATATTGCAGTACCTAAGAAAGGTGCAAATGCATAATAGGCACTTGTTCTAGAAGCACCTAAATTACGTTGTGCATACACATAGAAGAAGATACTAAGTCCATAAGCAAGAAAACCTACAACTAAGGCCATAAGGATATATTGAGGATCAACGAATAAATCACCAACAAGAGTCGCAATCAACAAAGATCCAAATCCTGCCCCAAATCCTTTTATGATGACGATTTGAAGAGGATTCTTACTTGATAGTCTTCGGGTAAAATTGTTTTCTAGACCCCAACACGTACAGGCCAATAAAACAAACAATGAACCTAGTGAGAATGAAAAACTATTGACATCTTCGATACTTAAGATAACACTTGAGATCGTTACTAAAAATATCGCAAACCATAGTTTAGAAGATATTTTTTCTTTAAAGAAAAATAAGGCAATGATACTGGTCGCTACGATCTCGAAATTATTTAAAAGAGAAGCATTCGCAGCGGTGGTAAGATTCAGTCCTATCATCATTAGAATAGGTGCCAATACATCAAGAAGGACCATCCCAAATATATAAGGGAGTTCTTTTTTTGTGAGATGTTTTTCTTGGTTATTATCTTTAAAGAAACTTCGTTGAATCAAAGCAATAATAGATAAACCAATCCCAGCACCTAAGTACAAAAGAGACGCCAATAGTGCTGGATGTATTTTATTAAGGAGCATTTTCGATAAAGGCGAACTGACGGCGTATAAAAGCGCCGCTAATAATGCATATACTATCGCTTTTTGATGCTTGTTCATCGAGTTTCCTTCTTTTACGTAGTCAAGTGATCATTAGCCATATCATTTTAAACATGGCTATTTATAGTTCATGTTTTCAGTTTATTCATTAAAAGAACTAGTTATTGTTAATAAATGCATACATATTGTACAGTACAGATGCATTAAAAGGCCAATCATTCAAGAGTGGCGTAGTTGATATGATGTGAATATAATTTGTATGAATCTAATCTAAGGAAATATATGAGTTCATCAAAACCTTTAATATTTTCAAACCAAATCTGTTTCAGTTAAGGTCTGTATTTTAGTATTTCCATTCTTTGAGAAAGCATATATCGTTGAAGTCACAAGGATAGGTATCGAAAAGAAGGCAAAGGCTCCAAAATAACCTACCCAATTGACTAATAGACCCGCAATAAAGGCACCTAAGAAGAGACCACTATCTAAACCAACATAATTCGTAGACGTTGCGACTCCTCGCTTATCTTTGGTTGTAGAGTTGATGCACGCTGCAATCAATGCAGGTGATGCTCCTGAAGAACCGATCCCCATTACAATGGCCACGATAAGAATTGAAGTTAAGGAAGTTGAAAAAGCCAAACCAATAACGGAAAGCGCCATTAAACCCTCACATGGAAGTATGATTTTCATTAATCCAAAACGCTCTGTCATATATCCCAATAGAGGTCTAGATGCTAACATAGCGATCGCATTCACAGTGAAATATAGACCAATGCCTTCGATACCTAACTTCTTTGCATACAGAGCTAAGAAGGTTCCTATAGCAGCACCAGTCATCGCATTACAACAAGTCAATAAAGCAGGAAGCATCGCTTTCTTTTCTATTAGTTCACTAAATTTTACAGATCTCAATAAGGATAAATGACTATTCTTAGGAGGTGTGGTTAAAACAAAAGGCGTCATCATCAATCCTAATAAGGCCATCATAGCTCCAGTTAAGTAAGTTGCTCTATACCCATAATGCCCTGCAATATATAAACCCACCATAGGAGCTATCGCTGTAGCAGTTGTTTGCATCATCGCATAGAAACCAATACCTGAAGCAATTCTTTTATGCGGTAGCGAATCGATCGCAACGGTCATACTCGTTGTAGACGCAAAACCCCAAGCCAATCCATGTAGGATTCTAAAGAAGAAAAGCATTTGGATGGATACACTGAATGCATAGCCAAGCATCGCCAAAAAGACCACAAAATATGAACCCATTAGTATTTTTTTCTTGTTCTTTAGATCCACCGCTTTTCCACAAATTGGACGAATGATCAACGATGACATCGAAAAAAGGCCCGCTAAAAAACCTACTAAACCACCAGTAACATTCAACGAAATAGCGTAACTGGCCATAATAGGAGAAACCATAGTGATCGATAAGAAAAGAAGAAAACCTGTAAATAGCATAAGACTGAAACTGCGATTAAATATCGTTTCGTTTTGATTCATATCTTCTCCAAAGTGTCAGTTTGATCGGTATTTCAAACTAAACATGATCTAATAAGCATAATCAAAAGAGTCATTGCTTACTTAGCATGTGACATCTTATGTTATAGGATAGGCAAACTAGATAGACTTACTTACTGATCTCGCCAGAAGTAGGATTATAAGTACCAATTCCTAAATGTGTTCCAATAACATCTTCTTCTCTTAACGTAACCCATTTAACACCAATTCTTGTTTTATAGGCATAGGCAAGATGAAGCATTCCATCAGTAGATTGCATTAAATATGGATACTCATATTGTTTATTGTTTGAACGGTTTAGATCACCTGAGTAACCTTCACCTCTTTCGATGTGTCGAATAAATGGGAATGTCTTTCCACCATCTTCACTCAACGCAATAGTGACAGGGCATCTTAAACCAGGCCAAGCACCTTTTTTAGTATATGTAGTCGGTGCACTTGAATGATTATAGGCAACTGCCAATCTACCACTCTTTAGCTTCAATGCACTGATACTAGAATTGTTGTTTGGTAAAACAGTAGGAACTGGTTCACTCCATGTATCCCCATAATTATATGATTCACTTATATAGATATAATCCGCTTCACGTGAACGCATTAAGGCGATAAGATGACCATCATCTAGTTCAACGACATTAGGATGTACACGTCCATTGGATCTTGGCATATCAACCCTTCTCCAACTATTCCCTTGATCATCAGAGATTCTAAATGCACTAGGATCTCCAGCTAATCCTTTTTCTCCATCTGTACAGATCCAATTGCCTATGATCCATCGACCATTCGACAAGATTTGAATAGGTTGACGAGCGAAAGTACCTTCTTCAGGAAAAATAACTTCAGGCTTAGACCAAGTTTTTCCATCATCGATACTGACTTGTTTCTTAATGATTGATGTATACTGCATATTGTCTTTTCCCGGAATACGACCAAGTTGAGCTGTATATAGAGCCCAGATCTCACCATTGGGAGCTAAAAACAATGAAGGGTTTTGATTAGAAAAATCATCATCGTTTGTAATGTATTGTGGTTCTTCCCATCGATCAGATCCTTTAGGTAGTCGAGAAACAACAACATTGATGTCTGTTCCACCTTCAAAAGTGCCAGCGAACCAAGTACATAATAATGTTCCTGCTTTTGTTTCTAGTAAAGCAGGAGCATGAGCTGTTTTCCAAGGTCCAGGAGGAAGTGCTGCCTCTATAATACTCATTTCTTCATTGAAATAGACTTGTCCATCAAGTGTTAATCCTGGTAATCTTTTTATACTCATTTCTTAACCTCCTGTATTTATCGGTAATTTAAGTACGATTTTTCGGTAACTATACGGTTTATTTGTATGAGAGACTGCGAGATGCCCATCACTTGGAAATGCGATCCAAAACATACCTTCTTTGATCAACACAGTGTGCGATGTTGGCCCTATCAATCTCTCTTTATCAGTTAACTCATCATAAGGAACGATACTCTTCAATTGATCATAATCAAACCATGCGATCTCTTCAGAACCTTTGACGATGATCTGGACATCAATATAGTTTCTATGAGCTTCAAAAGTGCCCTCTTTAAACGACTTGGTGATGCCTTCTTGAATCAAATAATAACCTCCATCAAATGTATATTTACCAACAACCAAGGACTCTGAATTCTTAATGGCGTCTAAACCTTTCTCTAAATTAGGAACAAGTGAAGCATATTCATTAATATGTGTAATTTGGCCTATGATCATACACTTACTCTTTATACTCTAGTGTACCATCTGAATATCTTGAATAGTGCTTCATAAATTGCCAGGCCAATCTAATTTCTCTTAGATCTACAGCATGAGGCATTCTCTTCGCAACCAAGAATTGATACAAAGGCAAATGAGTATCACTGGTATACCACGTATGATGTATGAATCGTTCATCAACACAGACATAACGAGTTTCGTCAGAGTATAAACCTGTTTCATATTTACTATTGTATTCAAATTTAGTTACTGGAATATGATTATATGCTTTCCAATAATTAAAGGTTGGTATCCAAAGATTTTCTTCTTTGTCTATTGGCCAAGTATTAAACAAATCATCCAATAAACCACTACATTGAAATACAGGCATACGATAATCCATTCTCTTTTTAGCTTCATCTGCCAAGATCTTCGTGTGACTAATCTCATTCAATAGATCATCTGTTGGTTTATTACCTAACGCAGGAGATGACATTAACTTAGCTCGATTGGATAAATATCCTAGATGTTGAGCATTCAAAGGTGCAGTCGCTGCAAAAAGTTGTGGATAGGCACATGCCATAGCATTTGACATCATGGATCCCATTGAGAAACCCGATAAATAAATTCTTGTTTCATCAATCGGATGAACTTTTTTCATGTGCTCAATCAAAGCTAAGACAAAAGCGAAATCACTAGGTTGATTTAGATCATCGAAGGCATTCCACATCTTCCCAATAGAGGCTTTTGGGTATACAACGATGAAGTTCTCTTTTTTAGCGATCTCATGCCAATCACTTTGTTCTGCACCATAAAGTGGAACACAAGCTCCACCATGGAAGTAAAACACAAGTGGTACTTTTTCTTCTGTGCCTCGTAATTGTTCAGGCACATACTCATACCAAGTATGTTTAAAACCATTGTTTACAGTTAAATAATCATCGTTTACATGCCCTACAAAACCCCATTCGGTAAAATTAGTACGCTTCTGATAAGTACCATAGGTATCATTTCTCCAACGTCTAGTTTCAGAAAACAATAATTCCCAAGCATTCTTTATTTCATTAGCGTTTAATCCTGTGCTCGATACAAAATGCATATTATTCTCATTGAGTTTTGAAGTATATTTACTTAAGCCATCGCTTACGCTCTTTGACCCGATATGATTCACTTCAATAAGATATTCTTGGAGTTCTTTGTTTTCTTCATAGACCCAAGCATTAACTGATTGTCTTAACCCACCTTGCGCAATATGATAGTCCTTTGGATAAGCACCAAGCATCATCGCTGAACAATCAATTGGTTGTTTTTCAGACAGTAAAGATAATAAGGCGCTAGAACTATTCGAAGTTGCAATGTAGAAAATCATCCCATTGAATCCAGAAGCTTTTCCTTTTGATTTTGGTAGTGCCGCAAAACAACGAACTAAGAAAGATAAATCATCTTCTCTTAGAGCATCACCTTGATAATTCCATCCTTGATTGCTAGGGTTAGGGAAAAGTAGAATCAGATGTTTCTCTTCTGCCAATTCGTCCAACTTCAACTCCTTCATCAATTTCTCAGCACTCACTTCATTAGTTTCATCACGAAGAACCATTAACACTTGTTCTTGTTTGGCGTCATAACAACCCGATACAGGAACATATGAAAACATGCTTCTATCAGATCCTTTTTTAGTTGATATAGAGTTTTCGGGGATCTTAAATTCATTGTTTGATCCAAGCACTTCTTCAAGGATCAATTGACCACCAAAAGGTGAAAATACAGTTACTTCGTTCATTCTGTCGTTCATAGTTTCTCCTTATCTTTTTGTAAGTGATCCATCATTATTTCGAGAATAATGCTTTATGATATTCCAACCTATTTCAAAACCTTTCAAATCGACTGCGTGAGGCATACATTCAACACTTATCAAATGATAAAGTGTATCCAGATTCTCATCGGCTGAATTCCATACCTGATGAATAAATCTTTCGCCTTCTTTTATGCATACTGGGGAAGCAATACCTGAGATATACTCGGTACTAAAAATGTTTTCCTGTTGAATATTATTGAATTTCTTCCAATAAGCAATTCCTAGTGGCCAAGTTCCATCATTAGGTCCATTTACTGGCCATATTCTATCAGGGTCAAAACCTACCCCATCCAATAATCCAACAAATTGAACAAAAGGTAGTCGATAATCATACAGTGATTTCTTTTCATCCGCTAAATCATGGATTTGGGATGTTGCTTTATCCCATACTGGTAAGTCGTTGATTACAGTATTTGGTCTAAATTGAGCCATACCTTTTTTGGAAAAGTCTAGTGTCGATAAATAACCTGTATGAGGTCCATTAAAGGCACAAGCTGCAGCAAATATTTCAGGATATGAACATGCCAAGGCATTGGTAAACATTGATCCCATAGAGAATCCTGCGATATAGATTCTGGATTCATCAATTGGATGAACCTTCTTCATATGTTTGATCAAAGCCATGATATACTCCACATCACTTGGTAAACGAGGATCATCCCAGATATTCCATCTTTCTTCAATGGCTGGATCTGGGAATACAACGACAAATCCTTCTTTATCAGCGATACTCGCTAATCCACTTTGCTCAGCTCCATATAGACCAACACAATTGATCCCATGGAAATATAGAACAAGGGGTACTTTCTTATTTGTTCCTCTTAATTGTTCAGGAACATATTCATACCAAGTATGCTTAAATCCCCTATTGGTACCTAAAGAATCATCCTCATAATGTTTAGTGAAACCTTTGGAAGCAAAGTCTATTCTTGGTTGATAAGTCCCAAATGTATCATTACGCCAACGTCTTGTTTCAGAAAACATTTTATCCCAAGCGTTCTCAACAGTTTTGGCAGATATTCCTTCTTTTGATACGAAATGTTTAACACATTCATTTTGAGAATTCACATGGACCGTAACATCACCATCTTGGCTAATATTATTTGCTTTATTGACTATCGCTAAATAAGCTTCTAGTTGAACATTTTTACCACAGATCCATGCAACTTGCTGTGCTGATTTTCCTGTAGGTAACTGATAAGTTTTAGGGAATTCTGTAACCATAATCGCTGCAGCATCCAATGGAGATTTGATCGCTAAGGTTGTAACCATTGCGGAGGAATTTGGAGTAGTTCCAATATAGAAAATCAATCCATTAAAACCTGAAACTCTTCCTTTTGATTTTGTTAATGCAGCAAAACAACGGGCAAGATATTGGATATCATTATCTTTGTTTACATCTTCTTGATAATTCCATCCATCATCAGTAGGATTAGGAAACAACAATATAAAGTGATTTGCATCAGCCAATTGATCAAGTTCTAATTCCTTCATAAGCTTTTCAGCACTTTCAAGGGTGTTACTATCACGTAATACCATAAGAACTTGGGTCTGTTTTGCGTGAGGACATCCACTCTTAGGGATATAGGCAACCATACTACGATCAACACCAATCACAGTAACAATATTGTTTTCTGGATTGAGCTTTCCTGATGTATTACCTTTAACCTCTTCAAGGATCAACTGACCTCCAAATGGAGAGAACTGAATCAATTCATTCATTGTGTCTTTCATATTGTTATACCTCCTCAATATGTTTATTTCTATTTGGTCTACGGAATCGTTTCATAAAATTCCATGCTGCTCTACTTTCATCAAAAATAGCACCGTGAGGCATATTTTTCATGACAGTAAGTCCTACTCTAGGACTTAGATTCTTATTAAGATAAAGTCTTGTTTTAAATCGATGACCTTCTTCAAATTTGTTCTCATTTGTATAATAATTCTTCAATTCTTCTTCATTTAGAAATGAGCATCCATTGATAGGAAGGACTATTTCTAGTTCATCATGCCGATCAGCGATAGCTTTTGAATCATTGTCTCCAACGATGATAAAGAAAGGTAACTCATAATCAGAATCGATGAAATCAGGATGATAGACATAAGAGGCTATATTGCCCTTCTTACATGTTTCCATATCAGGTCCATTCCAAGGAGAAGCAGCCGCAAATAACCAAGGATGAGTAGAAGCTTGTTGACAGGTATATATGGCTCCATTAGAGAAACCAGTTAGATAAACACGTTCAGGCTCATATTCATAGGTCTTCTTTAGATCATTCAGAATGGTTTCTAGTGCGTCATAATCTCTTTCAATTTGCCAAATGTTAAATTTTGAATCCGGAAAGACAACGATGAATTCTTTTGTTTCATCTGCCAACTTATCCCATCCATTCTTCTCAGCGAAGACCCAAGTCGGTTCTCCTCGACCATGTAGACTTATAACCAAAGGATATCCTTTTATATCATCAATATTCAATCCGTTTGGAATATGTACTGAATAGGGATAATCGAAGTTTCCACACTTTACACTGTAGTGTTTGAATCGTTGTGAAGTAAGATACTCATTTCTACCTAAGTAGCGTTTTATGGTTCCATCAGGACTATTTTTCCAACGTATACTTTTATTAAAGAGTTCATTCATTATTGTCTTAGCAATAACTAGATCAACTCTAGAGTTTTCAAATGAAGTACGAACCTGTTGTGCTGGTTCTTTTAAATTGTAATGGATCTCAACATCAATACTATTAATGGTATCGGTAAGTATGTGATCCGTATGATTGATTTCAGAGAAATATCTTGAGCTTGCCTCTGTATTTTTAGTATACCCAAACAACCAAACTGGGACAGGAACTTCCTTATTAAGAACACAGTAATCACTCGTTGGTTGAGCTACAAACCAATGGTCAGTTTTCTCATTCATAGGAGAGAAATCACTCGCTCCACCATTGATCAATGCAGCCCCTGCGAAGAAATTCGAATGTTTAACCAATACGTTTCCTAGATAATCTGCACCTTCATCATATCCTACCGCATAGATCATGGTTTCCCATAACCAGATAATTCCATCTCTTCCAGGAATACTGATTCCTGTAGGTGATTTAAACTCATTTTTATACTTGTTATAAAAAATCAATAATGCGTCACTTGAGAAATCATTCCATCCATTAGGTACTATCAACATGATCAGTAATGCCGCATTCTTTTCTACTTGATCAATCCAACCAGAAAGCACAGCAAACTCTCTAGCTTTCTCTTCATTGATCGCATATTTCTCAGGTGCACATAAGAAAATCGTTTGAACACAGTCTGCACCACATTTAGTTGAAACATAAGAATAGAAACGTTCTGACATGTAGTCCTCCAAATAAACGCTAGGGGGCTTAAAGAAGCCCCCAGCATATTTTTACTAAATTACTTAATTAAGCAAAGAAGACAACACAAGCTACACAGATAACAACTATTCTGATGATCCAAGCAGGAATAACGAATGCCCAGAAGTTGATCAATTTGTATTTGCCCATTCCAAACGCAAGAGCAGGCATTCCATCGATCGGCATAATATAGTTGACCCAAGCCGCCAAGATACAAGCAACAGCCAGAGGAACTGCACTATATCCGTATTGTACACATAATGCGATCCCAATAGGAGCTGTAACAAACAAGGAACCAAAGCTGGCGCCTGTGAATGTCGCAAAGATACTGGTCAAGAAAGCGAAGACAAATACAACTAACATTAAGCTAGGAGCAGCTCCCAATAAGCCAGCAACCTGGCCACCGATATAAGCTGATAGTCCTGTATTACTCATCGTTGCAGCAACCCCAATGACTGAAGCCATCATGATTGTTAACGGGGAGAACATATTAGACAGCAATTCTTTAAAGGTAATAGCTTTAAAAATCAAGAATACAGAAGCAATAACTAACGGAATTGAGTAACCAACTTCACCAGGGAATTTGGATAAGAAGAGCATTGAAACTAAAACAGTAAGATAACCAACATAAACTACATTTTGTTGTGTCTTAGTTAACGTTGCAACAAACGGCTTTTCTTCTTTAACTTCAGCTTCCGAAGCATCGTTTGTATTATTAGCTGGTAACAGTTTATGTCCAACTAATACCCAAGCTAAATATAAAACTGAGAATATAACGTTAATATAAACGATCTTTATAGGATCAATAGTGGCAGTAATGCCAGCAGTTTTAAGTAAGCCTCCAGCGAGTGATGCAAAGAAGACGACACCAGTTGGTAACCAACCGCTCGCTGTTGTTGCGATAGCAGCAGGCAAGATAATTCTAGAAGTAGGAAGTTTCTTATTATTAGGAATTGTTGAAACAATGCCCAATACTAATACATAAAATGCAGTACCAGTAACAAAGTTACCTACAACCATAATGGCAAGCATCAAAAGAATTAAGCCTTTAACTCCGCCTGTGGTAGCGAATTTGGCTAAAGCCTTTTTGGTCTTATAGATCATTTCAGTTTTGTCTAGTCCAACCATCAATACAAGGAAGCCCATGATCATAATAACGTTCTTATCGACAAATCCCCCAAAAGCTGTCGCAACGTTAGCCTGATTTGTAATAACCAACAATGCTGCTGCGATTAGTGCAGGAGCACCAAATGGAAGCTTGTCACTTATGATAACAACAACCATTAGAATGATAATCGCTAGTGTGATAATCATTGATAAAGTCATAATCCTTCTCCTTTTAAGTCATGTTTTGACTCTTTTTTAGTTAAATCTATACGATAAAGTTTCAATAAACCTACATCATTTTTTATTATCTTCTACTTAATTGATCTCCTTTCTCGAACTTAACTCCTTGATTATTTTTGACCTTTGGCCATTCGAATAGCATAATCAATTGCATTAACAAGGCTTAGTTCATTGCTTGTTCCATTACCTGCATTTTCAAATCCGGTTCCGTGATCAACTGATGTACGGATGATCGGTAATCCCAACGTGATATTCACACCTTCTACTGCTTTCCATCTCTGCTTTTCACGATCATAGACAAAACCTAAAGTCTTAACAGGGATATGACCCTGATCGTGATACATACAAACTACGATGTCGTACCAACCGCCCAACATCTTCGAAAAGATACTGTCAGCAGGAAGTGGTCCTATAGCGTTAATACCTTTTTCTTTCGCAGCATTGATCGCTGGGATGATCTCATCGATTTCTTCTCTTCCAAATAGTCCATTCTCACCAGCATGTGGATTCAATCCTGCCACTGCTATTTTTGGTTCATTGATTCCTAGGTCTTTCATTGCTTGATAAGCAAGGTTGATGACTTCTAGGACTCGATCTTTTTTAACTCTTCTACATGCCTCAACTAAGGAACAATGCGTACTTACATGGACAACTCTGAAGTCATTATGAGCAAGCATCATCGAATACTTCTTTGTGTTGGTATAGGTGGCGTATATCTCGGTATGACCATCAAAATGCATACCTTTAGGCTCTAGAGCTAGATTCATAGCCTCTTTATTTAGAGCATTCGTTACCGTCGCATCCACTTCTTTATTCAAGGCAAGCTCAATCACTTTTCTAACGGATTCAAAGGCAGCCATTCCACCTTCAACACTAATTTCACCGATCTTGAAGGAATCAACATCTTTGATTAGATCAAGTTGATATACGTCGATGGTTCCATATTCGAATTTAGCATCTGATACTGAATGAACAGGGTTAATTTTGATCTGAGTCTGATGAACAAACTTTTTAGCCTGCTCGATCATTTTAGCGTCCCCTACAACTAGAGGTTTGCATCGATCATAGACACTTTTATCACATAAGGCTTTTACTGTAATCTCAGGACCATTACCAGCAGGATCTCCCATACTGATCCCAATAATAGGTTTAAGATCTTTCATATTAGCGCAGCCCTTTTAGTTTGTTTTCTTCAAGGACAGCTTTTAAAGCTACTAGACCTTCTTCACTTAAACCATTAAACGGTGCTCTGCATGGTCCTACAGGATAACCTAGTAGCTCAACTGCTTTTTTGACAATGGTATTTGAATTACCATATTTGAATACAGCTCTGAATGAGGCAATACTGTTTTGAGCAACTCTTGCCTCATCGATCTTTCCTTCTATATACAGATCATAGATGGATGAGAGAAGTGCAGGATAGACATTAGCACAACCAGCAATACCACCTTTACCACCTTCAATCAACGCATCAAGGATCAAACTATCATTGCCTGATAATACGACAAAGTCAGGACGTTCTTTTATGATCTCGAGATAAGCTTTTAAGCTATCCCACTTACCACTGGAATCTTTGATCCCAACGATGTTCTTTATTTGTGCTAAACGACTAACGGTTTCAGGTTCTAGTGTATTGCCTGTACGAGCAGGGATATTGTAGAGAAGTATAGGTAGATCAACTGCTTCTGCGACGGTCTTGAAATGAATATACAATTCTTCTTGGCTCGCTGTCGCAAAGGATGGTGTAATGATACTGATGACATCTGCGCCTAACTCTTTCGCAACCAAGGATTGCTCGATTGTTTCTTTCGTTGAGATACAACCAGTACCCGCATAGACAGGAACTCTTCCTTTGACTTGATCGATCGCTGTCGCTAAGATTTGACGCTTTTCTGATCCGTTTAGGATATAACCTTCACCATTTGTTCCGGTCGTAAATATCCCATCTATACCACTTTCAATTTGTCGTTCAATCTGATTTCTTAATTCATTAAGATTCAAGGATTCATCACTATTCAATGGAGTACAGATCGCAACGATAATGCCTTTGATATCAACCATTAGTTTAGTACCTCCTGATATATCGCTCTTGCATCTGCAGCAGTCACGGTTCTCATATTGTTTACCAATAAACGGGTAACACCCATACCAGCTTCAACCAATGTATCTAGATCTTTAGGATCCACTCCGAATTCTTTTAAACTCGTTGGAATTTCAAGATGTTTTACGATCTTATCCATCCAATCGATCAATGCTTTAGACTTTTCTTCAACGGTAATTAATCTCAATTCTCCGTGATATGCTCTGTCCCATGCAGCAGCGAATTTCTCTCTACATACTGGTTCATTAAATCTCATCACAGGAATCAATAACATCGCATTGGAAACTCCATGAGCGATATGATATTTACCTCCTAATGGATAACTTAAGGCGTGTACAGCTGTTGTTCCAGAGGATGTAATCGCTACACCACCATAGAAGGCAGCAATCTGCATTTTATTCTTCTCAAGCATCGCTGTTTTATCATCACAAGCGCTTACGATATTGTTCATGATAAGATCGAATGCTTCTAATGCGAAGGTATCAGAGAACGGGTTTGATTTATTTGAGGTGTAACATTCAATGGCGTGACATAAGGCATCTATCCCAGTTGCTGCTGCCAATTTCCTTGGTAGGTTCTTGATCAATTCAGCGTCTAGGATAACGTAATCTGCGATCAGGTTATCATTGACGATACCGATCTTTAGTTCTTTCTCAGGAACGCCTACGATTGCATTTGGGGTACATTCTGCCCCTGTTCCTGCCGTTGTAGGAATCATAATGACAGGGATACATTTCTTCCCTCGTTTTGGATCATCCAGTAGTTCTTTTACTCCATATTCATCGGTAACTAAGATGCTTGCCAATTTAGCGGCGTCCATAACGGATCCTCCACCACAAGCAATGATCAAATCACAACCACTTCCTTTAAACTCATCAATAACCGTTTGAACTTGACCATAAGTAGGTTCAGCTGGGAGATTATCATAAATTACATACTCTACGCCTGCTGCTTTGATTTGCTTTTCTATCAGATCAAATAAACCTAAGCTTCTTATTCCTTTATCTGTAAAAGCAGCAATCTTCTTAGCTTGAATCGCCGTAATAATTTCCGGAATTCTATTAAGAGAATTCGTTCCGTTATATACAGCTTTCGGCATTTTAATGCTGTAGTTTTCTAGTGACATATGCTTTTCCTGCTTTCTTTTTTAATGAAGCTTTCAACTTGTGCAATAAGGTTATCAGATCCAAATGCACCACTCTTAGTTACAAGATAATGTTCTTTTTCTTTGTATACATATTTTGCCAAAACGACACCAGGTACGATTTCCTTAACTGGAGATAGTGAATGTATTCCTAATTCTTGCATAAACCCATGAAGGGTATCTCCACCGATAATCATGAAAGTATAATCAGGAAATTTTAGAATCATCTTATATACCAATAAGCCCATACACTTGGCAATAATCTTGCCTATCTGATCACTTGAAATAGGCTGTTCAATTTCAAATGATTGCTGAGTATCTAGAATGATCGTCGTTGATGGCGTGATATCTCTAACCAAAGCTTCTGTATAAACATCTATGTCGCTTTCGCTCCACTTCTCATTAACAATGAGATTCATTGGAGCATGATGACGAGTAGCCCCTTTCTTCTCAGCATGATCGATCTGATTCAAACTCACTTCATTCATAGATCCTGTGATAACGATAAGATTTTCGTTTAGACATACAGAATCTTTATTGTCTTGTTTATTTGGATTGATAGGGAAAGCTTCTAAGAGCCCAGCACAACCCGCTGAAATAGGATACTTACCTTCATTGAATATCTTTTTCGCAATCAGATTCATTTCAGGATCACTTTCACAATCATGAACGATAATCCCATCTGTCTCATTCTTAGATACTTTTACATCAGACTGTAGATGAATAAGTTCCTCAACAGAGGATACTGTGACTGGATCAAGTACATCATTGGCGAATACACTTTCAGCCAACGGAACCCCATTTACATAATGAATACCATTCTTAGTAATACGATTAAGTTTTGGATAAGCTGGTACAAAGTTAAGAACCTTCTGTTTAGTAGCATCTCTTAGTGCCGATAATTCAGATCCAACATTTCCTCTTAATCCAGAGTCTGTTTTCTTATAGATATGTTCAAATCCTAAGTTAATGGCCTTTTTAGCTAAGAAATGGATCAAATCATAGGCTGATTCTGATGAGATATGTCTAGATTCTGTATCAATAACCAAAACATCATATAAATCTGTATATTCAAAAGCATCGTTGAAGTCAGTACAAACTTGCACGGTATAGCCTTTATTGGTTAATTGCACCCCTGAATCAAGTGCGCCTGTGAGATCGTCAGCTAAAATGAGTAGTTTAAGCATGTTTGAACCTTCTTACACATACAGATTAAATCATATTGCGCTTTTTCACAATTCTATAAATTTGATATATGTGCAGATTTGAAACATTTTCTCTTGATTTTTTTACTCAAATGAGATATTGTTCATTTATGAAACACAACAGTTATGATCTAAATAAAAAAATTAAGATTCTAGGAGTTGCTCCCTACGATGGTATGAAGACCTTAATCGAGAAAGAAGCTAAATCTTATAAGAATGTAGAAATCAAAGTCGTCGTAGGGAATCTTCAAGAAGGAGTAAAACTCGTTCAATCGAATTTTCATGCGAATTATGATGCGATCATTTCTAGAGGTGGAACCGCTGATGCCTTGCGTGAATGTGTTGAAATTCCTGTCATAGAAATCCCTTTGCTCAACACAGATTTGTTAAAAGCCATTCGTTTATCTGAAGATTTGGATGGGAAGAAAGCCATTGTTGGGTTCTCAAGCATCACCGATCATGCTAAAACATTGTGCGATATTCTTCAGATAGATATAGATATATTTACCTTGATTGAAGAGAATGATGTTTATCCCATCATGAAACAGCTTGAAAAAGAGAACTACAAAATCATACTATGTGACGTTATCTCAGGCAATGTAGCCAAAGCAGCTGGTTTATTGACCATTTTGATCACTTCCAGCGCTGAATCCATCAATATTGCGATTACAAATGCAGTTAGAGACATCAACTCTAGAGAACTATTAAGAAATGATAATTTATTACTGAGAACTCTTCTTGATGAACACACCGAAGAAACTGTCCTGTATGGGAAAGATAGGACCTTATATTTCAGTTCCATCACTGTTTCTGATAATGAAAAGATATTCTCTATACTCGAAGAAATGATCGACGAAGTAAAAGATCAAGGCGTAAGACATTATGTCAAATCCATCGATGGTTACCTATATTCCATAAAATCGAACATCATAGAAACTTACAATAACTCGCTTGTTGCTTTCTTCTTCACCAAGAGTAAAGCAGCCAAGATCAATCGTAATTCGGGGGTTAGTTTTTATTCGATGAAAGAACTAGAAAAAGAATTCCTGGATGGTTTTTATCATCTCACCGGCAATATCGATCAAAACAGAAACAACATCAGAGATATCAATAAAACGAATGTCCCCATCATTATTCAAGGTGAGTATGGGACAGGAAAAACAGAACTGGCTAATTACATTTACATCAACAGTGAAAAAAATGATCATTCATTTATAGAGATCGATTGTGACCTTTTGAATACCAAATCAAAAGAATTCTTACTCAACAATCATAGATCCCCTCTATTCATCTCAAATCATATGGTCCATTTTAAAAATATGGAAGCTAATCCTGAGTTGTTTATGAAAGAGCTATTATCAACCATCAATCATCTAGGTGTATGTAAAAACAATAAGGTTATTTTTTCTTATGATCGTACTCGTGTTTCAGATCCTATATTCATTTCATACATTAAAGATAAATTCCAATGTATAGAGATAGAACTTAGACCCATTAGAGAAAACAAAGAACAAATCCCTGCGATCGCTAATTTATACCTAAGTCATCAGAATGCTAGATTCGGTAAAGATATCCTAAGATTTGATCGTAATGCGATGAATATTCTTGTTGAGTATCCTTGGCCTAATAACTACGTTCAATTTGAAAGAATACTATCTCAACTCATCATCACCGCTAAGGATAATGTGATAAGAGAAGCAGATGTTCGAAATGGTTTAAGCTTAGAAAAAGTCGAGAGTCACATCAATACTATCGTCTCCCCTAGCATCCCCTTAAAAGGAACATTAGCTGATATTGAAAAGGAAATCATTTCCCAAGCATTAAAAGATAATAATGGTAATCAGAGCATCACAGCCAAACAACTAGGCATCAGTCGAACAACGCTTTGGAGAATCTTACAAAACAATTAATTCATTATTTTTTAGATCTCATTATTAATTCTCTAGTGTTTTCTTGATGATTTCAGCACAATCATAAGCTCCGTTTTCTAATCGTATTTTTCTTCCCATCTCTTTTGAATTTGTAATGATTGGTTCACTCAATGCATCATTGAATGCTGAAACTAATTTCTCAACACTGAGTTCCTTTTTAGGTAGAGGTTTTGATCCTATCCCAAGATCATAAGCACGATAAGCCCACGCAAATTGATCATTGGCGAAAGGAATGATAATACTAGGAACACCTGCCCTAAAGCCCGTTGCAGAAGTACCTGCTCCTCCATGATGACATACGGCATCCACATGATCGAAAAGCCAGGTATGAGGCACATTATCTATCAATAACATATCATTACCAATATTCTTCGGCGATCCCATTCCAGAGATGATACCTCGTTTACCAATCTTCCTAAGTGCTTCGATGGCCATCTCACCTAGTTCTTCTATCTTTCCGTTAATAGCCATACTTCCAAAACCTACATAGATAGGACGATCTCCTTGTTTAAGAAAATCATCTAACTCTTTAGAGGGTACATAATCACTTGTTTCTTCAACGAACCAATAACCGTATTGGTGGATATGTTCATTCCAATCCTTTGGTCTCTTAAAAATATGATCACTACAGGAGATAAGTGCTGGATGGTTTTCATTATTATGTTTCTCGTAAGGTTTTGAGAATCCTTTAGGCAAGACTTTAAATTCACTCTTCCAGAAGCTTTTAACGGAGGAACCAGAAGCCATCCATAGCATTCCTTGAATCATAGTGTAACTTAAGTGTATCGACAAAGGATTTGACTTAGCCTTCCCATACATAACTACAGAAAGAACTTCCTTTGTTTTGTTTATTGGAAAAGGAGACGCTAAAACAGAAGGAATCCCGAGCTTCTCAGCTGCGAAGTATCCGATCGTTACACCTGGATGATAAATGATGAGTTCACTTCCTAGACAGGCATTGTAATAATCCCTAGTCATAAGTACTCCATAATCTTTCATCTTATTAAAAGCCAATAACATCTTCAATGGATTATCCGCAGAACTTGCCTGCTTCATTAGTTTTGGATCGATATCCAATGTATATAAATCAGCTTCAACGGGGTAGACTTCTATCCCATAGTTACTTACAAAAGGCTCAAAGCTCTTACTCGCTGTAATACGAACTTCTTTACCTAGTTTCTTCAATTGTTGAGCTAATGCGATATAGGGCTGATAATCACCTCGTGATCCAGTACATAATATAGTAATCATCCAATCCTCCTTGGTTAATCCAACACAGTGTTGTATTATTTAATTATATTCATCACCTTAGGGTAATACAACCAACAATCATCTACTGAATGTCGGTTTGTATTGGAGAAACTTATGAAACAACGTGAATCAATTACTCAACACACAAGACAAAACATCATAGATGCTTTCTGGTCTCTCTATTGTGAGAAGACCATCGATAAGATCACTGTCAAAGAAATCACCCAGAAAGCAGGTTATAACAGAAGCACCTTCTATGAGTATTTTCATGATGCCTATGATGTTTTGGATAAACTGGAAGAAACATTGATTCCTAATTTAAGTGAGTTGCCTCCTATCACTGTTCTATCAAAAGACTTCGGATTACCTACAGATCTCTTTATGGATCTATTTGAACATAATAAGAAGTATTACGCAGTTCTTCTCAGTGAAAATGGAGATCCTGCTTTCACTTCTCGATTGAAGAAGGTCATTAAACCACTTCTTATGTCGGCTTTTACTGGATCAACTAAGCCCATAAATCATTCATTAGACTATACACTTGAATACACGCTTTCTGCGATGATCGGGATATTGAGCTATTGGATCAGTAGTCCTAAACCTTTACCTAATGATGAACTATATGCGCTAGTTCATAAATTGATGCAAGAAGGATCGCTTAAGATATTACAGGAAAATCATGCAGTATAGAATGTACAGATATCTCTAACGGCAGGATTGAAGATTGAAAAGTGCTCTAAATGCTATGGTAGAATAATGTTAACTAGATTTGATGAATCACTCATCAAAATAAAGAGAGGACCACACATGTTTCAGTATAAACCAGCCATATGTTACTCAGGTTATAGAGATGGCCAAAGCCCAATCACGAAGATTTATCCAAGTGATGCTGAGGTATTAGAAGATCTTATCTTGCTTTCTAAGCATTTTGGATACATCCGTATGTATGACATCTCAAAACACGCTGAATCTGTCTTAAGAGTTATAACAGAACATCATGTACCTCTAAAAGTGATGCTTGGTATAGAACCTAAAGGCGAGATCTCTAATCCGAATTGTCCTTGGGGTGGCATTTATAGTGAAGAAGAGATTCAACAACATAAATCAACAAATATTGAACAACTTGATAAAGTAGCCTTGCTTGCCAATCGATATAAATCAATCGTTTTAGCGATCTCGATTGGGAATGAAAACACAGCCTTTTGGCATCCAAATAAAATGAATGCCGCAACCTTGGTAGAACATGCGAAATATTTGAAGTCTATAACTGATTTACCCATTACCTTTTGCGAAGGAGCTCACGAATGGCGGGCTCAAGGAACCGAATTAGCGAAAATCGTAGATTTTATTTCAATACATGTTTATCCTTTGTGGCAACGTATTCCTTATGATCAAGCCGTTGATGCAACCATCGATGAATATCACAGAACAAAAGATGCATTTCCTGATAAACCTATCATCTTTACTGAGTTTGGATGGACTACTAGTGCAACTGAACAAATGGATCCAACTCAAGCTACTGAAACCTATCATAAATCCTATTTGAATCAAATGATTGAATGGTCTAAGAAGAATAAGGTCACCATGTTTATCTTCGAAGCTTTTGATGAACCTTGGAAAGGTGGAACCGACCCAATGGAAGCAGAAAAACATTGGGGTATATATAAAGTAGATCGAAAAGGAAAATCTTGGATCAGTCAATTCTAATTCATCCAAATTTCTTTGTTTGTTGTGCTCATAATAAAAACCAATTATGAATGATAATGATTTTTGATTATTCATGAAATCTTAAGCGATAAATGATTCTAGCTTTTAACAGTATTATTCCGTAATCTCAAAATCCTTTTCTTCTAGATCTGGATATATTTCTAGGATAGGTGTATAGTCTACTACTTTACTGCCATTCAATCTAAGTGCCTTTAGATTTAAGTTTGAAATCGGGCTAAGATCGCTGACCTGGGTATTGTCGATATACAATTGTGTTAGATCTTTTAGATCGCTAAGGACACTTAGGTCTTCAATTGTTGACCATGAGATAAACAATGTTTGTAGATAAGTTAAATCCTCTAGTGGACTATAATCACTGGCTTGGCAATTGAATATACTTAAGAAACGCAATTTTTTTAGATTAGATAGTGTTGATATATTATCTATTTGATTTCCGCCTATCCCAAGACTATGTATTTTTGTAAGTCCTGCGAGAGGGCTTATATCCGTAATCGCATGAAACTGGATATCTAATAATTCAAGGTTTATAAAATACTTGAGAACACTGATATCTTGAATCTTTTCAATATCAGGTTTGTTTGGATCCCAATCGATGCTTAACTCTAAAACCTTTACAGCTTCAGCTTCTTCTAGGGTAATATCTCCACTTGGTTTATTCATCACCTCACGGATTTTTTCTTCTAGGATTGCATCATTAAACACGACAACTTTTGGTTTTGATGCGCAAGAAGTAAGCGTTATGGCCATTATTATCCCCAATATTACCAATAAAAATCTTTTCATGGTTTTGCCTCCATTAAAGCAAGTTCTATTTAAATAATACCCCTTATGTTTTCGTAAAACAAGTTGGGTTAAGATGATACAAATTATAGATCAGAATCAATCCAGTTCATTTTTTCATATTAAAAGGACCATCTTAAGCTTGGTCCTTTTTATGTGAGCTTATTAAGTCTGAGTAAGCGGTCCGCAAACAAAGCCATTAGGATAACTGGCACAGAACCTTGAATCACCATCACAGGGTCATAAGTACGAATACCCGCTATGATGGGCACCCCAAATCCACCTGCGCCTACCGTAGCTCCAATGGTCGCAGCGGAGATATTGATAACGAGGGCTGTTCTTATCCCTGCGAGTAATGTAGGTCGTGATAAAGGCAATTCAATTTTAGTCAATTGTTGCCACTTAGAAAGTCCAACGCCTTTGGCAGCCTCGATGATTGGTCGTGAGATCGATTCTAAACCTACGATCGTATTACGCAAGATAGGCAAGATCGCATAGATGATCAAAGCCAATATAATGGGTTGATTCCCATATCCAAACAAAGGAACAGATAAGGCAATGATAGCCGCACTTGGGACCGTTTCCCCAATTGATGCTAACTTCAAGGTCAGTGCTTTCAAATCTTCAAGTTGCGTATAATGGATGATTATGCCCAATCCTAAGCCAATCACGATTGCGATCGAAGTTGAGATAAAGACAATATTGAGATGCTGTAGAGCCAATTCTGCTAAACTTGTCCTTTGAATCAAGTCTGGACGTTGTCCTAACCACTCAAGAAACAAGTTCTTTATGGTAGAGAAATCAAAGATCCACCATAAAAATAAACCAAGATAAAGGACTATGATCCACCAGCGTTTAAATTGTGAAACAAGAGTTCTAAACAATCTCATTGTTGAGGACCTTTTGTAGAAGTTCAATCAATGCTTCATAAGATACGATCACTTTCGTTTTATCAGTTTTTTGAATCATAATCTCTTGAGATCCGCTTTTTAGGATCTCTGAGAGAATTTCTTTAGCTGTACTGAATTCATTTAGGTAAGATACTTGGTTGAGTTGAGATTTTGAATCCACGTTAATGACCTTTAGATCAGCCAAGGTATAACGTTTAAGTAATCGCAATGGATAATCTGCCCCTATGAATTCATTGACGAAAGGATCATGTTTACCATTAATTAATCCACCTGGAGTTTCTAGTGAAAGGATCTTACCCTTATACATGATCGCGATACGATCGGCCAATAAGATGGCTTCTTCCATATCATGGGTCACAAAGAGCACTGTTTTCTTAAGTTCACGTTGAATCTTTCTAAAAGCCAATTGGATCTGTTCCCGTGTCATAGGATCTACTGCCCCAAAAGGTTCATCCATTAGTAAAATCGAAGGATCAGCCGCTAATGCTCGACATACTCCTACTCGTTGAGCTTCACCACCCGATAATTCATGCGGCTTTTTCGATAAATAACTTAATGGAAGTCCAGTGAGATCCATCAGGGTATTGATCCGATCTTTGATTTTTACTTTATCCCACTTTAAAAGTTGGGGAACGATGGCGATATTGTCAAAGACACTGAGATGAGGAAAAAGACCTACACCTTGGATACAATAACCCAATTGACGACGCAGATCTTCAGCTTTATAAGTAGAGATATTTTGACCATTAACTAAAATATCACCTTGATCTGTATCTATCAAACGATTGATGCTTCTAAGTAAGGTTGATTTACCACAACCTGAAGGTCCAATCAAGACAACGCATTCACCGTCTTGAACTGTAAGGTCGATATGATCTAATGCTACGATATCACCATATCGTTTACTAACTTGTTTGAGTTGTATCATGGACTACCCCCATCATGTGGTTCAATTTATGTTCAAAAAATTCGAAGATCTGATCAGACATCAAAGCCATGATCACTACTGGTATCGTTCCCAGTAAAACTAAATCAGGGGCTGCCTGAGATAGACCTAAGAAGATCAAAGCCCCCAAACCACCACCTCCAACCAATCCAGCTAAGATCGTATTCCCAATGTTTTGAGTCAAAGCGGTTCTTATACCAGATAAAATAATAGGAGCTGCTAAAGGAAAAGATACTTTGTAAAATATCTGAAATGGAGTCATCCCCATTCCTTTTGCACTGCTAAATATTGCTTTATCGACTTGTTGAAAACCTGCATATGCATTTGCTACGATTGGTAATAAACAATACAAAGTCAAAACGATAAAAGCAGGCGCAAACCCTATACCTTTGATGCCCCATTGAGACAGTATTGGATAAGCTTTTGAAAGTAAACTCAAAGGAATCATCACCAAGCCCAATAAAGAAAGCGTAGGGGCAACTTGAAACAGATTCACAAAACCCATCACCCATTCACGCCATCGACTATGAGTATAACTGATATATCCTAATAGAATTCCCGGTATGATGGCAAATAATGCAGAGCTTAGTGCTAAGGTAAGATGAGTACCTATGGCTTTGATGAATGAGTCTTTAACATTATTAAACTCTTTTATAAGTCCTAGATTAGGTACTAGATTAAGCATTACACTCATCACAACCAAGAATACCATTCCCAATAATAACCATTTAAAAGCCTTGAATTGGCTCATGATAATCAATATACCTAAAAGTAAGACATAGAAACCACTACCTAAAGATACCCTAGCGGCACTTGGATTAAATTCTATTCCACTTATCTTAACTGCCGAGAGTGCTATAAGGATCAAGCTTGGTAATAAACCCAAACTGATCAACAACCATTGTGTAACTAACCCAGGATTCTTCTTTCTCATCTGAAAAATATAAAGCATTAGTATCCCAATAAAGAATGCAATGATTAAATATAGACTAAAAAGATCAATGGGGTAAAGTAAGATTCCTTTTACGACTCGATTAGGTTTGAACTCACCTAAAGGCAAGGCAAAACTCGCCAAGCCTATTAAGCCATATCCAAGGTTGATCTTTAGTCTAGAAGACTTCATTGTTTTAAGAATTTTTTCTCAATCAAATAGGCTTTCGCAACATCCAAGGCATCAAGACCTTCATAAGCGACTTTCGCATTTAATGTCTGTAGTGTTTCAAGATCCAATGATTCAAAAACAGGTTTAAGGATATCTCTGATTTCAGGATACTGTTCAAGTACTGCTTTACGGATAACAGGTGCAGGTAAATACACAGGCGGGATTTGTTTTGGATCTTCCAATACGATCAAATTCAATTGATCCAAAGCTCCATCTGTACCATAGACCAACGAAGCATTGATCCCATTGGTTCCTAGTGATAAGGCTTGTAGCATTTCTGCTGTGTTTCCAGAGGATAGTGAAATGATCTGATCATTGGTCAGCTTAAATCCATAAGCCTCTTCATAGCCCAAAAGACCCATTGTATTTTCGATAAATCCTGCTGATGCTATTAACTTAAAAGGATTACCAGCGTTGATATACGCAGCCAAATCAGCCATGGTAACCAAAGCATTCGTACTGGCAAATTCACGTGTTACCGCAATCATTTCAGTGTTATTGGCAGGTGCTGGTGTCAACCATAAGAGATCCTTTTTTTCTCGATCTAATTTTTCTGTAAAGGCATAGCCATCTTCAGGATCATTCCAAATCGAAGGATCTGTAGCATCTTCTGGATGATAGTATTGACCAGATCCAGTATAGTCTACAACCAAATCAACATCATCGTTTTCTAAAGCAGTCCTCAAAATATCCGGGGTTCCAAAATAGAGTTTGTTTTCTGTTTTAATGCCTTCAGCTTCAAGCATCAAAATGATCATATTACCCAATATACCACCTTCAGAATCCAACATCGTTGCGACAATGACAGGTTCTTGTTTAACTGTAGGTGCACAGGCAGTTAAAACACTAATGCTCAATACGACAGCGATCATCTTAAAATATTTATTCATGTGGTCCTCCAAAAGTGTTCATCATTTCAATTTAGAATTTGATTTAACTTAATATCCTGTCTATATTTTACACCGCTTTTATCTTAAAACAAATGTAATGAATATTTTACTCCTATCAGCATAGCAACATGACCACATGATATGAACTGATCAATTCTTATTGGATTCAATATTCTGGTACTTTTAACTGATAAAAAAGGCATCATTTTCATGATGGCTTTATCGACTTTTGGTGGAAGTGAGGGGGTCGAACTTCTGTTCAAATTGTTTCATCAGATAAAAACTAGACTCTATACGTGTGATAGGTAATCCTAATATTTTTCCATAAGATAAACATACATTGAGACAAAAGTCATAAATCCAATTCCGATTAGTATCTGAAAAACGAGTTCGAAACTTAAGTAATTCTCAAAACCAATCACGTCATTACCTATATAACCGAGAAAAATAATGGTCATTACAGATAAATATGAAAGAGATGCTGCTCGATCGACAATAAACTTTTCCCGTTCATCAGGTTCTTTCTTTGACTCGTTTTGTTGAATGGCAATTGCACTGATGATTGCAAGAGCTGTAGAAATATTGATCAAAAAATCATTCGTGAAAATCAAACCTACGATTAATAGTATGCTATAGATTCCCATAATAAGATACGCGACTTTAGTTTTCATGTTCCTCCTTTAGTGAAAATAAGTTCTCAACTGAAGTATTGAAGAAGATCGAGAGTTTTAAGGCCAACGTCAACGAAGCGACATACTTACCATTCTCAATAGAGATAATGGTTTGACGTGAAACATTCAAATGATTGGCCAGCGCTTCTTGAGTCAATTTCTTGTCTTCACGATATTCTTTGACGTAGTTTTTCACTTCAGCTCCTTGTAAAGCACGCTTTACATTTCTATAGTAAAGTAAACTTTACATTTTGTCAATCAATATACGATTTCTTTTCTTGTTAAAAAGAATCATTTCTTTCCTGCTACTAGATCTCCTTCATTTTGAATTTTATTTAACTCGTCATGCTTTCGCAAAGTCTGACACCTAAATCATCATAATAAAACCATCATTTTCATGATGGCTTAATCGACTTTTGGTGGAAGTGAGGTTTGTTGGTTTATCACTTACTAAAGCCAATAGAACTGCAATATTCCATGATTTTCACTCGCTTAAAATTAAGCTTACGCAAGTATCCTGTTTAATTGTACTAGGGAAGCTGAATGATAACTGGTTTAGGCAAGTCGCCAAGTTCAGTTCCGCCTAATACTTTGAATTTGACAAGCTGATCATTTTTCAAGAAAAAGCTTACATGATGAACACTTAGATTACTCGATGCTGGTCCCTCACTAAACCAAGACACATCCTCCACTGATCCGTTCATTATTGGCATCAAACCTTGATTCCCAACACTCTGATATTCTTCGAAAATGATTTCATATTTATTATCTATTACAACTACATCTTTGAGTGTTAAGTGCTCAGGCAATGCACTAAATGTTCTAGAGACAGGGTCGAAGTTGATTGTCTCAAAAGCTCTGTCTAGTACAGATGCATTTTTTAATTCCAAACTGATGTTTTTCTCATGATTCAGCTGTCCAATCGGAAAGTTTTCGTATTTGTAGTTAACCGCAACTGATTCATCATCCCAAGAAACACCACTGGTTGAATCTTTAAAAACAATCAAGACAAGCATTTTTTCGTTCTTGGCATCGAGATAGTAGGTTAGTTGTGAACTGAAAGCACCCATCTCCAGATTTTTAATGATCAATTTCTGCCCACCAACCATGATGGTTTCATTGATTTGAATGTAGACTGGTTGAATCACCTTAGATTGGTCAATATTGACTTGTAGTTCACCGTATAGATCCACAAGATCATTATTAGGAGTGAATTTAATGAGAAGAGGTTCATAATCGTTAAGACTTTTTAAGGAGATCTCAGCCCACTGATAATTTTCGAAGTGATGATACGAGGTGGCATAACCAATACTATCTCCACTCAAGGATGTAAAATCAAAACTCGGATTGGAGGATGGCTCAAATTCATCAATGAGTTTCCCTTGATAACGGACTTTATAGAACATATTTATACTTCTTGTATCTGAGATTATCGAATCGACTTCTAAGGTATAATCACCAACGGTGATCGTTTTATCAATCAACTGAACATATCCGCTGTCAAAAGCACTAAGGATGTCTTGACGATTATTAACCAGCTGTGTCAAAGGTTTTAGGATTGGATTACTTATTGCATAAGCATAAAATGCATCATTTAAATTAATCAGCAATGTAAAGACTAGAACCATTGAAATAAACGAGGTAAGTGGAATGGTTGCCCAACGGATATGTTTATTTCGTTTTAGTTTTCTCACCTTCTGCTCTATCAGTTCATCAATCACGGAACCATCTTCTTTATTGATCTCTTTCATCCAGTCTTTGAATCGTTCATTATTAGTCATAGAGTGCCTCCAATTCTACTTTCATTTTTTTAAGGGCTAAAGCATATCGGCTTTTAATCGTACTTTCTGGAACGATGAGTGTCATCGAAATCTCTTTAAATGTCAGTTGATTATAAAACTTCAAGACGATAATTTGTTTGAGCTCAAAAGGCAAGTTTTCCATCGTATCCTTAACGAAAGAAAAGTTAGTTTTAATCGGTTCTACGATGTCGAAATCTTCTGGCAATGATATATAACGTTTCGATCGTTTTAACTCGTCTTTACATTCATTGATTAGGATTCTAATGATCCAAGTTTGAAAGAACTCTGGCTGTTTAACTTTCTTGCGATGTTTATAAACTTTAGCAATCGTTTCAGAGATGCAATCTCTAGCTTGATCTTTATCCCCCAATAATCCCATGGAGGTTTTTAGTAATAATGACGAGATCGATTTGAGATAGTCTACCAAAGCATCATCATCACCATGAATAGCTTTATTTATCTTTTCATTCTCCATGCTTACCTCTTTCTCTTATTAGACTAAATTGTGAATCAAAAAGTCGAACTATCTTTAATATATTAACAAACTATCGTAGCCAATACAGAATTAAAGTAATTGATTTTATTTCTACATTAAAACTCAAAATAAAACCATCATTTTCATGATGGCTTAATCGACTTATGGTGGAAGTGAACCGTACCCAATCCATCACTCTAC
>JAAXXT010000051.1 GCA_013334325.1 Erysipelotrichaceae bacterium | reverse complement strand
CCAAGATTCTTCGTCATCAAACCTACACTAAAGAACTTCACTGATCTCTTTAGGACTGCGTCTACGACAGGGGTCCCTATGAGTCGATACTTATTCAATTCGATCATCGTCACCGTAGTCACTGTCTTAGCGAATATCTTGATTACAGCTGCGAGTGCTTATGTCTTATCCAAGAAGAAATTCAAACTTAAAAAGAAACTCTTTGCCTTAAATCAGATCGCATTGATGTTTGTGCCTATCGCTGTAGCGATTCCTCGTTTCTTGATCATCAAGAACGTAGGATTAAGCGATAACTTCTTGGCTCACATCATCCCTTTATTGGCCATGCCTATTGGTTTATTCTTAGTGAAGCAGTTTATGGATGATATACCTGATGCCCTCATCGAAGCCGCGAAACTGGATGGGGCCAATGACTTCCAAATCCTATTAAAGATCGTTATGCCTTTGGTTAAACCAGCGCTTGCGACGGTAGGTATCTTAACTTTCCAAGTGGTATGGAATGCGACAGAAAGCTCTAGTTTATACATCTCAGATGAAACCTTAAAAACCTTTGCCTTTTATCTTAATACTTTGACCTCATCTTCAAACACCATAGCAGGGGCAGGGATGTCTGCAGCTGCAGGTTTGATCATGTTCTTACCTAATCTCATCATCTTTATGTTGCTTCAGTCTAAGGTCATGAACACCATGAGCCATTCTGGGATCAAGTAGGAGGCACTATGAAAAAAGCACGTTCATTCTTGATTCTATTGCTTGTCTTGTTTAGCTTTACCTTATCGGTAAGTGCCTCTTCAGCGACTTCTCCTACACGAACACTAGACTTTAAATATAACTTGGTTTGGACTCAAGATGCTTATCTTCCTCAACTAACAGTAACCAATCTAGGATTAAAGAATCCTCAAGATATGGCTATGGATGATCAAGATCATCTCTATATCGTAGATAAGGAACATCAACGTGTCGTAGAATACGATACGACGACAGATACCGTCGTACGTGTATTAGCATATGAAGGTTTCTCTGGACCTGCGGGCATCTTCTTGGCTCAAAACGGAGACATCTATGTGGCTGATCCTACCGCAGAAGCCATCTTTAGATTCAATCATGCGGGAGACTATATTGAACAATTCAATCGTCCTACCACGGCCTCTTTCGGTGATACGCCTTATAAACCATCTAAGGTCGCCGTCGATAATCGAGGTAATCTTTATGTCCAATCTGAAGGGGTCTATAATGGGATCATTCAGCTCTCCAACTCAGGAGAATTCTTAGGATATTTTGCCTCAAATAAAGTACAACTCAATATCCTACAAATGCTTCAAGATATGTTTTTCACCGATGAACAAAAAGAAACCTTGACCGGTAGAGTTCCTACTACTTTCTCTAATCTATTTATGGATAAAGATGGGATCTTGTATTCCACCACGATGGGTGGCACCTTAAGCTTTATGATGCATGGGCTTAAGAAACATAACACTGCTGGACAAGACATGTTTGCGGATCGTTTTATCTGGGGTTTCAGTGATTTCTCAGACATCACGGTTGATAAAGATGGGATCATCTATGTGACTACTAAAACGGGTCAGATCTTTGCCTATACCAATGAAGGAGAATTCATCTATTTCTTTGGATCTCGTTATTCTGAATCAGATATCGCGGGTCTATTTACCTCGCTTGTATCAATCGCAGTAGATTCAAAAGG
>JAAXXT010000043.1 GCA_013334325.1 Erysipelotrichaceae bacterium | reverse complement strand
AGAACATATGTCTTGGCAGTCTTTAGAAAAATAAGTACTGATGGATTAAGCTTTGTGGATACACGTCAAATTGAAGGTAAAATTTGGGAAATAAAAACATATCGTTTCAATCGATTCTTCTATTTTGCAAAAGAAGAGGATCAGATCTTAATCTTCTATGCCTTAAAGAAACAAAAGAATAGACTAGAGAATCATGATCGCCGAGTGATCATTGAAAGATATAATCGATTAAAGTAACCCAATCAAGGAGAAAATTATGCCATTTATCGAAATTGATATTGATGAACTCATTAAAGAAAATATGAAGGATCCTATTTTTGCGATGTATTATGAGAAAAGTAAACTTGAAGTAGATCTCATTGGCCAAATCATACACTATAGAAAAAAGATGAATGTTTCCCAACAAACATTGGCTCAACAATCTGGAGTTAGACAACAAGTCATCTCACGTATGGAAAGACATCAGTCATTTCCTAATCTAGTAACTCTATCTAAAATCGCTAAAGCTTTAGGTCTACGTTTAACGTTTCAAGAATTCAAATCTACAGATCAAATAAAGGAATAAAGCTTTTCTTTACCACGTCGATACAGCCCATATCCGACATCTTCGCATACGGGATCACAGGTAAAGCTAAAGTTACGATTCTTAATAAAGGATTCTCCATCTGAGTCAAACCTAGTTCTCTTAATCTAAGTTTAAGGTATTCTGCTTTTTCAGCCATCTCATGGATTGGGATATTGGCCATTAGACCAGCCACAGGAAGTTCTAAAGATCCTGTTACTTTATGATCAAGCACAGTACACATACCACCATGAGTGGTTTTTATTTGGTTATATGCTACAAATGCATCTTGAGGATCTTCATACACCATAATTAAGTTATGAGAATCATGAGCTACAGTAGAGGCAACACAGCCTTTTGTGATCCCAAAATCCCTTACCACATGAAGTGCTTTATTTGATAAACCATAACGATTGATGACCGCAACGATCTTAAGCTGAGGATCATTGAGTTGAAGCTTCCCATCGATGACCTTCATGACTTCTTTTCGAATCGTCGTGACCACACTGTCTGACCCTTCATAACATAAGACATTGACCCTTACTTCTCCATTTGGGATCGGAGTCTTAAGGGTAAGATCATCTAAAGTCAATGATGGGATATTGATGGAGTTTTCTTTTTCAAGTGGATAGATGATTTCCTTTAGTGGACTTATCATTTTCCCATCTTCAGCGATATGTTTCCCACCCACGTATACACTTTTCGCTTTGATCAGCTGTAGACTTTCAGTGATGACCAGATCTGCCACATAACCAGGTGCGATCGCTCCTAGTGTTTCTTGACGGATCTGACGAGCTGCGTTTAAGGTTCCACATCTGATCGCATCTAAAGAGTCCACACCTTCTTTGATGAGTAGATTGATCAAAGAATCCACAGATCCATGAATTAAGATATCTTGAGCTTCTCTATCATCTGTACATATCGTTAAGTAATCGAGGTATCTTAAGTTTTTTACCCCCAAAGCGATCTCAGGTATGTTTTGAGCGATACTGCTGTCTCTCGCATCCACATAAAGACCCATTCTAAGTGAGTCTATGGCCTCTTGAGGCGTTGTTATTTCGTGATCTGAACTAGGTCCACCTAGTTTATAAGCAGATCTTTCATGCCCTACCAGCGAAGGAGCATGACCTTGGATAAAGCGTTCATGAGTATGAGCTACGTCTAAGATCTTATGCATGCGATCTTCATTTTGAATGACACCGATAAAATCCATCACTTCAGCCAATCCGATCACATTCTTCATCTTAAACAATGTTTCTATTTCTTCAGGTCCAAAGATAGCCCCTGTATTTTCTAAACCTAATACTGAAGGAACACACGAAGGCACATGAGCCAATTGTCGTAGTGGTGTATCTAGACCACTCTCGATCATATACGAGACCCCTTTTATCCCATAGACATTGGCGATCTCATGAGGATCCGTAACCACGGTCGTTGTCCCATGAGGCAAGACCGCAGACGCGAATTGTCTAGGAGTCAACATACTGCTTTCGATATGGACATGAGGATCGATCAAACCTGGGATCACATAGTTTCCTAACGCATCGACACTTTCTTTCGATTTGCCTTTTTGAAGTGGTTCATCATGAACTTCCACATGGGTAATATACCCATCCTTGATCCATATCTCTCCTTTTAAGATCTCACCAGTAAACACATTAAAAATCTTTGCGTTAAAAACTATCAGATCGTTGTCGATGCGTCCCATAGCCGCATCGATCAGATGACGCCGATCATACACTGGATGTCTCATGGTTCCTCCTATTTATTTTGACTTCATTATACGCCTAGTGATAAAGAAAGACACCTTTTCAGGTGTCTTTAGACTCATGCGTTTTTCTTTGACTTACGTGATATAAACCATAAAAAGCTACTGATCAATAATACCCCAAAGCCTAATTGAACATCTTCTCCAGTATCAGGTAGTTGGGCTGTCCACTTCGCATATAAGGTCATATCATCCGTTACTTCATCAGAACCAAAGTCCCAAGGATCAGTCAGCTCTGGATCAGTAAACCAACCTCCAAAGACTGAGCCCGTTTTTTCTGGGTCTTCTGGTTCTAAGATTGGACTATTGTATCTCGATAAGAACCCATAAGGATCTGATCCATCATCGACGATGACTTCATAATAGCCTGCAGAGAAGAAAGCATAGCCATCGTTGAACCGTGGATCAATAAACCAAGGATTATTAAAGATAAAGCCAGAATAACTATCATCTACTTTCATCTCAGCCGTCGTCAGCGGTATGCCTAAACTCGAACTAATAGGAGCCAAATCATGATCAAAATATACATAGTTGAAAGTAAGCGGAGTAGCATTGAAATTGGCGATTGGATCTAAGAATTGAACCGTCAAAGAGCCATGATTCAATGTCCCCGCAAAATAGGCTTCCATATAGTGAGAATACACCCCATAATCATAGCCCAATAAACCACCCAAGTAATAAGAGGAACCATTGTCTGGAACGATTTCAGTGTCCTCAATCATCGTTATGCTCATTCTAGAGAAAACTTGGTTCATAATATTTTCACTATAACCTTGACCAATGAGACCTCCCAAATAATTGCTGCCGGTGAGTTCACCTAAGCTGAAGGACTCAGTGATTTCGATGGTGCATTCACCAGCCAAACCTAATAAACCACCTACACTAGAGTGACCGGTAATCGATCCTTCAAACCAACTGTTGTTGATGTTGATCGCTATGTTGGTTTTGCCTACGATACCACCCACATAGTCATGACCGACAAGATCCGCCATGACATTGTTGGTGTCAAGGTTCATGATCGTTTGGTCTAATGGAACAAATGCCTCAGGGCTAAGCCCACCCACTTGGGTTGGACTTTCACCTATATAGCCAACGATCCCACCTAAATTATTGGTCATAGTCGTAAACTGACCATGAGCCGTAGAAGTTTCGATCAAGCTTAGATAATCTGCTGATCCTGCAATGCCTCCGACAGCTGCGTGCTCAGTCATAGAGCTTACTTCTATGGTACTCATTCCGACTATGGTATCGATCAAGGTACCATTTAAGAGTGAGCCTGCAACACCACCAACCGTCAATTCATTCAATGAATAGGCCTCAGGTGATATAAAATCAATCGAGCCCATAAACCAACTATTATCGATGGTGGAAGAATCTACAGTTCCGACCAAACCTCCCATATAGATATATTGAGCATCTTCAACTGCAGCCGTTACATTAATGGCACCGGTAAATGAAGAATCGGACAGTAGTGAGCCATTGCCCAAGCGTCCTACCAATCCACCTAAGATCGTATACAAGAAGGAGTTCATTTGAATCAAATTCTCCTCATTGAGGATCGTTACTGTCGCATTCGAAACATCCACATCATGGATGGTGGTCGCATTGTCAGCTGAAGCTGCAATGATCCCAACCATACTGATATGATATTCATCAGTATCGATCGCAGATATATTATTGGTTTCAATCGATATGACAGGATCCGTGATTCTGAGGTCAACGATGTTGGCACCGGATAGATTCCCAAATATCCCAGTCCCATATAGAAGATACATCGCTAGAGTTCCCCCATTATTGACGGTCGTCGTGATCTCAAGATGTGAGAGATGGAAGTATTCTCCATAGAACTCTCCAGTAAAGGCATTAATGGCTGTCCCAATCGGAACCCATTCTACCCCCTCAAGATCAATGTCGTTTTTCAGCTCAAAGACCGCATCCACGTAATCTGTATCCCCGTGGTTGATCCAACAAGCCATATTCGACAAATCGTCTGCAGTTGTGATTTGATAGCGTCCACTGACCGCATCAAAGGCAATCTCATCACACGCTAAATAAGAAACTACAGGTTTACTCCCAGTTATTCCAAATCCCAACATTAAAAACGCTAAACCAAGTATCTTTATGATCTTCATATCGATGATTCCACACTTATCCCTTTCTGATCGACTTAAGTAAGCCACCAAAAAACGTTAAGAATGTCTATGATTAAGTCGACTCTTTATCTCTATTATAGAATGAAATAGTTAAAGTTCAAACACTTTTGTGAAAATCATCACAGATATGATTAAATCTATAAAATCATCCATAAAATGACCTTTATCTATGTATCCGCTTACTTTTAACGCTTTTTTAGTTCTATAATGTGCTTATCAGTGTGAAGGGCTCAAATGCTTGTATTTATTCAAAACAAGGAGTATTGTGTATTCTGTTTGAATAAGAGAAGGGTGTAAACAAAGGGTGTCCCTACGGAAAACTTAACACACAACGAAGAACGAATAGCTGTCATTCATACCTTAACCTCCAATGAGGCTGTCTCAGTCTTGAATTCAAGAACTGGCGGATTAACAGCTCAAGAAGTCTTAAGTGCTCGTGAAAAATATGGGAAAAACATCATCGAAGAAAAGAAAGGTAAACATCCGATCTTTATCTTCTTAGCCACCATGACTACTATGATGGCTATCTTACTTTGGGTAGGAGGCATCATCGCCATCATCGCCCAAATGCCTGAACTAGGTATCGCCATTATGTTGGTCAACATCATCAATGGGGCCTTTAGTTTCTGGCAAGAATTCAGAGCCGGTAAAGCTACCGATGCCTTAAAGAAAATGCTTCCTGCTTTCGTACGCGTCATTCGTGAAGGCAAGGAACTTAAGATCCTCGCTGAGGAACTTGTCCCTGGAGACATTATGGTCATCGCTGAAGGCGATAAGATCTCCGCTGATGCGAGATTACTCTTCTGTAGTGATCTACAAGTCAATCAATCGAC
>JAAXXT010000031.1 GCA_013334325.1 Erysipelotrichaceae bacterium | reverse complement strand
GCACTTATGTTAAGTGTTCCTATGTTTTCTAATGGGGTCGATCTATTAAAAGCGAGTGTTCTTGGTCCTATTGAACCTGTAACTTCTGATCTTATTGCGAGTTTGATCGAAGACAATCCAACTTTAAAGTTGGTAGATAAATTAAACAGCGGAGAACCCTTAGAGGAAGAAGATTTAGTAATCATCGAAGAGACGCTTAAGGATATGGGATTCCCAGAAGAAGTGGTTGGGGTCGCACATAAATTCATCACCAAAGAAGAGATCACAGAAGCTGATGTTGAGGTTTTAAAAACCTACGCTGAAGACAATGAAATAACCCCTGAACAAGTTCAAGGTTGGATGAAGGATTTAGGCTTCACAGACCAACAAATCGAAGACTTGATGAATCAGTACCAATAAGCTTAAAACGTCGATTTAAAGCCCTCTACACCCTGTCAAACAGGGTGTTTTTATGGTATAATAATTGTGGAGTATTCTGAAAGAAGGAGGGCCTTATGATCAAACTTACGAGTCCTTATATTACCCTTGGACAACTGCTAAAATTGACCGATTGGATCGCTTCTGGCGGTGAAGCAAAAGTCGCCGTTAAACGATTAAAAATCAAGATCAATGGGGAAAGTGAAGATCGAAGAGGTCGTAAGATCTATCCTGGTGATACTGTCCTGATTGAAGATAAAAGCTACTCCATCGGTCAATGAAGCTACGCTCTTTGACCTTACGCGATTTTAGAAACATCGCTTCTTTGAGTGTTTCTTTTAATGAGTCCATTACGGTCTTAGTAGGAGATAACGCACAAGGCAAGACCAATCTTCTAGAGTCGATCTATTTTCTTTCTACAGGACGATCTCATCGAGTCAACGATGAACAGATCTGTATCAAAAACGACTGTGAAAGTGCCCTCATCAAAGGGGTCATAGAAGGTTCAAGTCCATTTGAACTTAAAGTCGTTTTGCATCCTTTAGGTAAGAGTCTTTATTACCAACAGACCTTGATCAAACGTAGTTCTGACTTCATCGGTAAGATGAATGCTGTCTTGTTTTCTCCCAGCGATATGGAACTCTTTGATGCCTCACCTAAAGCGAGACGTCGTTTCATGGATACTGAACTAGGAAAGATCAATCCTGTCTATGTCGATCTCTTAAGCAAAACGATGAAACTTTTAAAAGATCGTAATACGATCCTTAAGGAAAAGGTCATCGATGAGGCTTATCTAGAAGTGGTGACTGAACGATTGGTTGGCTTTCAAAGCGATATTATTCGCTTAAGAACGGCCTTTATCCAACGGATCAATGCCTCATTGAATAAGTATTTTACCCAGCTTTCATTAAGCTCAGAAAACATCCAGATCGACTATAGTGGACCCGTTGAGTGGTCCATCGATTGTGAGACTGAACTTAGAGAGAAATATCAAAGGCATTTAGAACGAGATAAGTTTATGAAAGTGACCAGTGTTGGGATCCATAGAGATGACTTGGCCTTCAAGATGAATGGGATCCCTGTCAGTGATCTGGCCTCACAAGGCCAAAGACGTATGATCGTCATCGCTCTAAAGTGTGCTTTATTGGATGTGATAGAAGAGACCATCGGTGAGAAACCGATCTTACTTTTAGACGATGTGTTTAGTGAATTGGATGCGCTTAGACGCAAAGCTCTCTTTAGTACTTTGCATCAAAACACTCAAACGATCATCAGTACCACTGATCTAGAACACGTCAAAGAATGGCTTAGTGACGCCGTTACGATCTATGAAGTCACTTCAGGGAAGATCAGGGAAAGGAAGCAGTTATGACCAACAGAGTTGAGCATTCGTATACAGCCGACGATATCCAAGTCTTAGAAGGTTTAGAAGCCGTTCGAAAAAGACCTGGGATGTATATAGGGACCACTTCATTAAGAGGTCTCCATCATTTGGTTTGGGAGATAGTTGATAACTCGATCGATGAAGCTTTAGCGGGTTATGCGGATCGTATCCAAGTCACCATCGATAAAGAAAACATCGTGACTGTCATCGATAATGGGCGAGGTATGCCTGTAGGTATCCATGAGAAGACAGGCAAGTCTTCCGTTGAGACCATTTTTACCGTGCTTCATGCGGGTGGTAAATTCGGTGGAGGTGCGTATAAAGTATCAGGTGGGCTTCATGGGGTCGGTGCTTCCGTCGTCAATGCATTATCTGAATGGCTCGAAGTCAATATTCACCTCAATGGGAAAGAATACTTCATGCGTTTTGAGCATGGGGGAACTCCTGTAGCTGATCTAAAAGAAATTGGAGTAACGGATAAACATGGCTCCGTCGTACGCTTCAAAGCCGACCCAACCATTTTTACCGAGACTTTAGAATATGATCATGACACCGTAAGAGATCGTCTTCAACAGATCGCCTTCTTAAACAAAGGCAACGCCATTGATTTCGACGATCAACGCTTCGACTATAAACCTGTTGAATTTCTCTATCGTGGAGGTCTAAAAGAATACATCGCTTTCCTCAATAAAAACAAGACCCCTATTCATCAAGACATCATCAACTGTGAAGGTGAAGAAGATGGGATCCAAATCGAAGTGGCTTTACAATACAACGAAAGCTACTCTCCTAATGTCTATTCCTTCTGTAACAACATCAATACGCATGAAGGTGGGACCCACGAAGAAGGCTTTAGGATGACGATGAATCGCATCATCAATAAACTCGCCAAAGAAAAGAACTACATCAAGGATGGCGATGAGAATCTTCAAGCGGATGATATCCGTGAAGGTTTGACTGCGATCATCTCCGTTAAGCATCCTGATCCTCAATATGAAGGACAAACCAAGACCAGACTAGGCAACGCTGAAGTCAAAAAGGTCGTCTCTGATACTTTTGGGCCTTTGTTTGAGAGATACCTCTATGAGAATCCACTTCAAACCAAGATCATCTTAGAAAAAGTCATGATGGCTGCGAATGCGCGCATCGCAGCTAGAAAAGCCAAAGAACTTACCCGAAGAAAAGGTGCTTTGGATTTTGCGTCTTTACCAGGTAAATTAGCGGATTGCTCAAATCGCAATCCTGAACTATGCGAGATCTATCTCGTCGAAGGTGATTCTGCCGGTGGATCAGCGAAATCAGGTCGTAATCGTGAATTCCAAGCGATCTTGCCTTTACGAGGTAAGGTCATCAACGTTGAGAAAGCACGCTTAACCAAAGTCTATGACAACAATGAAATTAGAACCATGTTTACAGCCTTTGGCTGTGGATTTGGGGAAGAACTCGATCTAGATAAACTACGTTACCATAAGATTGTCATCATGACCGATGCTGACGTCGATGGAGCTCATATTAGAACCTTGCTTTTAACTTTCTTCTATCGCTTCTTAAGAGAAGTCATCGAAGGAGGCTATATCTATTTCGCTCAACCTCCCTTGTATCGTATCTCTAAAAATAAGGTCGATAAATATGCCTATAGTGATGCGGAACTGGAAGTCTTGAAGAAAGAATTCGGCGATAAATACAGTATCCAACGATATAAAGGTCTAGGGGAAATGGATGCCCAACAGTTATGGGAGACCACCATGGATCCGGCCCATCGTATCTTAAACCAAGTCACCATCGAAAATGCGATGGAATCTGATATGGTTTTCGACATGTTGATGGGTGATGAAGTAGAACCTCGACGTAATTTCATCGTCGATAATGCCCATTTCGTTAAGAATTTGGACATCTAGGAGGAAACCATGACTGAACAACACGATAAGATCAGACAAGTCAATATTTCTTCAGAGATGAAGACTTCTTTCTTAGATTACGCCATGAGCGTTATTGTAGCGCGTGCTTTACCTGATGTAAGAGATGGATTAAAACCAGTTCATCGTAGAATACTCTACGCGATGAATGATTTAGGCATCACATCTGAACAACCGCATAAGAAATCAGCCCGTATCGCCGGTGAAGTCATCGGTAAGTACCATCCTCATGGGGAAGGTTCTGTCTATGATGCGATGGTTCGTATGGCTCAAGATTTCTCATACAGATACATGTTGGTAGATGGCCATGGAAACTTCGGCAACATCGACGGAGACAGTGCTGCGGCCATGCGTTATACCGAAGCTAGAATGTCTAAGATCGCTATGGAAATGGTCAGAGACATCAAAAAAGATACAATCGATTTCGTTGATAACTACGATGGGGAAGAAAAAGAACCTGTCGTTATGCCTTCTCGTTTTCCTAATCTCTTGGTCAATGGATCCACAGGGATCGCTGTTGGGATGGCTACGAATATTCCTCCGCATAACTTGGGTGAAGTCATAGACGCCACCATTGCGATCATGGATAACCCAGACATCACGATCATGGAACTTATGGAAAGTTATATCTCAGGACCTGATTTTCCTACAGGAGCCCTTATTTTAGGTCGATCAGGCATCAAATCTGCCTTTGAGACAGGCAGAGGATCGATCATGGTTAGATCTCGTGTAGAGACTGAAGAAATGTCCAACGGGAAACATGTGTTGATCGTCACCGAGATCCCTTATCAAGTCAATAAATCTGAACTTATAAAAAAGATCGCTGTATTAGCGACAGAAAAAGAAATCGAAGGCATTACCGATCTAAGAGATGAATCCTCTGAAAGAGGTGGTATCCGTATCGTCATCGAACTTAGAAAAGATGTCCAAAGCGAAGTCATACTCAATCAGTTGTTTAGAATGACAGCCTTACAGACTTCATTTGGGGTCAATATGTTGGCCTTAGTCAATAATAATCCTAAACAATTGTCATTGAAGGAAATGCTTCAACACTATATCGATCATCAAGAAGTGGTGATTCGTCGACGTACTGAATATGATTTGATGAAAGCCAAGGAAAGAGCCCACATCTTAGAGGGCTTACGTATCGCCTTAGATAACATCGATCGCATCATTACCCTTATTCGTGGATCTAAAAACGATGAGGAAGCCACCAATGGCTTAATAAGCGAATTCCTTTTAACCGAGATCCAAGCGAAAGCCATTCTAGAGATGCGTTTACGTCGTTTAGTAGGTTTAGAAAGAACTAAGATCGAAGAAGAATACCAAGCTTTGGTTTTATCCATTGCGGACTTCATCGATATCCTATCCAATCATCCTCGTTTGGTTGGGATCATTAGAACAGAGTTGACTGAAATCAAAGAACGTTTCAACGATCCAAGAAGATCAGAGATCGTCGAAGCAGATACAGACATCGAAGATGAAGATCTCATCCCACGTGAAGACATCATCATGACGATGACCATCAATGGTTATATCAAACGTACTCCTGTCGATACCTATCGTACCCAGAATCGTGGTGGAAAAGGCATCAAAGGCATGACCGTCAACGAAGAAGATGTGGTCGATCAGTTCTTGACCATGTCGACCCATGATCAATTGATGTTGTTTACCAACTTCGGTAAGGTCTATCGTATCAAAGGCTACCGTGTGCCTTCAGCCAGTCGAATCGCCAAAGGACTCCCTGTTCAAAATCTCTTGAATTTAGATAAAGATGAAAAGGTCAAAGCTTTGGTTGCGCTGACTCCTGAACACGACGGGAAATACCTCTTCTTCGTAACGAAGAAAGGTCTCGTTAAACGAGTCGCCGCAGAAGAATTCGATTCGATCCGTCAATCTGGAAAGATTGCGATCGGTTTGAATGATAACGATGAATTGATCGCAGTTAAAGCCACCAGTGGAGCTGATGAGATCATCATCGCTGGATCCAATGGGAAAGCTGTTCGCTTCAACGAAGGTGATGTTCGTCCTATGGGCCGTAATGCCGCTGGGGTCAAAGGCTTCAACGCCGATGGCAGTGATGTCGTAGGCATGGCTACTGATAAAGAAGGCATGTATATCTTATCTGTCACTAAAAATGGTTATGGGAAGAAAACGACCTTAACCGATTATCGTTTAACCAATCGTGGTGCAAAAGGCGTTAAAACCATCAACATTACCGATAAGAATGGGCCATTGGTCGTCGTAAAGGCAGTCGTTGGGGATGAAGATCTCTTGATGGTTACCGACACAGGCACCATTATCCGTATCTCATTGGATAATGTTGGCGTCTATGGACGTGATACCCAAGGTGTGCGTATGATCAGTGTAAATGAAGGTAGTAGTTTATCAATGGCTGCTGTTGTAGACAAAGAAATCATTGAAGACGGTGAATAAACCGTCTTTTTTTATGAGTTATAAATAAAAAAGGGTACAATATATCTATGTATGAAATAGAGTTGCATTCATTCTTGATTATCGCAGAGGCCATTATAGGGATGTACGTCATCACTTTTTCGATCGTCTACTATGTTCGCAGACACCCTATGCATCTTATGATGTTGTTCTCTTTGATTTTCAGTGCGATTTCATTGAGTATGATGCATGATTCCATCAACGGTCCAAGTCGAGAAGTTGTGTTTGTGCATAACCTCTTGTTTATGCTTTCGATCATGATGGTCATCGCCGGATTAAGAACTTACTTCAAATTAAAACCATTCTCCTTACGTTTCGTGGCGTATTTCGTTATAGGAAGCTTTCTATATTTTGTATTCATTTATATTTACCCATCTTATTTTTATCGGGTAATTACCAGTTCAGGTACGATGAGCCTATTTATACTTGATGGTTTGTATAAATCACGAAGTACAATCAAAAATGAAAGCAAGAAGGGTCGGCTTACGATTACTATTTCATTGACCGTTATTGTGGCATTCTTCTTATTGAGAATTGTTTTTGCCTATCTATCACCTAATCAAAACGATTTAACAAGCAATATGAGTACGACGGCTTTTACGACCGGTTTCTTTATGATCTTCGTCTATAACTTCTGGTTAATGGGTTCTGTATTACTTGAATCTAATTCTGAGATCAGATCGCTAAATCGAAAAACACGCACAATGACTGATTTAGCGATGTTAGATCCTTTAACGAAACAATTCAATCGTCATCGTTTAGAAATGGATATGGATGAATATCTTGAAGTAGGACAACGCAAAGAAATGGTGGCGTCTTTATTATTAATAGATCTTGATTATTTCAAAGAAATCAATGATAAACATGGTCATGATGTAGGCGATCGTATCATCGTCATGGCTTCTCAGATCATTTCATCGAGTTTACGTAGTGATGATCAATTGTATCGTTGGGGTGGCGATGAGTTTCTCGTATTGACGCCTCACACTGATGTAGATGGGGCAGCTCGATTAGCCCAACGTATATTAGAAAAATTCAAAAACACAAACTTTCCTACGATAAAAACACAAACGCTTAGTATCGGTTGTGCTCAACACTTTCCTTATGAACCAAAAGAAGCTTGGTTTAAGCGGGTTGATTTAGCCTTGTATAAGGCGAAACAATTAGGGCGTAATCGTGTTGAATCTTGGAATAATTCCGAAAATTTACCTTCATCAATGAATAAGAAAAGATGGGAAGATCTCTTTGAGAGTGGACATGCAGTGATCGATTCCCAACACAAAGCTCTACTAGATCTTAGTAATGAGCTTTACGAATGTCTAGGATCTGGTAATTCTACCGAGAATGTTGACAGTATTTTAGATCGCGTCAGCGAAGATCTTAAATCACATTTCACCTATGAATCCGCTTTAATGAAAAATATGGGCTTCCCATTATACGATGAACACCTAGAAATTCACAAACAATTAGTGATGGATTATGATGCGTTACGTTTACAGTTAAAGACAGGCGTCCTTAGTTTAGGAGGTTTCTTTAACTTCGTCAGTGAAAGTTTAATTGAAGGTCACATTTTAAAAGAAGACATGAAGTTCTTTGACTATATGAAATCCCATAAGAGCTGACTTGACAGGGGTGCTTTCCCTCTCTACAATAAAGGCATAAACCAACAGGGGAATTAAAAGGCTTGTTTCGTGTAGAGAAGTACCGACGTGGTGAAAGGTATAGATTCATCCTTATTTCCACCCCTGAGTGAAACCAATCCTTTCCGGGTAAGACCGTTATCTCTATCGAGTGGAATGTTTCACGTGAAACGTTCAACAAGGGTGGCAACACGATCTTCGTCCCTTACAGGACTTTTTTTATTTTAAGGAGGAAAAAAGATGCTGGACATCAATGTAGTGCGTAAGAATCCTGATTTGGTCAAAGAAAACATGCGTAAGAAGTTTCAAGACCACAAACTGAATTTGGTCGATGAAGTAGTGGCGTTAGATACCCAATATCGTCAAACCAAAACAAAAGCTGATGATCTAAGAGCGCAACGTAATGCGTTAAGTAAGAAAATTGGTGTTTTAATGGGTCAAGGAAACAAAGCAGAAGCTGAAAACGTCAAAGCGCAAGTCGCTTCGATGGCCCAAGAATTAGCTGATCTAGAAGCCAGTGAAGAACCTTTATTGGATCAAATCAAACAAAGAATGATGAGTATTCCGAATTTGATCGATCCAACCGTTCCTTTAGGCAAAGACGATTCAGAAAACGTAGAACGTTATCGCGTCGGAGAAGCTGCCTTAAAACCTTTTGAGATCCCTTATCATGTGGAAATCATGGAAAAACTCGCCGGGATCGATTTGGATGCGGCTCGTAAGGTCGCAGGCAATGGTTTTTATTATTTGATCGGTGATGTAGCGCGATTACACTCGGCGATTTTAAGTTTCGCTCGTGATTTTATGATCGACAAAGGCTTTACCTATGTCATCCCGCCTTTTATGATCCGTTCAGAAGTGGTGACAGGGGTCATGAGTTTTACTGAAATGGAAAACATGATGTATAAGATTGAAGGCGAAGATCTTTATTTGGTAGGTACCTCTGAACATTCGATGATCGGGAAATTCATTGACTCGATCCTAGAAGAAGATCAATTGCCTTACACCTATACCTCCTATTCGCCTTGTTTCCGTAAAGAGGTAGGTGCGCATGGGATCGAAGAACGTGGTGCTTATCGTGTTCATCAATTTGAGAAACAAGAAATGATAGTGGTATGTAAACCGGAAGATAGCCAGAAATGGTTTGAATTCTTGTATAAGACCACCGTTGAGTTCTTTAGAAGTATGGATATTCCGGTAAGAGTCTTGGAATGTTGTTCAGGAGATTTGGCGGACCTTAAGAGTAAATCGGTCGATGTCGAGGCGTGGAGTCCACGTCAACAGAAGTATTTCGAAGTTGGAAGTTGTTCTAATTTAACGGATGCTCAAGCACGTCGTCTACAGATCCGTGTGGCAGGTAAAGAAGGCAAATACTTCGCCCATACCCTAAACAATACTGTCGTAGCGCCTCCTCGTATGTTGATTGCTTTCTTAGAAAATAATCTCAATGAAGATGGATCGATCAATATTCCTGTCTTATTACGTCCTTATATGGGTGGTAAGACGATTTTGACCCCTAAGAAATAGTTTCACGTGAAACATTGAGTTTAATCAGAAGACATCATTAAACATTTGAAATTGAACTCAAATTTCAGTATAATAACCATGCTGCCACAATGGAATCCTTCGAACCAGGTCAGGGTCGGAAGACAGCAGCCTTAAGAGGCTCTTTCATGTGTGGCAGCCTTTTATTTAGATGAACGAACACGATAAATACATGCGATTAGCGCTATTAGAAGCCCTAAAAGCTCAAACCAAAGACGAGGTTCCGGTTGGAGCCGTCATCATCAAAGACGGTAAGGTTGTGGCTCGTGCCCATAATCGACGGGAATCTACTCAGATCGCAACTGCTCATGCAGAACTTTTAGCGATTGAAAAAGCCTGTGCGAAACTAAAATCATGGCGCTTAGAAGGCTGTGTCCTTTATGTGACCTTAGAACCTTGTGCGATGTGCACAGGAGCGAGCCTCTTAGCTCGATTAGACGGGATCGTTTATGGGGCTTTTGACCTTAAAGGTGGTTGTTTAGGAACCGTAACCGACTTAAGCTCGATAAAGGCCTTTAATCATACACCTTGGATCATATCAGGCATCCTAGAAGATGAATGTGGAAGTCTATTAACAAGCTTCTTTAAAAACAAACGAAAACAGGGTTCTCCCCTATAAAAGAGAGTGCGTTTTTGGTATAATATGGAAAGAGAAACAGAAGAGGTTTTATGAGCTATAAAGCATTATACCGTACCTATCGACCCCATTCTTTCGAAACCGTCGTAGGACAAAAACACATCGTTAAAACACTTCAAAATGCGTTAAGTCAGCATAAGGTTTCTCATGCCTATTTGTTTTGTGGACCAAGAGGAACAGGTAAGACTACGGTTGCGAAATTAGTCGCCAAATCTGTCAACTGTATCAGTGAAGACAAAGCACCATGTAATATATGTGATAACTGTATCGAGATCCAACAAGGTAATCATCCAGATGTCATAGAAATCGATGCGGCTTCCAACAATGGGGTCGATCAGATCCGCGAATTGATCGAAAAAGTAAAATATGCGCCTTTACAAGCAAAGTTCAAAGTCTACATCATCGATGAAGTCCATATGTTATCTCAAGGCGCTTTTAATGCCTTATTGAAGACTTTAGAAGAACCACCATCACATGTCATCTTCATCTTAGCGACCACCGAGCCGCATAAAGTATTACCGACGATCATTTCAAGATGTCAACGTTATGATTTTACCCGTGTCAGTCAAAAAGATATCCAAGGGAGAATCGAAGAAGTCCTTACTAAAGAAAACATCAAATTCGATCATGAAGCGACTCGTCTTATCAGTCAACTTTCTGATGGGGGCGTACGTGATGCCTTAAGTATTTTGGAACAGGTCATTGCCTATAGTGAAGACAATCTTACGGCACAACACGTCAATGATATCTATGGGATCGCAACAACTCAAGATAAACTAAAACTCTTAAAAGCCATTCAAAATCAAGATGTTGGGATATTGATGGAAGAAATAGAATCAATTACACAGAAAAACATCGATATTAGAAGACTCACAAATGATTTGATGGAGCTTTTAAAAGAATCGGTTATTTATGCCTATACAAAAGACTCGAAGTTACTTATGAAGTTAACGTTAGAAGAAGCTAAAGATCTCAATGAGATTCCTTCTCCGATTGCCCTTAAGATGATCGATGATTTAATGGAAACTACCGAGAAATATCGCTCAGCGTCAGATGTCTTGTCTTATTTTGAGATTGGACTGCTGAAATTGATTGGACATCTCAATGCCCCAATCTCACAAACTGCGACGTATCAACAAAATCCAATCAAGAATGAGAAACCAAAAGCAGTTAAAGTCGAAAAGGAAATCAAGGTCGAACCTTTGATCATCGAGAAACCAATTCAAAAAGAACCTGAATTGGTCGTTGAGAAAGAAATCATTGTTGAGAAACCAATCGTTAGTGAACCTGCAAAAGATGAAGTAAAAATCGTGCCTCAAGGGGATGCCTTATCGTTTGATCTTAATGTGGAAGAAGTTAAACCAATCAAGAAGCTTAAAAACGTCGAATTAAACGATGATTTTATCCTGCAACTTCTATTAAGTGCAGAAAAACAATTGCGAATCAAGGATAGCCAAAACTGGGAAAACGTAAAGAATCATAAAGGTGACTCGCGCTATATGAAAGTAGCCAATATGGTGGATGAATCTACCATTCAAGCCAGTGGGCCTCAATTCAACCTCATTACCTTCGAAAATAAGTTAAAAATTAGCACAGTCAACGAAACCAACAATATCGATGATTTGGCGAAATTGACCGATGAAGTGTTAGGTAGAGCGACTCGTCTATATGCCTTAAGCTTCACTGATTATGAACGCGTACGCAATTTGTTTATCCAATTGCGTAATGAAGGAAAACTACCTGAGAAACAAAGCCTCGAGTTCTTCCCTAAGAAGACCCCAAAAGCTAAGAAAGAAAATGAGACCCTTATTAAAACTCACGAATTTTTTGATGGGAATTTAGTAACCATTGGAGAAAGTGAAGACTAATGTATCCTAAAGCGCTTCAAAATGCGATCGAGCAGTTACGAAAACTACCAGGTGTAGGTCAAAAAACAGCTGAACGTTATGCCTTTGCCTTACTTAACTATAAACCTGAAGAAATTCAAGACTTTACGAAAAGTATCCTAGAAGCAAAAATGACACTTCATCCTTGTCCTGTATGTGGTAACCTCGCTCAAAACGATGTCTGTGATATCTGCGCAGATAAACATCGCGATCCCAGTTTGATCTGTGTGGTCCAAGATGTAAAGGATGTGGCTGCGCTTGAACGAATGGCTGAATATAAAGGACTCTACCATGTCTTAGGGGGAGTTATTTCGACTCAAAAAGGCATCTTACCAGAAGACATCAATTTAGAAACATTATTACCACGTTTAACACCTGAGGTAAAAGAAGTCATTATCGCCACCAACCCGACTTTGGATGGGGAAACAACGGCACTCTATCTCGCTAAACGTTTAGAAAAACAGAATTGTATCGTTAGTCGTTTAGCTCATGGGATTCCTATGGGAGGTCATGTGGATTATGTGGATGAGATGACACTCATCAAAGCCATGGAAGGCAGAAAGAAAATGAAATGAAAACAGATATCGAAATTGCTCAGTCTATTCCGATGGAACCTATTGAGGTCATCGCCAATAAGGCTAAGATCGACAATAAGTATCTTGAATTTTATGGGAAATATAAAGCAAAGATCAATCTTTCCATCAATAATCAATTGGAATCTTTATCCGATGGACATTTGATTCTCGTCACAGCGATGACTCCAACCAAAGCAGGTGAAGGTAAATCCACAACGACAGTTGGACTAGTCGATGGTTTATCTCGTTTAAACAAGATGACCATAGGTTGTATGCGTGAACCATCTTTAGGACCAGTATTTGGGGTCAAAGGTGGCGCAACAGGCGGTGGTATGGCTCAAGTCGTCCCTATGGAAGACATCAACTTACACTTTACTGGCGATCTTCATGCGGTAACCACGGCCAATAATTTGGTCAGTGCCATCATCGATAATGTCTTATACCAAGGCAATGAACTTAATCTAGATCCACAACGTATCTTATGGAAACGTGCGATGGATATGAATGATCGTGCTTTAAGAAGCATCCATGTCTCTCAAAATGAACCTAAAGCCATAGAACGCGATGATGGATTCAACATCACTGTCGCTTCAGAAATCATGGCTGTCTTATGTTTATCCAAAGATCTAGAAGATTTGAAGTTACGTATTGGTCGTATCATCGTAGCCTTTACGAAAGATGGACAACCTGTCACCATCAATCAACTACGTATAACAGGATCTGTGGTTGCCTTATTAAAAGAAGCCATTAAACCTAATCTCGTTCAAACCTTAGAAAAGAATCCTATGTTTGTCCACGGAGGACCTTTCGCTAATATCGCACACGGAAGCAACTCCATCATTGCGACCCGCATGGCTTTGAAGTTAGCTGATTTTGTGGTCACAGAAGCAGGCTTTGGGAGCGATCTAGGCGCCCAAAAATTCATGGACATCACATCCATCAACGGTCAATTCAAACCTTCCGCAGTTGTCTTGGTTGCGACCGTAAGAGCGCTTAAGCTTCATGGGAATGAAGTCTATGAGAATCTAAAAACAGAGAATCTTGAGGCTCTTAAAAAAGGCTTACCTAATCTAAAGAAACATACAGAGATCTTATCTACGTATGGGGTCCCCTTTGTGGTCGCGTTGAATCGTTTCTCTTCAGACACCAAAGCTGAAATCGAAGCAGTTCAACACTGGTGTGATGAACATAAAGTACCTTTCGCCCTTAATGAATCTTGGGAATATGGATCTGCAGGGGCTGAAGCCTTGGCCCATAAGGTCTTAGATCTTATGAATCAACCTAATGGATATCACAGTATCCTTAACTTAAAAGATCCTGTCTCCGTTAAGATTGAAACCATCGCCAAAACCATATATGGGGCAGCTTCCGTAGAGTACAGCGATCTCGCACTTTCTCAACTTCAAGACATCAAGCGCTTGAATCTAGAATTCCTGAATGTGTGTATCGCCAAGACCCAATCCTCCATCAGTGATGACCCTAAACGTTTAGGCGATCCTCGAGGATTCACCCTAAAGATCAGAGAGATCCGCTTATCAGTGGGAGCTGGATTCGCGGTCGCCATCGCAGGACCGATCATGACCATGCCTGGTTTATCTAAAGATCCTGCAGCGTATCATATCGATGTCGATAAACAAGGAAAAATAAGCGGCCTCTTCTAAGCCACTCACCCCACCATGTCTTCTATCGCCTATATCACCGATAAAAAAATGATCGAATTTCACCGTTTGAACGGTAACGACACCATCAACTTTTGGAGACCGTCCAGTTCAAAGCGCTTTACTGACTTTCATCAAGGTGATTTATTGTTTTTCTTAGCGAAAGGGACTGAAAGAGGACCTCAAAAAGAAAAAGGATTAATAGGCTATGGACGCTATAGTCAAGCCATCAAACTTTCGTTTAAACAAATGTGGAATACCTATGGTTTATTGAATGGATATCCTAATGAGGGAGCTCTCAAAGAAGCCATCCTAAAAGTATCTAAAGAGAAGACCTTAGCCCATCAATTCAGCTGTGTTAAACTCAGTAACGTCGTTTTCTTTCAAAGCCCAGTGTATCTTAGTAAACTAGGGGTTCATATCTCATCCAATCTAGAAAGCTATATCTATCTCGATAAGGAAGATAAGCAAACTACCGCTAAGATCTTACTTCAAGCCCAAAGCGTAGGCATCGATTCATGGACCTCAGTCGTATCACAAAACGCACCTTCTGATAAAGTATTCGAAGAAGATCTTATTCGACATATCTTGACCCTTAAGATGAATGGTTTACCTGAACACAATAAGGCTGAAGATCAACGGAAAGCGTTAAAAATCTTGACCCTTTATCAAAAAAATCATCCAGAACTGCATTGGTTGGATGATCGTCAGCAAGAACTCTTTGGTTTTGAAGGTGAGACCTTGGTGATCACCAGTGTACTCATCTCCAATAAGACCGATCTTCAAAACAAGCTTTTACTTATTTTAGGTAAAGCTCAGTATCTCGATAAACAAGCCCAAGATATCGATCACTTCAAAGGAAAAGTCCTTCAGTTTAAGATCTTAAGTGATCAAGAACTTAGTGAAGACTGGGGTGATACTTTAACGAAGTATCATATCGAAATGATTAGATCTAATCTAGTGGTGCCGTTGATAGACAACGTTTAATCTTAGAATCACAATCTTTTATATACGATAACCCAAAGAAGGCCAAGATGTCTCTAAATTCAATCAGGCCTTTTTTTAAATTCTTATAAACTTCATATTCGACTTCATAGTCCGTGATCCCATTATACATATTCTTATCGATACACAATAAACCATAGCGACATTTATAGGTCGTACGGATGGTTTCTAAGGTGCCTTGATGGATCAAGGGACTTATGATACCCATACGAGCCATAAAGAAAGCCACATCTGAACGAGTGAACGCAGTTTCTGGATCGACTTGTTCAAAAGTAACTTCGTCTTTGCCTTTTTTACGAGGAATCTTAAAAGTAAGCTCGACTTGATCAAGATAGGTCCTGATACGACAAGAGATCGACCTTTTCTTAAGTTGATTGTCTCGATTATCAAAGTAAAAATTGGTTTGACTAAAAGTCTCACCTGGGAAATTAGCGACCAAGCCGTTGTATTGGGCTTCATTGATCAAGAGTTTATATTCGATTTCGACGTTTTGCTTCATATGACATTCCTTATACACCTATGATACAATAAGAAAGAACCTAAAAGGAAGCCAATATGCGACAATTTACCTTGATCAATAAAGAAGATGAAACCACATTAAAAGTTGTCTCACAGCTTAAAAAAGCGCTTTTAGATAAAGGATGGATAGAGAATCCAAAGACCCCAGATGTGGTGATTTCAGTTGGGGGAGATGGGACCTTTCTAAGAGCCATCCATACCTATCAATCTCATTTAAAAAACTGTTTCTTCGTAGGGGTACATACAGGAACACTGGGATTCTTAACCAATTATGCCTGTGATGAATGGGAGATCTTGATTCAAGATCTACAAAAAGAAACCAATGCGATCACAGAACTTCCTTTACTCGAAGTTTGTGTCGAAACAGATGGCAATTGTCAAACTGTATTCGCGATCAATGAAGTACGAGTTGAAAACGTCATAAGGACCCAATTATTGGATGTCTCCATCGATGGAAGACATCTAGAGACCTTTAGAGGCAATGGATTATGTGTCTCGACCCAAGTCGGCTCAACAGCCTACAATCGATCTTTAGGAGGAGCCATCCTTCATCAAGGCTTGACTGCGATGCAACTGACAGAGATCACAGGGATACATCATCATGCGTTTAGATCCTTAGGATCCTCGTTGATTCTAAGTTCACAAAGCGTGATTACCTTAGAAAGTGATAACTTCAATGAAGCTATCCTGTGTTATGACTATCTCTCTTTACCTTTAAATAAAAAAACACGGCTAACCGTGGAAACATCTGAGATCAAAGCGAAACTGATGATTCGCGAAGATAAGCACTATATCGAACGCTTGAAGAGCCTATTTTAATAGGTTCTTTTTCTTTTAATCGTAGAACTCATCGCAAAGAGAACAGCTAAAGCTGGAATATAAGACAATAAAGAAGAGCCACCTGAAGATACAAAAGGTAGGGTAATTCCTGTGATAGGCATCAAGCCTATGATCATTCCCATGTTTTGGAATTGTTGAAACAGAAGCATACCGATGACCCCAGCGATCAAGTATTTCTCACGACGCTTTTTATAGGTCATTGCGATCGAAATAATCTTAAGATCTAATAAGAGCTGAACCAAGAGTAAGAAACTGGCGCCTATAAAACCGTAATCTTGAGCGAATACCGCAAAGATAAAATCGTTTTGAGGTTCGATCATATTGATCACGATGGATTGTAGACCATGGCCAAATAGACCTGAAGATCCTACCGCTAATAAAGACTGATAAAGCTGTAAGCCATAGGATGAGATGTATTGTTCAGTTCTAAGCCATCCATAAAGTCGATTTAATCGATAAGAAGCTCCTACCACATTGATCAAAACATCTTCAAAATTCATAAATAGATAAAGACCTAAGGCTACAAATACGACCAAGAAGATCCCCGCTCCAATGATCCATTCTTTACGAATCCCACTGATGGCCAACATCACTAAAATACCTACAGAAATGATAAGTGGAATCCCGGTATCAGGTTGGACAACAATGAGAATCAAAGCTGGAATCGTATATTTTGCGATACTAATAAAAAGTTTCACGTCATATTTATAACTCGACTCTATTCTGTTTTCATTATGCTCATGAATGAGATTTGCGGATAGAAACAACAAGACGATCTTCATAAATTCACTGGGTTGAATGGTGCCTAGTCCTGGGATGATAAACCATGCAGTAGTTCCACTAACAGGCGCAATCATCGGAAGATCAATGAAGAATTTATCGATTAACAAGACCACCAATAATCCCATTAAGACCCAATAGGCAACCTTGATTCCAGTAAATAAACGATCGACCCCTAGAATGATTAAGAACACTAAAAGACTGATTGAAATAAGGATCCAAATAACTTGTTTGATGATCAAATCATATCCACTATGCCAGGTTGGAAGTAAAGGCATAGCCCCATAAATAGCTAAAAGACTGAGGGCACTTAGTACGATCAGTAAGAGAATCAGGGTATAGTCAGGATGGAATTTGATTTTATTGGGTCGTTGTAGTTTAGAGGTCATGCGGTACTGTCTTTCGTTGAACAGTTGACACTATAATGTTATCATAGAAAGGAGGTATTCCTATGAGAAGATGGCGTAGTTACATTGAGATCACCGGCTTCCCCCTTAAAGTTATCTTTTTAGCGTCGATTATGCTGGGACTAGGATCGATGATCCTAAATCCTAATTTTATAACCTTGGTTGGATCTCAAGATACAATAAGTTTAAGTGCTGAAGTAATGAGAACGATTGCTTCATCGATCATCTTGACCTTCCCATTGATTTTCTTGATGCGTACTGTAGATCGAAGAGATGATGATCCTATGATCACAGTAGCAGCGTTGATTTCGTACTTAACTTTGCATATCGTAACGATGTTTATAAATACTGGAGCTATAAATTCAGTCATCTTCCGTTCACCGATGGGGCCAATGGATCTTGCGACTTTAGGAACCAGTACGATCACCCTTGTTAATCCTATCTATACAGGTTTGATTGGGACCTTGATTATTTTCTTTACGACACGTTTTGCCTATAAGATCACACGAGGTCGTTCTGCTTATAGTTTATGGAACTTCGTTGATCGACAAACATCTTTGATCATTTGGAGTATTGTTTTCGCTGTATTAGGTGGACTTGTGGTGGCGTATACTTGGCCTTATTTGGTTCAAGGAATAATGTCTATTTATAACTTTATCGCTCATGATCTTAATAATCCAATCAATCTATCCATCTATGGGATATTAGATAGAATTACAGATACTCTAGGACTTAGTCTATGGACACGTAAATTGTTTTGGTTTGGGGAATTAGGTGGGTCTTGGTCAGATGCCTTTGGGGTCTATCACTTAGGCGACGTTGGGATGTGGACAGGACAGATCCAAAGCAGTTTATTCAATTTAGGGAGTGGTAAACTGATTACCCCTTACTACATCTTAAACATCTTCTGTATGCCTGCCTATCTGATGTCGATCTATCAAACCTACACCGATAAGATGGAAAAGCGTAAGATAAGAGGCTTTATCTTTGTGGCGTGTACAGCGTCGATCTTATTTGGGACAACCCTTCCTATAGAGCTCTTCCTCTTGTTTTCTGCGCCTTTACTATTTGTCTTTCACTTGGGATATACAGGCGTCTTATATGCCTTATTTGGAGCCCTTAAAGTACAGATCGGTTATGCCTATACAGGTAGTGTCATTGGGGCAAGCCCAGGAAGTATCTTTGATCTTTTGATCTATTTACGTAATCCTGCCTTACAGAAATCGCTCTTGGTAATCTTATTGGTAGGCTTGGTGAGTGCTTTATTCTATCTCGCGGTTAGTACCTATTATTATCGTAAAGTCGCTGTAAACTTCATCACTGTAAGTGAGAAAGACAGTATGGTTGAAGAATTGTTGGATTGTTTAGGTGGATTAGAAAATCTTAAGCTCATCAATTCAAGTGTATTTAATCTTACAGTCCAAGTTCATAATCGAGATGTCGTTGATTTCCATAAGATTAAGCATCATTACATCACGCGCATCGTTGAATCCAAAGCAGGGTATGCCTTGACCTATGGGGCATGTAGTCACATCCTATGGATGGATATCCAGCACAGACTCAAAGAATTGTCTTATCAACAAAGTGCCTGAGCACTTTGTTTTGTTAACTGAGGTACCCTATGGAAAAACTAACACCCATGCTTAAACAATACATGGATGTCAAAAAAGAATACCAAGATGCTTTGGTCATGTTTAGATTAGGAGATTTCTATGAGCTCTTTTTTGAAGATGCTAAGATCGCATCTTATGAACTAGATCTCGTATTAACAGGTAGAGCTGCAGGTGAACAAGGAAGAGCTCCGATGTGTGGGGTTCCTTATCATGCGGTATCATCTTATATTCAAAAGCTTGTCAATAACGGTCATAAAGTAGCCATCGTTGAACAAATGGAAGATCCTGCTTTAGCGGTAGGTCTGGTTAGACGTGATGTGGTCAAAGTCGTTACCCCAGGTACTGTCATGGATGAGATCGAAGATGATAAGATGGTGGTCTCTTTAGCCAGTGTCACTGAATTTGGATCTAAGTATTTGATCGTATCTACAGAACTAGCTTCAGGTGAGATGAGATCCTTTACTGTCCTTAAAAATGAGACTCGTTTAAAAGAAGCCCTCATCAAACATCAAGTCAAAGAAGTGGTCCTGTCTTCTAAAGCATCACCTTTATTATTAAAGATCTTAAGAGAAACCAAAGAAACCATCTCCATCTGTGATCAAATAGAGTTTGATCAAAGCTATGCCTCTTTATGTAGAGACATTAGTGATCCTATTCTAATTGAAACCTTTGGTCGTTTATTGAACTATCTCCTTATTACGCAAAAACGTAGTTTAAGACATCTTCAGCCCATCATCGATGAAGACCAAGATCGTTGTCTATCAATGGATATGTCTACGCTTTTAAATCTAGAATTGGTAGAAAGCTTAAGACAAGGCACTAAAAAAGAATCTTTGTTTGGTTTTCTCGATGAATGTCAAAGTGCCTGTGGAAGTCGTAATCTAAAGCGATGGATCATAAGGCCATTATTAGATCTCAAGAAAATCGAAACACGTCAAAACCAAATCGAATACCTCGTAGTACATTTTCTTAAACGAGAAGATTGTCGATCAGCACTTAAACAGACTTATGATGTAGAACGTATCATCGGTAAGATCGCTTATGGTTCAGCGGGACCTCAAGATCTTTTACGCTTGGCTAAGACTTTAAATCAAGTCGAACCCATCATCTCGACTTTAGATCCTGTTCATTTCGAAAATTATCTAAAAGTAGATCCATTAAATGACCTAAAGATCTTATTAAACAAAGCCATCGATGATTCAGCTCCTTCTGTACTAAAAGATGGGAATGTCTTTAAGAAGGGCTATAACGATGAATTGGACGCCTTACGAGAACTTCAAGAAAATAGTGCAGCTTGGTTGATCGACTTTGAGAACTCAGAGAAAGAAAGAACCCAGATAAAGAACCTTAAGGTAGGCTATAATCGCGTCTTCGGTTATTATATCGAGATCTCTAAAGGACAAACAGGCTTAGTAAGACCTGAGTTTGAATATCATCGTAAACAAACCTTGAGTACAGGGGAACGTTATATCAATCCTGTCTTGAAACAAAAAGAAGAAGATATCTTAGGTTCTAACGATAAGGCCCTTCGTCTTCAACAGCGCCTCTTTTCAGAATTGGTTGAACATTTAAGTGCACATCTTTCTCAGCTTCAAGAGCTCTCAAAAGCTCTATCTGATATCGATGTGATTCAAGCTTTAGCGACCTTAAGTCAAAACGGAGACTACATCAAGCCTCGTTTTCATCCTGATTTTGAGCTCAATATCGTAGAAGGACGTCATCCTATCTTAGAAACCAAGACGAAGTATGTCCCAAACTCGATCCATTTTACCTCAGATAAACCCATTCATTTATTGACTGGACCCAATATGGGTGGTAAGAGCACCTATATGAGACAAGTGGCCTTATTGGTCATTATGGCTCAAATGGGGATGTATATCCCTGCCAAACAAGCTGATTTACCGTTGATCGATGCGATCTATACTCGTATGGGAGCCAGTGATGATATCTTAGAAGGCCAATCTACTTTTATGGTGGAGATGATCGAAGCCAACAGTGCCTTACAGAAGGCATCCCTCAACTCACTTATTCTCTTTGATGAGATTGGACGAGGGACATCGACTTATGATGGGATGGCTTTAGCTCAAGCCATGGTTGAATATATTGCGACAGTGATCCAGTGTAAAGCGATCTTCTCTACGCATTATCATGAATTGACCCATCTAGAAGAGACTTTACCTCAACTCATCAATACACATGTGGAAGTCATCGAAGATAAACATGAGGTCCATTTCCTTTATCGTGTTAAACATGGGAAAGCTGGCCAATCCTATGGGGTCAACGTAGCTCGTTTAGCTCATCTTCCAGAATCGGTCATAGATAGAGCAGCTATCCTACTTAAACAACTGGAATCTAAAAAGAGAGTCGTTCAACAGACCTTAGATATCGTAGAGATCGTAAGGGTTCCAAAAGAAGCTCAGCTTATCATCGATTCACTAAATACTCTAGACATCAACGAAACGACACCTATCGAAGCTTTACGTTATTTAAACGATTATAAAGAAGTCTTAAAGGATAATAAACATGGGAAAGATTAAACGTCTAGACGAACATCTTTCAAATATGATCGCAGCTGGGGAAGTCGTAGAGCGTCCAATGGGCGTCGTCAAAGAACTCATCGAGAATGCCTTGGATGCCTCAGCTAAACAAATCGAGATCCGTTTGGTTTCAGGCGGGATAGAAAGTCTAGAGGTCAGCGATGATGGGGAAGGCATGGATGAGAGCGATCTTCTCTTGGCTTTTGAACGTCACGCCACCAGTAAGATATCGAGTTCAAAAGAGCTCTTTTCACCTAAGACCTTGGGATTTAGAGGAGAGGCCTTGCCTTCCATAGCCTCTGTCTCTAAAGTAAATGCGACAAGCTCTAATGGATCTCAGTCCAATCAAGTATTGATCGAATATGGGACTCTTATTAAACAGAGATCTTATGATCGTCCTCAAGGAACGACAATTACAATTGAGGGACTATTTAGAAAAACGCCCGCTCGATTAAAACATCTCAAGTCTATTGGCTATGAGAGTGCTTTGATTACCGACTTAGTGGAGAAGATGGCATTGTGTAGAAAAGATGTGGCCTTTAAGCTCATCTCTGATGAACAAGTCCTTTTAAGAACCAATGGGAAGAATGACTGGATCGAGACGCTTGCGATGACCTATGGGAATCGTATCGCACGCTTGGCTCATCCTTTTACTTGTCGAGACAATGATTTCAAAGTCGATGGCTTATGGCTTGATCCTCAAGAAAACAAATCCAATACGAAAGCTATCCTTATCTTTCTCAATCAACGAGTTATCCGTTTTTATCCTATTCAAAAAGCAGTTACCGAAGCCTATCAAAATCATATCCCGCCTCATCGCTATCCTATGGTCATCCTCAACATCACCGCAGATGCCTCCTTGGCGGATGTGAATGTCCATCCATCAAAATGGGAAGTCAAGCTTTCTAAAGAACAGCAGCTTTATTACCTCATCGTCGATCATTTATCCAAGGCTTTACACGACACCTTAAAAGTAAAGAACTTTGAGCCTAGAAGTCTAGAAAATGTTCCAACCCAAGAGAAACTTTTTGATTCAACGACCTATCCTCATCCGATCAGTAATCATCCACTGTGGGAAGTCAAAGAGACAAGCAGTGAAGAACCTAGTGTTGAGAAGACAAGCGACCCTCAAAGACATCCTACTTTTCCTCATTTAGATCTCGTAGGTCAGATCCATGGGCGATACATCGTCGCCAGTGATCCTGAGACCCTATACTTCATCGATCAACACGCCGCCAAAGAACGCATCAATTATGAGTTGATCTTAAAACAAATCGAGAAGAAGATATCGATCCAACAGACTCTTTTGGTTCCTTTAAGCTTAAGCTTAAAACCTAGTCTAAGTCCTCGCTATGAACAGATCCAAGAAGAATTTTTGAATTTAGGTATCCATATCGAAAGACTCTCAGAAAATGATGTCATCTTAAGAAGTGTTCCTTTATGGCTCAAAGAAGGAAGCCAAGAAGCTTTCCTAGCTGATCTTTTAGAACGCTTTGAGGATGAAAGATCCTTAAGTACAGAAAGCTTAAGAAAAGCAAGTTTAGCCACCACGGCTTGTCACAGATCAGTAAGATTCAATCAACAATTGACCCATCAAGAAATGAGGCAGATCATAGATGAATTAAGTCTTTGTGATCAACCATATCATTGTCCTCATGGACGTCCTACCTTAATCAAGATCGCCACTAAAGACCTTTGGAGAGACTTTGAACGATGAGAAAGGTACTCGTCATCGCAGGTCCTACTGCTAGTGGAAAGAGTGCCCTTGCGGTAGAATGTGCCCTACAATTCAATGGGGAAGTCATCAACGGAGATTCTCAACAAGTCTATCGTCAGCTTAATATTGGAACCGCTAAGATCACCGAAAATGAGAAACAAGGCATTCCTCATCATCTATTGGATATCTTAGATGTGGATCAATCTTTTAGTGTGGCTGATTTTCAAAAAGAGGCTCGTTTCTTTATCGAAGAAGTGTCTTCTAGACATAAGCTTCCTATCTTATGTGGAGGCTCAGGTCATTATCTCAAAGCAGTCCTTTATGATTATGAATTCCTAAAAGATGATTTTATTGAAGATTCCTTTGAGGAACTCGATGACCAAGCCTTATATGATCGTCTATTTCAATTGGATCCTGTTTCAGCTTTAAAGACCCATCCTAATAATCGTAAACGAGTTCTAAGAGCACTTAATCTAGGACTTAATGGACCATTAAAATCTGAACGAGAAGCAACACAGACTCATCAACCCATCTATGATGTGTTTATGATCATCCTGAATATCGATCGAGATCTGCTTAATCAACGTATTGAACAACGTGTATCTAAGATGATGGATCAAGGTCTCTTCGATGAAGTCACAGCCATTTTTAGCACTTTACAGGCACAATCCTATCAAAGCTTCTTAGGAATAGGGTATAAAGAGTTTAGAGGAACGCTTAATGGGACAGAATCAATTGATCAGGCTCAAGAAGCCATCATCACCCATACCCGTCAATTCGCTAAGCGACAACTGACCTATTTTAGACATCAGTTTACTGCCCATTGGGTCAATCCTCTTGATCAAGAAGAACTTCATCGAATACAAAATGAACTAAGCCAGTGGCTTACACAGGAGAATCTATGAGAAAAATCGTCATCGCCGGAGGTTGTTTCTGGGGCGTAGAAGAGTATTATCGTCGTTTAAAAGGCATCGAAAAAACACGTGTCGGTTATGCGCAAGGCACAACTGAAAATCCTAGCTATCAAGATGTTTGTACAGGTAAAACCAAACATGCGGAAGTTGTGGAATTGATCTATGAGGAAGAAGTGATCTCGCTAAACAAGATCCTTGAACATCTCTTTAGATTCATCGATCCTACTTCTTTGAATAGACAAGGCCATGACATTGGGACACAATATCGAGTCGGTGTCTATTATGAAGATGAGGCAGATGAAGCTATCATCAAGGCTTACATCGCTTCTAAACAAGCATCTTATAAACATCCTATCGTTTTAGAAGTCCATAAAACAGACATCTTCTATGATGCGGAAGCTTATCATCAGAAATATCTGATTAAAAATCCGGGAGGCTATTGTCACGTCAACATGGGCCTCATCAAAAAAGAAGAAATGAAAGATAAGATCTAGACCCATAAGGGTCTTTTTCTTAGGATAAATTCAACACATCTCATAAAGGATAAAAAAGGATGAGGAAAAGCTGTGTTGAAAGTA
>JAAXXT010000030.1 GCA_013334325.1 Erysipelotrichaceae bacterium | reverse complement strand
GAGCCCACTGCCACTGGAAGTCTTCGCCTATTGGGGTCAACAGATACGACTTTAGAAAAGCTGAAGATCCTTCATAGCCTTCATGGGGACCTAGGATCCATTGGATTTCTTTGGTTTTGGCGTCTATAGCGACCACCTGGCTTTGGATAGGAGATGAGACGATCAACCAGTCATTTTGGGGATCATAAACAGCGCCATTCATGTGCATCCAGTCAATGTTTAGTGCGTTGAGGATATTGGGATGGAAATTGTTGAACGGAGCGCGTGTCTCATCCAGAATAGTTCTAAAATCATAAGTGGTCAGGATGTCGCCGGTCTGAAGATCCACGATCAAAGCCACGTCTTCTCGTGTTCCGGTCTCAAACATGCGTTCATGGTTGGAAACAACCAGTACCTTGCCATCAGGCAGTAAGGACAGGTCATGATGAGCCCCGTTGGGCAATTCTATTTCCTGATAGACTCTGCCCAGCCAGTCAAATTCCCACAACGAGGTCATATTATAGGGGACCTGTTTAAGCTCATCGCCAGTGCCTAAAAGATGACCATTGGGCAAGGAAATGACCGAGGTGCCGTGGGCCATGTCGGTATTCGAAAAATAGGCCCTGATGGCGCCATCTTGATCGACCAGTGCCGTATAGGAATGGTCAAAACAGGCTACAAATAAGGTGAAACCTTCTTGCATTTGTTCGGGCTTGCTTTCAATCACGTCTATTTTTTGAAAATCCAGAGGCAAAGGCTCAGTTTCGATACTCAAGGTGATAATGCTTTGACCGTTATCGATCAATACAGTATTTACAGTATCTGGAAAAAGTCCAATGATGGGTAAGGCAACGATGCCCGGGTCATAAAAGACGCGGGTCGTTAGCTGTGCATATGCATGATTCGCCAACACCGTGATGACATATTCTGCTGCTGAATCAACTTCAAACGCCACCAATGCGCTCAAGGGATTCATTTCATAGGGATCAATGATGACATAAGGATCCGAAAATGAGTATTGTTCCAGTCTGACCTCAGCCAGGATCTCCTGTTCACGCTGGGCTTGAAAGCTCAGGATATCGTAGACTGGCACCTCATCGAGACTCTTGGTAGTCAAGAAATTGGGTTTGACCAAAATGCCAGAAGCATAGATGCTTCCTCCGATCAAACCAAAAACTATCAAAACAAAAGCGATCTTTCTCAAAGGTTTTTTCATGGCTTAATCAAAACCATATTATCGCCTTCATCGGCCTGATAGATCAATCTCAGATCACCTTTCGACGCTGTGAGTGGAATTTCGAATACGATCCAACCTTCATGGGTGCCCAAGCGAAGTTGAATACCGGGAAGTCGATCATAATTGTGTTGAGTCAAGAAATCATCATCGATCCGAGGGTAGGCGTGTCCATCTTCATCCGTAAGATGCAGTTTATCCCATTCAAAGGCATTACCACCCGCTTTGGCTTTGATGATGTTGATCAAAATCAAAACATAAGTCTGACCGCTGTTGGCTTTATGGGTGATTGTCACGACTTCGCTGCTGCCATCATAATGAGTCACGGTAGCCTGATCAATCAGGCTGTTGATTATTTTGAAGTCTTTCGATTGAATTTGCCAGGCAAAGTCGGCTTGATTCGAGCCTACCTTAGTTTGACAGGCACATAGCAGGAGTAGGATTAGGATTAAGGTGATTTTTTTCATGTCAGTTTCTCTGCAAAGCGGAATTTACCCCGGCCTTTGACAATAAATCGGAAGGTATGAAATTCTGTGCACGAAGTCGCAGATTCAAGACAGCCGTATCCGAATTATATATTTCGAAACGCTCGGCCTTGTATTCGACATAACTGTTTTGAAAATTAGAGCTGGTCGCGACACATTCCCAGACTACACGTTGCGCCGCATCGACTTCAACATAGACACTGCGTTGGGTCGTGATGCCATTGAGTGTGCGATCACTGAAAAAGGAACCCAGAAAGTTTCCGTTGCTCAGAAGATTGGCATCGCCTCTGGTTTGGGCGAAGAGTTCCGGACGGTTTTGGCCATATTGCCAAATCTGTCTAACGGTCATGTCTTTTTCATTGATCTGATAGTGTACCATCCTGGAAAAGAGTTCCGGCTGACTACGAAGATGCGCCGAAATCTGATACTGGAGTTGATCATCGACGATGTAGCGGCTGTATCCATTGTCAAACAACAAGAGGTCTACAGTATCTGGATTTCCGTCGGTATCCGGCAAAATTTCTGCCGCATGCTGATTGTAGGGATATAGGAAATCCTTACCGATTGGTTTGAGAACGTAGCGCTTAAGGCCTGTGGTATAAAAAGTCGGATCGCCCAGGATCCATTTAATGTTGCCATCCCAGTCATTGCGAATGATGCTACTTTGATGATTACTGGAGACAATTAGATCGCCTTCATACTCGATCACGGAATTCATGTGCATCCAGTCTTTGTTGGAATAAAAATAACCGTAGTGGCGCGTACGATCGAGCATACCCAGATAGCTGAGACGCTGTGTGACATCTCCGGTGCTTCGGTCTATGGCATAGACGAAGTCTTCGATGGTATTGGGCGAATTGTTTGATCCTGTGATGATCAGGCGATTGTCGGTCACAGCAATATCATGATGGTTTCCATAAGGCGAATAGTAAGCTTTAAGGATCTTACCGAGATAATTCATTTCGACAAGGATGATCGGACCGTATGGATCACCTAAACTTAGGACCAGTCGTCTTCCCAAATCATAACTTCCGGAAGTAAGATAATTCTTGGTTAAATACCAGCGGTAATCCCCATTGAGATCAAAAGCAGTCTTTGCAGTCGAACTGAATCCATTACGATATGAAAAAGTAAAACCAGGACTAATCGGTAAGTTGCTTTTAGTGATGCTCAATTGGTTCATGGCGAGGTCAGTCGAAAGACGATCCGTTTCGATCTTCAGGATCTTAACTTGTTTCTGCGTTGTCGCATTGATTAGAGTCAAGGTGACCGTATTCACGACGCCTGGATACAGCCCGTAAATAGGTAGGATATGGTCGATAGAGTAATCTTCATAAAGATAAGCTACGGAAGAAGCTTCGTCGACGCCCTGAATGCGGACACTGACTTGGACGGGTTCGCTGCTTTTAAATAGTACGATGGCGGTCAAAGGTGAAATCTCATAAGGATTTACGATCACCAAAGGTTCATCCTGGGTATATGTACCGGAGTTGAATTCATCCAGCATGTGTTGATCCGTCTCGCTTTGCATTTGGATCATGGATGTGATTTCTTGAATGTTGGTGTAAAGAGTCTGAGTCGTTGCACTGATCGGCTCAGTAGTAATGATGACGGCAGGATATTTTTGTAGTAAAGCCCCAGATCCGAAAATCAGAGCCAGAACAAGACAGGATGTATAGCCGCGAATGAATATCTTACGGTTTGACATGGTCCGTCGTCTTCCTCGACTTGATCATCAGTTCGAACATGATTAAGATGTTGGGATAGATTACTGAAAAAACCATCGACAATCCCAGATACTTTAACAGGGAAATGGTCGGAAACTGGGTCGATGTGATCATGAAGATTTCACTCCCGCCGCCCAAAAGGGTCTTAATTAAAACATTGGAAAACAGGATTATCCACGAATAGATGAAAATTAATGAAAGCTCATCAAGAGCTCTTTTACTTTGGGTGCCTTTTAGAAAAAAAGTCAGTTCGGCAGCCATTAAACCCGGGATTAAAAGTAAGAATGTCGACATCAGTAAACTGAACATATTTACACCTCTTTGTTAAACCAATTTTACTTTATTTTATGGAAAAGTAAACAGATAAGGTCCATTTCCGGATAATACCAAGCTCTTGATAGTGGATTAGCTCAAAAAATTAAGTATATTATTGATTTATATGCTCCCTTAAAGGCTCTGGAAGTTGAGAAATTTAGTTAGAAGTTTAGGCGTTTCAATAGGACTTACATATTTGACATAAATGAGATATACTATAAGTGGGTTGCGGGGACATTTGTATGAACAAAATCAATACGAAATCACAAAGAAAAGCATACTTCATATTAAAAAGGGCATTTGATCTTCTTATTGCCTTTTTATTATCGATTTTGTTGGCTCCTTTTCTTGCTTTGATTGCTTTAATCATCAAAATCGAATCGAAAGGTCCGATCTTGTTTAAACAGACCCGAATTGGTCTCCATTCCAAGCCATTCACCATGTATAAATTTCGCACCATGATTACGTCTGCCCCGGTTAATGCTCCTTCCAAAGAACTGCTGAATCCGGAAATCTTCATGACCCGAAATGGAAAGATCATCAGAATGTTGAGTATAGATGAGTTGCCTCAATTGATTAACATCTTCAAAAACGACATGTCGCTGATTGGACCTCGACCGGTCATCCCTCAGGAGACCGAGCTGGTAGAACTTCGGCGAGAACTGAGTATTGATCAGATTAAGCCTGGGGTCACTGGATTGGCACAAGTCATCGGACGAGATTTTCTTGATAATCAAGAAAAAGCTAGGTATGACCAACAATACAGTCAGACGATGAGTCTATGGGTAGATTTTAAGATCGTTCTTCTGACTGCCCTCAAGATCATAAAGAGGGAGCATATTTCACACTGATGACACGCACGATCGCGAAGTCCTCGTCCGCTACCTTATCCATTCCCGACCAAAAACATCCGTTGACTTTCTATGCCTTGATATTGCTGATTGTCTTGCAAGTCTTACTTCCAAAAAGTGTTTCTGAGATCTTCGGATTCATCCCGACTCGACTGATGCTAATGTCGGCTTTTTTGTTTATAGCCATGGTCGAAGTGTTTTTCAAACGCATCCAATTAAATACCATCCGGATAAGGATATTGGTTATACCGTATCTGTTTTTTTTGTTTTTAACCCTACCGTCGATCTTTGCCTCACCCAATAAACTGATCAGTGTATACACCATATCTAAATTCATCGTTTTTCTGATGTTGCTGATCGCTGCCATAAAGCTTAGTTTCAGTCAGCAGGAATACAAGATCATCGCCGGTGTGTTTGTCGGATTGATGTCAATCCTGGTCATACAGGGCATTTACGAGTACTATTTCGACCCGATGCTGTTTAAAGTCGGCATCGAACGTTATGAAGGCGCCTTGGGGCGCATCTCAACGACATTCTTCAATACGATTTACTACGGAATCTTCATCAATTGTGTATTCGTTTTTTTGCTGACGATCTATGCTCGGGTGAAGAATACAAGTCAACACATTGCATTGGGAATCTTGTTGCTTTTGGTATACTGTAACCTCATATTTACATTTACTCGCTCGTCTTTCATGATTTTCTGGGGGATCTTGGTCCTTTTATTTTTCTTTGACCATAAGCTCTTTTTCAAAAAAAGTATTCAACTGATCCTAGCCCTGTTGATCGCCTTGACTTTGAGCCTTAACGGCTCAGTCAACTTTGTCACGGCCTCTTTTGAATCGACTGCATCCATCGTCAACAACTTCAATGATATCCTCAATCTGATCCCGGACTTCCTTAACATCGGTAAGAAGACAGTCCCAGTCGTATCAATCCAGTTTGAGAAGTCCAGTTTTGCCCTCAAAGAAAGAGGAGCGACATTGACCCTAAAGCCCCTCATTGCACCTTCGGATGCAACTAATCAGAACGTGATCTGGAGTACTGATCACCCAGAGATCGCCGATGTGGATTCGCAAGGCAAGGTCACTGCCATGAAAAACGGAACCGCTGTGATCACCGCGAAGACCAAGGATGGTAACAAGACAGCCACGACGAAAGTAGTTGTGGAATACAAACCTGTTCCTGTCAGCAGCATCCAAACTAATGTGTCAACATTGAAGTTGGATAGCTATATGCAAACTGAGATGATCGAAGCAGTGGTTTTACCTGAGACCGCCGAAAATCGTTCAGTCGTTTGGTCATCTAGTGACGAGCTTATTGCCACTGTGGATCAAGATGGCACGATCACCGCAAGACTCAATGGCGCCGCTATCATCACCGTCAAATCTGCCGACGGAAAGGTGAAGACGGAAATCATTGTAACAGTAGAGTATCTACTTACACCTGTCACTGAAATCAAACTCAATGTGTCCGACATCACTCTCTTGAGCTATGGCGAGACCAAGCTTTTGAAAGCTACAGTTTACCCAGAAAATGCCACAGTTAAAAAAGTCATCTTTGCTTCAAATGATCCGTCAGTAGTCATCGTAAATGAGAAAGGGCTGATTACAGCAATGGGCAATGGCACCGCAACCATCACAGTGAGTGCTTTGGATCAATCAATCATCACCAGCGCCATCGTGAACGTGTCCTATAATCATGTATCGGTCAGTGCGATCAGTTTCAACAAGACCACAGTCATGGTTTCTACTCTTGGCAAAGTGACTCAGCAACAACCCGCCATTACCCCTCAGGCTGCCACCATCAAGACCTTGATTTGGTCTAGTAGCGATAAAAGCATCGCGACCGTCGATGAGCTTGGCAAGGTTCTTGCGTTGAAAAATGGAGTTGTCATCATCACCGCCAGCACTTTGGATGGTGGATTCTCTGCTTCCTATGAACTCACTGTCAAACAATATGTTCCCATTCCAGATTATTCGCTGATCCATCGTAACGAATTCGCCAAAATTGCGACGCGCATCGGAAACGATCATTTCTTTACGGGCATCGGTTTCGGCTGTTATCTAAACTTCATGGATTCTAAAACCTTTGCGTTGAATTACCCAGACTATCTATTGACACATACCCATCCCCATTCTGCCGTCATCCTACTGTTCGCTGAAACAGGAGCCTTGTCTCTGATGGCTTTCCTTCTGTTTGCCTTGGCTTTATTATGGATGAGTCTTAAAAACTTCTTTGCCTATAAAAACAATCCTTCCTCAGCTTCGTCGATTGCCAGAGTCTTGCCGACGTTGATTATTGGATTTTTGATTGTATGTAGTATCGCAGAAAATGCGGTGTATGATACCCAAGTCTTTGCCCTGTTTTTGATCATCACTGGGCTGAGTTTCAGCTTCTGTGCTAGCCAGAAAAAAGAGAAGACCGTTCTATACGTCGCCAGCGCAGGAGGTCATTTAACGGAGCTGCTGCGCCTAAAGCCATTGTTTCCTCAGTATCGTTCTGTAGTGATTACGGAGAAAACGGAAACGACCAAGACCATTCGATTGGAGGGGGTGGAGATAGCCTATTTGGGTTATGCCTCTCGATCCAAAATGATCAAGTTTGTCTGGATGAACGTTCGAAACGCCATAGTTTCAGTTGTCTGGTTTATCAAATATGCCCCGCATGTGATTGTCACCACAGGTGCCAATACCGCAGTTCCATTATGTCTGATTGGTAAGTTGATGGGCTCAAAAATAGTCTTCATCGAAACCGTAGCAAACTCCGAAAAATCAAGCATCACCGGCATGCTCCTTTATCCGGTGGCAGATCTTTTCATTGTCCAGTGGGAATCAATGCGTGTTAGGTTTCCGAAAGCTGTATATTGGGGGTGGCTGTCCTAGTGATCCTTGTTCTCTTAGGTACTCAAAAACACCAATTCACTCGTCTGTTGGATGCACTTGAAACGGATTTGGTTTCAGGTCAAATCAAAGAAACGGTCTTGGTCCAAAACGGTCATACTGACTTTGAATCAACTCATATGGAATTGATTGGTTTTGTTGAGGAAAACAGTTTGGATGCCTTGATCCAAAAAGCAGATTTAGTCATATGTCATGGCGGTGCTGGTTCCATTTTCAAGTGTCTTGAATACGGTAAGAAAGTCATCGCTGTAGCCAGAAGGGCACAGACTTCCGAACATTTCAACGATCACCAGATCGAAATTGTCCAGCGCTTAAGTGACTTAGGCTATATCTTGGCAGCTAATGAAACCTTAAGTTTAGCCCAAACGATTCAGCAGGCTGCCTTGTTTGATCCAAAACCATTCGTTAGCAACACACAGAACATTGTCGGAAAGATCAGGAGTTTTATCGATGAACAAACATAAGAACCCTCTAAGAATCTACATCAAGAACCTGTCCAACACCCTCAATTACGGTACGATGATGATGGGCGAGAATTTGATCAACCAATTGTTGATTCGCCTTGATCGTCAAGATATCGAGTACTACATTGATACTGATCAGCCGGTTCACATCGAAAGGCTAAAAGTAGCGACCGAGCATTCCTTGATATTTTCGGATCAAATCGAATTGAAACCACTTTGGACACGTCGTATCCGGTATGTGAGATATCTTGAGAAACGTCTGCGTAAGACATCGGTCTTGCGACAACTCGCGTCGTTTTACGATGCGGTCATTATTTTAGGCGGGGATGATTATGCGGAAACTTATTACGCATTACCAAAAGACGATCTTTTAATTCGCTCGATTTTCAAAGACCTGTGTTATTTGGGAAAACGAATCCAGGTGTTCATGTTAGGCCAAACCATCGGACCTTTTACCGGTAAACGCATCCGTTATGCACAGAAGGGGCTCAAAGAAATGAACATTTACGTTCGTGACCACCAATCTCAGCTCTATCTTGAACAGGATCTTCACGTGCCATCGATCTTATCGACCGATCTTGCGTTTCTTGACCTACATCTTCAATACGACTACCAAAACCGATATCAAGAGATTTTACAGAACCGCGGTTTGGATGACAAGCAGTATTTGACACTGGTCGGTACTGGGCTGATCTCTCATTATATGTCTAAACCTGATGGTTTTATCGAAGTCTTTCTAGCCTTGATCGATCACTTGAACCAACGTTTTCCAGACCACAAAATTGTACTTCTGTCTCATGTGAGCAATAAAGAGTCCACCTATAGCGATAACACTTTTATTGACTTACTGGAGAAAAGAAGGCCTGGCGCCCTTCGAAAACAGTGTGTCATCATCAGCGAACCGATGTTGCCGACTGAAGCTAGGATCCTTTTAGGCCATGGCGCTTTGACAATTAGCTGCCGAATGCATGCGGCTGTCTCCACCTTTCAGATGGGGACTCCGGCAATCTGCCTATCTTACAGCAAGAAATTCGCAGGTGTCATCGGTGAGAACCTGAAGTGTCCCGAATTGGTTATCCAAGCCAAAGGTGATGCGTTTTGGGAAAACGATCCAGTGTCGGTCATCATGGAACGGGTGGAGTATACTATAGAACATCAGGCCGACTTGATGCATCGGATCGCGAACGAAGTTCGCGCCAACAAGGCGGTATTGGATCAAACTTTATCGGATCTAACTACCTATTTTAAAGACAAATAACAATCTTAGGTTCATGGCGGACCGCCATCGAATCTATCTTAGATCATCCAATTGTGAGGAAACATGAGAACAAAGAATGCACTATTGAATTTAATGACGGGTTTGATTCCTCAACTCATACTTGGCCTTCTCGGTTTATTCAAGATCAAACTTTTTATCCAGCAGCTGGGTATTGAATACAACGGTTTGATTCAGCTGTTCGCACAGCTCTTTGCCTATTTTAACCTAGTCGAAAGCAGCATCGAGGCTTCAGTAAAATTCAGGCTTTTCAAACTTCTGGTTTTAAAAGAAGCCCAAGCCATAAATCGCATATTGAAAGGCGCGAAGATCTTCTTCAACCGTGTGGCTTATTCGGTTGTTTTGATTTCGATAGGGATGTCGTTCAAACTTGATCTGTTCATCAAAAATAGTCCTTTTCAGACGACTCAGATCCAAATTCTATTTTTGTTGTATGTCATCAATACGGTGATCCCGTATTTCTTCATCGGAGATCGAGTCTTGTTGTCTTCAGATCAGAAACTGTACCGAATCAACACCATCTACAATGTAAGTCTGATCATCCGTACTTTAACAGAGATCGCCTACCTCATGATGGGCAAAGACATATACGTTTTTGTAACTATCTCTATTGGATTTACTCTGGTGTCTAACCTCATCTTGAAATGGGTGGTTCATCGAGAATACAGATGGTATCAAACCCGTCATGCGTTGGCAGACTTCTCTTTTAAGGACGACATGAAACATCTGATCCCACAAAAAATCATGGATGTGGTGGCCAAAAACACTGACCTTATCATCATCTCGGCGTTTTTGGGGATCCGATTCACCAGTATCTACGGTATTTACAATTACATTCTGGGCTTTGTATCCCAGAGCGTCAATCAGGTGGGCTCGGCTTTGTATTCGGTTGTGGGGAACTTCAATGCCTCCGAATCTTTAAGCAAGATAAAGGCACTGTTTGATGAGTATTTGTTTATGACCATTTTCTTGGCAAATCTATTATGCATCCCAATTTTTTTCACAATAAACGGTTTTATCCGCTTGTGGGTCGGGGAAGCAATGCTGATTGACACCCAAACGGTTATCTTGTTTATTATTATTTTGTACTACACCATCATCGTCATGCCAATCGGTACCTTTATTTCCGTCAATGGTTTATTCAAAGATGTAAAGATCTCGACCGGTCTAGAAATGGGTCTCAATGTATCCTTGTCGATCCTATTGGTTCAATGGATTGGAATCAAGGGGGTCTTGGTCGGTACGATCATCTCGATCCTGCTTTCCAGTTTTATGTATTCGCCTTATGTGCTTTATAAAAAATTGTTCAAATCCAGCCTTAAGGATTACTTTAAAAAGTTCGTGCTATCCTTGGGTATCAGTGCCGTATTGATTTTGATCATCAGCCAACTGCCTATTCCAACGCTTTACACATCGTTTTTTGAGTGGTTTTTGATTGGGGTGGGGGTCTTTGCGATGAATCTAACACTGTTGGTGTTTCTGTCTTCGCTGTTGTTTAGAACAGAATTGAATATGGTCCTGCGTCGTTTCAAGTTGTCCAGCAGAAAGGTCGTCTCATGAACCAACCTCTGGTTTCCATCCTAACACCATGTTACAACTCTGAACCCTTCCTCGATCGCTTTTTAGAATGTATACTACATCAGACCTATGCCCCTATCGAGCTTATCCTTATCAATGACGGATCCTCGGATCACACTGAAGCCGTTATTGATTCAAAACGTCAAACCTTTTTGGATGCCGGTATTCAACTGGTTGTTAGAAATCAACCCAATCTAGGACAGGCTGCTGCCTTTAACCTAGGTTTGCCTTTGGTAAGTGGCACTTATTTTACATGGATCGATTCTGATGATTTGATATCATCCGATTCCATTGAGAAGAAGGTCAATTATCTTCAGATGCATAGCGATCATGATTGTGTCAGGACTGGGTATCAAGTTGTCCATGAGAATAATCTATCTAAAATTATGTATACGATCCGGCCTAGTTTGTCCAATACATCGTTTTTTGAAGATGTCTTGATGGAACGAACCTATGGAACAGCCGGGACCTTGATGATAAAAAGCCAGCGTCTTTTCGATATTCTACCACAAAAGCAAATTTATCAGACTCGTGCTGGCCAAAACTGGCAACTGGTCCTTCCAATCGCATTTTATTGCACCTGCGGTACGCTTGACGAAGCGTTGCTCACCTACGTTATCCGTGATCAAAGCCATTCACATTCCAAACTGGATGACTATCACTATCGTCTTCAAGTCATCGAAGATCACTTGGAAGTGGTTCAGACAGTATTGAAAAGCCTTCCGTTGGATCAGACAATATACCAGCATTTGGCACTGATTAAATACACACGCCGGAAACTGATCTTAGCGGCATCATTTAGAAACCGGCGTGATGCAAAACTACAAGTCGTCGAATTGAAACGATTAAAGGCTTTGACTTACAGAGACCAACTGACTTCTTTCTACGCACATCCGCTGATAGTCCGTATTTTGGACCGAATGACAAGGTATAATTAAACCATGAATACTTCTTCGATGATCACAATGATCATAACCATCTATAACAAGGAAGAATACCTTCAACAATGTTTAAACTCAATTTTCGACGCGAGCATGCAACCCAAGGATCTTATTCTTATTAATGACGGATCGACTGATGGTTGTTCCCAGATCCTGTCCTCCTTCCAATCTTGTTATCAAGAGATCATCTGTGTTTCTCACGAAAACCGCGGAGTTTCTGCTTGCAGGAATGAGGGCGTCGCTCTGGTGAAGACGCCTTATTTCCTTTTTGTGGATGCAGATGATCTCATCGATCAGCTTTTGATTCAGCGTCTCGATGAGCTGGTTCAAATTGAATGTTTCGACCTCATCAGTTTCAATTACAATAAGATTACCAAGGATCATACACCGCTTTCCCACCAACACAAACCTTTCACTAACAAACATGATGGCCCATCTGTTTTGACTGCCTTTATTAAGAGCAAGGCCACTTTTGATAGTGCGTGTACATATCTATACAACACCGCCGAATTCAAAGATCATGATTTTCATTTTGCATCTGGCCGTTTACATGAGGATTTTGGATTGATCCCCTGGGTTATTTTGAATGCCCAATCGATCCTGTGCATTAACGACGTGCTGTACTATAACATCATGAGCCCCAATAGCATCATGAGGACCAATGACTACGCTAAAGAAGTTGAAAAAGCTAATGATGTCCTATTCCATGTGTTAAACTTGCTCAAGCAACTGGATCAAAGCGCATATGATCAAGACACCAAGGAGATCTTTGTGACGTATTTGGTGCACACGGTAATTTCTAAACTGGATCGGCTCAATCGCAAAGATCAAGCAATCATGATCAATCAGATCCGACAGAATGACCTGCTTAAGGGTTTGCCTAGTCTTGGCTGGCGAAAAAAAATCAAGAATCTGTTGATTCAGGTCAGTCCGAAACTGTATCTCAGGATGACACACCTTAGAAGATGGGAGAAGTAGCCATGTCCAACACCAGTGTCAGTTTGATTATCCCGGTCTTTAACACACAGTACTATCTTTCGGCTTGTTTTGAGTCAATTGAGGCTCAAAATTATCAGGACTACGAAGTGATTTTGATCAATGACGGTTCAACTGATCAAAGCGAACAAATGTGCCGAGATTTTTTAGCCAAACACCCGGAAAAAACGACCCTGATTACCCAGAACAATCTTGGACAAGGGGCCGCCCGTAATGCTGGTCTAAGGATCGCCACCGGAAACTATGTATGTTTCGTCGATAGTGATGATCTGATCACACCGGATTTCTTATCGGTCATGATCAAGGCTACAGAACATGATTTGGCCGATGTCGTAGTTACGGATCTTATCAAACGTTTTGAAACATCCGGAAAGGAACTGATCTTCAAAAATGTTCAGCTTTTCACGACGAACATGAGCACCAATCTGATGCTGTCGCATCCCGGACCTGTAGCCAAGCTGATTCGACGTTCATTGATTGAAATGCACAGCTTGGTCTTTACTCAAGGTAAGATCTATGAAGATCTTTTATTCAATGTGAATTTGAGTCTGTGTGCTCCAAAAGTCGTGTATGTTGAGGTCGCACTCTACATCTATCGGGTCAGATCTATGTCAACCATGAACCAAGGAGCGTTCTCATCAAAACTGGAAGATATTTACGCTGTCATGGAAATGATTGAAACACAGTTGATCGACCATCCAGCCGAACTAGAATATCTCATCATTGAACACATTCTTTATAGCGCTTCTTTGAGATTTTTAAGCGTTGTCGGTGGTTTGACTTATGTGGAAAGAAACGTCGAATGGATGAAGCAAAAATATCCAAATTGGACCAAGAATCCGTATTTCCTTAAACGTAATCTGAAATTCCGCGTTGTATGCCATCTCATCATCCTTAGACAATTTGGCTTGGTCAAATGGTTATCCACCATGAGAGGGTCTTAAATGGTTAAAATTAGCATCATCGTACCTGTCTATAAGACTGAAGCTTATCTCGAAAAATGTCTGAACAGTCTGGTCAACCAGACCTTTCAGGACAATGAAATCATCGTTGTCAACGACGGCAGCCCGGACAATTCGCAAAACATCATAGATATCTTTGCAGCAAAGTATCCGGACCGGATCCGTGCACATCAAAAAACCAACGGTGGGTTATCCAGTGCCAGAAACTATGGGATATCCAAGGCTAAAGGCCAGTTTCTGGGCTTTGTCGACAGTGATGATTGGGTCGATCCAAAAACATTTGAATTGCTGTATGCTAAGGCCATCGAAGAGGACTACGACCTGACAGTCTGCGATGTACTTTTTGTCTATCCCGATCATGATGACCGGGTTGATTCGGGTATCCCTTATGACCTCAAAACCAAACAACAAGTCAAGAAGAGCTTGACCAATATATTTCCGGCGGCTTGGAACAAACTGTATAAGCGTTCGCTTTTTGATCATGGATTCCAGTTCAAGGAAGGTATCTGGTTTGAGGATGTGGAGTTTCTGTTCAAAGCCGTAGCCCATGTTAATTCCATAGGATCAGTCCATCAGCCCCTAATCCATTATTTCCAGCGTGAAAATGCCATAACCAAGACCTACAATGTCCGTTTGAACGATTACCTTTCCAATTGGGACAGTATCATTCAGTACTATAAGGTCCAAAACTTATATGATGACTATAAAAAAGAACTTGAATACAACGATGTCCGATATATTTTGGGGACATACCTCAAAAACGCTTCCAAAGCAAGTTCAGTGGAATTCTTTGAGGAGGCTATTGAATTGGCTTTCTGCCATATCGAGAAGCACTTCAAGCATTATCGTAGAAATCCTTATTTCTACTCAAATGGGCTGAAAGGTCTCTACCTGCTGGTCGTTAACCGAGCCCTTGCGCGTTACTTAAGAAAGATCACTTTTAAAGCGTAAGTACTTAGGATCAAGTTTGCCCAACTGGAGGATAAGATGAAAGACCGTTTAAAAAAAATCATACCCGATTCGTGGCTTAAAGCTATTCGACGCCTGCGACAATCACGGATTGTGAAAAAAATCCAATTGTTATTATTGGTCAAGGATGATGTTACCCGTTTCAATGCGTCTGCTTTCGGCTTAAGAAAACATCAAACTTATGGCAATCTAATCTCTGCGATCACTTTTCATGCTCATTCGATCGAAAAGGGACTGAGTCATCAGAACTTGAGACTTGGATTTGGGAAAAAAGCTTTAGCCGGTCTTTTTTCTACCTTAAAGACCTATAAGGAAGGAGGGTACCCCCTGGATGACATCCGTTTTCAAAGCGGGCTCTCGGTGATTGATGAGTACATCCGGATTCACAATGCACATGATTTCAATATCGAGGAAACTAAAATACGCTTTGAGCCCTACCGTACTCTTCATACTACGGCGATAGGAGGGACCCTGGACTTAAGAAAAGAAGACATTCTAACCGCGACAAAGGGCAACTTCAACGATCTGGTTAAGATGCGTTTCAGTACGCGGGACTATTCAGTTCAAAAGGTCGATGTGCAATTAATTAACCAATCCATCGTAACTTCGATGAAAACACCGTCCATCTGCAACCGACAACCCTGGGAAGTTATTGTCATCCAAAATAAAGCCATCATTGATCAAGTTTTGACCCTTCAGGGCGGATTGACTGAACATGGTTCACATCTCAGTACGCTCTTAGTGGTGCTTTCAAAAGGTGAGTATCTGATGGGACCGGAAGAACGGAACCAAGGTTATGTCGATGGTGGCATGTTCGCCATGACTCTGTTGTATGCCCTGCATCAAAACGGTTTGGCTGTCTGTCCGCTGAATGCAGACTTTAACCGAAAAATAGACCGAAATTTGCGGACTTTATTGTCGATCAGTCCCCACGATAGTTTCATTGTAATGCTGTCAGTCGGACACTATATGGAGTCATATAAAGTGCCCCGTTCACAACGTGATGATTTTTCGGAAATTACGACGTACATCCTTTAACCAACTAAGAACACCACTATTAGCGGTCTTGAGATAATTGTTTAAATGTTTCGATCATTGGCTTCAAGTCGGACTCGTGAGGCGGACCATGGAAGTTCTTTAGTTGCAATGTGATTGCTGCTTCTTCCCACTAACGACAGTATGAGCTTTTTGCCAAAGATAAAAGCGCAGGGTATCTTCCGGACATGATTCCAAGAGATAAGCCTCGGCGCCAAGATTCTTAGAGGGATTAACGGAATGGGATTCGTACAGTTCAAGTTTCAAGCGATTCTCCTAACCATATTTTAGGAAAAACTACCCCCCTACACAAACAAAGATCTCGTGACTCACTATGTAAAAGCGAAGAGTTAGAGTACGGTAGGAATTTGAGAACGGACGGTTTTAATATAATACATATATAGTAATCGCAAGTTCTTTATATTGCTGATGGGAACAGGGATAAAAATGAAAGCATTTCTTTATTTGATCATCGATTTATTCACGAGTTTCAGTGATTTTTTTCGGAAATTATTGGTGTTGCTTGGTTTTAACATCAATGACAAGCAACTACATTTCATCATCATCGGACTTTTATGCATGTTGATTTTCGTCCTGGTTCAAGCTGGTTTTAAGCGTTTAGCTAAACTAAGCATCAAGATAGTGTCATTTCTCTATACCTTAACGTTAGGGATCGTTATCGCGTTTGCCATAGAAATAGGTCAATGGAAAAGTGGAACCGGCAAGATGGATTTTGCGGACATTGTTTACGGCATTTACGGGTTCGTTTTGTTTTTTGTTGCTTATCAATTGACAGAATTCCTCATCCGGTTCATGATCAAAAAGATAAATGCAGCATCTATGCCCAAATAGACCTTTACATCTCAACCAATTACTTAGGAGAAACCCCATGCCGAAACTTACCTTATTTATCTTAGAAAGCTGTCCTTATTGTATCAGTGCACGTAAATACCTTGTGGAACTTCAAGATGAAGATCCTAAGTATAAAGCCATAGAGATCGATCTTATCGATGAAAGAAAAGATCGTGCTTTAGCGAACAGTTATGATTATTATTTGGTGCCTACTTTTTATAAGGATAAAACCAAGCTTTTTGAAGGTATCATGAAGAAAGAAGACGTAAAAAGAGTCTTAGATCAAGCATTAGTTTAAAGTTAACAGGCGATGCCTGTTTTTTATTTGACTTATCTTGATATACTATAAGTAAGTATGCTTTTTAAACGAAAGATTCTACTAGATGACGGTGAGATCCGTCTACATTTCGCAGGTAAACATGTGGACTCCGCTAGAAATGGATGGGGCACTTCTTTTATCTATGACATCGAAACCAAAGACAAGATCGTTGGAAGATGCGATCTTAGGATAGGTTCAGGGACCATCATCGATTTAGCGGGCCATATCGGATATTCCATCTATTTACCTTATCGAGGTCATCATTACGCAGCTAAAGCGTGTTTACTTTTGTTTAAACAAGCCAAAGTTTTTGGGATGAAGGAAGTCCTTATCACTTGTAATACAGACAACATCGCTTCGTATAGGACTTGTGAGTTATGTGGGGCTAGTTTTATAGGAACCAAAGAAGTTCCAATCAATCATGAGCTATATCTTCAAGGTGATCGCGAAAAAGCGCTATTCATCAAGCACTTAGAGTGAGTTTTTAGGTATAATAAACCTATGGATGCCAATTACCACACCCACACCCTTCGTTGCGGCCACGCCAGAGGCAGCGATGAACAATATGTAAGAAGTGCCATCGATGCTCATTTTAAGATCCTTGGTTTTTCTGACCATGTACCTTTTGAAGGAATACATATCTTAAGTGATCGTATGGAGATGGATCAAACCGATGAATACATCTCATCACTTCTTTCTCTAAAAGAAAAATATAAAGCTCAAATACAGATCTTGATTGGTTTTGAGATCGAGTATTTTCCTCAATATCTAAACTATTATAAAGAACTTCTTAAACGAGTTGATTATCTCATCGTCGGTCAACACAATGTGACCTTTTTAGACAATGATCTCGATTCTTACGCGAATGATGAAGATGTCTCTAAATACGCAGATCTTTTATGTGAAGCTATGGAAAGCGGTGTTGTCTCTTATGTAGCTCATCCTGATTATTTCATGTTAGGTAGAAGAGACTGGTCAGAAGCTTGTATCCAAGCAGCTCATAAGATCGCCCAATGTGCTCAAAAGACAAAGCTTCCTTTAGAACTCAATTTAAATGGGATACGATACGGCCATAAACCTTTTAAAGATGGTTTAGCCTATGTCTATCCTTATCGTCCATTTTGGGAGATCATCAGTCGATATGAGACGATCTGTGTCTATGGCTATGATGCCCATCATCCAACCACTTTACTAGAAGATGATCGCATCCAAACCATCAATGAGATCATCGATGGATTACCTTTAAACATCATCGAAAACTACAGGTTCTAAAATGAGATCCCTTTTAAGAAAAATAACCTCAAAATCCTTTACCGTAAGTATCTTGGTTCTATTTCAACTTTTTTTGGTGTATCTGTTTATGTATCAGTTATCTAATTTTATCCCTGTCGTCTACATCATCGTTTCTACGTTAGGCGTCATCATCTCAGTCTTCATCATCAACTCGAAAATGAATCCATCGTATAAGCTCTCATGGATCTTTTTGATTTTGACTGTGCCTTTGATTGGGGTAACGACCTATTTGATGTTTGGGGGTAGAAAAGTCCCTAAAGATCTAAGAAGCGGAGTCAATTATCTATCCTTGAATAAACAGCCTTTGTTGATCCAAAAGAAAGCTCCTCTTGAAGAACTCAGTGATGTTTGCCCTCGTTCATTCAAGATCTCTAATTATCTTTTTAACAATACAGAATATCCTGTCTATAATGATTCCAAAGTCACTTATTATCCTACGGGTGAAAGTAAATATGAAGCCTTGATGGAAGCTTTAAAAGGCGCTAAGAAGTTTATCTTCTTAGAGTACTTCATCGTCAAAGAAGGTTACATGTTGGATAGTATCAAGAAGGTCCTAATCGATAAAGTCAAAGAAGGGGTAGACGTAAAAGTCATCCTCGATGATTTCGGTGCCCTTAAACTACCTAAGTCGTTTAAAGTCGAAATGAGAAAAGCAGGTATTGACTTGTATTTCTTCAATCCTATTCGACCTGTATTAGCCATCTATATGAATAACCGAGATCATCGTAAGATCGCTGTCATCGATGGAAAAATAGGTTTCATCGGAGGCATCAACATCGCGGATGAATACATCAATAAGATCACTCGTTTTGGTCATTGGAAAGACACAGCCATTCAGATCGAAGGCAATGCGGTCTATTCATTAAGTGTTATGTTTCTTCACTTCTATCAACATCTTAGTAAGAAAACCATAGATTTTAAAGCCTATAACGTTAAAAATGAGCCCATCGAAGGTGAAGGTTTCGTTCAGATGTTTTCGGACTCTCCTACAGATGAGGAACTTGTCGCTGAAAGCGTCCACTTAAGTCTCATCAATGTGGCTGAGCATTATCTCTACATCATGACTCCTTATCTGGTCATAGGTCATGAGATGATCACTTCTTTGATCCTGTCCGCAAAAAGCGGGGTAGATGTAAGGATCTTGGTACCTCATATCCCAGATAAATGGTATGTCTTATCAGTTACTCGAAGCAATTATGAAGTCTTAACCAAAGCAGGGGTCAAGATCTATGAATATACCCCAGGCTTTGTCCATGGGAAAGTCATGTTGGCGGATGATGTCATGGCCATCGTAGGGACAAGTAACCTCGACTTTAGAAGCTATTATATGCATTTTGAATGTGGAGCCTTGATTACTTATTCTAAGAGTCTACTCACGATGAAGAAAGACTTCCTAGAGACTTTAGAACTCTCTCATGAGGTTACCTATGAGGAAGCCTTAGCAGTCAATCCTTTGATTAAACTTGGACGTATGCTGTTGAATGTCTTCAACAGCGTCTTATAAGGAGAACTTATGAAAAAAGCATTGGTACTAGAAGGCGGTGGACTTAGAGGGGCATATACAGCAGGTGTATGTTCTTGGTTGATCGAAAATAAGATCGAATTCGATATGCATGTAGGCATCTCTTCAGGGGCTCTTTTTGCGATCTGTACAGGTCTAAAAGACATCGATATGCTTCATGATTGTGCGACAACTTACTCTGTATCTCCTCGTAATACAGGTCTACAACCTCTTCTATTTGAAGGTCAACCTGTAGGTTATGATTACTTGTTTAATACTGTCTTACCGATCAAAGTCAATTTGATCCCTGAGCGTATCTTAAAAATCAAACCTTTGATCGAATATGGAGTCTATGATCTTAAAGAAGAAGATGTCTTATGGAAAACACAAAAAGATCTCTCTGTTGATTTAAAATGGTTAAAAGCAGCTTGTGTATTACCAATCGCTGGCAGAAATGTGAAGATCGGTAAGAAGTACTATATGGATGCGGGAGTAAGAACGATGATCCCTGTATCACGAGCTCAAGAGTTAGGGGCAGAATCTTTCTTCGTCGTCACCACCAAACCAGTGAATTTCGTTAGAAAAGACAATGCGCCATTAACTCAGTTTCTTCTAGATGTCTTGTATTTTAGACATAAGAAACTACTTAAAGAATTCAGAGCCAGAAAAGAAGTGTATTATCGTGAGATGGATCAAATCAAAGATCTTGTCGATCAAGGTAAGGCCATGCATATGCGTCCTTCAAAAGACTCAGGCGCTAAACGTTTCTCAGCCACCTATGAACAAGTCAACGATCTCTATGAATTAGGCAAAGCCGATTGTGAGTCTCAAAAAACAGAAATCTTAGAGTTTTTTAAGAAATAGAGTTACATAGACTGAGATGACCTCAGTCTTTTTTTATGAATAGTATTTACAAATATACTTAAACAGAACATAATATAAGTAAATTAGTAAAGGAGACTTTATGGATCATTTACAAAAATTAGAAGCTTTAATTAAAAAGCAAAACGGAACTGTGCTTAGTTCAGATTTGGATAAACTATCGATCCCCAGAATATATCTAGCCAAGCTGGTAAAAGAAAAAAAACTTGAAAGAGTAAGTTGGGGTATTTATACTCAACTGGATACAATAGAAGACGAGATGTATATCCTTCAAAAAAAATACAAGAAATTCATTTTTTCTCACGAGACCGCTTTGTTTCTTCATGATTTATCGGATAGAACACCTTTAAAATATTGTGTAACAGTCCCTAGTGGTACTAAGATTAGCAAAAAACTAAGTGATCGATTAAAAATTTACTATATAAAAGGTGAGTATCATATTTTAGGTGTTATAGAAACACAAACAGCTTTAGGTAATCCTATTAAGATCTACAATTCAGAGAGAACCATTTGTGATATCCTTCGAAGTAAAAGTAGAATCGATCAACAGATTTTTAGTGATGCGTTAAAACGTTTCGGGAGATCTAAACAAATAGATTTCTATTTACTGAGCGATTATTCAAATAAATTCAAAGGAGAGAGAACTTTAAGGACATATATTGAACTTATCCTATGAGTGCAAAAGTGATGAGTTTAAAAGCGAAGATCGTGAATCTATCAAAAGTGAGTGGATTGCCATCACAAGTAATTTTGCAAAATTATATGTTTGAGTGCTTTCTTGAACGTCTTTCATTATCTAGGTATAGACCTTTTTTTATTTTGAAGGGAGGATTGCTTATTGCTGATCTTGTTGGTTTAGGAAGTAGATCCACTATGGATTTAGATGTAACCATTAAAGGGTATCCACTAACCGAGATTGACCTTAGTAAAGCGATTAATGAGATATGCCAAATAGAAGTACAGGATAATTTCAGTTTCAAATTCATAGGTATTACCTCAATCCGAGATGAAAATACATATGGTGGTTATAGAGTTAGTGTAATAGCGAATTATGAAACCATTATGAGCAAGCTTCAAATTGATTTAACAACTGGAGATGTTATTACGCCATCTGAGATTAAATACAATTATCGAAAAACTTTTAATGATAAGTCCATCGATATTCTCGCATATAACACAGAAACCTTATTAGCTGAGAAAATAGAGACGATTTTGAATAGAGGAGAATTTAATACTAGAATACGAGACTTCTATGATGTATATATTCTATTAAAAACAAAACAAATTGAATGGACTGTTTTTATTGAAGCATCCAAGAATACTATGACGCATAGACAAACTTTAAATATCCTAGATAATATCGAAGAAAGAGTTTTAAAGATAAAATCGAGTACTAAACTTGAAGAAATTTGGATTAAATATTCTAAAGAATATCCTTATGCATATGGAATTTCATATAACGATCTGCTTTCTGTACTTAATGAATTAATAACTAAATTGCAGTGATTCTATCTATTAAACAATTATCTTACTCTTTTGTGGTGTCATAATCATATAAAAAAGGTAAACTAAAAGATATAGGACCTTATGACGACCCCACTAAAAGTCTTCTTTGAAAAATCACCATTATCTAAAGATCTTTTTGATGTCTTGGTCGTTAATGTCATCACACGTTTTCCTGAGACTACGATCCATATCGAAGAAACTCAGATCGCTTTTAAGTCAAGTCATCCTTATGCTGCAGTATGGATTCCATTAAAACCTATCAAAGCTCATCCTAACACAAAGCTAATTCTATCTCTTGGATTAGATACTGAACTTAAGGATCCTCGTATCATACAAACAGATCATCCTTATCCTGATCGTTGGATGATTCATTTTAAGCTTGAAAAGTATGAAGACATCGATGAGATGCTTCTTCACTATATTGATTTAGCTCATACTTTTTCACTCTCACAAAAAAGAAATCCTAAGGTAAAAATATGAGTAAGACTCTAGATACCTTTGACTATTTAAAAGTCTCTGACAAGGAAGATATTTATACAGCACTTATCTATTACGCCTTTAGTGAAAGTGAGCTTTTTAGAGCTCGTTTCTGTGAATTCTTTGGGGCAAAGTTCGATCCTAAAGCGAAGCTTCTTTTAAGACATCCGTTTCTTTATGAGACAAAGATTCCACAACGTAAAATCAGTAAGGATCAGAAAATCGTCGAAGAATCTCATCGTCATCAACGTCAGATCCCTGATCTTACTTTAGTTACTCAAGATAAGATCTGTATCATCGAATCTAAGCTTTTCTCCAATGAAGGTTCTTTTCAAACCCAACGTTATGGGGATAAAGATTTCCTAGCATCAATAAAAAACGATAAAAGCGTAAAACCTTATGTTTCTGATCGTACAAAATTATCAGCTAAACTTAGTTTAAAGGGAGTTGATCAAAGTCTATTCTATATGACCATCAATGGGGATAAAGCTTTCAACTCACACTTTGAATCGATCACGTGGAGTGATCTAATCAGTGCCGTCTTACCTGATTTTCATCAACAAAACGAAGTCCTTCAACCCATCTTAAAACAAATGGCCCATCGCTTCATGAGTTATCCTCAGATTAAATCCGAGATTATTTCTTTAAAAGAAAATCAAAGCAGTGATCAATTCTTAAGAAACAAATCTAAACATTTTCTTCTTAGTAAGGAAACCTTATTTTGTGCTTACTTTGATGACTTTAGAAGCGTTAAAAAAAGTATAGGGAAGAAAGCTAAACTACAGATCGACCTAAGTGCAATAGGAGGTGTCCAACAGATTACCTTGAGTTGTGACCTATGGGTCAATGAATCTCTTGAAGAGCTCTTATCAAAACACTCCATCAATGAAAATGTATCTACGTTCTTAGAAGAAATCAAAGATAAAGCCTATCCTTTCTCTCAATTAAAAATCAAGATCGTCAACAATAAGAAGATCGCAGTTTGTCTCAACTATGAGACCAATCCTTATCTATCTGAACTAAAGTTTTTAAAGAAATATGGACCAAAACTCTTAGAGCGTCATCAGCAGGCTAAACATGCTTTCGAAGAAGCCCTTAGAGGTCATGGTATTCTCCCATCTTCTTCTACGCTTCAAGTCGCAAAAACAGAATTCATCAAAAAGGATAAAGATCTCGTAGAGAAAGTATTGGCTCAAGTCATGACTTATGTCAGCCTCATCGATACGCTGACTTTAAAAAAATAAAGGAGCACTTATGAATAGAAAACCGTTAAAAGATGAACATTTTAAAGTCATTGGGTATGTGGAGACAGATCCTCATGGGAATCAGACCCTAAAAGATGAACATTTCAAGATCTTAGGGTATTATGACCCAAAAACTGACTACACCAAAGATGAACATTTTAAAGTCGTAGGACATGGGAATATTTTAACCAGTTTACTAAAAAAATAGACTGAAATAATCGGCAGCTAGTTCATCATCATTAATATTTCAAGATCTTTTCTTGCGTTAAGATTCGATAGAAAATGGATTCCTACTAAAAAAATGGATGATCAAGTTCAAAGACTCGCGAATCCTATAGTCGAAAGCCTAGCTTTATGATTATCCTCTTTTTACTTAGATTCGAAAGTCACCCAAGCTTGAGTTCTTGGTTTTTCACTTTTGAAGGTGATGAGTTCTTGAGTGATGGGGTGAGGGAAACTTAAAGAAGTTGCCCATAAAGCCAATTGTTGACCTGGTTTAGAGGTCTTATTGTATCTCGCATCGCCCCATAAAGCAGCGCCTCGAGATGCGAATTGAACACGGATCTGATGAGATCTACCTGTGATCAGTTCGATCTCGATCAAGTGAAATCCATCTCTAGAATCTATTACCTTGAATTTAAGTTCACTGTATTTACCTTTATCAGAAGTAGTGACACTTGTCGTATTGGTTTTCTCATCTTTATGCAGATAATCGATCAAGGTCTTTTCTTGAGGTATCTTACCTGTGATGACGGCTTGATAGATCTTAGTGACCTTGTTTTCTCTAATCGATTCTGATAAACGAGAAGCAGCTTTGGATGTCTTCGCAAAGACCGCTACGCCCCCTACAGGTCGATCTAATCGATGAACTAAACCACAGAAGACATTGCCTGGTTTATGGTACTTATCCTTCAGGTAGCTCTTACATAGGCTCAATAGGTCCATGTCTTTAGATTCATCCTCTTGCATAGGGACATTGATGGGTTTCTCTACCACTAAGAGATGATTGTCTTCATAGATGATCTTCATTTAAAACGTACTCTCGCACTATTTCCACATTCTAAAGGAATGTTTTTATTACTGATGCGTAAGATCAATTCTGCGCATTCGCACTCAGCGATCTCTAAAGGAAAATGATCATGGATCAAATGTTTAAGATCGTTTAAGTCAAAGGCATCGTTATAAGTAGAAACACATACAAACAAAGGTTTCTCTGAGAGTAACTGTTGACACAGTCCCATCAGTTCCTTTAGTTGATCGTTGAATCTCCATAGTTCACCTTTAGGACCTCTTCCAAACGCAGGAGGATCCATAATGATGGCGTCGTAGGTATTGCCTCTTCTAATTTCTCTCTGGACAAACTTCAAGACATCATCGACTAGATATCGAATAGGCGCTGTCTCAAGTCCACAAAGCACCGCATTTTCTTTGGCCCATAAGACGCTTCCTTTAGAGGCATCCACATGAACGACAGAAGCTCCTTCTTTTGCGCAAGCCATAGTGGCTGCGCCTGTATACGCAAAAAGATTCAAGACTTTGATGTCTCGTTTTGATTCTTTGATGAGTTTTCTCATCCACTCCCAATTGGTGGCTTGTTCAGGAAATATCCCTGTGTGTTTAAAAGGTGTCAATGCGATCTTAAAGCTAAGATCATCTATGCTTATTGTCCAAGCTTCAGGTACGGTCTTCTTTTTGATCCATTCTCCGTTTTGATTGCCTTGTCTAAAAGTAGCATCGCTTTGTTTCCAAAGCCCTGATTTTGTATCTGCGACATAAGATAAGGCATTAGAATCAGGTCTTCTAATGATAAAAGACCCATAGCGTTCTAGTTTTTCGCCTTCGCCTACGTCTATGACTTCATAATCGATCCAAGTTGATGGGGTAAATGACATGGCTTCATTATAACACGCCTCATCGATGAGAAAGCTGTCCTTCTTTATCAAGATAGGCAACAAAAAAGACCTTTTAAAGGGCCTAAGAATGAAGATGGCTGGGGTACAAGGATTCGAACCTTGGAGTGCCAGAGTCAGAGTCTGGAGCCTTACCGCTTGGC
>JAAXXT010000003.1 GCA_013334325.1 Erysipelotrichaceae bacterium | reverse complement strand
ATGAGATTGGATCCAATCGAACGGATCTGTTTCTCTGCTTCTGCTTTGGCACTGTTGCCTAAAGACAACAATAATATTACACTGCTTACTCCGATGACGACTCCTAAAGTAGTCAATAAGGCTCTTACTTTATGAGAAGTCACTGATCGCCATGCGATCGAGAAATACTCTTTAAACATCGGACTCCTCATTACGTGTATCACTTTCGATCAACCCGTCTTTCAAGCGGATGATCCGCTTCGCATATTGGGCTATGGCCATATCATGGGTAATGATGATGATGGTCTTGCCTTGTTTATTCAATTGAGTCAATAGAGCTAAAACTTCTTGACCTGTCTTAGAATCTAAAGCCCCTGTAGGCTCATCAGCGAGGATAATATTAGGATCGTTGGCTAAGGCTCTTGCGATAGAAACACGCTGCTGTTGACCACCAGAGAGCTCTGTAGGCTTATGAAACATACGATCTCCTAAACCAACTTGAGTCAATAAAGCTTTAGCTTTGTTTTCTCTTTCTTTACGATGAATTCTCGCATAAGTCAAAGGAATCATCACATTCTCTAAAGCTGAGAAACTAGGTAAAAGATTGAATTGTTGAAACACAAAACCAATCGAAGTATTTCTAATCTCAGCCAAATCATTCTCATCATATTCTTTGATCATTTTTTGATTGAGTTTATATACCCCTTCTGTAACGATGTCTAAACATCCTAAGATGTTCATAAGGGTTGATTTACCACTTCCAGAAGGTCCTACAATGGCTACAAACTCTCCTTCTGCGATATCAAAAGAGATCCCATCCAGTGCTTTGACTAAGACATCTCCCATAAGATAATGCTTGGTGACATTACTGATGCTGATCATTAATTTCTCATCCCCGCGAAGAAGCCTGTTTGGGCATCCGCAGGAAGGATGACTACTTCTTTGTTTTCTAGATTATCCGCTGAAACTTGAGCGAAGTTGATGTCTGCGACACCAACGGTAACTTCAATATAGAAATCTTTTTCAGGTTTAGATACATCCTCTAACCATGCTTTATCTAAAAGGTAAGTTTTCCCATTGCTTTCAATAAGTGCTTCTACAGGAACCACCAAGATGTCTCGATTGGCACTGATTTCGATCTTACCACTACCTGTCATCCCTAAGAAGATCGGTTGATCAGCTTTATCGAAACTGACAGTAACAGTATAGGTCGTATAATCGGCTGTGGTATTGCCTAGATAATTGATGTCTGTGACTTCACCTTCAACGGTGACCTTTAAGGCATCGATGTAGACGAAAGCTTGTTGATTCAAAGTGATCTTAGCGATGTCTTTTTCGCTGATCTGGACACTCATCTGTAGTTTATCCGCATCTGAGATGACCCATGTATTACTGAAAGAACTAGGGACTTGTGTTACGATCCCACTGACTTTTGATTCAATCAACTTCGTTTGATTCAACATATTGGTATACTTACCTAAATCAGTTCCTTTTACGACCATATCTCCTAAACCAACAAGATTGCTTGATAAGGAACCCGTAAACGAATACTCCGTTGAATCTGCTGAAACGATCTTACCTTTAGCAAAGCTATAGATGATAAGATCTGTTTTTTCTACTTTATAAATGGTTGCAGAAGCAACCAAGTTCTTTTTAGCGGTATCTCTTAGATTATTGAATCCTACAAATCCTAATACTAAAAGCAATGCAAGTACTCCTAGGATAATAAATCTACGTTTTGATTTCTTTTTCATTTTAGAAATTCCTTCTCCATATAAATGGACGTCTTATTCAATAAACGAATCAAATTCTCAGCATCTTCTTTCCCAAGATCTTCTACTAAACCATCAAGAGCCATTGCAAAACAAGCTTTGGCTTGGGTTACTGCCGTTTTGCCTTTCTCAGTCAAAGATACTTTTACGACCCTTCGATCAACGGCGTCTACTTCTCTTTGAACATACTCGAAATCTTCTAATCTTTTGATGAATTGGGTCGCTGCGGCTGCAGTGACACCCATAGCTTCTTTTAATGCAGAAATAGGCACACTTCCACCTTGAGAAGCTTCTTCAAAATGCATCAGTATGAATATGGGTTGTTCATCAGTGTGAAAGACTTTAAACATATGTTTCTGAGAACGTTTGATGTTGTCCATCGCCATCGATAATTGATGGGATAAGCTATTACTTTCCATAATTCTCCTTCTGAGATGTTCTCTAATTGTTAAGCGAGTTAAGTATATCACTGCCCTTTTAGCTATACAAGAAAAAGGACCGTGAAGGTCCTATTTGAGCTTTTTAATCGTTTCCCAGGTAAAATCTTTGTCTTCTCTTCCGAAATGACCGAAATTACTGGTCTTACGATAGATGGGTCTAAGTAGATCCAATTCATCGATGATGTTACCAACCGTAAAGTCAAAATTACGTTCAACGATGGTTTCTATCTCTGAGATAGTTCTCTTTTCAGTCCCAAAGGTATTGATATAGACAGATAAAGGTTTGGTCATCCCAATCGCATAGGAGACCTGAACTTCACAACGATCAGCCAAACCATGAGCGACCACATTTTTAGCAACAAAACGGCAATAATAAGCTGCAGAACGATCTACTTTAGAAGGATCTTTTGAACTGAAACAGCCACCACCGATGCGTCCCATACCCCCATAAGTATCGACGACGATCTTACGACCTGTCGTTCCTGAATCCCCATAAGGTCCTCCGATGATGAAGTTTCCTCCTGGATTGATGATGGTTTCGAAATCACTAAGATCGATCCATTTTGGATCTATCACATGATCGATGACTTCTTTCTTGATCAGGGTTCTTAATTCATCTAGTCCTAGATCTTTATCATGTTGGATCGATACGACGACCTTGGTGATCTTAACTGGTTTATCATCTTCATACAACACAGTTACTTGGGTCTTCCCATCAGGTTTGATCCTAGAATCTATGTTTTTATACTCTGAAAGACGTTTAGATAAGCGATGTGCAGTATCTATCGCTAAAGGCATATAGTTAGGCGTATCATCACATGCATAGCCAAACATGATGCCTTGGTCTCCTGCAGCGACTTCATTACCTAATACGACCTTATCAAAGATATCTTTGGATTGATCGCCTACCAATTGGATCACATTGAAATGCTCAGGATAACCGATATCGGCTAAGACGCTTTGAGCGATATGGGCATAATCCAAATTAAGCACAGGATGAGATGATTGCTCACCATAGATAACTACGATGTTGTCTTTGATGGTGGCTTCTACCGCCATCTTAGCATGTTTGTTTTGTTTAAGCGCTTCATCTAAGATCGCATCTGCGATCTGATCACAGACCTTATCTGGATGTCCATCTGTCACGCTTTCTGATGAAAAATAATACTTTCTACTCATAATATGGTTCCTCCTTACAAAAAACCCGTCTTACACACGAAGAAGGGTTTAAATAACGATTGGTCCCTCATCGGTGTTAGCAGAACCACCTTACTAAAAAGGTTGGCGTGAGGCAATGCGAGCTAACTCTCTACCTCAACTCTGGATAAGACCCATTTATTTAATCACAAAAAGTGATCTTTATCAAGTTATTCGAGCGGTTTCTGAAAATAGTTCCCAATGACTTGTTCAGTTTTATTGACTGAGATGAAGACTTTAGGATCGACAGAGGTACACGCTTCGATGACTTCTTCGACTTCAAACTCATTGACTACCATATATAAGACACTCTTAGGTTGATGACTATAGCCGCCTTCTCCCCATAGTTTGGTGATCCCATGTCTTAGTGTCGCATAGATCTTTTCCATCACTGGATCTGGATGTTCTGTGATGATGATCAAGGTCACATGTTTATAGCGTAAATGACGTGCACTTACGACTTGAGAATAGACGAATTGATAAATAATCGAGTAGAGAGCTTTATCCCATCCAAAGAAAAGACCCGCAACCATCAAGATGACCACATTTCCAGCCATAACCGTAGACCAGGTTTCTCGCTTAAGCTTATTGGCCGCATAGATCGCAAGGAAATCTGTGCCTCCCCCGCTCGCATTGACCCCTAAAGCCAAGCTGGTCCCAAAGCCACCTAAGATGCCTCCAAATACAGAGATCAAAATGATGTCTCCTGTGATCGTGATGTTTGGTAGAATCAAAGTAAACAAAGAAACCAATAGATATTGGATGACCGAGAAGATCGTAAATCTTTTCCCTACATATTTATACACCAAGAACGTTGGGATGATGTTTAAGGAGATATAGATCAAAGCAAAAGGAATCTCAATACTTGCATATTTGCTTAATAATCTCGTCGATAAAACGGATATCCCAGAGAAACCTCCAGGAAAGAGTCCTCCTGCTTGGATAAACATTTTGATACTTAGAGAATAAAAGAGAGCTGACAAGAAGATAAAGATAAATGTTTTGATGTCTTTTTTTGTGTTTTTCATAGAAGGTCCCAAAACATTATACCCCTTAACTTTAATTTTCAAATCATAAGTTCACTTGAGTAAGGAGAATCTAGAAGTTTAGAATGCAGAATCAATTGTTCCATCGTTTGACATCTCATCCATTGTTTCTTAATCGATCGTCTTCCTACGCTTAGAACCAAACTTGTTTGATCTCTAAATATGATCTCTGTATTTAATCCACTCGATTTGATACTTTTGATTTCAGAGGCATTGATCCATATACATTCACAATTCATCGGACTTAAGGTAGGAAAGAAATAGATCTGTTTAAAAGGATCAATCAATACAGGTATCTTTTGCTTGATAAGAAGTTGTCTTTTAAATGCCGACTGAGATCCCATAATACCGCAACCTAAGGTATTGGCCCATCTTTCTAGAAAATCTAAAGGTTTACCTTTATAGGTACTTAAGCCTAAACCTGTAATCAAGGTCGTCTTACTTCGTTCATCATAGCGTAAATGATTGATTATACACATAGTCTTATTTTCGATGTCTAATCAAAAATTCCTATAAAAAAGCGGTTAGATTTCTCTAACCGCAGCATGTCCCATCTGTACAGGTGTCGCCTTCATTACAATCGCAGGCTTCCCCTTCTTTACATTTGCATTCTTCGCCTTCTTTACAATCACAGCCTTCCTTGCCTTCACCGCAAGAACAGCCTTCTTCACCATCACAACCACATTCATCGCCACATCCACAGGATTCCCCATGTTGATGAGCCATTTGTTGTTCATACACCAAGGTATCGATGACGATGGCGTCGATTTCGATCTTAGCGCCTTTCGCCAAAGCAGCTACTTGGACCGTTGAACGAGCAGGATAAGGATCTGAGAAGTAAGTCGCATAGATTTCATTAAAAGCACCGAAATCGTTGAGGTCGGTTAAAAAGACCGTTGTCTTTACGATATGACGCATTTCAAGATTCATTTCAGCTAAGACAGCTTCCATGTTTTTTAGAACTTGATAAGCTTGTTCCTGGATATCGCCTTCGACCAATTTGCCTTCAACATCTAAAGGTAATTGACCGCTGACATAAACGAAGTCACCTAACTTAACAGCTGGTGAATAAGGTCCAATGGCTTTATAGACATTGGGGGATGAGAAAGATTTTGTAAACATGGTTGCTCCTTTTTACCACTCTTTGTAGTATTCGATTTCTTCCTGAATGATCTTCTTACGTCGATGACGTAAGATAAGACCTAAATTTAGGACGAGCGCAAATGCCACAGAAACGATAATCAAGAATGCTGATAAAACATCGTTCAGATTTTCAATCATGGATTTACCTCGTTTATCATTATACGCATAAGTCTCTGTGCTTTCAATCTGAATACTCATGAAAACACAATCTAAGAAAATAGACAAAGAGTAGTCCCATAAAAATCAATGAAACACCTAATTCTATAAACGCAAAACGTTTAACGCTGTTCATGATTTCTAGTGTATCGTAACTGTTGGTTGCGCTAAGTACGGTATATCCTAGTTGTAAATTTAGACCCAATTCAGAGATCATGAGGCTTCTTATTAAAGTAGATATCTTATAGTTAGGAATCTTTAGACAAAATAATCCACCTAAACTAAGAAAGATCCAATCCTCTAAATGAATGGCACTTAAGAAACGACTTACATTTAGCCCATAATCGAGATAGATGGCAGACCATCGTGTTATGACGGTTGCGTCTTTAAGTTGGGTCATAATGGTCAGTTCAGTGACAGTGGTGATCTTGGTTAAAGGATAGGAAAAAGCGATCTGATTTTTAAGGATCCACCAGGCACTTATCGTAAAGATCGCATAGAAGAGGATGATTCGATGATGTTTCTTATCTAACCAATTTAGAAGCTTATTCATTGAGTCAACCAGTCTTCGCCTTTCTGTGTCTCTACTAAGGATAGATCAGGAAAATGAAGCTGTCTTAGGACCTCATAGAGCACGATAGCGACACTATTGGATAGATTAAGACTTCTAGCTGTCTTAACCATAGGGAGCCTTAGACAACGCTCTAAATGGTTCTTGAGAAGATCTTTAGGGATACCAGTACTTTCTTTCCCAAACATCAAGAAGATGTCTCCTTTGACTTCAGTGAAATTGACCTCATAAGGAGATTTCTTCCCATAACGGGTAATATAAAAACACGCATCAGGATATTTTAAGGTAAACTCATCCAGATTCTCATAGACGTCATAGTTTAAATCATCGATGTAGTCCATCGCTGATCTTCTTAAACGTTGTTCATCAAGTTGAAATCCTAAAGGTTTGATCAGATGGAGCTGTGTGTTTGTCGCAGCACAGGTCCTCATGATGTTGCCTGTATTTTGAGGGATCTCAGGTTCAAATAGAATGATGTGGATCATGAATGGAAATGGAGATAAGCCAAGATGGCGAAATGGATGGGATAATAGAAATAGAAGAAGTATTGATTGGTGATATAGGTCCAGCTTGTTTTACTCTTAGGTGCTTTATAGACATAGAATCCAATGGGGATCAAAGCTAATATCGCAAAGATCTGAGGGAAGTAACTGGTAAAACTATAGATGCCTCTACTAAAGATGGTTGGTAAGTAGGTCCAATATTGAGAATTGGTCAAAAGATTCGTAATCAACCATTCAAATGAGAAGAATATCGTTAAGATGGAGAAGAATAGGAATTGTTTCCACCTGTTTTCATAGAAGACATAGAAGATCACCAAGGTCAAGATCCCATAATACCCATAGTCTACCCCTATCGCTTGAGCTAAATAAGCTAATATTGAAACCACAATAAGGTTTACGAATAAACCTTTCTTTTGATCAATGACCCAAAATGCGATCCATCCTAGGATAAATAAGAAGAGGATATTATAGAAACCACTGTCCCCTGCCCATAAGATCAACAAATGACCACCTACCGCAAAGATCACCAAGCGAATAAGCAGCTTGATCTTATCGTGTGAGAAACGATAGCTCATCGCAAATAAGTACGTAAAAATCGGATAAGCAATGCGTCCTATGATACGCATTTCTCTTATCTCTGGGAATAAGAAATAGCCCATATGATCGATGGTCATCGTAATGACTGCGATCACTTTTAAACTGTTTTGAGTGATCCCTTTTGCTTTTTCTGACTTAAGCAAAACAAAGATCGTCATTAGGCTCAAAGTGAAATGGATCAAGATCATCACGATAAGATCGATAAAGAATTCTTGAGGAACCATATTGATCAAGTTATCGGTATACGGATCAAGTAACCAGAGATCATTTGAGAAGAATACCTTATGGAAAGCTGTCCAAAAAGCATCAAAGTTGATGATGGCGAAAGATCCTAAGAGTAAGATGATGGCCCCAAAACCAACACTTACCCATGTTAATCCAAAGTTTAATTCTTCTACTACTTTTTTCTTTCTAAACGCAAACAAGGCAAAGATATTAACTAAACCAATAAGCAAGAGAATATCTCTAATCTGCAGGACCTTTAAATAGAGAATCCTGACATCTACCATATGATCGATTTCTCGTTGATTGTAGTATTGTTTCATGACGCCGTTGACTTCTACATTGACGATCATGTCTGGTCTTTTTCCAGAAGTATAATCCAAAAGGACCTCAGTTACTTTGATGAGATCTGTTTCAGATACCCCTATACTGGCAGCTGTATCACGAAAGGCATATTGTTCCCTATAGAAATCAACATTGAACGCAGTGAATTGTAGTACAGAAAGTACCAAGACGATCCATACGATGATGCCTAAAGCGATGGCGTTTACTTTTTCTACAAGTCTCATGGTTTTTCTCCTTGGGTCAATACAATAACCGCTTTTCTAAATGCTTGTCCTCGATGAGAAACCTTGTTTTTGGTTTCTGTGGTCATCTGGGCATAGGTCTCATTAAATCCTTGAGGAATAAAGATAGGATCATAACCAAAACCATTAGATCCTTCTGGATGGTATGCAATGCTTCCTTCCATGATTCCTTCACAACAAATTATATCAGTATTACTGATAAGTGAGACAGAGGATTGTGGAGATGCGATCGCGACCACACTGACAAAACGGGCTGATCTATCGCTTACCTTTTCTAGTCGATCTAAGATGATCTGATTTTTTATGGTATAAGGCGTATCTTTACCTAGATAACGTGCAGACATGACCCCAGGTTCTTTATCAAGCGCATCGATCTCTAAACCAGAATCATCCGCTAAACTGATCATTCCGCTCTTATCTGCGGCCCATTTCGCTTTAAGTTGGGCATTTCCCATAAACGTGCTTTCTGTTTCTTCTGGTTCTTCTGTAATATTAAGATCAGTTAAAGTTAAAACTTCGATCTCAGGATGATCTTTTAGTAAAGCTAGGAGTTCTATTACTTTATTGGGGTTATGTGTCGCTAAGAGTATCTTCATAAGCTCAGTTCCTTTTCTAGATGATCTTCTTTATCTAAGATAAAACATTGTTTCTTTTGACCTTTGACCCCAAAAGTCCATAGTTCATGACCATCTAATCCATCTACGCGATCGATCAAGATCGCATGTTTGATGTTTTGATCCAAACCTAATGTTTCTCGTATGTGATTTAGTCGTGCTTTATCGACTTGATAAGGATAAAGTGAAGGAGGCCACAAAATACTATTTTTATAATAGGCATGGGTCACCATTGCCTTGGCTTTTGATTCTGGGAGATGTTTTTTTAGACCTTCGATGATGGCCACATAAAATGCTTGGTTAGAGTATGGATGAGCTAAAGAAGCAATCTCATGACCTATGCTTCGCATAAGATCAAAGGGTTCTAAGCTAGGATCCATAAACAGATCATCCAGTTCATCTTTTAACTTTTGGGAATTATACGCTCTTTCAGTCGCTAAAGCGACTTCTTCTACAGCTTGAATATCTTCTAAACTCATCCAATGACTTTGAGTGATCTGATAAGGTGAAGTCAAGGCTGCTTCATAACCATACTTTACCGCATTCTCTTTTAAGCTTGTCCCATGAAGTAGCTTTAAGATACCTACTTGAAGCTCATGAGCTTTTAATCGAAGCAGTCCTTCATAAGAGTGTTTAAATGAATTTAGATCTTCATAAGGTAAACCAGCGATCAAATCGATGTGTTGTTTAAGATGAGCTTGAGAGAATCGTTCAATCAACGACAGTAATTTAGGTAAATTCGTTGATCTGGAAACTTCTTGAAGTGTCTTTGGATTAAGAGACTGAACTCCGATTTCCATCCTAAAGCGTTGTTTTCCTTCATCGATGAAAAACTTTATAAGCTCTTCATCTAAGCTATCCCCTACCAATTCCACATGAAAGGCCATAGACTCAGGCATCGATAAACAAGTCTTGGCCAAATGAAGAGCCCTCTCTTTAGAAACATTAAAAGTACGATCTAAAAACTTAACTTGTTTAACCCCACTATTTCTAATTTGGACAAAGAAGTCATCCATATACTTCTCAGAGAATAGGCGAACTCTTCGATCAAGTGACGCCATACAGTAGCTACATCCATATGGACAGCCTCTTGAGCTTTCCACATAGAGATATCGTTTATCCATAGAATCTTTATCTTCATCTAAAAAATAAGGAGAAGGATAAGATTCTAGTTTTTTAAGATCGACCTTTAAGATCTCAACTTCTTCGTTAGGAGAAGCTTGATACCCTAAGACTTTCTTTCCTTCTAGTTGATCCCAAAAGACCAATTCGGTCTCTCCTTTAAAGATTCCGTCTATTCCTGCTTCCCATAAAGGTTCGCTATGATAGGTTGCTTCAGGACCTCCCGCAACGATCTTTAGTTGAGGAAGGCGTTCTTTGAGGGCTTTTATCAAAACGATGGTCGCATCGATATTGAAGATATAGACACTTAAAGCGATGGTTTCAGGTTGATAAGCAAGGATATCTTCCACTAGATTCAACGGAGCTTTACAGAGTCCTTCAAAGATCTTGGCCTCATGCGTTTCAGGTTTGGTGACCATCAACCATCGTAAAGCCAGATTCTTATGGATATAGCTGACATTCAAAGCTACGAGGGCTGTTTTCATATGTGTCCATTCTATCAAAGCTAGACAACTTATGCTATGATGAAAACCGATGAACGAGAATGAACTATGGCTTTAAAAACAAAAACAAAACAATTGATCTTACTTCTGGTTATTTATCTTTCCTTTATTTCATTAGGTTTACCTGATGGTTCTTTAGGTGTAGCTTGGCCATTAATGAGAGTTGAATTTGGAATGCCGATCCAAGCTGCTGCTTGGGTAGTGCTTGTTACTTTGCCTTTATCAGCGATTTCTAGTGTAATGAGTACCAAGGTAGGTGCTCGATTTGGTTATGGGAAAGTGACCACAGGAAGTGCTTTACTTACAGCCTTCTCACTCATTGGGATCGCTTTATCAAGATCCTATTTTGGACTACTTTTCTTTGGGATTGGTTTAGGAATAGGACAAGGCGCAGTCGATGCCTTATTGAATTACTATGTGGCTCATCATTACAGTTCTCGTCATATGACTTGGCTTCATGGATTTTGGGGCGTAGGAGCTACATTAGGTCCAGCGATCTTTACCTTATCCTTAGCGATGACTGGAAAGTGGACCTCTGGCTATATAAACATCGGTTTACTTCAAATCTTCATTGGGATCATTTTACTCTTAACTATTGGTTTTTGGGATCAAAAAGTTGAAGTAGCACAAGTTGAAGAAAGACATGAAAAAGGAAAATTTGAACCACGGATGATCTATGGTTTATCTTTCTATTTCTTATATGTAGGAGCTGAATTTGGGGTAGGTTTATGGACCAATTCTTATCTTGTCGAATCGCTTCATATCGATCCTAAGATCTCAGGTTTATTTGTGGCCGGGTATTATGCGGCCATCATGAGTGGAAGATTTTTATCAGGCATCATTTCGAATAAACTTGGGAATCAAAATATGCTTAGACTTGGTCTAAGTATCGCCATCTTAGGTCTAGGGATCTTAAGTTTAAAACCCAGTGCTGAAGTGACTCGTATCGCACTTATTTTAACGGGTCTAGGTTTCGCACCCTTATATCCATCGATGATGCATGAGACTCCTAAACGATTCAATATTCAAAATGGAGCTTTAATGATCGGTCTACAAGTCGGTGTCTCTTATGTGGGTGGGACTTTGATCACCAATGCCTTGGGTCAATGGTTCGCATGGACCTCCATTGATTGGCTCTATCCGATCATCTTCGTTCTTGCGCTAGGAATGATGATCGTTTCTGAGTTTTATAAAAGCAGTTCAAAGCAATTCAAATCCACTGAAAGCACTATGATATGATATGACTATGTTTGATAAAGATGCCTTCATCAAAAGCTTCTTTAAATGTGATGTCTATACATTAGAAAAGCTCAATAAAGGATTGACCAACGATAACTATTTGATCACCGTTTATGATCAACGTTTTATCTTAAGGGTCCCTAAAAGCGATGCGAATCAAATCGTAAACTTTAATCATGAGGAAAAAGCATTAGAACTCGCAAAAGAAGCGCAGTTGGATGTGACTACCCTTTTCTATGATCCAACGACAGGCATTAAAATGACCAAGTATGTGGATGATCTTAAGACTTATAACGATTACTTAAGAGAGGATAAACTGATCAGAGTCGCTCACTTGATGAGAAGACTTCATTTGATCAAGAAAACCATAGGGTATGATTTTGACCCTATCGCTCGCTATCATCAATATCGATCCTACGTAAAAAAGCCTTTGATCGATGATCAAAGCGCTGAAAAAGTCATACAAGAGATCAAGTCTATGCCTTATCAAGCTACCTTATGTCATAACGATTGGGTTCCAGGCAACATTGGGTTTACTCAACATAGAGATTATCTACTTGATTATGAATACGCAGGAGATAATGATCCTCTCTTTGACGTCATGAGCTTTATCACTGAAAACAATATCCCTCTAGTAGACCGTGAGATCTTCTACAGTGCTTATTTTGATGCCCCACTAACATCTTTAGTAAGATCTTATTTAAAAGCCTATGAAGACTTCCATAACCTCTTATGGAGTACTTGGGCCATGATGATGTATGAAAGTAGACAAGATGACATCTATCTCAACATCGCTTACGATAAACTGAAACAATTCAATCAGACATAAAAAAGATCCGTGAGGATCTTTTTAAATTAAGCAGCTTTTTCGATGGCTTTCTTGGCTTTTTCAACCAAAGCACTGAATCCTTTAGGATCATGAATGGCCATTTCAGATAACATCTTACGGTTGACCAATACATTGGATAATTTCAATCCATTCATCAATCTGGAATAGCTGATATCGTTCATTCTGGCAGCTGCGTTGATACGAGCGATCCAGAGTTTACGCATTTCACGCTTGAGATTACGACGATCTCTAAACGCATATTTCCATGAATGCATAACCTGTTCATGGGCTGTTTTATAAATTGTATGTTTGCTTCCAAAATAGCCCTTGGCTAATTTTAAAATGCCTTTACGGCGTCTTCTGGTGACATAACCACCTTTTACTCTTGGCATGTGCTTCTCCTACCTTTGAATCAACAATTTGATACGCTTGAAATCTGCCTTGCTTACCAGTGTTGATTTTCTTAAATGTCTCTTCTGCTTGTGACTCTTGTTGGCTGCAAAGTGAGATACGTACGCGTGGGAACGTTTCAACTTTCCTGTGCCGGTGACTTTGACGCGTTTGGCCAAAGCACTCTTTGTCTTCATTTTTGGCATAGCTGCTCCTCTATTTTGTTTTCTTAGGACTGAGAACCAAAATCATGGTACGGTTGTCCATTACCGCCGGCTTTTCAATCACCGCAACTTCACTCATCTGTCTCGCAAATTCATCCATGACTTTTTGTCCAACTTCAATGTGGGTGATGAGACGACCTCTAAAGCGCATATCGATGCGGACTTTCATGCCATCGGCAATCCAATCCTTCGCATGGTTGAGTTTCGTTTCAAAGTCATGAGTGTCAATGACCGGTGATAAGCGCAAAGGTTTGACTTCAGTCACTTGCTGATTCTTCTTTGCTTCTTTGTTTTTCTTTTGCATTTCGAAACGATATTTGCCATAGTCCATGATCTTACAGACAGGTGGCACAGCGTTAGGCGCAACACAGAAGAGATCCAAACCGTAATCATACGCCTTTTCAAGAGCTTCTCTGCGCATCAGATGTCCCAACTGTTCTCCGTTAGGGCCGATGACCAAAACCTCTTTAAAGCGAATGTTTTCATTCACCAATTCATCGTTTACAGGTCGTTTTGTGATATAATAGTCCTCCATTTCAAATAAAAAGCGGGTGTGAGTTTCCCGCTTAAAAGTACCAAAAATGTTTTGTAGCACGTACCCATGACTTAAGCCATCAGGTGAGAAGCAGGAACTTCTTCTTTCCACAGTTATTTGCCTAGTTAGTTTATCATGATTAAAACCAGGTGTCAAACAAATCTATAGCGTGTTATAATCTTTTAGTATCAGCGAGGTTTCCTATGAAATTAAAGAGCAGTTATTTCTTTACCTTACGTGAAAACGTTAAAGATGAAGACTCCGTATCCGGTAATCTTTTAGCCAGAAGCGGAATGATCAAGAAGAATTCTTCTGGAGTCTATATGTATCTTCCTATGGGCTATAAAGTCTTAAAGAAGATCGAACAGATCATCAGAGAAGAAATGAATAAAACTGGAGCTCAAGAAGTCTTGATGCCTTCGTTGATCCCAGAAGAGATCTATGAAGCTTCTGGGAGAAGAGCACTTATTGGAGCCTCTATGTTTGCCTTAAAGGATCGTTTTGGGAAGCCTTTCGTTTTAGGGCCTACCCATGAGGAACTCTTCGTTATGGCAGCCAATCATCACGTAAAGTCCTATAAGGATCTTCCTTTTAATCTCTATCAATTCCAAACCAAGTTCAGAGATGAACCAAGACCTCGTTTTGGGCTCATAAGAGTAAGAGAATTCATCATGAAGGATGCCTACTCTTTCGATAAGGATCTGGATGGGCTTACTTTATCTTATCAGAAAATGTATGATGCGTATAAAGCGTCATTTGATCGTATGGGTCTTAACTATAAGATCGTTACCGCAGATACAGGGGTTATGGGAGGTCTTCTCTCTGAAGAATTCCAAGCGGTGACCGATATCGGTGAAGATCGTTTGGTTCTATGCGACACCTGTGAATTTGCCTCCAACATCGAAGTCTCACCTTGTGTGACCCACGATATCCCATTAGAACCTTTTAAAGATCTAAGCGAGCTTTATACCCCTAACGTAGGTAAGATCAAAGATCTCGTTGAGAATTATCAGATCTCAGAAGATAAGATGACCAAATCGATGATCTATATGATCGATAAGACAGCAGTATTGGTCATGGTGAGAGCTGATGATGAGATCAATGAAGTCAAACTACAGAAACTCTTTGGTGCGACCGTCGTTGAACTCGCCAGTGCTGAAGTCGTTGAAAACTTAAGCCACGCCAAGATCGGTTATGCGGGTCCAATTGGAATCAACATCAAGATTGTTGCAGATCATCGCATCAGATCCATGAGCAATTTCTTAGTAGGAGCAAACAAAACAGATTATCATTTCCAAAACGTGAATGTGGATCGTGACTTCAAGGTCACCCAATACGCAGACATCAGAAACATAAAACCAAACGATGAATGTCCTAAATGCGGTGGTAAGATCTATTTCAACAATGGGATAGAAATCGGAAACACCTTTAAATTAGGTGATAAATACTCCAAAGCCTTGGGACTTGAATATCTAGACGCAGACAATACGCTTCATCCTGTCATCATGGGTTCCTATGGGATAGGTCCTGGTCGTTGTCTAGCAGCCATCGTTGAACAGAATCACGATGATTTCGGGATCTTATGGCCAAAGGCTCTAGCGCCTTATACCGTAGGCTTGGTCATCATCAACACCAAGATCGAACTTCAAAACACCACCGGTGAAGACCTTTATCAACAACTCCTTCAAGCAGGCGTCGAAGTCTTACTCGATGATCGTGATGAGAGAGCTGGGGTCAAATTCAACGATATGGATCTGATTGGGATTCCTCTAAGAATCACCATTGGGAAAACCCTTGAACAAGGCAAAGTCGAAGTCAAATTCAGAAATGAAAAAGAGATCCAATTGGTCGATCTCGATCAAGTACTTCCCTTCGTTAAAAACTTTCTTAAATAAGTAAAGAGCTGATTCAAATAAATCATAAGAAATGTCAACTCCAAAAGTTGACATTTTTTATTGAAAAGATTTTTACTTATAAATATGATATATGAATAGCTCTAGTTTACTATAGCAAAAATTTATAGATTGTTAGTAAACAATAATTGACCAATAAATATCAATGTTTTATAGTTCTATAAAAGTTGGACTATTCCAATACCTAAAATCTATATTCCCAAAACATTTATCTTTTTAATATTCATTGTTCCAAAATACGGTTTAACAGTAGAATCAGCACCTTTAATCGAAATGGTCCCAAAGCCAGTGGGTGTACAAATGAAATAAACCTCTTCTTTGAGCGTTTTTCTTACCGTTAAGGTTTGAGTTAATCCGTCATATCTCACCCCACTTGCCGCATAAAGAAGCGCATAGGATGACATGGCTCGCGCATACCACTGACCACACTCATACTCACTAAAAGGATTTCTGATCTTTCCATCATAGCGTCTTCGAATGGATTGAACAAGCATTCTGCCACTTTCGTAGTTTCCTTTCATCATGAGGTGTGAAGCTACTTGGTATTCTATTCCAGTCCAAAGTTCATCGCTATATACAAAGGGTAAAGATGGTTTATCTCCATGAGGCCAGGTGCACAACAACAGTCCTGATTCATCTGCACAGGCAAAACCTGGTCGTTGAGGATTACAGTGATTCAACAAGCTTGCTTTGTAGTTATATTGAACGATACTGTTCAAAGTTGATTTCAATTTAGATTCATCGATAAGGTCGTGTAATCCAGCCAACTCACTAAGCCAAATCCCAATCAACGCATCCGAAAGGCAACCATTACCATATTGATACTTTGGACCTTCTAACCTGATCAATGCCTTCGTCTCCGAATTCTCGTCTTTAATATCCAAAGTACTTCTTAGACCTGTCCATTGTGTTTTCTGAAAAAAGTATTCACCATTAAACAGGGATTCAAATTCCTTACGTCCTCTTTTGTAAAGAGACAAATACAGTTCATGAGGTAAAGATAAGGCTTTACTCATCTCGACGAAAGCCATAAGCGCACCAAGATAAAAGCCGGAATTCATAGGTTCGGCACCCCAAAATTCTATATCATAGGTATTGTGATGAGGTTCTACAATCAATCCAATATGATTTGGATCCCATTGTTCAATTGCGAAATCTAAACTTCTCTTAACTTCTGGATACAATTTATACATCCATGCTGTATCACCACTGATTTTCCATTCCCGGTACATTTTAATGATTCCGCCCAGTTGTCCATCGGCTGCAGAGTGTCCATGATGCAGTGGTGGTCTTATTGGTAGTAATACACGAAAATTCTGATGACCAGTAATGCTATCTTGATGAACAGTAAATTCTGTCTCTCTAAGTCCTCTTTCTAAAGTAGGGAAAAGCAGGCTTATTGATTGTGCATAATTCCAAACATGCGTACATGAACCATCACAACAACCCCAATGATCACAACACCCTTCCCAAGCCCATAATCTTCCATCTTTTTGACGCAAGATCGTTGGAGATTTAAGTATAGAAAGATTTGCCGAAACAGCCTCCAAAAGCAAGGGATCTAAAGTCGAGCGATAAAACGCTCGGGTAAAAGCTAATGTTTCTTTTTTTAAGATATCAAATTCTTTGATCCAAGTTTGGTGTGTATCTGTCGCATTGTCAAACAATGAAGTATACCAAGGTTGATAATAATCTTTTGCTTTGAATTGCTTGACAGTCTCTCCAGTTCGGACTTCTGATATTGGAACGTACCACGTCATCAAAATGATAATGGTTTTTCTTTCTTTGGGGTGTAATAAAAATGGAATGCAAAGGCTTGAACCAGGAGAACTTAATTCATTTTCTCCATGATGTTGATCCAGAATTAGACCAGTCGACAAATTCTTCCATAACATCGTTAGCGGATCAAACCAGGATCCTCTAAACCATGCCGCATCAATAAAGGCATGTTCAAGTGCACTTACTGAAAAATGGGCCTCATTATGCGGTTGAGTCGTGGTTCCTTCTTGATAGAATGACATTCCGTTTTCTATTACACGAACACCACTATCATTATTCACTTTTATTGGATTGAACGCATTGAAACTATACACCAAGTCAAGTGGCTTATCTGATGAATTAGTGAAGGTATACTCCAAAGCCGCAAACGGTAAACTCGAATGATCTTCATCATTAGGTATAAAAGGACTCCAGCCTACCATAGACACGTTTATAGGGAGAGATTTATCTTTCAATTTTATGGTAGCAAAGGGGAATTTTGAACTGAATTCTCCCGATTCAAAACGAGGTAATCCATAATTTGTTCCAGTTAAGCCATTACCTGCATTCTCCGCATCAAAGTAATAATGCTTTGGTACCGACGATTCCAGTACTCGTGTTCCGTTTTCAACTCCTCTAATGTGAATCGCTGAAAAAAGATTTGGATTGTTTTTAAGTTGTGGTTTATTTCTCAATGAAAAAGAACCAAGGCTTCCATTTCCGTTGAGACAAATCATACCAGCGCCTAAACCACCTATTGGGTAAGCTATATGATCTTTATTTTCATTTTTAAATACCTTTATCATTTTACTTGATCTCCTTTTTAAGAAAATATTTATTGACTCTTTATAAATAATAATCGGATAAAGTGATTTGAATCATGTCTGCGTTATTACTTAAGCAACTTTGATATTTTAGCCTTAAAAGTCAACCTATTCCACATTCATCAACGACAATAAAAGCGCATTTCTACATTGAAGTGATCACAAAACTTGGCAATATACTTTAATTATCTTATTAGGAGTTTATTATGATCAGATTTTACTTACGTTTCTTTTCCTCTAGGATCTCTCTGATATTTTGAGGAATGACCCAATTCAATAGAACAATATATTCACAAACTAAGATAAACAAGATTGATCCAATAAAGATACTTATTTTAACTAAAGTACTTGGATCATAAGGCATTGCGATGAGCATCAAACTGATCGGTAAGGCATAGATACCTATCATTTGAAAAAGCTGAGCTTGATGAAGCCGTTTAGCGGCTATAGGACTTAGTTTAGAGAAATCAACGATGTAGGTCTTTTCTGCTTCATCCATAAGATAAATATTACCTTTTTGATTTACCACATGTTTCCATGCGATTCTTTGTCTCATGTTCATATTTGTTTTCTTTCTTCCAAGATGGAGTTTAGTTTCAGTGTAAACGAAGGATTATCATTGATCTTATTGTAGATCTTTTGATCTAAGACTGCGTTAGGACCTAAAGCGCATAGTCCCATACACCCAGTGATTTCAAAATAGAGGATACCATCATCACTGGTAGTTCCACTTTTAATGTTGATTAAAGCACATAATGCATCTAGATAATCTTGGTTTTCTTTATGACAAGATCTACAAATCAATAAGCTATGTTTAGCCTTTGCTTTATCTTTGTTTAGTGGAGCCCATCCTAAATGTGAGTTAAGTTCATTGTCACTTAATCCAAAGACTTCCTTAATTAACGCTAGTGCTTCTTCAGATACTGATCCATATTTTATTTTTAAGTTGAAATGAACTCGTTTAGGAGAATGACCTTCGTCTTTCATCGATTGAATGATGTCTTTTATATCCATATCAGTCTCTTTTGAAGATCCCAATCAACTTCTCTGCACAAACAACAGTAACGATCATCCAACAGGTATACGCAAACAAAGCTGTGGTATTGAGATCGAGCTTAGCGAGATACAATTGATAACCTAAACCTGGTTGGACTTGACCCAATAGCTCCGCCATGACCCCTACTTTAAACCCTAAAGAAACCGCTGTTTGAGTGCTCTCAATCAAATGGGTCTTGATCAAAGGTAAGATAACTTTAAACAATCTATGAGTATAACTTTCAGGGAACAGTTGTCTTAGGTCATTGTATTCGGGGATTGTTGTTTCGATCGCTGTACTTAAATGACTATAAAGTACTGGGAACAGGATCAATAAGGTAATAATACTGACTGTCATTTCTCTTGAGAACCAAATCAAAATGATCAAGATATAAGTAATATTAGGTATCGTCTTACTGACCAAGATCAAGGGTCTAAACCAAGGTTTAAGTTGTGGATAGGATTCTACCAATAAAGCCATCGTTAACGCTACAATCAAAGCGATCATGGTTCCTAGTAAGACTCTTAATAAAGAAGTCCCTAAACTGATATATAGAACTGATGTTTGTAATTGTTGAAACATCAAAAAGAGGACAGATGAAAACGAAGGCAAAATAATGGCCTTATGAACAAGCAAGGCTGCCCCTTCCCAAATTAATGCATAGAATAACCAGATACTAATTTTTTTCATCGAAGACATTATACCTTATCTAGAGAACCAAAATAAAATGGACTCTTCAAATGAATGTAAGGATTATATAATTTAGGCTTCTGTGAGTTGATCCAAACGTTGGTTTCTAAAGTAAAGTATAAGATCGATCCCAACCATAAAGAAGTTTAAGATATAAAACCCAATGACGTAATTGATCTTTCCACTTAAAAGTTTAGATGTTATTCCGCAGGCGTATCCAAACAAGATCATACATAAGAAAAATAGACTCTTGCCTTTGGCTGTTTTTGCCTTGTAAGATTTAAGGATCGACATAGGCCAGGATACTCCAAAACTAAGCACCATAAAGACTTCAAACAATTCTGGCATAATCGCCCCTTTCAAGAGACTCATTAAATCTCTTACGATCGATCTCATATCGATACTGATCTCTATTCTTTTGGCTTATGTCTCTATCTGGTCGAACTCCTCTTTCGGTACCCAAAAGGCTCATCCCAAGCTTTCTCATGAGTTGATAAGATCGATGATTCTCGGTATCACAGGTTGCTTCTATGGTATCGCATTTCAACACATTGAAACCAAAGTTCAAAAGTTCTAGTGCTGCTTGAAAAGCGTATCCTTTACCCCAATGGTTTCTATTTAAGATCCATCCTATTTCAACTTTAGTACCTTTTAGACTCAAGCAAACACCTCCAATCAATTGATTGGATTTTCTCTCAATAATCGCAAGTTCATAGTCTTGTCTAGGATCTTGAAGACTTTTAAAGATCGACAAAGCAATGAATTGTTTAGTTTCAAAAAGTGTATTGGGACCCCAAAGCATGTATTTCAAAACTTCCTCATCTGTCCCATAAATATGGACTTCTTGAGTATCTTTTAAAGTATATTCTCTTAATATCAAATCCTTGGTTTCTAGATCCATCGCATACCTTTAGTTATGAAACATCATTACTATTAATTTATCATACTCAGTCACTATAAAAGTGATATATCCTAGCTTTCGATTATAACTTATTTCTTATTGAGTAAAAACTGATCGACTTCAGAAGCTACACTCTTACCTTCTTGAATGGCCCATACAACCAAGCTTTGGCCTCTTCTCATATCGCCAGCGGTAAATACTTTGTCTATGTTTGTCTTAAAACATTCATAGTCTGCTTTATAGTTGCTTCTTGGATCAAGTTCCAATTTAAGTTCATTTGCGATATGAGCTTCAGGTCCCATAAATCCCATGGCCAATAAGACAAGATCAGCTTTCCAAACTTGTTCACTATGAGCTACTTCCACAGGTCCAAATCTTCCTTTAGAATCTTTTTCCCACACGACTCTGATCGTATGGACTTCTTTGACTTCTCCTAAGTCATTGGAGATGAACTTCTTCGCACTGATCAGGTATTCTCTTGGATCTTTACCAGTGATCGCAATAGCTTCTTCTTGCCCATAATCGACTTTCAACTTCTTTGGCCATTCTGGCCAAGGATTCGTGATGGGATTACGCTCTTTGGAAGGTTCTCCCATGATTTCGAACTGAGTAACACTTAGACAAGATTGTCTTAATGAAGTCGCGACACAATCGGTTCCTGTATCGCCGCCACCTAAAATAATCACATGTTTACCACTTGCTGAAAGTGATGAGACAGCTTCTATATTTAATAGACGTTTTGTATTCGCTTTTAAGAAATCTACCGCAAAGTAGATACCTTTAGAAGGTGATCCTTCGATCTCTATACCACGAGCTTTTGTCGCACCACCACATAAGATCACCGCATCATATTCATCCACTAGGGATTTCGCACTGATGTCTTTTCCTACTTCGGTATTTACGATAAAGTGAATCCCTGATCGTCTCATCAGATCGATTCTTCGCTCAACGATGCCTTTATCAAGCTTCATATTAGGAATCCCATACATCAGTAAACCACCTACTCGATCATTTCGTTCATAAACGGTGACCTCATGACCCAATGCGTTTAAACAAGAAGCTGCGGAAAGCCCAGAAGGACCTGAACCTACGATGGCTACTTTTTTACCGCTAGGTTTAGATGTTTTAGGAAGAACCCAACCTTCTTTAAATGCTTTCTCGATGATCTGATATTCAATACCGCTTATGGCGACAGGATCTAAGATCGAGCCTTCTGTACAAGACCCTTCACAAGGGGCTGGACAAACACGGGCTGTAAATTCAGGAAAAGGATTGGTTCTGCTTAATCGACGATAGGCTTGTTCCCACTGATTTTTATATACCAGATCATTCCATTCTGGAATGAGATTATGTAAAGGACAGCCTGCTGTCATCCCATTGAGTTGGACCCCTGAACTACAATACGGGATCCCACAGTTCATACAACGAGCCCCTTGAACTGAAACTTGATCATCGCTTTGAGGCAAACGGATCTCATTGGCGTCTTTTAAACGATCTAATGGTAATCGTTTAGAAGGATCACTTCTTTTAAACTCTAAAAAACCTGTGACTTTACCCATGTGTTTCTCCTTTCAGTTCTGTGCGCTTGCTTCTGATTCTAAAGGTTGAAGACCTAAGCTGGGTTCATTGAAGCTTTCTTTGAACGCAACCATCATGGCTTCATCACCTTGATAACCTAAAGCAGAGGCTTTATCAATGTTTTCTAACATACGACGATAATCTGTAGGAATGATCTTCGTAAAATGAGTCAAGGCTTTATCCCAAGACTTAAGGATCTCTTCACCTTGTGGACTATGTGTCACTTCAGCATGTTTCTCGATCATGTTCTTTAAAGACAAGATCTCTTGTTTATCACTTAAAGGTCCTACTTCGACCATCGAAGGATTTAGGCAGTTTAGATCGAAATCATAAACGTAGGCAATACCACCACTCATCCCAGCCGCAAAGTTACGTCCTGTTTTACCTAAGATAACGACTTTACCACCAGTCATGTATTCACAACCATGATCACCAACGCCTTCAACTACGGCTTGTATCCCGCTGTTTCTGACACAGAAACGTTCACCTGCGATCCCGTTGATGTAGGCTTCTCCTTCGGTTGCCCCATAGAAAGCGACATTACCGATCAGAATGTTATTTTGAGGAATAAAGGTAGATGAAACAGGAGGATAAACGATGATTCTTCCACCTGATAGACCTTTTCCGATATAGTCGTTACAATCTCCTTCGAGCTCTAAAGACATGCCTTTAGGGATAAAAGCCCCAAAGCTTTGTCCAGCGGAGCCCACAAAGGTAAGATGGATCGTATCTTCAGCCAAGCCTTTTTCCCCATAGCGTTTACTGATCTCAGAACCGATGATGGTCCCTACGACACGATTGGTGTTGTTGATCTTGAGCTTGGCTCTGATCGGTTTTTGATTCTCTAAAGCAGGTTTACACATCCTTAGTAGTTTCTTCATATCTAAAGTATCTTCAAGTTTATGGTTTTGAGATATGAGATGGACTCGTCCTACTTTTGAATCCACGAAAGGTTGATATAAGATACTTGAAAGATCGACTTTAGAAGCTTTCCAGTGTTTGATATTTTCTTTTGATTTTAAACGATCGGTTCTCCCCACCATTTCTTGGATCGTTCTAAAGCCTAGTTTAGCCATGATCTCACGCATTTCAGCGGCGATAAAACGCATGAAATTTTCAACGTGTTCAGGTTTACCTTTGAAGTTCTTACGTAAATGCTCATCTTGGGTCGCAACGCCGACTGGGCAGGTATTTAAGTTACAGACCCTCATCATCACACAACCTAAGGCAATCAAAGGGGTCGTGGCGAAACCAAATTCTTCGGCGCCTAGTAGTGCCGCGATCACCACATCTCTTCCCGTTAATAGTTTCCCATCCGTTTCTAAAACGACTCGGTCTCGTAATCGATTTAAAACCAAGGTCTGTTGGGTCTCCGCTAAACCTAATTCCCAAGGTAGACCTGTATTATAGATACTGGTTCGTGGAGAGGCACCTGTTCCCCCATCATAGCCACTGATCAAGATCACATCGGCTTTGCCTTTGGCGACCCCAGCGGCGATCGTTCCTACCCCTACTTCAGAGACCAGTTTCACATTGATCCTGGCATCACGATTCGCATTTTTAAGGTCATTGATGAGTTGAGCTAAGTCTTCGATCGAATAGATGTCGTGATGTGGTGGAGGTGAGATGAGCTCGACTCCAGGTATAGAGTGTCTTACTTTCGCAATCGAAGGATAGACCTTACGGGCAGGAAGTTGACCTCCTTCTCCAGGTTTCGCACCTTGAGCCATTTTGATTTGGATCTCTTGCGAATTCACCAAGTAATGGCTTGTGACCCCAAAACGTCCAGAAGCGACTTGTTTGATGGCTGAGTTCTTACTGTCTCCGTTGGTTTCTAGACTAAAACGAGCACTGTCTTCGCCACCTTCTCCGGTATTGCTTTTTCCACCCAAACGATTCATCGCGATGGCGAGGGTCTCATGGGCTTCCTTGCTTAAAGAACCATAAGACATGGCGCCTGTTTTAAATTTCTTGACGATCGAATCGACAGCTTCTACTTCTTCTATTGGGATCGCATCGCTTCCATTAAAATTGAAATCTAAAAGTTGTCTTAAGGTAAAGATCTGTTCATTGTTTATCTTAGAACTGAACTCTTTGAATAAACCATAGTTGTTTTCTCGACACGCTCTTTGAAGTAGATAGATGGTTTGAGGATTATAGAGATGAAGCTCACCTTCGTCTTTGAGTTGATAAAGACCTCCGACTTCTAAAGTGTCTGTATCTGGATTGTTTTCTTGATAGGCAGATTCATGTCTTAGTTGATTTTCAAGTGCGATCTCTTCTAGTCCTATGCCTTCTATGCGGGAGGCGGTAAATGTAAAATACTTCTCGATGACTTCACTGTTAAGACCTACAGCTTCAAAGATCTGAGATCCATGATAACTACGTATGGTAGAGACCCCCATCTTAGAGATGACCTTCATGATGCCTTTTAAACTGGCTTTGATGTAATGATCTTGAGCTTCTTGAACACTGAGATCTTCTAGTAATCCTTTAGAGACCAGATCCTTTACGCTTTCTAAAGCGATGTAAGGATTGATCGCTGTGATCCCATAACCGATCAACGCACAGAAATGATGGACATCTCTTGGTTCACCAGATTCCAAAACGATCCCTATACTGGTTCTGATTTCGTTTTTGATGAGATGATGATGAAGACCAGAAGATGCCAATAAAGCTGGGATCGCTGCGTGTTTTGAATCGACGCCTCGATCACTGATGACGATTAGATTCGCACCTTCTTCTATGGCTTTATCTGCTTCTATAAAGACTCGATTGAGCGCCTTTTCTAAAGCGATAGCGCCTTCTTTTACCTTATAGAGTAGAGATATCGTCACTGCTTTGAATTGCTCATTATCGAGCTCTTTGATGGTCATAAGTTGATCATTGGTGAGTAAAGGATGATCTAAGAATAAGGAAGTCGTAAAAGAAGCATCAGGATCCATGAGACTCCCTGAATTACCTAAAAGCACGCTAGATGATGTAATGATCTCTTCTCTTATCCCATCAATAGGAGGATTGGTGACTTGAGCGAAGAGCTGTTTAAAGTAAAGATATAGCATCTGTGGTTTTTCAGAGAGAACCGCTAAAGGAGAATCTGTCCCCATCGATCCTACTGGATCTAATCCATTAAGAACCAAAGGAACCATAGTGGTCATGATGTCTTCATAGGTATAGCCAAACGCTTTCTGTTGAGAAAGAAGATCCTTACTAATGCTTAGATCTAATGGTTTATTTTTACTTAGACTAGAAAGCTTTACGATGTGTTTGGAGATCCATTTTGAATATGGATGAAGTGAAGATACCTGAGTCTTGATTTCTTCATCTGAGATGATACGTTGAGCTGCAGTATCGATCAGAAGCATCTTACCTGGTTCTAGTCTTCCTTTGAATTTGATGTTTTTAGGATCTAGATCTAAGACCCCTACTTCAGAAGCCATGATGACTCGATCATCATGAGTGATCACATAGCGTGAAGGTCTTAAGCCATTACGATCTAAGACGCCACCAATCATGACCCCATCAGAAAAACCGATGGCTGCAGGTCCATCCCAAGGCTCCATAATAAAATTGGTGAATTCATAGAAGTCTCGTTTAGTTTGAGATAGAGTCTTATTCTTCTCATAAGGCTCAGGAATCATCATCATGATGGCTTCAGGAAGAGATCTTCCCGTTAGACAAAGGAATTCTAAACTATTGTCAAACATCGCAGAATCACTTCCCGATTCATCGATGATGGGAAACACCTTACTGATGTCTTTGAATACAGGAGATTGTATTCGTTTCTGTCTGGCTTTCATCCAATTGACATTGCCTCGTATCGTATTGATTTCCCCATTATGAACGATATAACGATTAGGATGAGCTCTTTCCCAAGAAGGAAAAGTATTCGTTGAGAAACGTGAATGGATCATACCTAAAGCGGATACGAAATCTAGATCAGAAAGATCAAGATAAAAATCTCTCAATTGCTTAGACGTCAACATTCCTTTATAAACAACGGTCTTTGAAGATAGACTGGAGATATAAAAAGTCCCGCCTTTGTCTTCACCTAAAGGACCGATAATTTTTTCAGCTTGTTTACGTATTGTATAGAGGGTTCTTTCAAAATCTAGTAGTTCTAAGGAAGACTCTTTTTCGATAAAGACCTGGATAAAGCGAGGCATAGCGGCTTTAGCAGTATCACCAGGTACACTTTTATCGATGGGGACTTCTCTCCAACCTAAGATCTTTTGACCTTCTTCAGAAACGATCTTCTCAAAAAGATCGATCTGTGTCTTTCTAAATTCATCATATTTATGGGCAAAGATCATCCCTACCCCATAGTCTCCAGATTTTGGTAAATCAAAACCTAAAACTTGACATTCTCTCTGATAAAACGCATGAGGAATCTGAACCAAGATACCAGCCCCATCCCCTGTATTCTCATCAGCACCTTGAGCGCCACGATGGCTTAAATTCTCTAATACACTTAAGGCATCATCGACAATCTCATGGGATTTAACCCCTTTGATGTTGACCACAAAACCCATCCCACAAGCATCATGTTCATAGCTGGGATCATATAAACCTTGTTTAACTGGAATATCGGTTCTTTTCATCGGTGTTTCCTCATTCTTGGGTTTATTTTTATAGATTCTACCATACAAAGTATCATCTCTGAAAATCTTTCAAGAAATATGTAATTTCTTTCTTTAATAATCATAACACATCATTGATACTTAACCACAGATAGCTAAAAATCAAAGGCCTAAATAAAAAAGCCATTTTAGTAAATGGCTTGTCGAACGAAGATTACTTATTCACTACTTTAGAAGCGTCCAAAGACAAACTAAACAAAGCCAAGAAGGCATCGATTTCCGCTTTCTTATCACTGGCGTATTGGACATCGACATTAAGTCTATCCCATGTTGCTTTGACGATGGCGGCTGAAGGAACACCTAAAACTTCTGGAGTCAAGGAAGTGATGTCAGTTTCTACGACGCTCTTATCTGTGTTTACTGAAGTCACGTAGTCGATCATCGAATTAACGCGATCCTTGAGTTGTTTGAGTTGAGTTGAACTGAGATCATCTCTTACGAAGATGGCTGCTTGGGGATAATTATCGAAACCTGTTTTCGTTTTCCAAGCGGCTTGTAGATCTGCGACGATGCTTAAGGTGATGCCTTGAACTTTGGCTGCTGCGATCGTTGCGGTCGCTAATGGTTCTGCTAATAGACCTAAGGCATAAGCTTTACTGACCAACTGTCCTTTTACGTCGGCTACCGCATTGAAAGGTACTTTGGTGAAGGTAAAATCAAGTTGATCAGAGACATGGTTCAATACAAGTTCTGGAACTGCTTTGGATCCAAACATCGCAAGATCCATAGAATCTGTAAAAGGAACTGCTTCATCTTTGACAATGTAGAGGTTGCCCCAAGTGACAATCGCCAATAACTTATAGTTCGCATCACCGGCTTGGATAAGTTTAGAGCCTAAATTGATCGGCGCGATGATCACATCTTTATCGCCTTGAATCAAGGCGGCGGAGATCACATCGGTCCCATCAACGAGTTCTACCCCATCGACATCTGCCTTCAAGATCGGAATCAAAGAAACCGATGGTGCTCCTTTAGGAGACAACCACGTAAAGGTATATTTTTTCGCTGGAGTACATGCGCTCATACTTAAGGCAAGCATCAAAATAATCAATAGTTTTTTCACTGTTTGGTATCCTGTTCAACTTGAATGGAAGCTATGAAGTCTTCAATACTCATCGATACAGAATCATTCTTTCCGTATCTTCTAACGTTGACACTGCCTGAAGCGACTTCCCCATCTCCTATTACGATTTGGATCGGGATCTTTTTGATTTGGGCTTCACGCATACGATAACCTAATTTCTCATTACGATTGTCTACGATGCTTCTAAATTTTAACGCATTGAGTTTTTCTTTTAGAGCGTCGCAGGCTTCCCCATGGATTTCCCCATTGACCCCTAAGATGGCGATTTGAACAGGGGCTAGCCATAATGGGAAAGCACCGGCATAATGCTCAATAAGGATCCCTATAAAGCGTTCTACTGAACCAAAGATTACTCTATGAAGCATGACAGGACGTTTCTTTTCCCCATCTGAATCGATGTAGGTCATGTCGAAACGTTCAGGTAGATTCATGTCCAATTGGATGGTTCCGCATTGCCATTCTCTGCCTAAAGAATCATTGATATGGAAGTCCAGTTTAGGACCGTAGAAAGCCCCATCCCCTGGATTGATCTTAAAGGTCTTACCTGCTGCTTCAACTGCTTTTTGTAGCGCCGCTTCAGAGGCATCCCAAACTTCGATCGAACCGATATACTTGGTTTCAGGACGAGTTGAAAGTTCGATCGTATAGGTTAAATTAAACAGCTTATAGAAACGATCAAAGAAGTTGATGAGACGTACGACTTCACTTTCGATCTGATCAGGAGTCATATAGATGTGGGCATCGTCTTGAGTAAAGGCTCTTACTCTAAAGAGGCCGTTGAGGGCACCAGAAGCTTCATGACGATGAACCAGACCTAACTCTCCACTTCTAATTGGAAGATCCTTGTAGGAATGAAGTCCATTCTTATAGATCAAGATACTACCTGGACAGTTCATCGGTTTAATGGCGAACTTTGTGTCATCGATTTCAGAAGTATACATGTTTTCACGATAATTGAACCAATGACCTGAAGTTTCCCAGAGTTCTTGATTCAACATCGTTGGGGTCTTAATAAACTCATAGCCTTCTTTCGTATGTTCCTCATACCAGAAGTTTTCTAGGATGTTTCTAAGAATCATCCCATTAGGTAGCCAGAAAGGAAAACCAGGACCAAATTCGCTCATCATAAAGAGATCGAGTTCTTTACCCAACTTCTTATGATCACGTTTCTTAGCTTCTTCTAATAGATGAAGATGCGCATCTAATGATTCTTGGGATTCAAAACAGATCCCATAGACTCTTTGTAGCATCTTGTTTTTAGAGTCGCCTTTCCAATAAGCACCAGAGACTTTGAGTAACTTAAAGAACTTCAGTTCTTTCGTAGTAGCGGCGTGAGGTCCTCGACATAGGTCAACGAATTCATCTTGACGATAAGTCGAAATAATGGATCCTTCTTCCATATTACCGATAAGATCCATCTTATAAGGATCATCTTTAAACAGAGCTAGAGCTTGTTCCTTAGTGAGTTCTTCTCGGATGATGCGTTTACCATCCTTTGCGATCTTCTTCATTTCGGCTTCGATCTTAACGAGGGCTTCATCGTTGATGATGGCGTCTCCTAGATCCATGTCGTAATAGAAGCCTTCGGTGATGACAGGTCCTACCCAAAACAAAGCTTGGGGATAAAGTCGTTTAATGGCTTGAGCCATCATATGGGCTGCAGAATGATTCAATACACTGAGTTGTTCATTTTCTTTGATGTTGATCATAGATCCTCCTTGAAAATAAAAGACACCCGTCATAAGGACGAGTGTCTCGTGGTACCACCTTGATTTCGCACTTTCATGCGCTCAACTCATTAACGCAGAGTCACGTAACTTTTCGAAGTTCCCTCACGGATGGTAAGACGGGTTCCTATGAAAGCTTTCATCACTACGCTTTCTCTCTAAGTTGGAAATGTCTCTTGTTCCGTGTTGTTGGTTTATGAAATAAGTGTAATGCTTAAGCTAAATCTTGTCAATTAAAAGACGAAGTTTCCGTTTTTAAAGACGACGACTTCATTGCCTTCATGGGTGATCCCAACGATGTTCATATCAGCAGAGCCAAACATGAAATCATTGTGGGTCATAGAATTATTAGCTCCTGCAGCATCCAATTGTTCTTGTGACATCGAATTGCCACCTTTTACGTTCATTGGATAAGCACGACCTAAAGCCAAGTGACAAGAAGCATTCTCATCAAATAAGGTATTGAAGAAAAGGATATTGGAGTTTGAGATCGGTGAATCATGGCTAATCAAGGCAACTTCACCTAAGTAGCAAGATCCATCATCGTAGTTGACCAAGGATGCCAAAGCTTCTTTTGAGGTCTTCGCATCGAAATCAACGACTTTACCATCTTTAAAGGTCAACCAGAAATCTTCGATCAATGCCCCGTTATAATTCAAAGGCTTGGTTGCATAGACTGTCCCATTGACACCCTTCTTTTCAGGCATCGTAAAGCTTTCTTCAGTAGGTAGATTAGGATTAAAAACGATGCCTTTAGTTGATTTCTCGTTACCACCGGCCCATACATGGTTTTTAACTAAACCTACGGTTAGATCTGTGCCTTTACCATTTTTAAACTTCAAAGCTTTGAAGTTATAGTTATTGAGCATTTCATTGTGTTTATGAAGGATCTCATTGTGAGCTTTCCATTCTTTAACAGGATCATTGTCTTTGGTGACTCTGACTGCACTTAAGATCGCATCCCATAGTTTATCGACGGCTTTAGAAGAACGTTCATTAGGGAATACTTTCTTGGCCCAACCTTCTGTAGGAACAGAGATGACACACCATTGAGTACGATTGCCCATCATATGTTCACTATAGAATTTTAATGCTTTTCCTGTAGCCATACCTACTTTTTGCATCTTCAAAGGATCGATGTCAGCCATAACACCCGGGGTGTCCGCAGAGATACTGATCGCCGCATAACCTTTATCGATATAGAATTTCATTTGATCGACGATATAAGAAGGAATTTCACTTAAGACTTCTACGCTTGCGTATTTAAAGTTGGTATGGGAAACCATTTGATCCAACCAACGAACAGAAACCATGGACGCTCCTGCTTTATAAGCTTCTTCTACACATAAACGAACGAAGTCTTTGGTTTCAACGGAAGCAGAAATCAATAAAGGTTGATTCTTTCTAACATTGGCTCCTACACAAACAGCCAACTTCGCATATTTTCTAAGCATTCTTTGACTTGGCATGATTTTCTCCTTTTAGTTGCCTTGGGATATAGGCAACATCGCTGCGCCTAAGATCCCTGGTTCATCGAGTTCTGCAGGGATAAACTGAACCCCACGCATCCCTTCATGAACCATTTGATCATAATATTTCTTAACCAGTGGGAAGTAAAGTTCATGAGATTGAACTACACCTCCTCCTACGACGAAGATCGAAGGATCGACCACATGACCGATCGCTGAACACGCTGAAGCGAAATCGAAAGCCATTTTATCGACGATGTCTAAAGCTGTAATATCACCAGCTTTAGCGAGTTTAAAGATTTCATAAGCGGTGTTGATGTTTGGATTGATTCTCTTCTGAGCGATCTTGATCAAAGCAGCACCTGAAGCGAGGTTTTCAACGGCCCCAATATTAAGGTGATTGACCTTTTCGCCTTCACGAGTAACGATGATGTTTCCGATTTCACCAGCGTAACCATTTTTACCGGATACGACTTGGCCATTGACGACCAAAGCTCCACCTACACCAGTCCCATGGATGATGAAGTATACGACTTTATGACCACGTCCTGCACCTAAGAGTGCTTCCGCTAAACCAGCCACATTGGCGTCATTATCCATATAGGTAGGTAAACCAAATGCTTTTTCGATCTTTTCACAGATCGGATAAAAAGCTAGACCAGGAAGATTGGTCGACATCTTGAGTTGTTTGGTTACGGTATCGACAGGTCCTGCGACCCCGATCCCTATTCCTGAACAAGATTTGATGTCGTCGATCTTTCCTAAAAGCTCGATGATGTTGGAAGTTACTTTCTCAGGTCCTTCTTGAGCATAGCAAGGACTCTTGAATTCTTGAAGGATCTTACCTTCTAAAGAGACTTTAGCGACACGTACATTGGTGCCTCCTAAATCTATCCCAATCACCGTTTTCATTTTATTTGACCTCCACGATCTTCATCATGTTTGCGGTGCCTTCTCCTGTAGGATAGCCCGCAGTAATGATCACGTAATCGCCTGCTTTGAAACCATTGTCTTTAGCGATGATACTGGCCAATTCATCATCATTGGTCATACTGTTTTGAATGTCTGAGAATACAGGAATAACGCCCCAATAAAGGTTCAATTTACGTTGAACTGAGGTCGTAAATGTTACTGCGAATATTGGAACTGAAGGTCTAAATTTAGAGATACGTTTAGCAGTAGAGCCTCCTTGAGTAAAGGCAATGATCGCTTTAACGGATTCTAATTGAAGTGCTGAATCGGCAACAGAGATCCCGATCGCATCTTGAATGGTTTTACGTGAGGATTTGATGGCTAAGTCGAGACGTTCTCTATAAGGCAAGATCTCTTCCATCGCTGTCGCAATGATGTCCATCGTCGTAACGGCTTCTAAAGGATATTCCCCAGCAGCAGTTTCTCCTGATAACATGATCGCATCTGAACCATCTAGTACCGCATTGGCGACATCAGAAGCTTCAGCACGTGTAGGACGAGGATTGCCCATCATAGATTCCAACATATGGGTCGCTGTAATAACAGGTTTACCCATTTCATTGGCTTTCTTGATGATTTTCTTTTGATAGATAGGAACCAATTGAGTTGATACTTCAACCCCTAGATCGCCACGAGCGACCATGACCCCATCCGCAACTTCTAAGATAGATTCTAGATTATCATAACCTTCTTGGTTTTCGATCTTAGCAATGATTTGGATCTTAGATTTGCCTTCGTCCAACAAGATCTTACGAATAGCTAAGACGTCTTGAGCACGTCTTACAAAACTCGCAGCGATGAAATCGACATCCATCTTACATCCAAAGCGAAGATCAGCATCATCTTTCTCAGAGATAAAAGGCATCGATAAGGTTACGTTAGGAACGTTGACCCCTTTTTTCGTTTTGATGATACCTGAATTTTCGATACGACAAGATAAGACACCATCAGCAACTTCTAAAACAGTGAGTCTCATTTTACCATCATCGATCAAGAGATAATTGCCTGGTTTAACATCTTCATACATCTCAGCACAATCGACATGGAAACGTTCATTGTTGCCTAAAACGCGTTCTCTTACGACTTTAACAAGGTCACCCTTCTTAAAGGTAAGCACTCCGTTTTCCATTTCACCACAACGGATCTCAGGTCCTTTTGTATCCAGCATGATCGCTAGATTATAGCCTGAGACATTGTTGACATCATTGATGAGTTTGATTCTATCCCCATGGGTCAAATGATCCCCATGAGAGAAGTTTAAACGAACGATGTTCATTCCAGCATTAGCCAGTTTTACGACCATCTCCCTGGATTCGCTGGCAGGACCCAGTGTACATATAATCTTAGTTTTACGAATGGTATTCATGTGACCTCCTTAGATCAGTCTTTCATGCAAGGCAAGTAGTTCATCTCTGGATTTTCTAGGCAAGGCTAAGGCTTCAGCGATCGGCATAGAAACGATTTCGTTCTTGAGCATACCGACACAGTGTCCACCAACCCCATTGATCAATAATTCCACCGCTTTATCGCCCATACGAGTCGCTAAGACTCGATCAAAGGCTGTAGGAGAACCACCACGTTGGATATGGCCCAACACAGTCGCTCTTCCTGAAAAGCTGGTGACTTCACTGATCTTCTTCGCCAATGCGTTGGCGTCAGTGATCTTCTCACTGATGACGACGATGGCGTGGCGTTTCTTTCTAACTTCATCTAAGTGTTTCAACTTCGCTAAGATGGCAGCTTCATCATAGCCTTTTTCAGGTGTGATGATGAGTTCTGCCCCACAACTAAGACCCGCAAAGACCGCAAGGTCCCCACAGTGATTGCCCATGACTTCCACAACTGAACAACGGTGATGAGAAGATGAAGTATCTCTTAATTTATCGATGTTTTGAATAACGGTATTAAGTGCCGTATCAAAACCAATAGTATAATCGCTGGAAGCCACATCGTTATCGATGGTACCAGGTATGCCGATACAATTGATGCCCATATCAGTTAAAGCCATGGCGCCTCTATAGGTCCCATCTCCACCGATACACACGATCGCATCGACACCGTTTTCTCTAAGATTACGAACCGCCGTTGAACGAACAGCCCGATCGGTAAACTCAGGTAAACGAGCCGTTCCCAACATGGTCCCGCCTCGTATGATGATGTCACTGACAGAGCGGCTATTCATCTGCCACATCCGTCCTTCAACCATGCCTTTATAACCGTCTTCTATCGCGACGACTTCAAGTCCTTGAGCCAAAGCTGATCTGACGATCGCTCTTATGGCCGCATTCATTCCCGGTGAGTCACCACCAGAAGTCATTACACCGATTCGTTTGATCATGTTCTGTCCCTTTTATCCCCATCAATTTTATCATTATGAGGCCTTTTTGTGTATGTTTTTATGTGTTTCTGCGGTTTTTTCCACCGACTAGAAGTGGACTTGATAGGCTTTCTATACGTTCCATTAATCGGTTCGCTTTAAGGGCTTCATCATCTCCTTTTAGATTGTATCTAAAGTGAGCTCTTAATCCATCTATTTTAAGGTTACTTGTAAACCAAGTAGACTTTTGATGATCCATACGATAGTTCAATAAAGGTAAGAGAATTTCATCTCTAAACCATCCAGATAAGCTTTCAGCCCCGATATCATCGAAGACAACTACTCGTGCTTTCTTGATCATCGCCATCGTATAATCGATCACATCCGGTGTATCAAAGCTTTGTTTAACTTTAATGGCTAAACTAGGCACATGAACCATAGCGACATTTAATCCCATCTTCGCAAAACTATTGAGCATCGCAGAGGCAAGATAGGTCTTACCTACACCACTATTCCCATAGAGATAATAACCTTTCTCATTGGGTTGATTGATCCAAGATGCGATCTTAGCGACGCTTTCCGCATAGTCAGCTTCAAAATCTGCATTCAATAGGCTAGAGAAATCCGCAAGTAAGACTTCTTTTCCACCATCTCTGATCAAGTATTGTTTCTCATGAGCAGTTAAATCATTTTGAAGGCTTTGGTAATCACATGGTTTATAGACAGTCTGTAAGATACCATCCAGTTCAAGATCTAAGAAATATCCTGTTTCTTTTTGTCTACAAGCATGTAGACCAGGACAATGATCACAACGACCACATTCTATAGACCAATCCGCAAAACGTTGGACATGACGAGTAATGAAGGTCTCATCGACTTTATGTTCCTTCATGAATTTAAGCACATTAGGATCCTTTAATACATTCTGGATCAAAAGCGCTCTTGAAGCCTTTTGTTGTTCATTCAGTTCAAAAGTGATGTTAATCTTTTCCATGCTTATCTCCCATTTTCTTAAGACGAGCTTTTAAGTCTGCCAATTCGCTTTCACTCATTGGTTCATTGTTGTTTTTATAGTCTGGGATGGCTTCTTTTCTACCCTTCACAGGTTTCGTTGAGATGCCTTGTATATGAGTTAAAGCTTGATCTTTGGTAACGATTTTTAATCTGCTCCAAGATGCGGCGATGGTTTCCACATAGCTTTTTTTAAGGGATTGATTGCTGCTATCTAAGGCATGTTTGATCAAGACATTGACCACTTCAGGATTCAAACGTTGATCTCTCACCAAAGATGTGATCAAGCGCTTCTCTGTATCGGTAGGTTCATTTCCACCCTGTAACCAACGTAGGAATTGGATGGGTTCACTTAAGTAAGGATCTGAAGGCATCTCTACAGGGTCTTTTACTTTACGCAATAAGCTTTCTAGCTTCTCTGAATCAAAAGTCATCGCAGATATATTGATGCATTCTCCTAATAAAAGAATCATCTTATTGACACTGACCCCATAAACGGAGCCTAATTCTTCAATTAATTTAAGATTTTGAGCGCTTCTTAACGCTTGAGGAAAAACCAACTCTGAACAACGTTGTTTTAACTCTAAGATGTTAAAACGAAGACCATCTAAAGTAGTTTCTGTAGTCTCAAAATGTACCTCTGATTTAGGATCATATGATCTTAGACGCTGCGCCTCAAAAGGTTTACTGATGGATTGAAAGCCTTCTTTTAAAGATTTTCCTAAAGTATAACGTTTCTTTATGGTCTCATAATGGACATCACCTACTGCTTGTAGATAGGCTCGTCCTAATACTGGATGATTAAGTGCTTCATTTATTTTAAGAGGTGTTTTTAAAATGTATAAATAGGTGTCATTGATGAGATGATGATAGCTTTCGATGAGTGAGACTTCTTCTAAAGCTTCAAAATCAGAGACCAATTGAGTATCACTTACGCCCAATAGACTTGAAAGTTGACCATGGGTAAAAGATTGAGGGACATTCAAATGAACCAAAAGGCCGTATAGTCCAATCGCACTGCTTCCACAAAGCTTCTGATATACCAAAAAAAGACTGGCGGTATCCAGAGATGTGGAAAAAGATTCGATTTGGATCAAGGCATTTTTATTTCTTTCCATAGATACTTCTTATTTTATCACTGTAGAGGGTCACTTGTTGAACTAATGTGGCCTCATCTTCATTGTTTTCGATGATGTCATCAGCTAAGACCATCTTAATCCTAGAACTTAGTTGAAGTTTACGTCTACGTCTGATCTCTTTGAGATCCAATCCACGTTGTTCCATCAAGCGTTTATCAGCGATATCTTCATCGCTGACCACCAATAGCACTCGATCAAAGGCAGTTTCCCCATGTGCTTCATACAGAAGAGGAACTTCACTGAAGACGATAAGTGAGCCTGATTCTTGAGCTAATGTAGCTAAGTCCAAAAAAACCAAAGGGTGAATAAGTGCTTCAACGAATTGACGAGCTTCTGAATGGGCTTCTTTGAAGATAAGCTCAGATAAACGAGCGTGATCTAGTGATCCACTAGGATATAGATCTTCTTGAAAATATGTATTAAGGGCGTTTTTTACTTCAGCTTTTTCATATTGGGCTTTGGCTAAGGTATCCGCATCAAAAACAGGATAACCTAAAGACTTTAAGATACGACTGACACTGGATTTACCACTACCAATATTCCCTGTAATTGCGATGTGCATATCAGCCTTTCTGACAATGTGGACAATACACAGATGTCCTTTGACCTATTTTAATGCTTTTTAAAGGACTTGCGCAAGTCAGACAATTCTGAGTTCCTCGTCCATAGACTCGAAGATGCGTTTGAAAGCGACCTGTGATCCCTAAAGAGGCGGTATAGGTCCGTACTGTTGCCCCACCGGCTAAAATGGCTTCACTTAAAACCATACGCGTAATCCCTATAAGTTCCTGCCATTGTTTAAGGCTTATACTTTTTACTTTCTTCAAAGGAGAGATCGAAGCTAAGAAACAGATCTGATCGGCGTAGATGTTACCTATCCCTGCGATCACTGATTGATCAAGAAGAAAGGTCTTAAGAGGAATGCTTCTTGTTTTAGCGAGATCTCTAAGATAAGCAGGAGTCAATGCATCATCGAAAGGTTCACATCCAAGTTGAGTCAAGAGTTCTACTGGATCCTTAAGCGAATACTGTATTCTTCCAAACTTACGTGTATCATTGAACTCTAGTTTTTGGTTGGATAAGACAAATATCACATGGGTATGTTTCTTAGGTTCATCGTCTAATGGGGTTAAGAAGAATCTTCCTTCCATTCTCAAATGAACGCTCATAAAACCTCGATCAAAGGTAAAGATCAAATACTTTCCTCGTCGAGTGATGTCTACAATCCTACGTTGAGTAAGATCTTCGATAAAACTAGGTGATTCATAGACAGTCCTAGGCCAAGTGACCTTAACATCTAAGATCTTTTCTCCTATAATCTGGCTTTTTAAGGTCCTAACGACCGTTTCTACTTCTGGTAATTCAGGCATTATTTAGCCTCATACCAAGAGTCTCCATAAGCTTCTGAGACTTCCATAGGAACTTTTAGATCGACGGCTTCAATCATGGCTTTCTTAATTTCTCGCTTTACGATCTCTAACTCATCCTTAGGAACATCAAAGACCAATTCATCATGAACCTGAACGATCATCTTTGTCTTTAGATGATTTACTTTGAGTGCCTTATCGACAGAAATCATTGCGATTTTTATAATGTCTGCGGCTGTACCTTGAATAGGCGCATTCATCGCTGCTCTTTTTCCGAATTCTCTAATCTGATAAGATTTATCGAAGATCTCAGGGATCTCTCTTCTACGTTTAAACAAGGTCTCCACATAGCCTTGTCTTTGAGCCCCAAAGACCGTATCATCCATATAGCGTTGGATGTTTGGATAAGAAGTCAAATAAGCATCGATAAACTTCTGAGCTGATTTACGATCCGTTCCTAATTGAGCGGCTAAACCAAAATCACTGATCCCATAGATGATCCCAAAGTTAACTGCCTTGGCTTGTCTTCTCATCGAGGAGGTCACATCCTCTGCAGAGACATGAAAGACATCCATGGCTGTTTTCGTATGGATATCCAGATGGGTCTTAAAGGCTTCGATCATGGCGCTCTCATCTGCCATGTGAGCTAAAACACGTAATTCGATCTGAGAATAATCACAGGCATATAAAAGATTTCCGGGACTAGGAATAAAGGCCTTACGTATACCACGGCTTTCTTCATCTCTTACTGATATGTTTTGTAGGTTAGGATCATAGGATGATAAGCGTCCTGTTTGAGCGGTCGTTTGGCTATAAACGGTGTGTATCTTATGATCAGCTTGAATGAACTTCTTTAAGCCTTGAGCGTAGGTCGAATAGAGTTTTTGATACTTACGATATTCGATCAGTTTACTGATGACAGGATGTGCATCGACTAAGCTCTCCAACACATCGATGGCTGTAGAGCCTTTTCGATTGGATGGTAAACCAAGTTCAACGAAAAGGACTTCTCCTAATTGTTTAGGGGAATTCACATTAAACGCATGGCCTACGATCTGAGTGATCTGATCAGATAACTCGTTTAATTTCGCTAAGGTTTCTTCTGCGATCTTATCGAGAATGGACTCATCGACTAAGATCCCTTCTTTTTCCATTTGATAAAGTAAACGAATCAAAGGTTCTTCGACTTTATCATAGAGTTCTTTCATCGATTTTACTTCAATCTTCTCTAATAGTAATGAACAATCTTGAGATAGTTTAAGGGCGATGAGACGTGATAAGGTCATCGTGTCATCAGATAAGACAGCTTTAGGATAATCTGGCCAATTGTATTTGACTTGGATCTTCTCATAGGTATTGATCGAAGAATCATCGAGATAAGACAAGATCATAGGATCTTCAAAAGTCCCATTGACGGATACTTTTGCGCTATCACAGGCATGTAAAAAGGATTTCGCATCATAGACACGTTTTATTTCTGATGAGGCAAGATAAGCAATAATGTTCGGTTCTTTTAAGAGGTCTTCTTCTTTGACGAAACAACTTAATTTCCCATCAGAGAAAGCCAAACCAAAGAAAGGATGAGGCCAATCTGTATCTAATCTATAATGAGGAAAGATTGCGATGTCTTTTTGATTAAGATCTTCAAACTTATCGCCGCTTTCTAAATGTTCAAGTTTAACTTTTTCAACTTTGATCAAGGATTTCATCTCATAACGTTCAAAGAAAGCATTGGCTTCACTGTTGGCGGGTTGATAGACCATGTCTTCTAAAGGAAGATCTATTTCAGCATCCGTCTTGATCGTTGCGAGCCATTTTGAGAAAAGAGCTTGTTCAGAATACGTTTCTACATTTTCTTTCAGTTTACCTTTAAGGTCATCTTTATGAGCCAAGACATTCTCAACGGTCCCATAATCCGCAAGTAATTTTAGAGCTGTCTTTTCTCCTACACCAGGTAATCCTGGAATATTATCAGAAGCATCTCCCATAAGACCTTTTAGATCACAAATCTGAGCTGGTTTTAATGCCATCTCTTCCATCAAGGCTGCTTCATCCATCTCTTTGATTTCTGTAAGACCTTTTTTCATCAACCATACTGACGTGGTTCTATCGATCAATTGAAGCAGATCTTTATCACTGGATAAGACATTGATATCCCAATCTGGAAATCTTTTCACTAAAGATCCGATGATGTCATCGGCTTCTAAACCATCTTGTTGATAATGACACAGATGAGCAGCTACACAGTATTCTCTTACAATAGGAAACTGCATCTTCAGTTCTTCAGGTAATGCTTTACGTGTTCCTTTATAATCTTCATATTTCTCATGTCTAAAAGTAGGTTTACCACTATCCCATGCGATCATTAAAGCTTGAGGTTGAACCAAGTCTATGGCTTTAGAAAGCATACTGACAAAACCAAAAACAGCGTTGGTATATACACCTTGGCTATTGGCACTCAAACGAGTATAGGCTGTCGCATAATAAGCTCTAAAAAACATTGAATTACCATCTACTAAGAGCATTTTTTTCATTTCTTTGCCTCACCTTAATTTCAAAAGTGAATCCCTTAGGATTCACTTACTCTATCAATTTCAATACTGCAAGATTCTTATACATCAAGGTCATATAATCATCTTTGCTTTCAACATCTTTTTCTGTTAAGAAAGCTAAACTATGCAAGACGATCTCATCTAAAGCAAATTCTGCTTTGAGTTGTTCATACAAAGCCAACATATCTTCACTCATCAAGGGATCCTTGATGATGTATTGAACACCTTCATCTTTGATTTTTGCTTTTATGATGGCTAGTTGATCCGCATTAGGCAAGACTCCATATCGAGATAGAACGATTGGATAGATCTTCATCCCATAAGCTTTCTGCCAATTCCCAAAACTAGGAGTAATGCTTACAACGGAGATCATTTTGCTTCTTATCAATTGATAATTCGCATCCATATTGGCTAATTCTACTTCTAGATCCGAGAAGTTGGCCTCAAAAAAAGCTTTCTCTTCAGGGTAATTACTTACCAACCATTTTTTGATCGTAGAGGCCATAGACGTCATCGTTATAGGATCTAACCATAGATAAGGATCTGATTCATACATATCGATCGTATCAAAGACAGAGCCTTCATAATAATCTGAAGTAACTGAGATCGACTGGTTCCCAATCACATTGGTCGTATATCGTTTAAAAGCATACACAGCTGAGGTACCTACAAGATCAATGATCTTTATATTACTTTTTTGGATGTCATCTAAATGAGCTGAGATGTAAGGTTCTAGTTGTCCCATTTGAAAGAATACATCCAGTTTACTTAAAGTGACTTTAAAATCTTCAACAGCTTGAGAACGAGTTATGGTCTCACCAGTGCTCAACATTACGATATTTACTTTTTCTTTTGCAATTCGTCTAACTAGATATTCAACAGGATATGTAGATACCCCTATTTCGAGCACGCTTAACTTACAGCCCGTAAGGCTGCCTAGTGAGATGATGACCGATAAAAACAAGATTAAAAATGTTTTACGCATAAGGGCTCCATTTCCAAATAATTATAGCATATTATGGCTTTAGGGTAGGATTCCAGAGCACTCTTTCGCGACGTTGTTTATTAAGAGCCAAGCTTTTTTGAGCACTATATTTCAATCGATTTAGTCCAGCTAAGCCTAATAGTAAAGGTACATGTCCAATCAATGTTAGAAATTCACGCTTTATAAACCAAGCATTGAGATAAAGATGAGTGATCCCAAAAACAAACAAAACACCATATTGAGCTAACTCTTTGATGAATAGACCAGTGATCCCCATAAAGATCTGTTCAAACAAAGATTCATTGAGTTGACTAGACCAAAACTTAATAATGTAAATGCTTAAGGGATAAGCTATCACATTTCCTACCATTTGATGTTGAAAGAGATCTATGGCTAAACCCAATGCAGCCCCACTTAAGACCGCAATAAGAACTGGTTTTTTAATACTGATTAATAAAAAAGCTAAAAACCCTAGATTAGGTATAAAAACCAAAGCACGAAGCGATGTATCGATAGGAAAGAGGATCCTTAAGATAAGATCTCCTATAAATCCTGCCAATACAAAAGCGAGGTCAATCCACATTGAGATTTCCTCGTTTAACGATGGCAACATAGTTGATATGAGCGAAATCTGCAGCTGGGGTCACATAGACTTTGACTCCACCAGCGCTTTGTTGAACTTCAACTTTAGATACAGTTCCTACCAAAAGTCCACTAGGATAGGTTTCTCCTAAGCCACTGGAGATGACTGTCATCCCTTCATTAATAGTCGCATTGGTTTCAAGTAGACTCAAGATGTATGATCCTGAATTGACATCGTAATACTCTAATAAGGCTTCTGCAGTATCGGTTTGAGTGATCCTAATCTTAACGGACACTTTATTGAGTTCTTCTTCTGTGGTCAAAAGAAGTACTTCACATGAGTTGGAGGTGATCGAAGTAATTTTCCCAATAAGGCCTGTAGAACTGATGACCGCATCATTGAGTTCAACTCCATCTAAAGTTCCAACGTTTAGTCCTAAAACATGATTAAAGGCATCTGGTGTACGATTGATGACCAAGGCCGCAATCAGATGATATTCTGACATAGACAACTTTAAGTCATTGAGGACCTTAAGATCTTCGATGTCTCGATAAGCTTCATCTAGTCGTGCTTGAAATTGTTCCAAAAGATCGATTTGTTTTCTTAAACGTTCATTTTCTGCTTTTAGGGAATATAAGGAACTGAAATCATTCATAAAGTTCCCTATGGATTGAATTGGATTATCAAATAAGGTATAGCGTAAGCTTGAAAAGAAACCATAGGCTTGATTGACCGTACCTTCGACTTGATCATTTAATCTAAACATCGCTAAAAGGAGGGATAAGGCAAGGCATACCCCAACGATTTTAAGTAAGAAGCGGTTAAACGGATTGAGTCGGTTCATAAGTCTATCCCCTATTATAGAGAGAGTGGACCCTTAGTTCAATCTTTTTTAAGTATTTGACGTAAGCTTGTGTACCCATAGTGAGAAACAATGAGATGATCCAGTAAGGGAATACCCATTGTATCTCCTGCTTCTTCTAAGACTTTAGTCACCAAGCGATCATTTTCACTAGGGCTTACATCACCACTGGGATGATTATGAACAGCGATGATTCTGGCTGCGGATACTTTAAGAGCTTCCTTATAGACCTCTCGAGGATGAACGATGGATCTGTCTAGTCCTCCCATATACAGGATCTTATAGCCGATGATGTGATTTTTCGTATTCAAAAAAACCACCATGAATTGCTCCTGCTGAGAAGAGCCCAATTCTTTCTTTAACCAATTGACCAATCGTGATGGTTGATCTATCACATCGACTTCTAAAGACGCTTGTTGAGCCATTCTTCGACTTACCTCACATAAAGCCAATACCTCAGAAGCTTTTACGCCTTTGATCCCTTTTATTGACTCTAAGGTATTCACATCCAGTGCAGAAAGATTATTGATAGAGCCACATAGACTTAAGAGTTCTTTAGCGAGTTGTATGGCAGATTTACCTGCGATGCCACTTCTTAGTAAGATGGCTAAGAGCTCCGCATCATTAAGAGATCTGATGCCTAAGTTTCTTAGTTTCTCTCGTGGTCTTTCGTTGTTTTGTATTTCTTTGATCTTCATCATTAAAAAGAGGACATCGTCCTCATTTTCCCCAAGTCATTTCGATCCCGGGAATACTCACTCTGCCTCGTCCTGAGGTCAGAAGCTTGTAGATGGCAGCTATGCCCGCTACGATCGCAACATACAGCAGTAAACTAGATGTTGTCATATGGTCCTCCACTCATACTTATGAGGACCTAAGCTTATTCCCTAAATGATTTCTTCAATTCTTCTATTGATGCTTCTAAGTCTTTGATCTTCTTAAAGACTTCCTCATCGCTGACACTTTGTTTGCCCCATTGGAAGTGTTCTAAAAGGTCAGATGCTTTAAGAGTAATGGTTTTTACGAGTCTATTTCTATGTTCAAAGGTTTGCTTCATGAATAAAGTATACCATAGTGAAAAAATACGGTATACTTGAGATAAAAGAGGGTTTTCTATGCAAAAACAAAAGTTGTCTTTGTCTGAGAAGTTGGCCTTTAGTTTTGCGGGGATGGGCCAAAATATTATCTATAATTTGGTTATTACCTTGATCATGTTTTATTATACTGATGTAGCCTTAATTAAGCCTGAGATCGTTGCGACGATCATGTTTTTTACCCGTTTATGGGATGCCATTAATGATCCTTTGATGGGAATGTTAGTTGATAAGACCAAGACGAGATTTGGTAAACTAAGACCATATCTAATGGCAGTACCTATTCCACTTGCGATCTTTACGATTTTGACTTTCGCAGTACCTGATATGAGCCCAGGCATCAAGATCTTATATGCGGTCATCAGTTATAATATGTGGTCTATGACCTTCACGATAACCGATATTCCTTATTGGGGAATGTCTGTAGCCATAACTGAAAATCCAGAAGAAAGATTGAGTTTGATTACGATGGTTCGTATTTTCTGTAATATTGGGATGGCGATAGGGATCTTGGTCCCACCGATCTTGATCAATTCCTTAGGTGGATCAACTGTTGAGAATAGCGCAGGCAATGCACGTGCTTACTTGATAACTGCCATGATCATTGGGATCGTAGGTTCAGCTTTGTTTGCTTTGGCAGGTTTCGGAACGAAAGAACGTGTTAAGCAAAGTAGCGAAGAAGCTCCTAAATTTAGAATCATCGCTCAAAATAAACCTTTATTGATTTTACAATTCAGTCGTTTAATGGGTGCCTTTAGAATGGTCATCGCTACTGCTGGTCTCTATTTCGCCAATAAGAATCTTGCTGATCCAAATCAGTATACGATCTTAGGAGGCATCCTCATCTTAGCGATGATCTTCTCAATGTTCTTTGCCCCAAAACTTGTTCATATGTGGGGAAAGAAAATGACCTATATCAATACTTTGATTTTAGGATTTATCTCTCATATCCTCTTGTTTATCTTAGGTTATGGAAATCTTACAGTCGTCTTTGGACTCTTGTTTATCTGTGGTATATCCTTAGGGATCAACGATGTAGTGACCTATTCTATCGTAGGTGATACTGTAGATTATCTTGAACATAAAACAGGTAAACGTGCAGAAGGTATCGTATTCTCACTGAATACCTTTACGACCATCCTTCAAAGTGCCTTAGGTTTGGCTTTCATAGGGATCGTATTGGCCTTCGTAGGATATCAAGGGGATGTGGTTGCTCAAACACCTCTAGCCTATGCAGGGATCTTCTCACTCTTATCTTTATTCCCAGCGATCTCTTGTTTATTAAGCATCATCCCTATGTTGTTTTATAAATTTACCAAAGAAGAACACGATCATATTCTCGCTGAACTTCATCCAGTAAAATAAGTAAGTAAAAAGGCATCGAAAGATGCCTTTAGTTTGCGTTTTTTGATAAGACCAAATGAGCGAAATGAGATAATCCTGCTTGTTCAACAGAAGCCACTACATGATCAACATCTTCCTGAAGAGATGTACTTGCATTGGCTAAGGTCGCTGATAGTCCTGCTGCTTTTAGCATATGTCGATCATTTTCCCCATCTCCGATCGCTGCGACTTCTTCTGGTTTAAGATGAAGTTCTTTCATAACGATGGCTACGCCTGTTGCTTTCGTAATGCCTAAAGGCATCACATCCAGATAGGTTCCTCTTCCTCTAATTAAACTATAATCGTTTTGATATAGCTTACAGAATTCATCAAAAGGAGCCTCATCCCCATGAAACCAACCTGTTACTTCTACTTTATTGGATGCTTCATAAAGATAGGACCTTAGATCTTCATGGTGTTCTACCTGTAGACCTATGACATCTCGGTTATAACTTATCGCATCATCAGCAACAGTATAGGCAAGAAGATTCCCCTGTTGAATGGAGACATGAATATCTAAACGCTGTGCATGATCTACCATTTCTTTAAGCTTATCTAAAGCAATCAATTCATTACAGAGAACTCTGCCATCACTTAGAGATTGCACATAGGATCCATTAGAAGCTATTAGATATCCTCCATACTTATCCAGCTGTAGTTGATGGGCGAGATCTGTCATCCCTACATTGATACGTCCACTGGCTAAGGCTACAATGACCCCTGCTTTTTGTAAAGCCAAGATGGCTTCTAGATTAGCAGGAGGCATACCAACGTTTTTATTCAATAGAGTGTTGTCTATATCACATACGAAAAGTTTTATCATTTAAACATTCTATCATTCTAATGGGATGAATGGGGTAGGTTTGCTATAATGAACACATGAACTTACCAAATGCCCTGTTTTTCGATATAGATGGAACCTTATTGGATACTACTACACATAAGATTCCTGAATCTGCTTTAAAAGCACTTAATACCTTAAATGATCAAGGATATTCGATATGTATCGCAACTGGACGAAACATCAAGATGTTTAGGACCTTGAAATTAGAAGGTCTCGTGAAGTGGAAATACCTTATCTTAAACAATGGTCATGTGATCATGGATGGAAACTACAAGATCCTTCGTCAACATACCCATGATCCTAAGATCGTAAGAGAATTGATCGATCGATGTCATAAGCTTCAGATGCCTGTTTTTCTAAGTGGACCACAAGGCGATATGATGAGTATGAAGGCCAACGCCTATGTAGAGATCGCTCATCGATACTTCAAAGAACCGATCCCAGAAGTCAAAGACTATGAAGATGAACCCATCGATCAGATCTTGATCTATGAGAATGAAGATTTTGATTGGAACATCTTAAGTGATATTGAAGGAATAGAGATCAGAGCGACAACGACAACATCCGCCGATGTCTTGAAGGCCGGTGTATCTAAACATCATAGTATTCTTGATTTATTAGAAAGCACTGGTCATTCTGATTATTACATCGCTTTTGGAGATTCTATGAATGATTATGATATGCTTCAACATGCCCCTATCAGTGTCGCGATGGGCAATGGTGTAGAAGCCGTAAAAAAAATAGCCCATTATGTGGCATCCCCTGTCGATGAAGACGGGATTGCTAAGATGCTAAACACACTAGGCTATCTTATTGATTAATCGTGTATGAGCTCTAAAACAGCTTTGGCAGTCAATTCAAGGTGGTTATCCACCTTGTTTTTTAATCCTAGACCAGTATAGATCTCTCCTGTCTTAACTTTATATTCATCTAAGGCTTTGAAGTAATAATCAATCAAAGGATCACAGAGTTTTTGATCTTGCATAGGACCAAAAGGATTCGCGAAATAGGTCATAGATAAACCAGTCTCATGGGTCGTCGCCATAGCCATACGTTTACCTTCAACGAAGACTTGTTTGATGTCTGATGCAGTATTAACCACCAAGAGCCCTGTCTTATCGACATAGTTGTTGGCATAGAAGAAGTAATCTACACGATGGCTCTTAACGATTTCTTTATAGGTATTGACAGGGATAACTACTCTAGCATTTACTGTCGATTCTGGATTCATAAAGATCGATCTATCCATTGTCTTATAAGGTGATCCTTTATCAAGATCATCTAAACGAATGAAAGCTCCGATCTCTGTGCCTTGGGCTACCACATGATTGCCTTCAACATGGAATGATCCCATATCATCGAAGATGACATCCATACTGACAAGATCCTCATGACCCAGTAGTTGCATGGCTTCAATGGTTTCTGATTTACCAGCGCCACTGTCTCCCATAAACACGACCCCTACTTGTCTTCCATCTTTAAAGTTGACATTGATCATAGATCCATGGATAGGTAACCACCCTTTTTTCATCATGATGGCGTTGTGTAAGGTAAGGACCATTTTCTTCATATAACCGAAGTATTCTATACGTGTTTGATAAGGCACTTTACCTACCCAAACTTTATTTTTCTCATCATAAGTGTAAGTACAATCATCTGATTTATCTTTAAGCCCAAACAATACGATCCCATCAGGTCTTGTCTTTAGTACTTCATCATCACCTGCCAATTCAAAGAGATTCGCATTGGCGATGCCTGAGAAAGTAAAATCGATATGGACATAGATCAAGATCAATAAGCTTCCTACTTTCGCAGGATAACAATACCACTCTTCTTTATCTAAAGTTAATCCATGAAATGGATTCACAGAAACCGGTTCAAAAGAACCGACTCGTTTAGAGCTTCTTGGGTGAAGTAGTAAAGGCGCTCTTAAGAGAAGTGAGTCTACATAAGGGATGCCTTTTAGAGCTTCATAGCCTTCAAAGATAGGCCATTTGATGTCTTTAAGAACCATCGATGCGTTGGTTCCCGCTTGAAGTTGACGATAGACCCTATTCTTATGACCTTGGATCTTTTCTTGGATACCACGATATACAGACAGGATCAAAGCATTGAACTTCGTATCTGCTTCGATAAAGTTATTGACTTGGCCACTATGAGAGGAAGAGATCTTGATGATGGAGCAACGTTGAAGTTGTCTCCAACTGTTATACCAATCTTCGATCATCGCACTAAAGCGACCTAAATCGCTTAGAAGAGGATGTTTGATTTCTTCAACGTCTAACACCAAAAGTAATTTGAGTACTTTGACCAACTGTGTTAGTGCTTCAGTATCACTTTGACCTGTGGTCAACCATTGATAGCGTTCACTATTCTCAGTCTTTAAGCTAGTCATATAATGACTCATCATTTTTTTGAAACTGTCTGATGAGATGAATTCATCGGTTGTCTGGGCAAAAAAGGTAGAAAAGTTGATTATGGCGGTATTGTCTTTTATGTAGAGATCTTGTTTCATCGGGTTTTCTCCTAACTATTGACCTATTATATCAAAAAAACCTAAGCATGCTTAGGTTTTTATTTTATTCATGATCCAGTTTTCGACCTCTTCGATACCTAAATGCTTGAGGGCAGAAAACAGGATTACATTGCTTCCAAATCGAAGCTGAAGTTCTTTGTTGGTCTTCATCTTTTCAGATTGGGTCAACTTATCAGACTTCGTCGCAACGATCAAGATGGGGAATCTTTTTTCAGTGACGTATTCCAGCATGTCTTCATCGTCAGAGGTCAACCCATGACGAGAATCGATAACCAAGATCACGGCGCGAATGTTGGGTCGAGTATTGAAATAATCTTCCATCAAGGTCCCATACGCTTTAAGTTCAGTCTTAGATCGATTGGCGTAGCCATACCCAGGGACATCGACGATCGAGATCAAGTCTTCGACTTGATAGAAATTGATGTAGCGGGTCTTACCTGGTCGCTTACCGACATAAGCCAAAGACTTTTGTCGACATAAAGTATTGATGAAACTAGACTTACCGACATTGCTTCGTCCAGCCAAAACCAATTCAGGAAGATCCGTTAAAGAGAATCCTGCTTTGGCGACAGCTGTGGTCACGAAGACGGCTTGCTGAAATCCAGCCATTAGGAAACCAAGGCTTCCTTTAGAACCTGTTCCATGTTTTCAACAGGAACAAAGGTGATGGATTCTTTGACGACAGGCGCCATTTCATCCAAATCTTTCTCGTTGAGCTTAGGAATGAGGATCTTGGTGATCCCTACACGATGTGCCGCTAAAGATTTCTCTTTAAGGCCACCGATCGGTAATACGAGTCCTCTTAAAGTCACTTCACCTGTCATGGCCAAGTTGGAATAGACGGCTCTATGAGTTAAGGCACTCATGATGGCTGTGGTCAGCGTTATGCCTGCACTAGGACCATCTTTAGGTACTGCCCCTTCTGGGACATGGATATGGATGTCGTGATCCTCAAAGAACTTAGGATCGATGTTGTATTTCTTCGCATTAGATTTGACATAACCCAAAGCGATCTCAGTGGATTCTTTCATGACTTCACCCAATTGGCCAGTGACGATCAAACGTCCCTTGCCTTCAAAGGTAGTTACTTCTACAGGGAGCACATCTCCCCCAAACGAAGTATAGGCTAAGCCCGTAACGACCCCAATTTGATTCTTGGTTTCTTTACGACCATATTCAAAGATTTCTTTGCCTAACCATTCCATCAATTGTTTATCGTTGATGTTGATGGTGCGTTTCTTGTCTTTCAAGATAGATAAGACGCTCTTACGACATAAAGCCGCAATATGTCTTTCCAACTGTCTAACCCCTGCTTCACGGGTATAGTTACGTACGATATGAAGCAATTCTTTTTCTTTTAAAGTAAACTGAGCTTTCTTTAAGCCATTAATAGCGACTTGTTTAGGAATCAGATGATTCAAGGCGATCTTCACCTTTTCATCTTCTGTATAAGAATCCAAATGGATGATTTCTAAACGATCTCTTAGAGCCGCTGGGATATCTTCCAAGTAGTTGGCTGTCGCAATAAACATGACCTTAGATAGATCATAAGGTTCTTCTAGATAATGATCAGAAAACATTGAGTTCTGTTCAGGATCCAAGACTTCAAGCATCGCTGAACTAGGATCACCCTTATAGTCTGAAGACATCTTATCGATTTCATCGATCAAGAAGACAGGATTAACGACCCCTGCTTTCTTCATCCCTTGGATGACTCTACCTGGCAATGAACCTAAGTAGGTTCTTCTATGACCTCTGATTTCAGCTTCATCACGGACGCCTCCTAAAGAGGCTTTGATGAAGTTGCGTCCTAAGGCATTGGCGATGGATTTCGCTAAGGAAGTCTTACCTACACCAGGAGGACCTACTAAGCATAGGATAGGCGCATTTAGGCTCTTGGTCATCAGTTTAACAGCCAAGTATTCCATAATGCGATCTTTTACTTTATCAAGTCCATAATGGTCATGATCAAGCACTGCTCGAACCGCCATCAGGTCTTCGTTGTCTTTGGTTTCTTGCCACCAAGGTGTCTTTAAAAGCCAATCCAAATAAGTTCTGATCACACCGCTTTCGCCTGAGGCAGAAGGTAGCATCTCATAACGTTGGATTTCTTCTAAAGCTTTAGCCTTAATGTTTTCTGGATAAGGATTCTCTTCTACGAGTCGACGAAGATCTTCTACATCATCTGTCCCATTTGGGACATCACCGAGTTCTTCTTTGATCGCTCTTAGTTTTTCACGTAAATAATATTCACGTTGATTTTCTTCGATACGTTCACGGACTTTTTCGTTGATACCAGCTTCAATAGCCGTCAATTCTTTTTCTTTTTTAAGATTGCCTACGATCAATAAGAGTCTCGCATTGAGGTTGAGCTCTTCTAATAGACCTTGACGATCATCGACGTTCATTGGGAAGTATTGAGCGACTTGGTCAGCCAATTGAGCTGCACTGACCCCTTTGGTCAATTGATTGAAAACTTCTTGAGGGAAATGATTTTGAGCGTTGGTGATCTGTTCTAAAGACTTACCGACTTGGCGAACCAAAGCGATTTCTTCAGTAGAATCTCCAATCACATCTTCTAAAGGTTGAATCGTCGCAAACAGCATCTTGTCATCTTCGGATAAACGAATGATCTTTGCGCGTTTTACGCCGATAAAGGTTACACGTTGAAATCCTTCTTTTTTACGAGCGGTCTTGATTTTACACAAGGTACCCATTAAATAGAGATCTCTTTCGTGAGGTTCATCGACGAGGACGTCTTTTTGAGAGACGATGAAGACTTGACCATCGAAGTAATTGAGGGCTTCATCGACAGCGTTCATTGATTTCTCGCGTCCGACTTCAATCATCACTTCTTGGTTGGGGAAAATAAGTACACCGCGCGTCGCAACGGCAGGTACGTTCATTTCTAGATTTAGATTTGTCATAGATTGCACCTCCTATGTAAGGAAGACAAATTATTCTGCTTTGATTAAATCAAAGGCTTTACGTAAACGCAAATCATATGCAATGGTTTCGACTGGGGCCAATTCTTTGACACGAGCGATTTCCATCGTATAGTTGTCTGCGATGTTTTTATATTCCGTTTCGATTTCTTCAGCTGAGACTTCAAGTTTTTCTGCGTCAGCGACTGCGTCTAATACGAGTCTGACTTTTACTTTACCAGCCGCATCAGTACTCATTTGTTCTCTCAAGGATTCAACGGTTTGACCGGTGATCTGAGTGAATTGTTCTAAACCGAAACCTTGTTGTTTCAGTCTCGCATTGAAATCTTCCATCATACGATCTGTTTCTTCAGTGACTAAAGATGCAGGTACTTCGACTTTGGCCGCATCAACTACTTTAGTCAAGATCGCATTGGTATATTCTTCTTCTGCTTTTTGTTCTTTTTCTTCTTTTAAATGAAGTTCTAGGTGTTCTAATAGACCAGCCATCGTATCGGTATCATGATGATTGACTGTTTTTGCGAAATCATCGTTGACTTCAGGTAGTTGCTTGGTCTTGATTTCGTTGATCTTGACTTTGAAAACGACTTTTTGTCCAGCCAAGTTTTCAGCCTGATAGTTTTCAGGGAAAGTCAATTCAACATCTTTGCTGGCACCGGTTTCTAAACCGATCAAAGCTTCTTCAAAGCCAGGAATAAAGCTGTTTGAGCCGATTTCTAAGGAGTAGTTCTCCCCTTTACCGCCTTCAAAGGCTACGCCTTCTTTAAAGCCTTCAAAATCGATTACGGCTGTATCTTTAGCTTCTACTTTACCTGTTTCTTTCAAAACGAGTTCAGCGAATTCTTCTCTGAGTTTTTCAACTTCAGCGTCGATTTCTGCTTTGGTAACTTTAACTTTTGTTTTCTTGACGCCTAAATCTTTGTATTGGCCTAAAGTAACTTCAGGTTTAACGTCAAAGGTAAAGGTCATGACGACTTCTTCGACACTGATCTTCTCAACGCCCAATTCTGGACGACTGATTGGATCGATCTTGAGTTCAGTAAGACCTGCTTCTAAAGCTTCTTGGGCGATGGATTCAACCGCATTGATCAAGATTTCTTGTTCACTTAGGGATGCCTTCACTTTATCGATAGGGGCTTTTCCTTTACGGAAGCCCTTGATTTCCGTTTTTTCTGCCAATTTCTTTAAGGCTTTGGTTTGAGCATTAGCCCAAGCTTCACCTTCTAAACTGACGGTCAATACTCCATTTGATTTTTCTTTTAATGTCCATGTATGTTTCATGAGGACCTCCTAAATTGCCTAATAATTATAACACTTAATTTAGCACTGTCAATTAAAGAGTGCTAAATGACCATTTTTTCGGATTCCTTTATCAACGATGAACTTTTCGAAATGTTCAGACGTAGAAATCATCAGGAAAATGGTTTTTAGAATTTGAAATGCCAAGTCGAATGCTTCATCTTCATCGATCGATTGAGGCAGCTTCATAAGGCATTCCAATTCAACTTGATCTAAACACAGCTTCATCATCGATGGATCATCATCCTCAAGCCACCTTTTTAGTAGAGCTCTTGCTTCTTGATATCCTTCACTATCTTCAGGCAAGGTCAAAGAAGCAGGAATAAACTCATAGGTGATGCCTTCATCTGTGAAGGTAAAGCTTTCGGTTAGAGCTTGCTCAATCGTTAATTTGGTCAATAGACATTTCATTAAACGTCCTTCAATCAGATCAAAAGCTTTTTGAACCAAAGGAATAATCGTTCTCATGTTCATGACACTAAATGCTTCTAGAGCTCTAAGTTGATGAAGATCATCTTGGTGTAGATACTTCAAGATGCCTTCTTCACTCATGTCTAAATGGATCTCGGTGTTTATTTTTTGAGCTGTCATCGCGATTTCTTTGAATTGATTGAGCTTAGCCAAAACAAAGGGTGGGATATAAGGCATCCTAAGTTCTTCATCGATCAAGTCCAATGCTTTTTTGATCTCGCCTTTGGTCAAATGATCATCGATCTCGTTTAAGATCTCATCATAACTTGTGTTTTTCACAGATTTCATTTTATCACAGACGGTTGTTTAGTAGGCTCTAGAAGCCTTTTTAAAGCCCATAATCATGTTGATAAGAGATAAGGTTGACAGAATCTACCCCAACGATGGCTTTTAAAGGATCTACGACTTGTTCTTCATACGATTTAATTTCGATGTCAAAGGTCAATTCGATCTTAGATCCAACCATGGTCTTATTTCTTAGTTTATGTTTTGGAAGCTTAGTTAAGGCTGTTAATACAGCCTCATGAGCGAGAGAATCATATCTTATGATCAATAGAAACTGTGAGCTCTTTTTAACTTCAAATCCAAAGACCAACATAAATAGGACACCTAAAGCCAATGCAGAAATGATGGCGATAAGATAAAGTCCTATCCCAGCCATGATCCCAGCCATAATGGCCCAGAAGATAAAACCTGTATCCATAGGATCTTTGACCGCTGTACGATAACGTACGATAGACAAAGCCCCTACCATCCCTAAAGACAAGGCCAGATTAGAACTTATGGTTCTTACGGCTAAGGAAGTAACCATCGCCAATAAAACCAAAAGTAAACTAAAAGACTTTGACATGACGACCCCATTGTAAGTTCGTTTATAGACCACCAAGATAAACAAGGCAATCACAAATGACGTAATGAGTGATAATAGAATACTGCTTAATGAGATGGTTCCGGTAAACTGTTGTACGATCGCATTCTGAATGAGTTCAATGATTTCCATGGGACGCTCCTATTTTTTGTTGTAACAGTAGGCATATTTACTTACAGCTAAGCGAGTCATCGGGGTATGTTTTATCACATCGGCGATGGTAGAAGGAATGATATCGTTGTATTTAACTTCCAAGACCACTTCTTCAGGTTCTAACACAGTGATGGAAGCATAATCCGTTTTAAACAAATCCGTATCATAGACTCTAGAACGAATCAATTCATCGAAAGTAATTCTCACATCCAGTTCTTTTTGTAGGAAGGCTGTTCTTTGATAATCGACGATCACTGAAGGTCTTAAGGCATTTAATTTAATGTCTAAGGCAAAGTCCGTTAAAACAGAATTTGGTTTGAGTTCTATCTCATCGATCTCCCCCTTCATTAAATGTTGAGCAAGATCTAAACTTATACGTTCTTGGGTCTTTTTTGATAAATCATCGATTTTAAGCTTTGACTCTAATCTAATGAAATCAGTATCGTTATTGTAGTATCTTATTCGATACTTCTTTCGGTATTCTACCCCATCGATCTTATCGAAGAAAGCAGAACCTCCTAAGGTATCGAAGTAGAGACTTCTCACCATATATCTACCTAAGGTATCTCCATTAGGATCAGTTTCCATAAGTTGAAACAAGAGTCTTTTGAGTAGTAATGCATTCGCAGGCGTCATGATGAATTTCAGTTCATGTCGATAGTTCATTAGAGATCCCCAAAGTAATACTCATAATCCGCATCACTTAAGTTAAAGAAAGCTTTGGTTTGTCTTAAAAGATTTTTTGTTCTTGTCGTAATGAAGTTACGTAAGAAATCGACATTGTCTTCCCATACATTAGGATCAAGTTTCCATCGTATAAAATCTCTTGTGATTTCAGGTTTTACAGATTGATAAATGATCTCCAATTTCGCGAGTACAGTTTCTTCTTTCCACAATGTCTTTAAACTAAGACTAAGGCGTTCAAGGAATCTGGTTCTATACTCTTCATTTTCAAATAAACGACGATTGATCAATGAACTTACATGAAGATCACTCATCCCATCAGGATTGATCATAAATTCATAGTAGGCACGGTTTGGATAATACCAAGCATAATCCAAGTCATAGAAGATCATTTGAAGACGTCCTTCATCATAGGCCGTAGATGAAATAAAGCGAAAGTTAATGACGTCATTGTTGGTGGTAAAAAGCTCTGCCACCCAAAAATCAATATAACTATCGATGTTAAGCAAAGTTTTTACGTATTCATAGTTCTCAGTAGATTTCAAATCATGACTCGCAAGATAATTCATCAGAGTACTGTATGTTTTCTTATTCCCTGCTGAAATTGTGCCTCCCATACGAACAACACTGGTCGTGGTTTCATCGACGTTGTAATGAGTAGCTACGAAATCATCATCGACTTTTTCTCTGATGTCATAGAGTCCCCAGTATTTTCCATTGATATAAAGAATAGTCGTTTTATAAGCTTGAACTTCTACGGTCGTAGAATCTTCCATGACAGAAGAACCGAGAATATCTCTAAAGAAGGTTGTACTGTAATCTTGAGAGCCAGACCTTAAAACTAAAGTATCAAAAACAGAAAAATCACGATTTTCGAAAACGTGATAATTTAATTTATCTTCCCCATATTGTTCCTCAAAAGTAATCGAAAAACTTTTCTTAGCCAATCCTCTGGTTGAACCTCCAAACAATTGAACACCGCAATTGATGGAGAAACCTTCACCTTCGATAGGATAATACTCGATGTGTCCACCATATTCTAATTTGGTATCCCATGGATGACTTTGAAGATCAGTAAACTGATCAGGATCCATCGTTAAAGAAACCACAGGTAGGGTCAAATCCTCATTTAAGATATACGTATAAGAAAGCACCTCAGAAGGAACTTTGCCTTCTTCAATATTGACAGTCTTGATGACGCTCGTTTTTGTGAGTTGAATGGGTTGAGAATATTGTTTACTTGAAGTCGTAGGAGTCTCCCCATTGGTGCTATAGTACACATTCCCACTGGAAAGAAGATCTAAATTTAGCGTTGATGTAGTATACACACCACTCTCAATTGAACTTCTTACACTAAGACTTACCGCTCTTAATCCAACATTATTTTCTGCGTTGGGGCTAGCGTCTTCCATATAGATAAAGCCTTTATCTTTGGCTCTCCCATAGCTTGTATTTGTAGGGACTTGAGCAGCGAATATACAATCTTGAAGTTTATCTCCATAAAAAAGATAGAGGGACTTATCACCCTTGATTTTCAGATCGATATGTTGATATTCACTGGTACTTAAACTAGAATCCCCAGAAGTCATCACAACGATGAATTCATTGGGTTGTAAGATCTTATTTGGTAATGAAACAGCACTTAACACATTAAAAGATTCTGATATTGTGTATTTTGATAAGTCGATCGCACTTGTTGAATTGTTTTTTAATTCTATCCACGAATAGGCATTGGCTCCATTATGGAGCATCAAGGTCGTATTGATCGTCATAACTTCATTGATGATCAAACCTGTAGGGGTCTTCATTGTGTTTTGAAAAGACGTGATCCCCGCTATTGTATTGGGTTGACCAGGACTTAAGGAAGGGCTAAATTCAATGATATCTCCTTTTCTTTGAATCGCATAACCATTTGGAACCATTGAATAATCGATCCTATCGATGATATGACCAGATCCATCCGTAAGAAAAACAGATCCATTTTGAGCGTTAAGGGTAAAATCCGCATGAAGTTCTCCATCTTTACGATTCAGATTAGATGTATAAACGACCACTGATTTTCCAGGATCAAGAGTCAACGAAGGAAAACGCCATTGAAAAGGAGAAGCCAATTCATCCCCTAAGGCATAGTTCTTTAGATTGATTGGAGTAAGTCCTATGTTGGTGATTTCGATATAACCAGGTAAAACTGTATATGGATTGGTAAAGTTACCTGCGTTTTTAGGTAAGACTTCCGTGATAAATAATTGATCTTGAGTTAAAGTTATTGAATCTAGGTATTGCTGGTGGCCTTCGATGGTATTGGTAAAGCCTGGACTGATCTGTTCTAATACTACCCATGAGCCACTATTATTTCTCGCTAAGACTGTATTTGCGTTTAGGATAGGCAATTGGATCTGATCGACGATCATACCTCCTGAATCTCGTAAGACGACCTTTTCCCCACCTTCACTTTTTAATCCAAAGTTAGCGTATAAACCAGGAAGATCTGTGTTCGTAAGGTAAACAATTAAAAAACTCTTCGCTTTGATGATGGTTGAAGGAAAGACCCACTTGGTCTCATCAGAGGTATCACTTAAACCATAATTCGTAAGATCTATATTATGGGTCGTCCCATTATAAAGCTCAACCCAATCATATGTTTCCCCAAAAGGATCAGCTACAGCCCCATTATTAGAGCTCATGATCTCGTTGATCACCAAGGCATGGACAGCACTAGTTCCATCGGGTTCAATGACATCAGGGTCCTCTTGAACGATCATGACTCGCTCAGATAAAACACTGATATATAAAGATACACAAATGATACTTGAGATAATTAATAGGATTTTTGCATTGTATGCAAGATGCTTATTTTTCTTTTTTAACATAGTTCCTCATTATTTTAACATTATAAAGCTCAAAAATACATTTTTTCATAGTGATGCCACAATGTATACAGTATAATATACTCAGCCTATGAAAAATGTGATATTGATCCCTGCTTATCAACCCGATTTCCGTTTAAATACTCTGATCGATGAGCTCAACCGTGCCTTAGTGGCCAGCGTCATCATCGTAGTCAACGACGGCAGTAAACCCAGCTGTAATGAGGTCTTCGAAAAGGCTTCGAAACAAGACCATGTCATTGTATTGACACATGACGTCAATCAAGGTAAAGGTCGTGCTTTGAAGACTGCTTTAGAATATTGCCAAAAGAGAAATGATTTGGATCTTTTTGTGACGGTTGACGCTGATGGTCAACATCAAACCAAAGACATCATCAATGTCCTAAAAGGAGCAGAAGCTTATCCAGAGGCACTCGTTTTAGGAAGTCGTAGTTTCGATGAAAGCCAAGTTCCACTTAAAAGTAAACTGGGCAATAAGATCACGCGTTTAATCACCAGTTATCTGATTGGACAAAAGATCACTGATACCCAAACAGGTCTAAGAGCTTTTGGAAGACCTGCGATGGAGAAGTTTCTTAAAGTTCCTGGTGAACGTTATGAATATGAAATGAACATGCTTTTATATTGTGGTAAATTAAACATCCCAATCAAAGAAGTCGTTATAGAAACCATCTATATCGATGATAATTCAGCTTCTCATTTTAATCCACTTCTAGATTCTATTCGAATCTATCGTCAGATCTTAACCTTCTCAGTGATTTCTCTTCTATCTACTGGCTTAGATATCGGTGTATTTACTTTGTTTGTATATACCTTAAAAGGAGTGGACGTTATATTATATGCGACCTTCATCGCACGCTTGATTAGTGTCAACTTCAATTTTCTTATGAATAAAACCGTGGTCTTTAAAAGTAAGCAACAATGGTTTGAACATATGTGGAAGTATTATACTCTAGCCTTGTTTCAAATGTTGACTTCTTATTTCTTGGTTAAATCTGTTTATACCTTATTTGAGAAAAATGTCGTCTTGATTAAAATAGCGGTCGATATTACGCTCTTCTTAGTTTCTTATCAGATCCAAAAACTCGTGATCTTTAGAAAGGACTCCAATGAGTAAGCTCATTAAAATTCCTTTTCTTTATGCGATTGCGATCTCTGTCTTCTTTAGTACGATCACGGGTGTTGTCCTTTTAGATGCCTTCGTTTTAAGTTCAGCCGGGATCGTCATCGATGAGATTCCTCTTATATGTGATGGAGATGGAAATACCAACGTCACCAAGGACATAGAAACCAGTGATACGACATATACAGAGACCGCTTCAAGTACCACAGTTTATAAATCCATAAAGATCAATATCGAAACTTATGAAGGAGCTACCGTTTATATCGCAGATATTCAATTAAGCAGTGTATCTTTCTTAAGAACTGCTTTTGCGAAAGATACCTATGGACGTAATATTCGAGAATATACTTCTACTATGGCTGAAAACAACAATGCAGTCTTAGCCATCAACGGAGATTTTTATGGCTATCGTTCAGCGGGGCTTGTTATTCGTAATGGGGTCTTGTATAGAGATGTGAAACGTGCTGCTCCAGATACAAGATCTTTACTTATCGATAAAGATGGTAACCTTGAGATCTTTGAGGAAGGATCTGAAACAGGTCAACAATTGATCGATCGAGGTGTTTTCCAAGCTTGGTCATTTGGACCGGTACTCGTAGAAAACAGTGAACTCTCCCCTTCCGTAAGCAATCAGAACTGGGTATCTTCCTCAAGAAACCCTAGAGTTGGGATCGCTCAAATAGGTCCTCTTCATTATTTATTCATTGTGGTTGATGGAAGAAGTACCATTTCAAGAGGCTTAACTTTAGTTCAGTTTTCTCAGTTGTTTAAAGACAAAGGGGCAATCACTGCCTATAACCTAGATGGTGGAGGATCCGCAACGATCTGGTTCAATGGGAAAGTCATCAATAAACCTACCTATGATGGAGCTGGTGTATATGAACGAGGCGTAAGTGACATCGTTTATATCATCGGAGATACAAAATGAGATCACTGAAAAGAAACCTCGTTGTATATAGTGCTTTGACCTTGTTTATGGTTATCTTTAGCTTTGTTTATCATATCTTCTCTCATGGGGTCACATCTATAGACATGCAGCTTTCGTTTATATGGTTTCTAGGATCTGCTATAGTGTATGGCCTTCTACTGTTGATCAACTCAAAACTTAAGAGAAAAATCAACACAAGACTCTTTATGAATCTATTCAATACAGCTTCTGCTGCTCAAGTCTTAGGATCGGTATTAAAAGGTGTCATCAATATCGCAGGTGGATCTTCTGCCTATCTCCCAGTGTATTTCTGGATCGCGCAGATTGCTTATGGATTAAGCTTCTTAGCGTTTATCGTCATGTTTATCCCTCATCGATCAAAAAAAGCCTGAGGGCTTTTTTTACACTTTCTTAGTGAGATGTCTGAATCTAAATACGCTTAAGATAAATAATAGGATGATACTGACTAAGATACTTATGATCATTTCAGTAGGACTTAAGATATGTCCTAGGATCTTTAAATCTATCCCTTGAAAATAACGATAATCCAAGACTACACTTTCAGGAGCTCCTTTAAACACATCTGTCATGATGTCTCTTAAGAAGATCTGTCTTAAGATACTGGCACCTTGAGAGACAGGTAAGCTATTGAAGACGTTTTGAATAACCTTAGGCATAATCCCCATAGGCATATAAGCGCCTGTCACAAAGCCTATAAAGGTCCCTACCATCGTATTGGCTACCCCATAAGTATTGGGTGAATGAATAAAAGAAGCCAACAATAAAGCCATAAGGGTAGAAGACATAATAAGTAAGATAATGATGCCTAAGGCAGCTAGAATCTGATCTAGACTAAGATAAGATCCTCCTTTAAGCTTCACGATGAAGATACTAGACACAAACATAAAAAGCGATATCACCAAAGCAATTAATATTGTAGAGAGTACATAAGATAAAATCAGTTGGGTTCTAGAAATAGGGGAAACCATAAAATCAGATAAGCTTTCATCTTTTGCGTCATCGACTAAGCGTCCCATATTACCTAAGGATAAGGTCACCGTAGATACCGCGATCACACCAGGAAGCATCCATCCATACACCAAGGCATCTATCCCTTTGATGGAGTCACCTACTTGAGCCCTAATATTAGCGATATTGATGTCGGCGAGAAATAACACATAGAGTCCTAGAATGATGATGACGGATAAGAAACTAAAGAAAACCAAGGCTTTATCTCGATAGAAGAGTTTTAGATTACGAATCGTTAAAGCTCTGATGGCTTTCATTGGATATCCTCCCTAATTACTTTTCCTGTCAAAGCTAAAAAGACAGTATCCATGGTTCCTTCTAGGACTTCGAAATGATCATAATATTTTTTTAGTTCAGTCAATAAAACCAAGGCAGATTTAGAATCAGGGATCACCAGTTCAAAACCTTCTGAACTTTTCGTAAATGGGAAACCATAAGGCAATAAACGATCTGATAGATCAGAGTCTGCTTTTAAACGCAAAAGCGTAGGAGCGTACTTCAGTCGAAGATTGGTTGGGGTATCCAGTTCTAGGATCTTCCCATGATCGATGATACATACACGATCACAAAGCGCTGCTTCTTCCATATAATGGGTGGTTAAAAAGATCGTCATCTTATGTTTCTCTCTAAGCTCATCGATATAAGCCCAAATATTATGACGAGTTTGAGGATCTAAACCTGTAGTAGGTTCATCTAGAAACAAGATCCTAGGATGATTCACCAAAGCACGTGCGATCTCAGCCCTACGGCGTTGACCTCCCGAGAGTTTACCGTAAGGTCTATGTATGAACTCACTTAAAGATAACTGCTTAGTAAGGTCTTCTAATCGCTTCTTGGTGGTTTCATTACTTAGTCCATAAAAAGAGGCTCTTGTCTTTAAGTTCTCATGAACCGTTAATAGATTATCCAAAAAAGACTTTTGAAAAACCACTCCTATATCCTTTCTTATCTTTTCATCTTCTTTTCCTAAGCGAGAATCATTGAGGATGATCTCTCCTTTATCTGCACTTAATAAGGTACATAAAACATTGATCGTGGTTGATTTCCCTGCCCCATTGGGACCTAGAAACGCAAAAAGCTCTCCTTCATTGACATGTAGAGAAATATCGTCTACAGCTTTAAGCGATCCATAGGATTTAGATAAATGATTGATTTCTAGGATAGGATTCATAGGTTTATTCTATGATTAAATCAAGTGTCTTGTCAATCGAACATTTTGTGAGACTCTAATAGAACTCTTCAGAAACTTTAGATGAAGAGGTTCATAAAAAAGACCACCTCGAAGGTGGTCTTTAAGATTAATTCTTGATTCTACGAGAAGTCATCGAGGCTAAGATCAAACCTGCGAGAATAACGAGAGCTCCAAAGTCTCCAGTTCTACCAGTATCAGGTAGTTTATCCGGATTGGTATATTGGATCCCATAAGTCGAGAATTTGTCTGTGGTAAAAGTCAAGGTGAAGTTGGTGGCATTATAGGTTCCGGTCAATTCTTCAACGACCCCATTATGAACTCTGATCATTTTGAAATTCGTCATGGATCTTAAATCTTCAGGAATGGTCAAGGTAATGGTGATTGGTTTCAGTAACTCTGTAAGTTCAGAATCAACTGTTCCATCCAACAACTTATACGCTGACAAATCAAGATAGAACATTCCAATACTATCACTATTCGCTAAACCTGAAACATAGGCATCAACTAAGTCGTTGTCAACCTCAGGAACATTTTCCAAAGTTACAATATTAATATCGATTTGTAATGTAACATCAAATCCAGCAACCAAATCATCAAAGGCATCAATAACTCCCCCTGGGATTTCTACAATTGGTTTATCAGGAAGTGAGCTTATAACTTCATCATCCAAAATTGCATTTTCAATATTTTCAATCGTCTGAATTTCTAACAAAGGATAGAGGTAATCAGCGATCGCTGCCGCAAGAGTATCTAAATCTTCATATCCACCTAAGTCAATAAATTCACCTAAACCATTTCCAGTAACGATGGCATCATGCATGACTTTAGAAGCTGTCAAACCAACACCGATATAATTAACTCCATCTGCTTTTAAAGCAGCAGTGAAAGCATCTACAACCAAGCTTGCATCATTGGTGTCTTCTAAATTGATGTATACAGGATAAGAGCCTTCTGTCCAATTGATGGTCCCTACATTATCTTGAGCTTTTGAAACAACTTTGACAGATGTTCCCATCTTAAGGTTGTCATAGATGAAATAAGACAATTCTGAACATCCATGAGAAGCATAGGTAACGATAGGACCAAACTGATTCCCTACAGGTGTAATTTCAAAGTTTTCAATAGATAAGACATCGTTGTCTTTGATGGTTACAAGATTTTCAACAACATCGATTTGAATGTAATGTTGTGTATTATCGGTATCTTTATCACCACTAGCAATCTCTACGATTCCATCCATCTCATCCATATCGTCATTATATTCATTATGGAAGGTATCAATATTGATATCGACCAGAGAGTATAGAACAGCACCATTTTCTCCAAAAATGACAGAATATCCATTCATGGTGTCATCGCTTGTATCAACAGTTTCTTGATCATTCACTTTAATACCAAACAAGAATCCTCCGCCTTCCATACTGTGATAACTAACATTTGATTCATCCAAATCAAATTTGAAATGTTTATCAGATGCGGTATCATCAACTGACAGCATGAAATCTTTATAAGCAGGTTCTCCATATCCATAGAAAGCTACGGATCCATCATCATGAATTATGATATGTGGGTCATTATTAAAATTCACAGGATTATCTCCATCTGGGTTTGAATCAGGTGCTGGATAATGACCAGGTGCACTTCCACCATAATAAGTTGGTGAGAAGTCAAATTCGAAATAGTTTGAATCTACATCATAGAATTCAATATATCCATACTCATCATAGAATCCATAACTATCCGTATCATAGGTCAATGAACTAAAGAATCCAGCAGCTTTGACATAATCTTCATAAGCTTGAAACGCTGTTTCATAGTAGTTTTCATCATAGTCATACCACACTACATAAGCAGTTTGAGTGGCAGAGTTGAAATACATATCATCGATGGAATCGAAGGTTTCAACATCATAATTAGAATCAGCTTCAATAAGATCATAAGCTTCATCTTCTAAACTATCAACCCATCCATAAATATCAAAATAACTAATATGAGACTGCAGATCTGTATTAAGCGTGGTTAATGTCTTATAAGGTATCTCTAAATAACCTTCACCATCGTAGTATTCAATCGATAATACCATTGTCGAATAATCTAAATGTCCATCATTTGCGTACATGACATCTGGATTATAACCAGTGACATTGCTAACTAGGAATGGTTCAAAAACATCATCGTATAGATCCGAAACCAATCCTAATTCATCCCACCAACCAAAATGATCATATACCGTCCAATTAGAAGGATCAGTAACACTAAAGTTGGTGTCGATTGATCCGGCATAACCAACATCAATCTTTGACGCACCAATTCCCTTAGCTTTTAATGCTTCAACTAATTTAGCCATGAAATCAGAGTCATTGATTTCAGTGTTTCCAACATTGATCTTGATTTCAGCCAATGGTAGATATTTTGCGGGATATTCATCCGTTGATGCTGCAACATGTACAGGTGTAGCAAACAATAACAGAGTCAACAAAGCTAAAATACTTGTAAGAATTTTCTTCATTATAGTTCTCCTTAAATATATTATAGCATCTTCAGAAATAATTTAAATAAATTGTTATATATTTGAATATTGTTATTATAAATTGAGTATATTTTACTATAAACATTCTATGTTAGCTAAATAATTGAGTATTTTAACAACTCCAAAAATACTCAAATGTAAATATATTGATGACACTTACCCATAATATTCCTTTTTTATTGAAATATAATTTAAAAAAGACCACCTTATGGTGGTCACAAAACTTAATTTTTAATTCTACGAGAAGTCATTGAAGCTAGGATTAAACCTGCTAAGATGATCAATGCTCCATAATCTCCGGATTTACCAGTATTAGGTAGGTCTCCTGTTTTAGCATAAGTCATACTGTAGGTTGAGAATCTATCTGTTTTGAAGGTGATCACGAAGGTTACTGGATCATAAGTCGTTTCGATTTCATCTATAATGGTTTGTTCACCATCATTATGTATGCGAATTATCTTATAGTCTGATTTACCTCTTAATTCTTCAGGAAGAATAAATGAAACAGTTATGAATTTTGATACAGATCCATCGCCTAAATAATCGAAAGAATTATAAGATGGAACATCACCATTATTCCAATAAGCAATCCACATCATCATATCCATAAAGATGTATTCATGATCATCATCAGGATTTTCAGTCGTAAAGTAGTCCATAAATAAATCAAAATCATCATTGTTGACATCATTCTCATCTTGTTTGTATATCTTTAAGAAAGCTTTCCATTCATCATAACTATTATAGTTAGTAAAATAAGTACTAATAACATCTTCAAAGCCAGTGATTGTCAAACCATCGCTAAAGATATCACTTACACCAATCGTATCTTCAAAGCTAGGTGCATAAATAGCTGTCATGACCATGTCTTCTTTAATATCAAAATTCCAATCCGGGAAATAGATGTTCCCATCAGAACCCAACCAATAGAAGAATCTGTAACCTGGGTAATTTATATCCATAGGAATTCCTATAGAAACTTCATCATTATTTCCATATACATTCTCATCTACTGGAATGGACATATGTTCATCATCTGCATAAACGACTGTAAATCCATCATAAACGGTAATGGTTCTTGAATCACTAATGAGGACTGTGGTTTCATCACTGTATATTGATACAGTTGCTGTTCTATCACCATATTCACCTGTAGTAGCGAAATATACATTCGAAACAAAAGTCCATATTTGACCGGCTGGGACTGGGACATCAGTCCTGATCGTCAATACCATAGTTTCTTCATCATAAGTTGAAGTAAGGTCATATTGGGTATACTCATCTGTATCAGGATCATAACAAACTTCATCATAACAAGTATATGTGTCATCACTAATGTCAAACCACAAAGAGTCCCCTGTGATTTTATCAGGTAATGAAACTGTAATTTTTGATGTCATGATATTATAGACTGTCAGTTGATCACTATCCACACGATAAGAGTTCCCTGAGTCTTTCAAATAGAATACTGGTTCATCGGTTAAACTAAAGGCACTTAATACTGCCGTTAATACTGTTCTTCCATCGAAAGTGAAAGTATCTCCTGCCTTATAGATGGTCGTCCCATCTGACCAACCCAAGAAGACATAACCTTCCTTGGCTAAATTTCCAGTGTTTCCTAATACTGTAACAGTGTCTCCAGCTACATAATCGATTTTTGTGTCAACTGGAACTGTTCCTGAAACTGAGGATTCTTTCACAAAATACTTTATGACTTTAGAGTCGATTTCGATCGTTTTCGTAGTAGATAGAGCAACTAGATTAACGTTAGATCCACCACTATATTCAACTACATATCCAAACTCATTATCATCAGATAAATCATTCCAAGCTTGATCATCTACATATATCTCAAGATAATGTTCACTTCCAGAATTATTTGGTTCTTCATCTGCAAATGACTGATACATTCCTGAAACTACAACTGGATTGTAATTTCCTTCGCTAAACATTTGGCCTTTCTCAGGTCCAGTTACCCAATACCAATTACCTTCAGATTCATCTTGATCTGCGTAAATTTCAGATCCAGCTGCATCATTGATGTAGCTATAATCATCAGTTCCGCCTAACCAAGCATTTTGACCAAGTTTAGTCGAAATAAAATTGTTTTCTTCAGCCGACATAACGGTCGCTAAATATCCTGTCATACCTTCAAAAGTATGTGATTCAGCAGCGGCTAAAGCTTCGCTCCAATACAAGCCATCTGATATATATTCATAATAATGATATTCTCCAGGAGCAACTTCAAATGGAATAATCGAGGCTCCTACTGAATACTCGAAACTTCTCGTTGTGAGATCGTTTGAGATTGAATCAAAATAAATATCTCTAAGGATATTAGTTACCTGTGTTGATGTAAAAGTCCCATCACATGATAAAACATAGGTACTAGAGTTGTAATTACAATCAGAATAATTTGGAGTGCTTAATTTATCCCCATCAGAACCATTCGTAATAAAAACTCTGATTCGAGTTACGGTTCCAGTAAAGTTCGCAGTGATCTCTGAGTCCAATAAGATAGGACTATGCAATAAGACAGTGATAGAAGCGCTCCCCAATACGATACTGTTTGCGATGGCATTTACCTGCACATTATTGGTGGGTAATAAGCCAGCAATCAGAATCAAACTAAATATTCCGTTTTTAATTTTATTCATAAAATAAAATATCCACCTTTCTTTATATTAAATTATACTATATATAACTATAATTATTTCATTTTTGTCAAATAAATGGTTTATATCTGAATAACCTAAAAATCCTATAATTCTTTATTCATTCTAAACTAAAATCTGATGGTTCGTATCGATTTTCTTTCTCATTATTGATTAGGTTTGATAGATAAGGTAAACTATAACCGTCGAAAAAAACGAACCATTCAAGGAGATCCTATGGACTATACTGATAAACTAAGCCAAATCAAGAGAGATTTTCTCGCTGTAGGATCTACGCTTTCAGCCATTGGTGATGAAACAAGACAACTCATTATCATGGTTCTAATAGATTCAGGATGCCCAGGAATGAGGGTCGGAGAAATTACCGTAAAGACTCATCTTTCTAGACCATCAGTATCACATCATCTGAAGATCCTATTGGATGCTAAAATCATTGATTGTATAAAAAAAGGAACCATGAATTTTTACTATATATCCCCTACGACTACTTTAAAAGACCTAAAGAGAATAGTAGAACATATCGAAGAACTTCTAGAATCAGGCATTTATAAGGATGACTCATGCAAACACTAATCTATGTTTTTTCAGGAACTGGAAATTCTCTACTGATTGCGAACTCAATCGCTAAAAAACTACCTCAATCTAAAGTTATTCCTCTAGTTGATCTTTTAAAAACATCATTATCCCCTAAGCTTGAAGATGTAAACATTGGTCTTATATTTCCTGTCTATTTCTACAAGATGCCAGCAATTGTAAAAAGAGTACTTGAAGAAAACTTACTCCCTAAAAGTAAAACCATTTTTTGTATTACCAGTTCTGGTGAAGAAACACCAAATGTTATCTATGATGTAAATAAACTCCTTGGCAAAAATGGATCATCTTTGGCCTTTGGGAAAAGCTTGTCTCTTGCTGATAACAGTATTATTTTGAAAACATCCTTGGTTCAAAGAAACATAGCACTCAATGAATTGGATCTTAAGATCGACGAAATTGTTCAACATATTAAAAATATGGATCATATCCCATTAGTTGCTCCCAATCTATGGCATCTGACCTTGAGTCCACTGACGAAATTCTCGTTCATCCATCTCTACTCAGCTCAAAATAGATATGTAGATTCCAGCTGTATCAACTGTAATTTATGTACTAGACTTTGTCCTGTTGAAAACATTAGAAACATCGATGGTAAGATCAGTATTGGTCAAAATTGTGAATGGTGCTTTGCCTGTTTAAATTGGTGTCCTACGCAAGCCATACATTTTGGTAAAATACATCCTCATAAGACTCAACAATATCACGCTCCTGGAATACATTCCAGTCAACTAAGTCATAGAAAATGATCATTTTATATGAAGGCAATTTCCTCAAATTTTGTTATTTATGATGATTATTAAGAGTAACACCTATAAATTATGTACTCTCATCATTTAAGATAATCCAAACCAGAATCTCTTTGATACAATAAAAACAAAATAGTTTATCTAGAATGGAGCCCCATGAAAAAGTATCTAAGATTATGTCTCGTATTGGTCTTTAGTTTTATAGAAATCCATCTTATTTTTGGGTTCGGAAAAAAACCTTTGTTTAACTTCTCGTTTTTCTCCTCTTCATTCATTAATGCTCAGATCAATCTCCAATTAAGCACGATTTTGTTATCTCTATCCATGGTACTATTTCTCTTTATCATCGCTAGAAAAACAAAGCTTAAGTACCTAAACATCAACCATCTTAAAGGTAAAATGGCACCTGTAAAATGGCTTGGGATACCCGAAGGTTCTACTTGGACACAGACAGGTATTACCATTGGGGCTATGATCTCTCTAGGAACAGCACTTGTCGTTTATTTTCAAGTCAATAGTCAAAGCTTAACATTCAGACTTTTTCCTGATGTTCCTCTTGTTCTTATACTGGCGTTGATGAATTCATTCACTGAGGAGATTGTTTTTAGATACTCTTATGTCACCATCGTCGATAATGAAGGATTTTCTCCAAAACTCGCACTTTTCTTAGGATCTGCGGTCTTTGGGACTGTTCATTATTTTGGGATGGCACCTAAAGGTCTTATGGGTGCTTTAATGGCTGCTTTCTTAGGTTGGTTCTTAACGAAGTCCATCTTAGAAACCAAAGGCTTCTTCTGGGCGTGGTTTATACATTTCCTACAAGATGTGGTTATTTTAATGTTGTTTTTTAGTGCACTTTAAGTAATAGGAGAATTCATTTTGAATCAAGTAAATTCTATTCTAAAGACAATCTCAAACTTAATTTTCGGAAAAAATCCTAGTTCACTAGATATCGTTCTAGGAATTATATCTAGTTTGATTATCCCCATCTTTTTGTTTGGATTGATCATTCAATCTAAAGTTCATTGGTCGCTCTTTCAGATCATCATCGCACTTGAGATGGGCTTTGATTTAGGTGGAGGTATGGTCGTCAATATGATGAGATCCACTAAGGCTTTTTATCATACTCAGAGTTCAAATGAAGATCCTTGGATTGCTAATGTATTAAGAAAACCTCTACTTTTTATAGGACTTCATATTTATCCGATACTGGTTTATGGCTTCTTTGAACCATCGAAGTTACTTTATGGATTCATATGGTATGGTTTATTATTAGCTTTTGCCTATCTCATTCTAAAGAGTCCTAAGCAAACCCAATATCCAAGCTCAATTTTATGTGTTCTTATTGCCATTGTGATAAATAGCTTCATTATCAATCCCGTGTATGGTTTTGAATGGTTAATCCCGGTCTTGTATATTAAGTTACTTGTTGGACGTCTAATTGAAGGTTGATTTGATACATAAATAGGTTTTATTATTCCAACATCTTGAATTCTTAAGGAACAAAGATTTGTATTCTTCCTATATTTGATACCTACCATTCCACGTGCCATCACAAAAAAAGCCATTAATAATGGCTTAAATTTTAACTGGCGTCCTGATAGGAAAAGATTTTTACGTATCAAATAGCGATGAAATAATCAAAAACCGTTGAAAAATAACTGTTTTTGATTAAAAATTATTAATATTTTTTATTGTGCGACAACTTTTCATGATAGCTTCTCGATGCTAAAATATTCAAATATAATTTTGGAATAGTCCATAATTTGTAGAGTCATTTCCGACTCAAATATGTCTACCTAAAACTGGTTTGTACAACTATGGTGTTTTGCTTAAAGACTTCACTTTCCTCATCACACCCAATCTTCTCTTTCTCTTCAATTATATACACAGCGTGCTTTATGGTCTTTCTTTCTCTCATTCTTTTCTCCTTGTGTTTAGCCTATAAAAAAACACTCTAGATTTCTAATGTGTCTTTTTATTTATCTGTCCCTTTTAACTAAACTAACCCATCTAAAGGGTTCAGTTATTTAATATCATCCCTTTAGATTTTTTAATTATTTCTTGGCTTGCATGCCATCCTGTAAGCATTGCTATTGGAACACCTGCAGGAGCATAAGCCCACTGCCCCGCTTGGTAAATATTAGGTATAGGTGTTTTTGCACATTTTGGCATATCACCTAATTCACTAAATACAGGAGCTTTGGTTTCAAAAGACCAACCTACAATCGATCCCCCAGTGCTTCCCACCATCTTATTTATTGTAAGAGGTGTACTTGAGAATTTGAATAAAACATCCTTATTTAAACCCTTAAAGAAAGATTTAGAGAATATCATAAGAATTCTATCTTCCATTTCTCTTTTAAATTCATCGACCCAACCTGCAGCATTTATTTTTTCTATAACTCTATAATCAAATAGGCAACTCACCATAATTCCCGTCTTATCTTGAGGAGCTAGGTTGGAATCTCTAAGTACTGGTATTGATACCTCATATGTGTTTAAGTTACAAAAATCGTCTACCCATTCTAATATTTCAGACTTAGATTTTTTATCAAAGTTTTCCAAAAGTTCTTCTATTCTCTCTTTATTAGTATCTCCTAACCCTTGCTTTGATGGAGTATAAAAGAAGTGTTCCCCACCTTTATCCATAAAATATGAAGGTGGACGATCTATTGCCGCAAACATAATGAAACTAGACTCAGCCGGTTTAGATGAATAAACATCTTTAGCTTTTAAATCTATCTTTTCAATAAGATTCCTATCTAATCCGCTAACATTAAGATCCTTATATAAGGTTTTTAAATCCGCAGCCCAGACAAGATAATCATACTCATACTCATTTCCATTAGAGTCTATCAACTTTGATTCAGAGGGAATAACTTCTTTTATTATTGTGTTAAACTTAATTTCACCACCATCATTTAATATTTTTTCCTGAAGAAGTTTAGGCAGCATGGTAGTTCCACCCTTAGGATAAAAATAATCAAGCCATACACAATAGTATCCCAAGGCAAAATATGTTGGAGTTTTTTTGAAAAAAAACTGAGTAAGTATATCAATTAATGACTGACTATCCGTTAAGTCTTTAAGAAACACTTCCATCGGCATATTAAACTGCTTGAATTTTCTTAAAGTATACAAAAGTTTAAAAGTCCAAGGCAGTAGTTTTTTAATAACAAATTTCTTATCACTCATATAATCTACAAAATACGGATTATCAAAAGCATACAAAACCTTTGTATAATTAGATAGCTTATATATATTAGCCATTATTTTCTCTATATCTTTGGATTTATTAGGATATAGGTTTAGTAACAACTTCTTATACTCATTAATAGATTCCATGGAATCCACACGGAATATTTGATCCTCTATTGCTATTGAAATTTTGTTATCCAGAGTTTCCCACTCAATACCTAAATCTTTTACTATAGGTTTGACCATTCCAGAATTTACGAAAGCCCTTGGACCTGTGTCAAATGAAAAACCCTCATACTGAAAGGTACTTACTAACCCTCCAGTTCTATCGTTCTTCTCTAAAAGCAATACATCGTAGTTCTCTTTAGATAGATATGCTCCAGCTGTTAATCCTGCCATGCCGGCACCAACAACTACAACTTTGTTTTTTCTACTATTCATTTTAATCCCCCCAATTGGATACTAAGTATCCACAATCTTTCAGCTTCTTCCCTATCTAATGAAGGCGGGGCAGGTATTTCTTCTGTTGTAAGATTAAAAAACTTACCACTTGTGTTTTCCACCTTCTTGGAAACCCCTAAATAGTATAAAGCTTCAGATGAATTCTCTATAGATATTGCATTTCTGTCAATAATCACTTTTTTATAGAATTTATAAAACTTACCATTATTTTCTCCACTGTTTGTTTTTACATTTCCAGGATGCATTGCATTTATGGTAACTTTAGTTCCAAGAAAATATTCATTAAACTTTATCATGGATAATAGCTGTGCTAGTTTTGCAGAACCATAACTTTTTAAACCTGAATATGAGTGTTTTTCCCACTTAAGGTCATCTAAATGTAAACCCCAAGCAGCAAATCTATGTCCTTCAGAATTTACAAAAATGATACGACCACTATTTTGCTTAATGAATTTATCTTTTATATAGTAGTTTATAATAAAGGTACTAAGATAATTTGTTTGAAAGACTTGTTCTAGATCATCTTCAGTTATGGTCTTTTGCGTAACATAAACACCCGCATTATGAATGAGCACATCGATATTTCTTTCCAAAGAAGCTAGTTTCTTAGCGACATTATGCACTTGGTCAAGCTTTGAAAAGTCCGCTATCATATAGGTACATTCTGTGCCGTATTTATGCTTAAGTTCTTCACATAGTTTTTTCGTTTTTTCTTCATTCCTATTTATACTTAAAATATCAGCACCTAAGGAAGCATATTTTTTTGCGGCATCATAACCTATCCCAGAAGTGGACCCTGTTATTACGACTAAATGATTATTAAAAGTATCCCTGCATACTTCAGGATCTAATTTTTGATTATGTAACATTGTGAAAATATTTGACCATTTATATTGTTTAATATACTTATTCATAAGTTCTCCTTAGTGAACAATAAAGTCTGTAATATTCGATATTTTACCATAAAATATTACTGAGTTCTAACATTTTGCACCTCCAAGACTATTTTATATACCACGAAAAATCAAAATGTTTATAGTTATTCTATTGAATTAATTGAATGGCTTATTTCGATAGTTGAGAACTGAAATAGTCCTTATCTTGTACTCATACAATTTTAAAATTGTGACTTTATATAAGTCGATCTATTCCAGTTTCTTCACTGCTTGGTTCACTATGACATTTAAAAAATAGAATCACATTTACTCAATACACTCCAACTTTGCGACAATTCGGAAAATAGCCATTAAAAAAGCCTTTTAAAGGCTTTAAAATCAAATGGCGTCCTGAGAGGGACTCGAACCCCCGACCGTGCGCTTAGAAGGCGCATGCTCTATCCAGCTGAGCTATCAGGACAATGCTTGACTATTATACCAAACTCACTCATTCCATTCAAGACCTTACGTAAAGAACTATCTAGGATAATTATAGCGTTGAACTTTGATCTTGCCTTTATCGATGGTGATTAAGGCATAACTAGGAGGAGTCATATCACGATTATGATAAAGAGATCCAGGATTAACCAATAAGATCCCATCTTTCTTAGTCACATCATATACATGAGTATGTCCTGTTAAGACGATACTACATTGATGATCCTTCCCTCTTTGAATCAAGGTTTCTTCTCGATTATGATGTCTAAGATATTGTCCATGGGTCATATAGATCCTGACTTCTTTAAGATCCAATACAAGTTCAGATGGATAAGAGGTGTAATAATCATTATTGCCTTGTACACTCACAAAACCATCTAGATTATACTCATCTGTTTCTGAATCTCCACAGTGTAAAAATGCAGAAGCTAAAGGATGTCTGTTTCTTAGTTCTTGAAAGACTTCATTTCTTCCATGAGTATCACTTACAACGACGATCTGCATGTTCAACCTGTGTTAAGTAGACAATCTCATCTTTATTGAATAAAGTCTGTATTTGTTTAGCCATATAAAGTGGATCTTTGGTAGTCAAGACTTTACTTGATCCTAAAGGAAGATCTCTATTTGAGAAATGATTTATGATAGGAACTAGCGAATCATAGCTAGGTACTTCTAAGAACTCCTCGACTATATTCTTTACCAATGGATAATGGGTACAAGCTAAAACGACACCTTGTGTTTTGTTTTTATAAGGCAATAAACTTTCTTCCAAATAAGCTTTAATCTCTTCTTGAGGTGCTAAACCTTCAAGCTGAGGAACCAAAAGTGGTAATGCTTTTGAACTGATGTGTTTCTTAGAAAGAAGCTTCTCAAATTTATAGGGATAAGCGAGACTATTGATGGTTCCTGCAGTCGCAAGCACCAGGATTTCTTCAACAGGATTATTCTTAAACTGATTAACAGTAAGATCGATGATGCCTGTGATCTTAAGATGAGGATATATAGGCTTAATTTCATCTATAACCAATGCACTGATCGTATTACACGCCACCAAGACTTCTTTTATGCCTTGTTTTTCAAACCAAGTCATCGCATCACATGCGATCTCTAAGATCTGATCTTTTGTCTTATCCCCAAAAGGCGCATTGAGTTGATCCGCTAAAAAAAGAAAAGAAGCATTTGGATACGCCCCTCTTAACGCATGATAAACACTATAGCCTCCTAGGCCAGAATCGAGAATTCCTATCGTCATATTTTTACCTTCATCATTATACCACGGCCTCTTCTTTAAGGACGTTATAAAGCGCCTGTGCGACGGCTTTTGGTAAGACTTTTTCTAGATCTTCTAAGCTGGCTTCTTTCATTAAAGCAACGTTTTTATAGGCCTTCATCAAGGTTTTTCTTCGTACAGGACCCAAGCCTTCTACGTTATCTAAGATAGAAGCCACTTGACCTTTGGTTCTTCTTTTCTGATGATGAGATATGACAAAACGATGGACCTCATCTTGCATACGTGTCAATAAGAAAAACAAAGCACGAGTTTCTCTTAGATCTATGGTTTCTCCGTCTTCATTTAAAAGTTCAGCTGTGGAATGTTTATCGTTTTTTTGTAGACCTGCGACACTGACTTCAACACCCATACTAGTAAGTGTCTTTTTGACGATGTTGACTTGATTGAGTCCTCCATCGACCAAGATCAAAGAAGGCAGTCGCCCCTTTTCTTTTAATAATCGATAGTAGCGTCTATAGATGACTTCTTCCATGTTTTTGAGATCATCTGCGCCAGAATGGACATCGTATAAACGATAGTCTTTCTTATAAGGAAGGCCATGTTCATACACGACACAAGCTCCTGAAGCGTACGCACCTGAGATGTGAGAGTTATCATAAAGTTCAATGCGTTCTACGTCGTCGAGTTTCAATAAGCTCGCCAATTGAACCAAAGCTTCCTCATGATCATGTTGTTTTCGAGACATCACTTCGAAGTTCTGCTCAAGATGTTGCTTCGCATTTGCCATTACGATGTTCATCAAAGATTTTTGTTGACCCTTTTGAGGTTGATGAATCTTTAGCTCTTCGATCTCATTGATCCAGCTTAGATCTACCCCATATGGTAAAAGTAAAAGTGAAGGTTTTGGTCTTTCACTATAATATTGCAGAATGAATTCTACGAAAGCTTCTTGAGCTTCTTGATGAAGTTCTTGTAGGACAAATTGTCGATCAAGGATCTTGCCTTGTCTTAAGAAAAGACCTTGTATGGCGATATAACCTTTATCTTCATAATAGGCAAACGCATCGGTATCTCTTTGATCATCTTTGGTAACGTTTTGAGGATCTTTGACGTAATTGAGAAATTTTAAATAATCACGATACTCTGCAGCTTTCTCATAAAGCTGTTTCTCAGTGGCTTCTGTCATTTGAGCTAATAGTTTCTGTTGAAGGACTTTACTGTTTCCTCTTAATGCCCCAGTGATCTCTGTTACCATCGTTGGATAAACATCTGGTTTTACTTCATATTGACAAGGACCTAAACATTGTCCAATGTGATAATACAAACAGACCTTCTTAGGTAAGACTTCACATTTTCTTAGTGGGTATAAATCATTGAGAAGGTTTCTCATCTGATGAGCTGCAGTCGCATCTGGATAAGGTCCAAAATAGGTCGCTTTCTTATCTTTCTTAAGATCACGTACGACCTTAAGACGCGGGTATTTCTCCTGCGTAAGTTTTAGATATGGATAAGACTTATCATCCATAAACATGATATTGAATCTTGGACGATGTTGCTTGATCAAATTGATTTCTAAAATCAAAGCTTCTTTTTCAGTTCGAGTAACGATATAATCGAAATCTACAATCAACGCTACCAGTTTAGTGGTCTTATAATCATGAGCCCCAACGAAGTATTGGTTCACCCTGTTTTTTAGTTTTTTAGCTTTGCCTACATAGATGATGGTTCCTTTAGAATCCTTCATCATATAGATGCCTGGACCTAAAGGTAAGGTACTTAGTTTATCTTTGAGATTCATTTTTAGATCCTTTAAAGTAAACTACTGTCGCACCTACACCACCTTCAGATTGTTGACCTAATCGATAGGATTCCACAAAATGATGACCTTTTAACATACTATGGATGGCTGAACGTAATGCCCCAGTCCCATGGCCATGGATCAAACGCGCAAAAGGCATTCTCGCTCGTATACAATCATCGAGATAATGATCAACTTCATTGAGTGCTTCATCTACTGTTAATCCAATTAAGTTGATTTCTAATGGAACAGAAGCCAAACGCTCTGTATGGAGTTGGACATTCTTAGGAATAATCGGAGTAGGCGCAAATGCTAACTTCGTTAATGGGACTTCAAGTTTGACCCCATTGACGGAGACAGTCGCCAGTTGTTTGCGTGTCGCAACGACTTGACCTACTTGATTGGTGATGGTGATCTTCACCCATTGACCGATCTTGACCTTATCCAAAGCTGTTTCTTCAACTTTCTCTTTGATCAAGGCATCGATGTCTTTCTTTCGACTAATGTTCTCATGGATTGGAGCTGTCTTAGAATTACGCATATCAAATAAAATCGTTTCAGCTTCTTCTTGAACGAGGTTAAGATAATCTTGAGCTTCATCTTCGATCTGAGCTAAACGAGCCTGTTTGGTTTTTTCTAAAGCTTCTTCCTTGGCTTTAATTTCAGCTAAGGACTGATTGAGTTCGTTTTCTTTTAAACTTAAGGTTTCAGTGATCTTACGATTCTCTTCGATCGCTGCTTGAAGTTTTTCAGTCAAAAGGGCTTGTAAGGTCTTCGCTTGGGCTTTATATTCAACAGCCTCATCGATGACACTGGATTTGATCCCAAAACGACGTGCTATCTCAAAGGCATAGGATTGGCCTGGTAATCCTTCTATGAATTTATAAGTAGGTGCAATGGATTTCATATCGAAAGCCATAGACGCTACGATGATGTCATCATGTTGAAGTCCATATTCTTTTAAACGAGCGTAGTGAGTAGTCGCAACGACCCAAGCTTTAGCTTTTCTGAGATCATTTAAAACAGCCATAGCTAAACATTCCCCTTCAATAGGATCTGTTCCTCCACCCAACTCATCCAGTAAGGCTAAGCTATGTTCATCTGCTTTATCGGTAACCAGAGACAACTTTGAGAGATGAGCTGAAAAGGTAGAAAGCGAATGTGCAATCGATTGATCATCCCCAATGTCGACGAAGATCTGTCCAAATAAAGGTAAACGTGCTTCATCACATAAAACAGGTATCCCAGAATACGCCATCAAACAAAATAGACCTATGATCTTAAGCGAGACGGTCTTACCTCCAGTATTAGGACCAGTGATAAGTAATACTCGTTCTTTTTCATCTAAACGATAGGTATTCGCAACGACTTTTTGTGGATCGATCAGTGGATGACGCGCATCCTTTAAATAGAGATCATCGCTTAATTGAGCTACGATCCCAAAGGTAGAATTCCCATATCTTGCTTTCGCAAACAAGGCATCTATTACTGAAGCAGTTTCTAAATGAGCTTCCATAGAATCAGCGTAAGGTTTAATCTTTTGACTTAATTCAAAACAGATCCTTTTGATTTCTTCTTCTTGATCGATCAAGAGCTTCGCTAAGGCATTGTTGAGTTCAACCAATACAGGTGGTTCCACATAAGCACTTTGTCCAGAGGCAGATTCCCCATGGATCATCCCTTTAAAGCTATGTTTTTCAGAGTTTTTCGCTAAGACCACTACACGATCATTACGAATCATAGAAATGGGTTCGCTTAATGAAGAAGCATTCTTTTGTATAAACGATGTCGCTGTATCTTGAAGCTTGGTTTGAGCCAATCTAAGGTGTCGACGTATGTCTTTTAGTTTAGGAGAAGCAGAGTCTAAGACTTCATAGGCCCCATTGAAACATTTCTCGATCGATTCAGCCAAACTAGGATAAGATTCTAATCCATTGACCAAATCCATCAAAGCTTCCTTTTCACATTGGGCATCCTTAAAGAACTTCTGGATCAACATGATCCCTCGATTAAAACGAGCGATATCCATCAGATCAGGAATCGATAAGATCTGATCTCTTACGGATTGATGAAGCGCTAAGCGTATATCGCTCATCCCCATCATAGGACACATCCCATACAGTCTTTCAACAGTCATCGCTGAAGCTGTACGTGCATTCTCTCTTTGTATTACCAGTTTCTTATCATAAGGAGTTAACTTAAGAATCAGCTCCTTAGACAGCGAAAAACTGGCGAAATTCGCCAGTATCTCTAAAACATTTTGATACTCTAAAGAAGCAATTGGGATCATTTAAAGCTTTCCATAAATTTGGTGATATCTTCTTCTGATATCCCATTGGTTCTCATCCAATCGACAAGACTGGTCATCTCAGTGCCACTGAGTGGTTTTAGTCTTAAGAGTTTAGATAGTATAGGAACGATAGGATCAGGAACTTCCTTTTCACGTAACCAGTTTTCTAAAGCAATTGTATCATCAGCACTGAATTCAGAACCTGTCATGATCTTTCCAACTAAGCCTGAAGGATCAAATTTAGCGGATATCGAATCAACCATACTTTGAGTAACAGGCATCAATTGACCCAAATAAGATTGAGTGACCAAGGCTTTCCCATTGCTAAACAATCCTGAGTTTAATAATAGGGTAACTAAAATCAAAACGACAGCTGCTTTTAGTCCCGCTAAAAGAAGGCCTAAGATTCGATTGACTGTTTTTATAATAGGAATCTTACCGATTCCTTTTAAGACTGGTCTAAAGAATAGACTTAAGATCATCAGTCCTACGACGATGATGATGAACCAAAAGATCGTATTGATGGAATCTTGAAAAAGAGGTCCTATGATAGGAATCACATTGAACTGTTCATTGGCTTGCATCAAAGGAAGTGCTTTCGCTAAAGCAGGAGCGATCATCCATGAGACAAAGGCTACCGCAATAAAAATAAGGATACTAAAGATTTGAAGCAAGAAGCCTTTAAAATAGCCATAGATCAACATTACTACCACAAAAACTAAGATCGCAATATTCATATACTGAAATATACTGGCAGGTAAGGTCATGATTTCTCCTTTTTAGTTCCACTTCATTAATGATAGTATAACGCAAAATCAAACGCAATCGTATGATACACTATTTATATGAATATTTCATTAACCCTAACCCAAAAACAGATCGATGAATTGATCATCACTTACGCTTCTCAAAAGTCATCACGAGAGCTTCCTTATGTATCAGCTCAGCTCATTTTAAGCGATTGTACAATCACCATCTACACCAGTAAGAAAGTTGTTTTTCAAGGTGATGGGGCTTCCTTATATGCGGGTGTTTACTCAACAAAATTTAAAGCTCAAGCAGGTTCTGATGAAGTTGGGACAGGCGATGTGTTTGGACCTGTCGTGGTTGCGGCTTGTTTTGTGAGTGAAGCTCATTATGAGACACTTAAAGTGTATCCCATTCAAGACTCTAAGAAGATGACCGATGAGATGATCTTACAGATAGGACCAATCTTAATGTCTACCCTGCCTCATAGTTTATTGATCCTCACCAATCAAAAATACAATGAAGTTCATGAATCCGATAATATGAACGCCATCAAAGCTAAGCTGCATAATCAAGCTTATGTCCATCTCAATAATAAGATTGATTTAAGTAAACATAGCACTTTAAATGTGGTCGATCAATTTACCCCTAAAACCAATTATTTCAATTATCTAGAAGGCCAAAGCAAGATCTTCAAAGAACTTCATTTTGAGACCAAAGCAGAATCTAAATATTTTGCGGTAGCTTGTGCTTCTGTCATCGCAAGAACTGCTTTCTTAAAAGAACTAGAAGCGATGGGTTCAAAATATAAGACCGTTTTTCCTAAAGGGGCATCCAATTTAGTTGATGCCTTTGCGAGCGACTTTTTAGCACAACATGGGATTTCAACATTAAAAAAAGTGGCAAAGCTCCACTTTAAGAATTTAAAACCTTTAATCGATCTTCAAAACGACTGATACTTTATGAGGCAACTGTCTTAAAGCTACCCCTGCTGAGTTCAGCATTCTTTTACTTGCCTTCACATGATCTGTATCTGCATATTTATCATCCTCATAGACGATCTCTTTGATGCCTGATTGGATGATGGCTTTTGCGCATTCATTGCATGGAAACAAGGAAACATAAATCTTACAATCATTGACAGGCATAGGTGAATTCAGGATCGCATTGAGTTCCGCATGGACCACATAGACGTACTTGGTTTCTAATGTACTGCCTTCTCTATCCCAAGGATACTCATCATCACTACAGCCCTTAGGTAGCCCATTATAGCCTATACTAACGATCTTATTGGATGAGGAGACAATGACTGCCCCGACTTGAGTAGATGGATCTTTTGAGCGTAAAGCGGATAAATGAGCCATACCCATAAAGTATTCATCCCAACTGATGACGTTTTTTCTTTTCATTGACCCTCCCGTTGATAATAGGACACTAAGCTATCATCCAGTATGTTCGCATACCAATCCAAACCTAGATCATAAGCCATATTAACGACTCCTTGATCAGTTAAGCCATAATATGGGGTGTGTTTCTTATCGACTACAATCAAGCCACCCATGACCACCACAAGGATCATCGAAGAGATCAAGACGTGACGTTTAAGAGGTTTCCATGAAGGTTTATAGTTGAAATACAAAGCCATCAAGACCCCACTTATAAAGCCTCCAATATGGGCTTGAAAGGCTATACCTGGGATAAAGGAGATAAAGAGATTGATGATCAAAAGCTGAGCCAGTTGCATCTGAACAGGACGATATTTGATTTGACCACTTTCGATCTGATAGACCACCAAAGCGCCTAAGATCGCAAATAGACCTCCACTTAATCCTACTGCCAAGACATTACCCGAAGTGATAAATAAGAAAGCAGAACCTGAGACAACGCCTACCAATAGAGTCGCAATAAAACGTTTAGCCCCAAATTTTGTCTCAAAGAAGAGTCCAAGGTTATATAAGGCATACATATTCATCATCAGATGGATCGCATCGATATGGATAAAACCTGAACTTAAGAAACGCCAGTATTCATAGTTTGCGACGATAAAGGTCTTATAATAGGCCCCTAATAAAATAGATGTATTGACAGGGTCATAGCCTAAGAGATCAGTCATCAGCGAGATCACCGCAAACATCACCAGACACATGATCAAGATGACAAGGGTCGCTTTAGGAGTCTTAGGACGAGTATTCTCTGCACGTTTAGGACGTTGTAGATCCAATTTACGTTGAGCCTCTTCTAGATCCGTTGGTTTTTCTTCGATCGCTAATAAAGTAGGCTTAAGCACAGGAAAACGATCCAAGAATATGTTTTCACTGGTTCTTGGACTTAGTATGACAAACGCTGTGTCTTCTTTGAGCTCATAGCCTGTTTCTTCTTCATCGAAGCGGACATCATACAATAAAGTACGTTCCCCAAAGATCTTCTCTATAGCTTTTCTTATCGCATTGGTACGCTCTTCTTGACGAGGTAGATTAAAGCCCCCATTCAAAGAGAAACGAATCAATTCTTTCGTATTTTTAGGATGATTGAGCCAGATCTCTTTGCCTAAGATACGGACATCGATGATCTTATAGCCTTCTTGCTCAACCAAAGCCAAAGCAGCTAGGGTCATTAAATATTCATTGTGTTTGTTCATACAGCGTCACCTGATCTAAGTTTTTGGATAAGCGTTGTGAAATACGTTGGAAGAGGTGCTTCAAAATGCATGGCTTGTTCACTCGTCGGATGAATGAAATCAATGGCCAAGGCATGTAGACATTGTCCATCGGTATCTAAGGTCTGATGAAGCCCATATTTAAGATCACCCACCAAAGGGAATCCTATGTATTGAAAATGAACTCTGATCTGATGTGTTCTTCCTGTTTCTAATTGACACTCAACCAAGGTCATATTCTTAAAACGTTCGAGAACTTTAAAATGAGTCACAGCTGGTTTAGAGTTGATGGCGGTAACCGTCATCTTTTGACGATCTGATTTATCACGTCCAATAGGTGCTTCTATACGACCACTGTTATGTTCTAAGACCCCATGGATCAGTGCCCAATAGGTTCTTTTTAAGGTTCTTTCTTGAAGTTGATGAGACAACTCATGATGAGACTTATCGTTTTTTGCGACCACCAAACATCCTGAAGTATCTTTATCGATACGATGAACGATCCCAGGACGTGTGATCCCATTGATCCCTGATAGATCTTGACAATGATACAATAAACCATTGACTAGAGTATGAGAAGGATTCCCTGCCCCTGGATGAACGACCAATCCTTTTGGTTTATTGATGACCAAAAGATCACTGTCTTCATACAGCACATCGAGATCCATTTTCTCCGCAACGACTTCTAAGCTTTCCGCTTCAGGATATTCAGCGGTGATGATGTCGTTTTCTCTGACCTTGGTGTTTCGTTTAACTTCTTCATCGTTAACCAAGACATAACCAAAATCTATCAACTGTTGGATGCGGTTTCTTGAGAAACCAGGCATCGCTTTGACCAATACTTTATCTAAGCGCTCTCTAAGGTCTAGCGCATTTGCGACATATTCGAAATCAGGCATGTTTTCTTCTTTCATCTAAAATGGTCTCAATGATCATACACGCAACTCCTACATTCAAGGCCATATCTGCCACATTAAAGACAGGGAAATGATAACCAAAGATATTGAAGGCTAAGAAGTCTCTTACCCCACCAACAGTCAATCGATCAATCAAATTACCAAACGCACCTACAAACATAAAGATCAAAGCGTATCTTAACCATGTCGACTTTTTATCCGACTTGATAAAGAAAACACCCATGACCACACAAGCAATCGCAGCTAAGAGAATAAAGAACCATTGCTGGCCTTCCATAAAGCTCCAAGCAGCACCTGTATTTTTAAGATAAGTTAACCAAAAGAAATCCTTGATGACGACCACATCGGAGCCATAAGGAATCAAGGTACTAATCAATGTTTTAGTGGCAGCATCTAAGCCCAAAACAAATAAGAGTGTGAACCATTCCATTTTTTTCATAACGACATTATAACAGAAAAAAGCCTCTCCCTTTAGGGAAAGGCACGGCTTATCGATTACTGCTTCTTAGCTTTTCGATGAGATCCCAATCAACACGCTTCACAAATTCAGTAAGCAAGGTGATCGTATCACAATAATCTTTACGATGGATCAAAGCACGATGAGAATGGATATAACGAGCAGGAATAGATAGAGTACAATTGACTACCCCATCAAAGGATTTATGGAGTTCACCTGAATCGGTTCCTCCTGCCAACAAGGTATCATATTGAACATCCAATTTAAGTTCTTTTGAGAGATCAGCGAGAAGATCTAATAATCCACGATGACCTAAATGAGATGAATCTTGAACAGCTAAGGTAATCCCCACGCCCATCTTCGTCCCAGGTTCACTTCCCGGCATATCATTGGCGACAGTCACATCGACGGCGATCCCTAGATCAGGTTTGACCGCATAGGTCGCTGTCTTAGCGCCTCTTAAACCAACTTCTTCTTGAACGGTACCTACCGCATAGACATCAGCACTGTGTTTCACATCTTTCAAGTTCATCAAAACTTGAGTCGCAATCAAAGCCCCAACACGATTGTCCCAAGCTTTGGCCATTAAATAGTTCGGATTGGCCATAATGGTGAACTCTGATTTAGGGGTAACCATATCACCTGGTTTGATCCCTAAAAGTTCTACTTCTTCTTTATTTTTGACCCCAAGATCAACGAAGAGATCTTTGACTTCCATGACTTTAGATCTAACTTCTGGTGGTAATCCATGAGGAGGTTTAGAACCAATGACCCCTACGAATTTCGCATTTGAACGTGTAGTAATGATGACGGGCTGAGACAATAAAACGTGTCCCCACCATCCACCAACAGGCGCTAATCTAATGAAACCTTTCTCATCGATGGCTCTAACCACAAAACCGATCTCATCGATATGTCCTGAAAGCATGACCTTAGGACCTTTTCCATTTCCCTTTTTAAGGGCGATCAAAGATCCTAGATTATCATAGGTCACTTCATCCACAAACGGTGTAATAAAGTGTTTCATGACTCTGGTCGCTTGTTTCTCGCAGCCTGATATCCCATCAGCTGAAGTAAAAGCTTCCATCATTTCTAAATTGACGACCCCATACGCATCTTCTAAATGTTCGATCTTCTTTTGTTTTTCCATGTCTCTCCTTCTCAGTAGTTGTTCTGCTGACGATGATGGTTGATCTCATTCTTCTTCTCATAAAAATCATAGACATCTTGGGCATCAAAGCCCATCGCTAAAGCTATAGACCCAATATATGATAATACGATCTTATATCGTTTAAGATTGAACTCTGTTTTTAGTTTACTGGTCTCATCCATCCAATCGATGAATTGTTCACTCAACGAAGCATCTCTTGCTATAAAAGCCATTTCCGTTGAATCATCATGAAGATCTATCCCTAGTGAGATCGTAAAATGAACACAATCTCCCAGTTCTTCCAATAAGACTTCCTTTTCACTGGCTTTCTTAAAGCTCCAAAACTTAAAACAACGGGTCTCATTGGCCAGTTCTCCGATCTCAACCAATAAAGCCAAGATCCTCTTGGTTTTGGTCTCAGATCGAGTCACCTTATGATTGGCCATGATCTGTTCATCGAGTTCAGATTGAAGCTGTCTAATGTCGCTTAAGTGTAGATTCATAATTTCCTCTTAGAATGATTATAGATGAATTAATGCTCAAAAGATAGACTGGCTTCTTCATCGCTTTCATGTAGATTAAGCAATTGATTTTGTAGGTCTTCATTGAATTGATTGGTGTATAAACGATAGTAATATCCATGCTTCATCATAAGCTCATGATGGATCCCGTCTTCTACGATCAGACCTTTACGTATAACCAAAATACGATCCGCATTCACGATCGTCGATAGACGATGAGCGATGATGAACGATGTACGATCTTTCATAAGATTTTCGATGGCTTTTTGGATAATTTGTTCAGTTTCTGTGTCGATCGATGAAGTAGCTTCATCTAAGACGAAGATACTAGGATCAGCGATGACAGCACGCGCAAAGGAGATCAGTTGTTTCTGACCTGTAGATAAACGATTACCACCTTCTCCGACATCGGTCAAGTAGCCTTTATCGAGTTTAGTGATGAAATCATGCGCGTCAACCAAACGAGCTGCAGTTTCGATTTCTTCATCAGTCGCGTCAAGTCTTCCATAGCGAATGTTTTCTCGTACGGAACCAGAAAACAAATGAGGCGCTTGTAGGACATAACCTAGGTTAGAATGAAGCCATCCGACTGAGCGTTCTTTTAGAGGTATCCCATCGATACTGATGAAGCCATCATTGGGTTCATAGAATCGACAAAGCAAATTAACGATGGTGCTTTTTCCACTGCCTGTTTCTCCAACCAAGGCAATGGTTTGTCCTGATTTGACCTCAAGATTAAAATGCGTCAAGACAGGTTCTGCGGCTTTATAAGCGAAGGATACATCGTTGAAGCGGACTTCCCCTTTTAAACGATGATACCCTGTAGTGATCGGATTAAGGATCGTCCCATACGATTCAATGACTTCTTTCGTATCGATAAGATCCGCTTCTGTATTGACCAAGGTCAAGACACGTTCCGCAGAAGCTTGGGCCATTTGGAATTCAGCCAATAGACGAGCCAATTGTCTTAGTGGTTCAAAGAAAGATCCAGCGTATTGCGTATACAACATAAGTGTCCCAAAGCTCATCGTCCCAACTAAGACCTGTTGACCTCCGACCCATAAGATCATCGCTAAACTAAAGGCACCTAAGCCCATAACGATAGGCATAAAGATCGAAGCTAAGATATGAGCTGAAATTGCTTCACGAGATAGTTTATTCGTCAATTCTTTGAAGTCTTTGATTTGGCTATCTTCTAGAACCAAGGTCTTAGAAGTCTTTGCGCCTGTGATACCTTCTGAGAAAGCTCCTGTGATCTGAGAATTGATCTTACGGGTCAAACGATATTTATCTAAGATCTTACGTTGAAACTTAACTGATATAAAGGCTAAGACAGGCACCACCATCAAGATCAATAGTGCCATCTTCCAATCGACGATAAACATAATGATGGTGACCCCAGTCATGACCGTTAATCCCCACACCATATCGATCAAAGACCAAGAGACGATCTCCGCTAAACGACCGATATCTGAGGTCATACGAGCCATGATCCATCCTAAAGGGGTCTTATCGAAATAGGTAAACGAAAGTTCCTGAAGTTTTCTAAAGGCACGATTACGCATGTCATAGGCAAACTCCATTTCGATCTTACCTGCTTGTTGAATAAAGAAGAAAACGACGAGACCTTGAACGCAGATCATCCCAAAATAACCTAAGCCATAGATCCATAAAGTACTTTGAGAACCATTACCTTCAATGAAGTAATCCATCGCATAACGATTCATCAAAGGAAAACCAACGTCGATGGAGGCAATCGCAACCATCAAGAAAATCAAGAAAATAAGATTCTTCTTATACTTCATTAAATAACCGAAAATCTTACGCCATAGATGCGTATCTAGTTTATCTGTATTAAAATCTTGTTCTTCGAAATGTTCACTCATGCTGCTTCTCCTTCTATCATACGACCTTGGATCTCAACGATACGGGCATATAAGCCTTCCTGTTTGACGAGTTCACTATGGGTACCCATCTGTGCGACCCCACCATCTTGAAGCACCACGATTTGATCTGCAGCCTGTGCTGTCGCTACTCTATGGGTAATGATGAAGGTGGTCAACCCTCCAGATAGTTCTTTTAAGGCTCTTCTAATAGACGCATCGGTTTCTGTATCAACTGCGCTCAATGAATCATCGAAGATCAAGATCGGTGATTTATTGATGATGGTTCTTGCGATGGCGATACGTTGTTTCTGTCCACCAGATAAGGTAACACCTTTTTCCCCAACCAAAGTTTTATAGCCTAAATCAAATTCATTGATCACGCGATGAACGGAAGCTGCTTTAGCGGCTTCAATAACCTGTCTTTCATTCGCATTAGGATTAGCCAATCTAATGTTTTCTAAAATGGTCTTAGAGAATAAGAAAGGCTCTTGTAGAACGATCCCTATGTTTTTACGTAGATGATGTCTTTGTATTTCTTTAAGTTCTGTTCCGTTTAGGGTAATAGAACCTTTCTGATAATCGTAGAGCCTTGTGAGTAGATGAACCAAAGAACTCTTTCCTGATCCTGTAGGACCTAATAAAGCAATCGTTTGACCTTGTTTAACGGTAAAGCTAACATCTTTTAGAACTTCTTGTTCTCCATCTTCATATTTGAAGTACACATGATCAAAGACGATGTCCCCTTGGATCTCAGGCGTAATGCCTTCTTCTAAAGGTTCAACTGGACTATCTAGAACTTCTTGTAGACGACCAATAGAAACCAACATCTTGCCCATATCCGATAAGATTCTTCCTACGTTACGAATAGGCCATAGGATCATTCCTTCATAAGAGATGAAGATAAAGAATTGTCCTACAGTAAGGAAACCCTGTTGAGCGAAACTGATTCCAAACAAGACAACAACTAAGATCTGTGTCAAACAGATAAAATCTGAGAAACCCCAATAGAAACCTAAGAGTTCGATCAATCGATAGGTAAGGTTCTTATAGGTCTTATTTTTTTCATCAAACTTCTCAGCTTCATAGACTTCTCGATTAAAAGCCTTTACGACTCTTACTCCTGCTAAGTTTTCTTGGATCGTATTCGATAAATAACCTTCAGCTTCATCAGATTTCTTAAAAAATTCTTGCATCTTGATGAAGAAGACATAGGCAAAGATAAAGATGATCGGTAAGGCAATGATTGCGATCCACGCCAAAGGTGCGTAGACATTAAACAAGACCACCATCGCTATGATGGTTACCGCAAATGCATATAACATTTCAGAGAATTGTCCAGCGATAAAACGACGTACAGTATCGACATCTGAGGTACAACGTTGGATCAGATCCCCTGTTTTAGATTTCTGATGATAGGCATAAGGCAAATGCTGAAGATGAGAAAACAAGGCATTTCTTAATTTCTCAGCGAAGATCTCAGAGATCTGTCCATTCCATTTCCCTCTAAAAAACTGAAGGCTTAGGGTTAAAAGATTGACCGAAATGATCATCAGAGCCCCAAGCCATAAGTTCTTACGGATCAAATCAACTCCCCCAAATAAACCAGAATACCAACTCATCAACGGATTGTTTAATGGATCCTGTTTGATGACATTGTCGATCAAAAATTGAAATAGGATAGGCGATAATAAAGATAGCCCCACATAGATGAGAACTACTCCCATCAACACAAGGAACTTAAATTTTTGTCCATCCATAAAAGTTATGATGAACTTCATTTTTTGTATTGTATTTTTCTTCTCTTTTATTTTTTTCATACACGATTTCTTTCTGTCACTTTTAAACGTTTCAAGACTTGGATACTAAGTGTTCCTGTGATGTACCCAGTAGGTACGGAACTAAACCATAACATAGGCAACCAATAGATCATCATCACGGTGTTGTTGATGAAGATCAAGGCAAGGATCTGACCTACCCCGTGAAAAGCCGAGGAAGCCATAGAGATCCCTATCTTGGTGAATTTGTTTTGCTTAAATAAGAGGATGGTAATCAATGAACTAAGCAGCATCCCAGACATACTCAACCAAAAACCTGTCCCAAAGATGATGCCTCTTAATAAGGACGCCATCAAGACACGCATGATATTGATGGTCATCATTTCTTTGATCCCAAAGAGATACAAGGTGATCAAACCTAAAATGTTGGCTAGACCTAATTTGACACCAGGGACTGGAATAGGTAAAGCAGGTTCGATCATATGTAGAAGGATACTCATCGCTAAAAGCATCGTCAGTAAGGTCATTCGACGAGTAGCTGAACGCTTTCTCATGAGCTCACATCCGGATCATTAGGATTAAGGACACCATTTTCGATGATGATGACGATATGATTAGGCAAACATACGATAGGAATATTCGCATAGGAGACCCAACCTTGGATAGAACACAAGTGATAAGGCGAGGTTTCTTTCTCTACTCTTACTTTTCCATCCAAAACTTCGATCGTAACGGTTCCTAAGGTACCTTCTACTGTATAGGACTTATCGACCTTAAGATCGATCCTTAATACTTCTTTGTCATACGAATAAACCACGGCCACGATTTGATCCGAAGTCGTAGAGCGGACAAACCATTCCATGGTGGTATACATCACAAGTGAGCTGACGAGTATAAAAATCATCAGGCCTTTATCGTATCTGTTCATAAGCCTTTATATTCTATCAAAAACAAGGACGCATTAAAAGGCCTATGCCGTATTTCAAGAAAGCATTGAACGAAGTCCTCAGTTTTGATAGAATATACACATTATGAAAGAACTAGCACTGATCCTCTTCTTATCGACTTACGCCTGTTTGCTGATTTTCCCCAAGTACAGAACTTATGTGGCCTTAGGATCCGCATCCCTCTTCGTTCTTGTGGGCATCATGCCCATCGCCAATGTATTTCCAGCGATAGATTTCAATGTCTTGATGATGATTGGGGGAACGATGGGAATCGTTTATCTCTTCATCGAATCTAAAATGCCTGCCCTTTTAGCGGACATCATCTTAGATAAAACACCTAACGTTCAATGGGCTATCGTTTCTCTAGCGCTATTTGCGGGAATTATTTCGGCTTTCGTCGATAATGTCGCAACAGTATTGATGGTTGCGCCTGTTGCGATGACCATCGCCAAGAAATTAAAAATCAACCCTGTCAATGCAATCATTGCGATCGCTGTATCCAGTAATCTACAAGGGGCTGCGACTTTGGTTGGGGATACGACATCTATCTTATTGGGTGGTGCTGCCAATATGAATTTCTTAGATTTCTTCTTTTATCAAAATAAAATTGGGATGTTTTGGGTCGTAGAAGTCAGTGCTTTAGCTAGTATGTTTATGTTGCTGTGGTTGTTTAGAAAAGAAAAGAAAAGAATAGAACTTGAAGAAAAACAAAAAGTAACGGATTTCTTCCCAACCTTTCTTCTGGTTTCGATGGTAGTACTCTTAGTACTGGCTTCTTTATTTCCTATCAGCAATGAACTTATTGCGACGCACATTAATGGGATCATCTGTATGATCTTGCTCATGATTGGGTTACTCTATGAGCTTCTCTTCAACAAGAAAGCATCCAATGTCGTTACTGCCATCAAAGAGATCGATTATCAGACCCTCTTACTCTTGGCTGGACTCTTTGTAGTCATTGGGGCCATCAAACAAGCAGGTCTTATCACCGATATTGGTAATCTCTTCGCTCAAGTCTCAGGAGGAAACCTCTTTGTGGTCTATACCCTGATCGTTTGGGTATCTGTATTCTTATCTGCCTTTATCGATAATATTCCTTATGTCGCTACGATGCTTCCTGTGGTCGCTGCCTTAGCGACATCGTTAAATATTCCTCCTACCATTCTCTACTTCGGTCTATTGTGTGGTGCTACCTTAGGAGGCAACTTGACCCCGATTGGAGCTTCCGCCAATATCGCTGGTTTAGGGATCTTACGTAAAGAAGGCTACGAAGTATCCGCTAAACAATTTATGAGTATAGGTGTTCCGTTTACACTCATCGCGGTCTTAACAGGCTATGTGATGATTTGGTTGATCTGGGCTTAAATAAATGAATTAAAAAGCGACGCTCTATTGGGCGTCGCTTGTTTTTGGAAAGACATAATGGGCAAATTCTAGATAATCCTTAGCGTTTAAAGTATCTCCATTGCCTGAATCAAAACGATGATCATATTCCAATTCCTCTTGATCTAAAAGGAAGTAATACCAATTATCACTGGTCTCATAGGTATCATCTTCCCAAGTCGAATCTACATAGCTCCATTCACCATCGATATAGATCATATTCCACGCATGATCATCAACATCCGATGAGATCAAGATCGCTGGGATATCCATATCTTTAAGTAGTCCCATATAAGCTTGGGAATACCCATTACATACTGCCTGCCCATCTTGAAATACTCCTATAGCCGTAAAACCATCGTCTGTGCGTGCTTCATCGTTAAGTGCAGCATCATCATAGACCACCGCTTCCAGCATGTTCATGAGGCTGTATTCAGCCTTATCGTGATCTGAGAAATAGCTACTTTTATACTCATAGGTCCATTCATCGATCGCATTCTCAACTTTATGGGTCTTTTCTAAATTATAAGTAAAGTTATAAGAGTAATACGTCGCCGTAGGATTGGTTTCAGGCACATCATAAGATCCATCTTCGATCTCTACTTCATTGACTAAAAGCGCTGTTAAATAAGGCCAGATCTTCTCATAATCGAGTTCCCTATCTTCCACATAATAGAAATCATAGGCCAATTGTTCGATATGGATGGCCATCAATAAAGCCAGTTCCATTTCACTATGAACGATGTAGACATCGACATCTTTAAATTCTGGTTCATCCGATAAGTCAAAGATAAGACCTACCCCATAATAAGGATGCGTATTGATCTCATATCGGCCTTCTGGAAGTTTACCTTTATTATCACTTAGATAAGGATCTTCATTGATGATGATGTTTTTTGTACATCCACTTAAAACTAAGAGATAAATAATGATAAGCGATCGTATTTTTTTCATAGACAGGATCCATCCTTGTCTTTATTTTACACTAGACACTTATAAAATTAAAACAGCTTTCGCTGTTTATCGAATCAAATTTAGTACTTCTTTTAAGATATTCTCATCCGTAACCATATGAACCGTCTTCGTTTTAGGGTTTATCTCTAATCGTTTTCCTGTCATATGGACCTGATTAACATGGGTCTTATCTAGTAGATTTAGAAGATTGCCTTTATGAACGCCACCACCAGGAAGTAGTTGTATCATATCCCCATATTTTTCTTGAACTTGACCTAAGTAATCAATATGATCATCGATCGACCCTCGACCTCCCCCAATCAATACACGGGTTACTCCACAACGAATCAAAGCTTCTAGACCTTCATTTATGTTTTCTAACTCATCGATGGCTTTATGAAAGACCGTTTCTTTACCTTTGGCTAGATCTACAAGCTTCATTACTCGATTCTCATCGATTTTGCCTTCAGGTGTCAAACATCCGAAGACGATCCCATCTGATCCTGCATCCAATAAGATCTCTGCATCTTTCTTCATCACCTCAAAATCAAGGTCACTATAATCATAAGATCCATTATGTGGTCTTATCATCACCATGATGGGCAAATCTACCATAGCCCGTGCTTTCATAAACATCCCTAAAGATGGGGTCAATCCCCCCAACTCTAAACCTGAATTCAGTTCGATACGATCAGCTTTTACTTTTTGAGCGACAAGACAATCTTGAACACTTCCACAACAGACTTCAAGTTTAGTTTTCATGATGATCACATTTGAACGCGGTAACCGCATTGATGGCCATACGCCATCGTTCTAATTTTTCTTTTCTTGTCTTTTCATCCATCTGTGGTTTAAATATTTGTGACGTCTTCCACACCTTAGATAAATCAGCAGTACTCTTATATACACCAATAGCTAAACCGGCCAACATCGCTGCCCCTAAGGCTGTGGTTTCCGAGATCAAAGGACGTACAACCTCCGTATGAAGAAGATCCGCTTGAAATTGCATAATGAAATCATTTCGAGAAGCTCCTCCATCGACTTTAAGTTTTTTTATGGATTGTTTTGCGTCCTTTTCCATCGCCATGATGACATCACTGCTTTGGAATGCTATGGATTCTAATGTTGCTCGTATGATATGTTGATCATTGCTTCCTTGGGTCAAACCAAAAATCGCCCCTTGAACGTCAGACTTCCAATACGGGGCTCCTAATCCTACAAAGGTAGGAACCACTACGACCCCATGGGTATCCTTGACTTGATGACAAATACGTTCTGTATCCTCAGAATGTCTAATTAATCCTATGCCCTCTTTTAGCCATTGGATGGCTGATCCAGCCACAAAAACACTGCCTTCCAAAGCATAGGTGGTTTCACCTTTGAATCTCCAGGCCACGGTCGACAATAAACCATGTTTAGATTGTATGCGTTGAGATCCAGTATTCATCAATATGAAACAACCTGTCCCATAAGTATTTTTAACATCACCTTCACTTAGGCACAATTGTCCAAACAAAGCTGCTTGTTGATCACCAACAAGGGCTGCGATCGGAATCGCTGCCCCAAAAAACGAAGCATCTACTTCTCCTATAATCTCAGAAGTATCAACGATTTCAGGTAAGATACTCATCGGTATATTCCAAGCATGACATAATTCTTCATCCCATTGACAAGTTTCTATGTTCATCAATAAAGTACGTGAGGCATTTGAAACATCCGTTTTAAATATCTTGCCTAAACTGAGTTTATAGCTCAACCATGTATCCACGGTCCCAAAGCATAATTCATTATTCTCGGCTCTTTCTTGTCCCATAGGAATATGATCTAAAATAAATCGAATTTTAGAGGCTGAAAAATAAGGATCCAAAACGAGGCCAGTTTTTCGTCTAAACAATGGCTCATATCCTTTTTTTCGTTTTTCTTCACACAGATCAGATGTTTGTCGAGATTGCCAAACTAATGCGAAATAAACGGGATCACCTGTTTTTTTATCCCAGATGATGGTGGTTTCTCGTTGATTGGTTATGGCGATGGCTTTAAGGTCTTTTCCGCTAAGTCTCGCTTTTATGAGACTTTCAGAAATAACGGAGACAACAGAAGCGAAGATCTCTTCAGCGTTTTGTTCTACCCAAGATGGTTGAGGATAATAACTCGGTAGTTCTCTTTGACCAATCGAGATGATGTTCAAAGATTTATCAAAAATAATCGAACGAGAACTGCTGGTTCCTTGATCTACAGCGCATATAAAGGCACTCATAAAGCCCCTCTCTTGAGATGAACCAAGGCATCGATCTTTAGGATCATTGCTTTTGTCTTCTCATCATCTTTTGTAGGATTATATTCAACGATATCCATACTGGATACTTTCTCAAAAGGTAAAGTATCAAAGATATCTAGAACTTCACGAACACTCAATCCATTCTTGGAAGGTGTATTGACTCCTGGTGCTTCTTTTGGATCGACACTATCACAATCAAAAGAAACATGAAGACGAGGATGATGATCGATAAATAAGGAAAGCTCTTGTTTAGCCCACTTCCACCCCTCTGATTTAATGTCTTGCATGCTAATAATGCGGACACCCCACTTCTTCATTAAGAGAGCTTCTTCTTCATCTAAAGATCTTATCCCAATTTGTAAGATATCTACTCCGTTAAGTACGGTATCGTTTAAGTGAGTTAACTTAGGATGACCATATCCTTGAAGGACTGCCAAAGGCATCCCATGGATTCTATGGCTTGGGGAAGATTCTACGGTATTGCAATCCCCATGGGCATCGATCCATATAACCCCTGTATCTTTCGTTAATGAGGCTGAAATACTGCCAATAGCTAACGCATGGTCTCCTCCAAAAACCAAAGGAAAATGACCTTCTTTTAGACTTTGAGAAACAACTCTCTTCAATCGAGTATTAAGGTCGCTGACCGCATGTAAGAAAAGTGGTTCTTCGTCTATGATGAGGCCAGGATCAATGGAAAGGATCTCATCGAAATCGATCATATCTTGAAGTGATTTGATCGCCAAGTCTCCTCCACTTATGTCACAACCTTCTTTTAGTTCTACACCGATTCGTTTTATCATGATTCTATTATAAGCGAAGATCGTTAAAAAAGAAAAAGAACGGCTCGCCGTTCTTAAAGTTTTCCTTGATATTCCATCGCTTCGAACTTATTTGCTTCGACGATGACTAAGAGTTGATCTTCTGCTTTAACGGTATAATCTCCGTTGATATTGAAATTCAGTTTAGCGTCTTCACCATTACGTACACCTAAGATATTTAGACCGAATTTATTTCTCACATCGAGATTCTTTAAGGCAAAGCCTACCCATTCTTTAGGAGCAGTCAATTCCATGATGGAGTAATCCTCATCGATGTCGATCATATCGACGACATTGCGACTCAGTAAGGTCTTAGCGACACGTTCGCCCATTTCTTTTTCAGGACGAATGACTTTATCAGCGCCTACTTTTAAAAGGATCTGCATATAGACCTTATTTTTCGCTTTAGCGACAATATAAGGAACACCAAGTTCTTTTAGATGAAGAACGGCCATAATAGATGATTCCAATCGACTTCCTGTCGCAACGACAGCCACATCGACATCTTGGATTCCTAATTCTCTTAATTGATCGATGTCAGTAAAATCTGCTTGAACTGCTTGGGTCGCAAATTCAGCCACACGTTCAACACAAGTAAGATCACTATCGATCCCAATGACTTCACAATGGTATTCACTTAAGGTTTTAGCGATGGTGGATCCGAAGACTCCCAAACCTAATACGGCGTATGTTTTCTGTTTCATAGATGCTCCTTTTAGCCAATCAGTATGTTGGCAGACGGATAAGTCATGTCGTTTGTTTTAAGATGTTTACTATGATCTCCAATACTTAGAAGTAAGGTAAGCGGTCCTATTCGACCTAGATACATCAAGGCAATGATGATGATCTTCCCAGCTGGACTCAAGGCTGCAGTGATTCCCATCGATAGACCAACGGTCGCAATCGCTGAAGTGGCTTCGAAGAAGATGGCCAACCAACTAAAAGGTTCAATCAAGGTTAACAGTAAGATCCCTGTAAGTAAGGTAGTCATCAACATAAAGAAGATGATGAAGGCTTTTCTAAAGAGTTCTCTTTCAATGGTTCTCCCAAAGACGATGATGTTTTTTTGACTTCTGAGTTCAGCAACGATCATAAGGATCAAAATCGCAAAAGTCGTGGTCTTAATACCCCCGGCCGTACCTCCAGGTGATCCCCCGATAAACATATAGATGATCATGATCATCTGAGTCGCTGGTTTTAATAAACCGATATTTAAGGTAGAGAACCCTGCGGTTCTTAAGGTCACAGATTGAAACAAACTGGCCAGAAGCTTATTGGCTAAAGACAATGGAGCCAAACTATCCGCATTTCCATACTCTATCGCAAAGATAAGCGCCATACCAGATATAATAAGAGCTACGGTCATAATAAGTGCCATTTTCGTATGTGAACGCAAACGCCTAATGATTCGACGAAAACTTTGATTTTTCTTGAGTAGTAATTTTGACGCATGAGATAAATCAAACCAAACCCCAAAACCTAAGCCTCCCATTACAATCAGAGAAGCAACAGTCAAATTCATCAACCAATTATTGGTATAAGGCATCAAACTGCTTGAGCCAAACACATCGAGACCCGCATTACAGAAAGCACTTACGGAAGTAAACAGGGATTTAAACATCCCATCCCATAAGCCATACTCAGGAATCAATTGGATACACATAAGAAGAAATCCTGCGAACTCAAAGACGAAAGTATATTTCATGATGTTAAGGATGAATTTTTTGAAATCGACAAAACCTGGACGATTGGTAGATTCTAAAAGTGATAAACGATCTGATAAGGTCATCTTACTGCCCAAATAGATAACGAAAGCTGCGATCATCGTCATTAGACCCAAACCACCAATCTGCATCAAGAAGATGATCACGATCTGTCCAAACAAGCTGTATTGAGTCGCAGGAATGATCGTTGTTAAGCCAGTAACACACACAGCTGAAGTAGAGATAAATAAATGATCCAAGAAAGATACAGGTGTCGCACTGGCTTGATTACTGATGGGTAGCCATAATAGAAAGCCCCCTGTTAAAATAACTCCTGCGAAACTTAAAACGATCTGCTGGGCAGGTTTTAGAGATCCAAAGGTAAATTTATCAACAAATCTGGTTTTTTTCATAGAGTTTTGGTTAGGCACTTACTTATCATACACCTGCATTAGTTAAAATCAAGTCATTTATACTTTATGATCAAGTTCATCTCAGCAACATTCGATAGTGTACTAAATACTGAACAATACTTCTTCGCAAGTTCCATCGATTTGGTCAAAGCTTCTTCTTGACCAGCGGGTAAAGTAACTGTAACCGTTACTGATTTTAGTGTTGTTGGGATCTCATCTCGTTTTTCACCTTCTACTTCATAATGAGCGAAATCGATACTTAGACGCTTCTTTTCTAATATATCTAGAAAGGTCGAGTGTAGACAAGAAACCAAGGCTCCTTGTAGTAAATCATAGGGTCGAGCTTCATTGGCTTGTGAACCGATGTCGATATGACCATCTCTAAGTTGAAGTTGTCCTTTAAATGTATTGTTGAAATCTAAGACGGCAGATACTTTGGTTCCCATAGTTTACCTCTAAATTATTCTGACATACTCCCTTAACCCTGTCAAACGTGGTTGTATATTGGTGGTCGATAAGGTAAAATAATGAGCGTTGGAGGACACTATGGACAAAGTCAACGTCGTCATCATCGGTGGCGGAATCAGCGGCCTTATGGCAGCAACCCGTCTTATCGAAAAGCAGCCCACCCTCAAGATTACATTAATAGAAAAAGGTCATGATATCACACAAAGAAACTGCCCTATCATTACAGGTAAAGTGCCTTCGTGTATCAACTGTGCCACTTGTGGTGTCATGGAAGGATTGGCTGGAGCAGGCGCCTATTCAGATGGGAAATACATCATCTCCACTGAATACGGAGGATGGCTCACAGATTTCTTGCCCAACAAGACCGTTTTAAACTACATTGAACAAGCGGATGCGATCATGGTGAGCCATGGGGCAACCACTGAACGTTATTTGCCTTCCAATGAACTTAAGACCTTGTGTTTACAACACGACCTACATATGCAGCAAGCACAGGTCAAACATCTAGGAACCGACGCGAATTATCTTACGATGATCAAATTGGTTGATGCCTTAAGACAAAAGATCACCATCATCACTGACGCTGAAGTCAAAGATGTCGATGCAAAAAATAAGATCGTTAGTTATACAAAATCAAAAAATGCTTATCAAATAGAATCAGATGCGATCATCTTTGCAGTAGGAAGAGCCGGTAGTCGATTCTTTTCTACATGGTGTGCTACCAATAAGATCCCTCTTATCAACAATCAAGTCGATATAGGGGTTAGAGTCGAATTGCCATATGAAGTTTGGATGCATTTCTCTAAACTCATTTATGAGCCTAAGATCTGGTATCGTTCTAAGAAATACGGAGACATTACTCGTATGTTTTGTTTCAATGAAAAGGGCCATGTCGTTATGGAAAACACTAACGATATCCTTACTGTAAACGGACATTCATTTAAAGAAGAACATAAGAAAACACCCAACTCAAACTTTGCCTTATTGGCCACTATAAAATTCACCACGCCTTTCAATGATCCTATCGATTATGCCCGTCATGTAGCCCATATGGGCAATCTTATCAGTGGAGGATCTGTTTTGGTCCAACGTTTTGGAGATCTTATGCAAGGCAGAAGAACCGATGAGAAACGCTTAGCGGCAAATACGGTTCAACCTACTTTAAAAGCTGTCGCAGGAGATCTATCCTTATGTATGCCTAAGCGTCAACTCGATAACATCATCGAAACCTTACAAGCACTCGATGAGATCGCTCCAGGAACAGCCAACGCAGATACCTTACTTTATGGGGTCGAATGCAAGTACTATTCAGCAAGACCAGAAACCATTGATTTCGAATTGGTTCAATCTCCTAATGTTTATGCGATTGGAGATGGAGCTGGGTTTACTCGTTCATTGTCTCAAGCTGCTGCTCATGGACTTTATGTCGCAGATCTTTATCTCAATAAACTAAAGGAGAAATCTCATGATTAAAGCAGTCGTAGGCGCCAATTGGGGCGATGAAGGCAAGGGTAAATTAACCGATGTCTTCGCAAAAGAATCCGATATCGTCGTACGTTATCAAGGCGGAAACAACGCAGGCCATACCATCATCAATAGTTATGGTAAGTTTGCCTTGCATATGTTGCCTTCAGGCGTCTTCTATAGTCACATCACCAATGTCATTGGGAATGGGGTCGCGTTAAATATCCCTGCTTTCATCAAAGAATTAAGAGAACTTGAAGAACGACAGGTTCCAAAACCAAACATCATCGTTTCTGATCGAGTTCAAATCGTAATGAGCTATCATGTCGATTTTGATAAATATGAAGAAGAACGTTTAGGTAAAGGTGCATTCGGATCGACCAAGAGCGGTATCGCGCCTTTCTATTCCGATAAATATGCCAAAGTAGGTTTCCAAGTCTCAGAACTTTTTGATGAACAATGGCTCTCTGATAAACTGGATCGTATCTTACCCGCAAAGAACACTTTGCTTGTCCATCTCTATGGAAAAGAAGCCCTTAAAAAAGAAGACATCATGGCTGAATTGATTCAATATCGCGATTTGATCGCACCATATGTCCATGATACCTTGAAGTTTTTCCAAACAGCCCTTGATGAACATAAAGTCGTTTTATTAGAAGGTCAATTGGGTGCTTTAAGAGATCCTGATTTTGGGATCTATCCTTATTCGACTTCGTCTTCTACTTTATCTTTCTATGGACCTATAGGAGCTGGTTTACCGCGTTCTATCGATGAGATCTGGGCTGTCACAAAAGCTTATTCCTCTTCAGTAGGCGCTGGTCCTTTCGTCACCGAGATCCATGATTTAGAAGAAGCTCAGATCTTACGCTCAAAAGGTGGAGATGCGGGTGAATATGGGGCTACGACTGGTAGACCTCGTCGTATGGGCTATTTCGACGCTGTTGCGACGAGATATGGATGTCAAGTCCAAGGTGCGACCCATGTCTGTATGACCAATCTAGATGTCTTAGGATACCTCGACGAGATCAAAATTTGTGTCGCTTATGAAGTAGATGGAAAACGTCGTGAGCATTTCCCAAATATCACTCGTTTAGCTTATAGTGTTCCTATCTATGAAACGATGAAGGGCTGGAACTGCGATATCTCTCACGTACGTAACTATGAGGATCTTCCTAGTGAAGCTAAAGCCTATGTCGATCGTTGTGAAGCATTGATTGGAGTTCAGATTGCTTTAGTCTCAAATGGACCCAATAGAGAACAAATCATGAGTAGAAAAAAATAAGCCATAGGCTTATTTTTTAGTGTTCTTTTGAATAAAATCCATAAAATCTCTAGGAGATAAAGGTCTACTCTTATGATAACCTTGGATATACTCGAAACCCATCTCTTGAACCATGGTTTCCTGCATTTCTGTTTCTACCCCTTCTGCTAAAGTTGGGAAACCACTTTGTTTAAAGGTATGGATCAAGCCCTCAACCATCGCCATTGATTTATGATTCCCAAAGGATTCTAAAATCAATGTACGATCGAATTTAACCAGTTCTAAAGGTAATTTAACAACGCTCGCTAGATTAGAGAAACCAGTCCCAAAATCATCGAGATGAATACCAACTCCTATCTTATTGAGCCCATCTATGTTGCTTATGATCTGAGAATAATCTGAGATGAAGATGCTTTCTGTGATCTCGATCTTAAGTTGAGAAGGAAAGATCTTAGTCTCATCGATCACATTTTTGATGTCTTCTATCAAATGGATATAGCTCATATGATGAACAGAATAGTTAACAGAGATGGAATCTAAGAAGATGCCTTGATCATTGCATTCTTTGATAAACTTGGCTGTTTTTTTAGTGACCAATTTCCCAATCAAGATGATCAATCCTGTTTCTTCAGCCAAAGGTATGAATTCAGAAGGACTGATGATGCCTAATTGTTGATCAGATAATCTTAATAAGGCTTCAGCTTTTGTATAGGTTCCTTTAGTTATTGAATAAATAGGTTGGATCGCAATCGAAAATAGATCTTGTTCAACTGCTCTTTTGATGATCTCGATGACTTGTGATCTACGTTTCATCTCATCAAGCGATCTAGAAGATGATCTTATGAAACTCTCTTTAGGATCTTGTTTAACCTTGGCAGTCAGATATTCTAAAATGGCTAAAGCATTCTCACTAGATTTGATATGTTCAGGATATTGAGCGAAGATAAACTTTGCTCGTATGGTCGTTGTGGTCTCCCCTACTGTAAAGCTCTTCTTAAATCGATCTCGGATCTCTTTCAACTTAAGTAAAGCACTTTCATGATCTTCTTTTAAAATCAATAAGAAAGTATCTCCTGAGTATCTAAACACAGATCCTCTATCAATAAAGTTGACCAAATAATCCGATATTAATCTTAAGATCGCATCTCCAAAAGCTTGACCATATAGACCATTTACAGTTCTAAAATCGCTTAGTGAAACCAAAGCCAATTGAGTAGGATTATGATGCTTATCTAACAGTTTAAGTTGTTGCTCACCTGCAGCTCGATCAAAAAGATTCGTTAAGCGATCAGTCCTCATCTCAATATTTTGAATATAGAGATATAGAATCAGAATAAATAGAACTGATGCAGTTCCACTTAAAACTTGACGGGGGAACAGATATTGTATCCCTAAAAATACAAGATAAACGATAATATAACTGGTGATTACTGTGGCCAATTGAGGACTAAGTATTTTACGATATCGTATTGAGATAACGATGATCATCAACATATAGAGTATCGCAATCCCAAAAATCAAAACTTCACCTGAATTCGCGACATAACCTGTAGCTTTAGAGATCACAAACATAAAATGATTGAAAGGATTTAGTAGTACGATGAGATCATAAATAAGCTTAGGGATATAACCAAAAAAGATGATTTTCGTAATTAAACGATCATTATTTTCAAAAATAACCGCACAAATATAATAGAAAAATATAACAGGAACCACAGGATAAGTTATAAAGAAGATCGTATGTATAAAGACGTTGAATGGATCTGACACTAGATGAGGATGAGTTGAAAGCATGACAGTCGCAACGGATAAGATCAAAAGGAAAAAAACAATCGACACCATCGATACAAAAAGTCGATTACGTCGATTGGGTACCACTCGATAACGAATCGAATAAATTAGTATTACCAATAAAAACAAGGCTGAAATAATTTCAGGTGAATAGTTCCAGGTCATGATTATCTTTCGTTTAACTTACCTAGAGTATAACATATATCATAAGATATAGGTCTTATTGATAAAGAATAGCTCAGTAAACCCTATTCTTCTTCAACGATAGGACACATTGTGCATTTATAACTAATCCCATATTTCGCATAAATGTCTTGAAACATGATCGTCATGACTTTAAACATTCTGACATAGATCTGTCGATCATAGCGTGTAATATAAGCATCTTTGTCTTGCATACGCATAAAAACTGATCTCGGTTCTTTATACATGACATATTTACGGATATCATCATAGATGAAAGATCGATCAAATTTTGTAAAAGTAGGATCAGCATCCGCATAGCGCGCATCACTAAAAGCCATAAGACCTAAAGCGAAGTCATTCATGACTTGTTTATATTGGTCTGGGTTTTCATATTCATGCCCAAACATATCGATGCGTTTCTCAACTGAATAGTCTCTATTGATCATTTCCTTATAGATAGGTTTTAAAAAGAGATAGATATCTAAAAATTGAGCGTTGATTTCTTCTTCGGTGATGGGTTCAGCTAAATAATAGAGGATCCCATAATGATTATATAGGTCGATCAAATCGATTTCCTTATCGTTGATAATGACGCTTTCTAAACGATTATTGACATAATCAAAAGGATTGGTGATCACAAAGATCTCTCTGGTAATCAGGTCTTCCATTTCAACTACTACAGGATCTGGTTCTTCGATGACCACAGGCGCTTTCTTAAAGAAAGTATTGTAGGTCCATACAGAACCTAGCCCCAAAGCGATCACCAGTATCATCAAAAAGATGACTCTTAATATTTTAATTTTGCGTTTTCTTCCGCGAGGTTGGATATAAGACATGGTTCTATTATAGGGTATCTACCCTCTTCTTTCAATGAAAGTCCACTAAAAAAGCAGCTTTCGCTGCTTAAGGTTTATGACTATGTTGATCAAAACGATGCCCAATAACTGTTTCTCCATCAGGAACATCTCTGACCACGACCGCATTGGCCCCAATCTTAACATCACTTCCTACAGTAATCGCACCTAAGATGGAAGCACCTGCCCCAACCATCACTCGATTGCCTAAAGTAGGATGTCGTTTAATAGGCTCAAGATTGACCCCACCTAAAGTAACCATATGGTATAAGGTACAATCATCACCGATCTCAGAAGTCTCTCCTATGACGATGCCCATCCCATGATCGATAAACAAACGCTTCCCAATTTTAGCCCCTGGATGAATTTCTATCCCGGTTAAGAACCGATTGAATTGAGATATCGCTCGAGCGATAAAATAGGCATGGAGCTTATAGAAGAAATGTGCTAAACGATGAAGGATCACCGCATGATAACCTGGATAAAGTAGGATGACTTCAAAAAGGCTCTTAGCGGCTGGATCTCTTCGTTTGATGGATCTCGCTGTTTCAAACATACTAATCCACCATTAAGGTTTCAACCAACCAACTGAAGTCTTCACTGTCAATCTCTTCGATACGGCCTTGATCTGCCATTTGATTAAAGACTGGATTGATAGGTAGTTGTGCGATGACAGGTAGATTGTATTTTTGAGCCAATTCCTGGATCTTGCTTACCCCAAAAGGCGTATGCCGTTTACCACATTCATCACAGTCCATATAGCTCATATTTTCGATGATGCCTAAGATAGGTACATTCATCTTTTGAGCCATTTCGATGGCTTTTGAGACTATCATAGATACTAAATCTTGTGGGGTCGTTATGATGATGATCCCATCGATTGGTAAAGATTGAAATACAGTTAAAGGGATATCTCCTGTTCCAGGAGGCATATCGACCACCATCAAATCTAGTTCACCCCAGATCACATCGGTATAGAATTGTTTGACTGCGTTGGTGATAAGCGCTCCACGCCATAAGATCGGTGTGGTCTCTGTTTCCACAAGCATATTACTCGTAATGACCTTTAAACCACTTTCGGTCTCAAAAGGCAAGATACCTTGATCACTTCCTGAAGCCTGAGTGTGGATATTAAACAACTGTCCCATGGATGGTCCTACGATGTCCCCATCGATCAAACCTGTATGAAAACCTGCTTTTTGAGCGTGGCTCGCCAATAGTGCCGCAACGGTTGATTTCCCAACCCCGCCTTTTCCACTAACGATCGCAAACATTTTTTTGATTTGGGTCTCTTTTTTAGGACGAGCTTTAAACGGATTGAATTTAGGATCTAAGTTTTGATTTTCTGACATGAGTATATAGTCTGTAAGATGATACAGACAGGTCCTTTCTATGAATGCTTTCTTATTATACCCTTAGCGACTTAAAATGTGTATTGAAACAACTACTCAAAATTTAGGTTCAATATAATAAAAACCTCATCATAGATGAAGTTTTAAGATATCTTGAACTTGTTGTTCATTCAAGTCGATGGGATTATTCTCCATTCGTCCTAAAGTGAAGGATAAATGAGCTAGTGTTTCTAGATCGCTTTCTTTGACCCCATAATCAGAAAGCCTCATCGAAACGATCCCTTCAGAAAGTTTTTCTATCCATTGGGTCACTTGTTCAGGATTGTTGATGTTGAAAGCTTCATAGACACTTTCTGGGTTAGATAAGGCACTTAGATTATGTCTTAAGATGTCTCCTAAAGTTAAGGCACAGGCTAAGCCATGGTCCATTTTAAACTTCAAGGTCAAAGGATAAGATATAGAATGACATGCTGTAGTCTTGGTATTGCTAAATGCCATGGCTCCTAATATTGATCCTATCATCATGTTCTTACGAAATTCATAATCATATGGATCTGCTAAGACTCTTGGCAAATTTCTTACGATCAATCTTATTGCTTGTAAAGCTAAGACTTGTACACTAGGTGTTGTCGATTTAGCCCAATACGCTTCAGAAGCTTGAGTCAAGGCATCTAAACCTGTCGATAAGGTCAATTTTAAAGGCATACTTAAGGTAAATTCTACAACGATATAAGCCTCATCAAATGCCAAATGAGGCGTCTCTATCGATAGCTTCTCCTCATGATCAAAATCCCATAAAATAGCCCAACGTGTCAATTCACTCCCGCTTCCTGCAGTAGTAGGAACAGCGATCAATTGTGGTCTTGTTGTTTGACTAAGATAAGTCTTGTCTTTGATAATCTTTAAGAGATCTTCATCAGAGACATCATCTTTACTAAAATCAATGAAGGCTGCGGTGCTTTTCGCTAAATCCAAGCAGCTTCCTCCTCCTATCGCGATGAAGACATCAAACTCAAGACCTTTTAGAGATCGTAAAGTAGACGCTAAATCATGATAATCAGGAGTTGAATAACTGGTTTTAATCCATGTCAATTGACTCGTTTTACTCAACCTCTCGATCATTGGTTCAAAATGATAACGTTTCGCAGCAGATTCACTTAAAAATAGGGCGCATTTTTGGCCTTTAGTTTTTAGGATCATGGTTTCTATGAATCTTAAAGGATCCATAAAATGAAGATGAGTTGGTAGTGTTAATGGTTTCATTTTAAATAGAGTGGGAACTAGAGTAAGGATCTATGACAGATCGATAAAACTGGCACCTTATACATATTGTATGAACTTCAAACAGGGATGATTTTCATTTGTAGTCAAGCGAAATCGTCCACTATTCTTTTGTCTAAAGAAGGGTTTTACCCATCTTTTCAAAGTTCACACTCCTCATTATACTTTATAAAACACGAGATTATCGGTATAATCTCGTGTTTAGTTCTTTAGTTTGATTGATGTTTTTCAAAATTCCAAGCGTCTTTACAGATATCTTCTATACTATAGCGACTCTTCCAACCCAATTCTTTATTGATTTTAGAGGCGTTGGCGACACTTTCTTGTAGATCACCCGCTCTTCGATGAGTCACTTCAGTAGGTATCTTAACACCAGTTGCCTTTTCAAAAGCTTTTACGAGATCTAGGACAGAAGTTCCAACACCTGTCCCTACGTTATATACACGATAACCCTGTTTAGGATTGTTTAAGATACAGACATGCGCATCCGCAAGATCCATCACATGGATATAGTCTCTGATGGCTGTCCCATCTTTGGTTTCATAATCCTTCCCAAAGACATTAAGATAAGGTCGTTTACCACTGGCAACTTGTTGAACATAAGGCAATAGATTATTAGGGATCCCACTTGGGATCTCTCCAATAAAGCCACTTGGATGTGCACCTACTGGATTGAAGTAACGTAAAGACGTCGCAGAGAATTCAGGATGAACTAAACAATAATCTTCTATCATTCTTTCACTGATGGCTTTGGTTTCCGCATAAGGATTGGTGGTCTTAAGTAAAGTCATGGATTCATCCATAGGTGAACTTTGAGGTCCATACACAGTCGCAGAAGAGCTAAAGATCAAGTGCTTGACATCATATTTATTACACATCTTTAAGACATTGAGGGTCGCATTAAGATTATTAGTGTAATAGGCTAAAGGTTGTTTGACGGACTCGCCTACGGCTTTATAACCCGCTAAATGAATGATCGTTTCAATCTTGTGTTTCTTAAAGATTTCTTCAAAAGCTTCAAGATCAGCTACATCACAAACGATCACTTGATTCTTTTCAAAAGGAATGACTTGTTTAAGACGATCAATCTGTTTAAGATCACAGTTTGAACAATCATCTGCGATGATTGCAGAGCTTGGATCGCTTAAAGAGACAACGATATGTGATCCAATATAACCTAAACCACCTGTCAATAATACTTTCTTAGTTTCCATATTATTCCTCATATTGATCTTTCTTGTTTTTCTTTGTTTTAGCGAAATAAGAGAAAATCTTTAAATGTCTTTTAGGTCTTATGATGGGTACCATAGGGACATTGTTGATCAAAAGCTCAGGATTGGTATGAAACAACATATCAGCGATGTCCTGTCCATACTTCTTCTTTACGATGAAATAAATATCATCTAGTCGACATACTCGAATTCCTTCCCCTTCATGGGCATCCGTTGCGATCACATGAGCTAATCCTTGTTTAATCAATTTATCGGCGATCTTTTCCGCATAGACTCCGTGTACTCCCAATAGAGAAGTACGATTGATCTGTAAGAAACAGCCCATTTCGACCCATAAACGACAAGTCTCTACCCCTTCTCTCACATCATCAAAGTATCGTTCAGGATGAGCGATAAGAACCTTCTTACCTCGTTGATGAAAAGCCTCAATCGCTTGAGGTATAAGTTTTGAGAAGGCATTGGTCCTGGTAAATTCAGCCAACACATAATCTGTACCACTGTAGCCTAGAACTTGATCATTTTGAATCAAGTCAATCGAGTCTGTTTTGATTCTGAATTCTTCACCATATCGAACATCGATCTTTAGTTGATTGGCGTTGGCGAGACGTCTTAATCGACGACAGGCTTTAATGACCTCATCATTGTCCGGATTAAAACGACCTTTGGGTTCTCTATGTGGGGTCACAAACATGACTTTTATGTCACTTTTGACTGCACATTGAAGCATCACCAAAGATTCTTCTTCATTCTTGACCCCATCATCCAATGCAGGAATACAATGGTTATGAAGGTCGATATAACTCATAACTGTGAGCCTTTATCCACTTGGGTAACCCCAATGATGACATATAACAATAATCCAATATAAAACGGAACGAAAGCCGCAACCAGTGCCCATACGAAAGGTGATAATACACCTCGTTTGACCGCATCTTTATACACCACATAGGCAATCAAGATCGGTGCGACAAGAAACAAGACAATGACAATCGGTAAAATGATGATCCATGGGAAGAATGCTAATCTAATGAAGTCGCTCATAGGGTCTCCTTGTAAAGCAAGTGATAATCTCGCTTATCATTTCTTCTAAATAGTGGAATCAAACTTAAAGCCAATAAACCTAAGGATATAATGATCAACCAACACATCTGATAAGGCAATAAATCAACGACGAATCCAAAGGTGATCTGAGCAATCGCCCCAATGATGGATGCGATGATGCCTAAGGTCGATGAGATCCTTCCACGATGGCTCGCTG